>CANCJV010000011.1 GCA_947378425.1 Synechococcaceae cyanobacterium
CCGGCACCCGCTTGCCCAGGCCACTGGCACGGGCCCCCAGCACCCAGGGGCCCTCGCTGGCGGCGAGGATCTCCTCAGCCCCCTCGCCGGCGTCGCCCTCGTCGTCGGCGTGCTCGGAACTGGCGACGCGATCGGCCAGCTCCGCCGGCAACACGTCCATGCTGACCAGCCGGTCCGCTTCGCGCAGGTTCATGGCACGAACCCCGCGGGCCGTGCGTCCCAGGGGCCGCAACTCTTCATCGCTGAGGCGGAAGTGGATCGTCATGCCCTTGAGCGAGCCGATCAGCACACTGTCGCCGGGCAGGGCGAGCCGTACCCAGCGCAGATCGTCGCCATCTTCCAAGGAGATGGCGATCAGACCGTTGGAGCGGATGTTGCTGAAGGCGGACAGGCGCGTGCGCTTCACATAGCCGCCACTGGTGAGCATCACCAGCTGCACGTCGTCTTCAAAGGCGCTCACCGACAACAGGGAGGTGAGCGCCTCCTCCCTGGGAATCGGCAGCAACTGCACGATCGGCGTGCCCTTGGCGGCGCGGCTGCACATCGGCACCCGATAGGCCGGCAGGGAATAGACCACGCCGCGATCGGAGAAGAGCAGCAGGGCATCGTGATCGTTGCAGCTGATGAACAGCTTCACCGCCTCCTCGCCCTGGCTCTTGGTGCCGGCCTTGCCGCGGGTGCCGCGGCTGGTGGCCTCGAACTCACTGACCGGCATGCGCTTGAGATAGCCGGTCTCGGTGAGCATCACCACCGAGCGCTCATTGGCGATCAGATCGATGTCCTCAAGGCCCCCTTCAAGGTCGAGGATCTCGGTGCGACGCGGCGAGTCGTAGCGGCTGCGGATCGCCTGCAGCTCCTCGACGATCAGGGCAAACACCCGTTCACGGTGAGCCAGGATGTCTTTGTAGTCGGTGATCTTGGCCAGCAGATCCTCGTGCTCGAGGCGGATCTTGTCGGCCTCCAGGGCCGTGAGCCGCCGCAGCTGCATCTGCAGGATGGCATCGGCCTGAAGGTCGCTGAGGCCGAACTGCTCCACCAGCCCCCGCCGGGCCGTGGCCGTATCGGCGGCAGCCCGGATCAGCACAATGATCGCGTCGAGATTGTCGAGGGCGATCAGCAGACCCAGCAGGATGTGATCGCGCTCTTCAGCCTTGCGCAGCAGATAGCGGGTGCGGCGCTCGATCGTCTCGACCCGGAAGTCGAGAAACACCTCCAGCATGCGGCGCAGGGTGAGCACGATCGGCTCACCATTCACCAAGGCCAGCATGTAGGCGCTGAAATTGCTCTGCAGGGGCGTGAGCTTGAACAGGTTGTTGAGCACCACCTGGGGGTAGGCGTCCCGGCGCAGTTCGATGACGATGCGCATGCCATCGCGATCACTCTCATCGCGGATGTCGGCGATGCCATCGAGCTTCTTGTCGTTGACCATGTCGGCGATGCGCTCGATCAGCGCCGCCTTGTTGGTCTGATAGGGGAGTTCGGTGATGATCACCGCATCGCGATCGGGGCGTCCCTTGGCCTCGACCGTCTCGATGTTGGCGACGCCCCGCATCGTCACCGAGCCGCGGCCGGTGGCATACATCTCGCGGATGCCGCGCCGACCGAGGATCTGGCCGCCGGTGGGGAAGTCGGGCCCTGGAATGATCGCGGTCAGCAGCCGATCGTCGAGCTCGGGGTCGGCAATCAGGGCCAGCAGGCCATCGATCAGCTCGGTGAGGTTGTGGGGGGGAATGTTGGTGGCCATCCCCACGGCGATGCCGGTGGAGCCGTTGAGCAGCAGCTGCGGAATCCGCGCCGGCATCACGGTGGGCTCCTGCTGGGATCCATCGAAGTTGTCGATGAAATCGACCGTTTCGCTCTCGATGTCCTCCAGCAGGCTGTCGGTGGTCAGGGCCTGCAGGCGCGATTCGGTGTAGCGCATCGCCGCCGGTGGATCGTTGTCGACCGAGCCGAAGTTGCCGTGGCCATCGACCAAGGGCATGCGCATCGAGAAGTCCTGGGCCATGCGCACCAGGGCGTCGTAGACCGCCGTGTCGCCATGGGGGTGGTACTTACCCAGCACCTCACCGACCACACGGGCGCACTTGCGGTAGGGCCTGTCGCTGGTGAGGCCCAGTTCGTACATCGCGTAGAGGATGCGCCGATGCACCGGCTTGAGGCCATCGCGGGCATCGGGCAGGGCCCGACCCACGATCACGCTCATCGCATACTCCAGGTAGGAGCGCGACATCTCGTTACGGAGGTCTGTCTGGATGATCCGTCCGTCGGATTCACCGGGTCCTTTTGGTTCGTCCGAAGAGCCGGTGGGTCCGGTGGGATCCGCCATGCATGACCGCCTGAAGCAGGGTGCAGTCTACCGAAGGCCCCTACAACCGGCTCGATCGGCCGCAGGATGGATCCAATGAGGGGGGATACGGGCGCCTCACTGGCCCCGCGCAGCGAGGCGGAGCTGCGACAGCGGCAGCGGCAGGGCTGCTTGCGGGTGCGGGTCGCCGCCGATTTTCAGCAGCTGGTGCGGCAGCAGGGCCTCAGCCAGGCCTATGGGCAGACCGATGTGGTGGTGGCGGCCAACGCCGAGTTCAGCGATCAGGCCAGCCTGCATCTCAGCCTGGGCGCCACCGACCCGCCGATCCGGCTGCGGGATCCCCAGCTCGACGGCGTGGCCGGCCTGGCCGGCGGCGCCGGCAGCGATCTGGTGCTGCCGATCGCCGGGGCTCGCTCCGATGGCCAGCGGCACGGCGGCGCCCAGGTGCTGGCCGCCCTGCTGGCCGGGGAGAGCGTCGAGGTGAGCGCCGTCGGTGAGGTCACGCCGCTGCAGCCCCGCCGCGAACTCAACACCCGCATCAGCCGGGAGCAGATCGGCATGGGCCGCCTGCTGCTGCACCGGGCCATCGGCGAAAACGGCCTGGTGGCGGTGAGCAGCGCCGAAGGCCTGCTCCGCAGCCCCTATGGCCCCCTGCTGGGCCCCTGGGCCAATGCCCTCTACACCTGCGGTGGCGCCGACAGCATCGGCCTGGTGATGCCAGGCCTGAGCCTGCTGGGGCCCGGTTCGCCGGTGTTGGTGGGCGGGGCCATCGGCTGGGTGGTCGGCAGCGGCAGCTCCCACCAACCCCAGCCGAGGCGCCTGGCCAGCGGCCATGCCCGCTCCCCGGGAGCTGTGGCGGCGGTGAGCGTGGATCTGCAGGACCTCGACCCCCGCTGGCTGCGGGCGGCCTACTTCGAGGGCCATGGCAGTGCTCTGCTGGTGGCGATCGCCGCGCCTGTCCCTTTGCTCAACGGCACCATCGCCCGCCAGGCCGCCGCCAGCGATGAGGAACTGGAGGCCCCGGTGCTCGACATCGCGATCCCCAGGCGGATCAAGCCCAGCTTCGGCGGGGTTCCCTACAGCGCCCTCAAGGCGGGATCGATCCAGGTGGACGGCCGTCTGATCCCGGCGGCGCCGGCCCACAGCCCGCGGCTGGCGGCGGCGATGGCCGCCGAGCTGGTGGAGCGCCTGATCGATGGTCGTTTCCCGCTGCGGCTGCCGCTGCAACCCCTGTCCCAACGGCCCGGCCTGATCTCCCTGGAGGCCTGAAGCGCTGTCGGCGCGGGCGGGACGCTGCCGGCAAAACGGCCGTAAGCTCCGCCCAGCCCAACCCGTTCCCATGGCCGAGACCCCCCTTTCACCGGATCCCGCCCCCGGCGAGAACGCTGCTGTCGACGCCACCGCTGCTGTCGACGTCGCCGCCCGTGGCGATGGTGAAGGGGCTGGCGACAACAGCGAGGGCGAAGCCCCCTGGACTGCCGATGGATCCAGTGCTGAAGGCTCCTGGCAGCAGGCCCCGGCTGAAGCCACGCCCAGCGCCTCCCTGGACGGTTCTCTGAGCGCTGCCGAGGCCGCGCCCCAGGACATGACAGAGCCCCTGGACAGCGACGTTCAGCCGCAGGCGGCGCCCGAGGCGAAGGCCCCATGGTCCACGCCAGCGCCGACCCCTCCCTGGGGAACGGCCTCCACCGGAGCGGCAACGGCGCCAGCCGTCAGCCAGGCCGCAGCCCCCCCCGCCGAATCCCTACCGCCTGTTGAGCCCCAGGTCCCAGTCGAACCCCTGGTCGCCCCCCCCGGCATCGCCACCACGATCGCGGTGCCGCCCCTGGAGACGGGCGCCGGGATCGCCGGCGAGGGGGGGGAATGGGAGCTGCTGGTGGGCAAACTCAATGCCTGGTTCAGCTCCGGCGAGCTCAACAGGCAATGGCAGCGGATCCGGGGGCCCCTCAAGGGTGTGGCACTCCTGATCGCTGCGATCCTGGCCCTGCGGCTCTACGCCACCGTGGTCGGCAGCATCGATCGCATCCCCGTGGTGTCGGGGCTGCTGGAGCTGACCGGCCTGATCGCCCTGGTGCACTTCGGCCTCACCAGGATGGTGCGAACCCAGGAGCGCGAGCAGGTGCTGGCCAGCTGGAAACAGCACTGGCAGGCCTTCCTCGGTCAGGACTGAGGGAAGCGCAGTCCAACCGGGCCGCAGCAGCGCCGCCACCTGCTCTGCTGCGGCCCGGTTGATAGTTTGGCTCGAGTGCGTCCTGCCTCCGGTGAACCTTCAGCTCGGTCGTTCCCGAACCGTCCGCCGCGCCTACGGCATCGATGAGATTGCCCTGGTCCCCGGCGGTCGCACCGTCGATCCGGCGGTGACGGACAGCAGCTGGACCCTTGCCGGCATCCGCCGCGAGATTCCGATCATCGCCAGCGCCATGGATGGCGTCGTCGATGTCGACATGTGCGTCGCCCTAGGCAAGCTGGGTGCCCTGGGGGTGCTGAACCTGGAGGGGGTCCAGTGCCGCTACGACGATCCCAATCCGGTGCTGGACCGGATCGCCGCCGTCGGCAAGGAAGAATTCGTGCCGCTGATGCAGGAGCTCTACAGCCAGCCGGTGCGCGAAGACCTGATCCGCCAGCGGATTGCCGAGATCAAGCAACAGGGAGGCATCGCCGCCGTCAGTGCCACCCCGGTGGCGGCCCTGCGCTTCGGCAAGGCGATCGCCGAGGCCGGCGCCGATCTGTTCTTCGTGCAGGCCACCGTGGTCTCCACCGAACACATCGGCCCTGAAGGCCAGGACACCCTCGATCTCGAGGTCCTCTGCCGCGAGATGGGGGTGCCGGTCGTGCTCGGCAACTGTGTCACCTACGAGGTGGCCCTGCAGCTGATGCGGGCCGGGGCCGCCGGCGTGATGGTGGGCATCGGCCCCGGCGCCGCCTGCACCTCCCGCGGCGTGCTCGGCATCGGCATTCCCCAGGCCACGGCCGTGGCCGACTGCGCCGCCGCCCGCGATGACTACGAGCGCGAGAGCGGCCGCTACGTGCCGATCGTGGCCGACGGCGGCATCGTCACCGGCGGTGACATCTGCAAGTGCCTGGCCTGCGGGGCCGACGCGGTGATGATCGGCTCACCGATCGCCCGGGCCAGCGAGGCCCCCGGCCGCGGTTTCCACTGGGGCATGGCCACCCCCAGCCCGGTGCTGCCCCGCGGCACCCGCATCAAGGTGGGCACCACCGGCAGCCTCGAGAAGATCCTGCGCGGGCCCGCCGGCCTCGACGACGGCACCCAGAACCTGCTGGGCTGCATCCGCACCTCCATGGGCACCCTCGGCGCCCGCACGATCAAGGAGATGCAACAGGTGGAAGTGGTGGTCGCCCCGTCCCTGCTCACCGAGGGCAAGGTGTACCAGAAAGCCCAGCAACTGGGCATGGGCAAGTAAGGAGACCCCACCCGAGTCTCACCTCAGGACGAGACCGCCTCAGGGCGAGATGGAGGTAGCCTACAGATGTGGGGGCTCCGGCTCGCACACTCCTCACACCCCCCGGCCCGGCGCGTCCGGGCTTTTTGTCTTTGCGATCACCTCGCCTTAAGGCCTGCAACACCATTGCCCCTCCGGTTGGTAGCACCGGAACGGCGTTGCTAGATTCCCCAGACCCGAACCCCACGAAAGGATGTCCAGCGCTGCCGCCGTCTCCGACGCTTCTTTCGAGCAGGACGTTCTGAAAAGCGAGGTGCCCGTGCTGGTGGACTTCTGGGCCCCCTGGTGCGGCCCCTGCCGCATGGTGGCTCCGATCGTCGACGAGATCGCCAAGGAGTTCGAGGGCAAGATCAAGGTCTTCAAACTCAACACCGACGAAAACCCCAACGTCGCCAGCCAGTACGGCATCCGCAGCATCCCCACCCTGATGCTGTTCAAGGGCGGCGAGAAGGTCGACACCGTCGTCGGTGCCGTGCCCAAGACCACCCTCTCCGGCACCATTTCCAAACACCTCTGAGCCCCGTTCCTCCCGCCGCCGCCAGCCCCCGCAGCCCCCTCCAGGCCCTGGCCTCCCAGCTGGAAGGCCATCCGCAGCGGCGCTTCATCGAGCATGCCGTCATCTCCCTGCTGGAGGTGGCGCGCGATGAGAATGAAGCCGATGCCTGGCGATTGGTGAGCGGCTGCCTGGCCGACATCAGTGAGGCCCTGGAGGTGTTCCGGCCGCGTCGGGCGGCCCGCAAGATCACCGTCTTCGGCTCGGCCCGCACCCAGATCCAGGATCCCTGTTACGTGCTGGCGGAGCAGGTGGCCCGCCTCGCGGTGCAGGCCGGCTTCGAAGTGATGACCGGCGCCGGTGGTGGCGTGATGGAGGGAGCCAACAGCGGCGCCGGCTGTGACCACAGCATCGGCCTCAATGTCGATCTGCCCTTCGAGCAGCACGCCAATCGCTTTGTCAGTGCCTGTGAAGGCCGGCTGCTGTTCTTCCGCTACTTCTTCACCCGCAAGCTCTTCTTCCTGCGCGAGAGCGATGCCCTGCTGGTGATGCCCGGTGGCTTCGGCACCCTCGATGAACTGTTCGAGTGCCTGACCCTGATCCAGACCGGTCGCACCCCACCCATCCCCTTGGTGCTGCTGGCACCCGCCGGCGACGATTTCTGGTGCCAGTGGAAGCAGAGCATCCACCAGGTGCTGGCCGAACGGCAGCTGATCTCGCCGGAGGACGTCGATCTGATCGTCGAGGCCAGCTGCGCCGAGGAAGCGGTGGCCCGCATCAGCCGCTTCTACCGGGTGTTCCACAGTGCCCGCCCCGGCGAAGACCGCACCGAGCTGCTGCTGAATGCGCCGATCCCGCGGGAGCTGCTGCCCCGGTTGAACCATGACTTCGCCGACATGCTGGCTGAGGGAGCGATCCAGGCCGGTGAAAGCGTCGACGACAATGGCCTGATGGTCCCCTGTCTGCGCCTGCGCCTCGACAAGCGACGGGTTGGTCGCCTGTACCAGTTCATCGACCACCTCAACGGCCTGGATCTGCCCGCCAGCCCCGCCCTCGATCGGCCGGCCGCCCGGGTTCCCCAGGCCTTCGTGCAGCCATGAGCCGCATCGGTCTGATCGACTACGGCATGGGCAATCTGCATTCGGTGCAGCGGGCTTTTGAGCGCCTCGAGGCCGAGATCATCCCGATCCACGGCGCCGCCGCCATGGAGGGCTGCGATGCCCTGGTGCTGCCGGGGGTGGGCTCCTTCGATCCCGCCATGGAGCGGCTGCATCAGGGCCAGCTGGTGGAAGCGATCCGGGCCTCCTGCGCCGCCGGTCGCCCCCTGCTCGGCATCTGCCTGGGGCTGCAGCTGTTGTTCGAGGGCAGCGATGAGGGCACCAGTCCCGGTCTGGGCCTGCTGGCCGGCCGGGTGAAGGCCCTGCCCAAAGTGCCCCACCATCCGATTCCCCACATGGGCTGGGCCCCCCTGCTGCCCGGGGTGGCCAGTCCGCTGCTCGCCGCCGAGGACCACGACGCCTGGGTGTATTTCGTCCATTCCTACGCCGCCGCCGCCGACAACCCGGACAGCGTCACCGCCTGGGTGGACTGGGCCGGCACGCCGGTGACGGCGGCCATCTGGCAGGACACGATCGCCGCTTGCCAGTTCCATCCGGAGAAGTCCGGCCCCATCGGCGTGGCGATGTTGCGCCGCTGGCTCGACTGGGTGGCCAGCCGGTGAGCCTGCGACTCAGCGGTGGACGCCGCCTGCAGAGCCCCCCCGGCGAGCTGGCCAGGCCCACGGCGGCCCGGGTGCGCCAGGCCGTGTTCAATCTGCTGGCGCCGGAGCTGCCGGGTTGTCGCTGGCTCGACCTCTGCTGCGGCAGCGGCGTGATGGCCTGCGAGGCCCTGCAGCGGGGGGCCCGCCAGGTGGTGGCCGTTGAGCGGGACCGCCGCATCGCCGCCGTCGCCCGAGCCAATCTGTCGGCGGTGGCCGGCGGCCTGAGGCGCCAGGATCCGCCCCCGTCGATTGAGGTGGTACAGGCTGAGGTGCTGTCCTGGCTCGCTCGACCCCTCCCCGGCGATGCGGCGTCCAGAGACGGCAGGTTGAAGGGCGATGGGACCAGGGGCCAGGGCGGAGCCAGGCAGGGAGCTCCCGGAGGCATCACTGGGCCCGGCACTGCCGGGGATACCGCGAAAAATCCGGCCCAGGGCTTCGATCTGATCTACGCCGACCCACCCTGGCCCGCCGACCTGCACAGCGCCATCGCCGCGGCCGTGGCCCGGGGCGGCTGGCTCGCCGCCGGCGGCACCTTGGTGTGGGAATGCCCCAGCGATCGGCTGCCCGCCCCTCCAGCCGGCTGGCGGCTGCGGGACAGCCGCCGCTACGGCGGCAGCACCGTGGTCTTGCTGGAAGCTGATTCCTAGGAGCTCCTGGCTGGAGGCTGATGCCCAGAGCCAGGAGGCTGGGGCCTACGTGCTGGAAACTGCTGCCCTTTGAACCCGGACAGAACCCAGGCAGTGGCACTGACGTGCAGCGTTCTGGCAGTGGGCGGCTTCAGGCCGGGACTCAGCCGCCCAGGGCGCTGCCACGGCGGTATTGGTTCCAGGCCGCCACGAACAGGCCCACCAGGGTGACGGGGATCAGACCGAGCACGATGCCGCAGAGCAGGGGTTCGATCATCGGGACTGCCAGGAGCGTGGATTTGGCAGCATTCTTCCATGATGGGAGCCAAGACCGTGACGCTTCGCCACCATCCGTGATGGCCGGTTCCGCCAACGCCCCGATGCCAACCCCCACAGAGTCCCTCCCCCCACTGGAAGCGGCCGCAGCGCCCCCGACCCTGAGCCGCCTCGTCAAGGCCCTGATCCTGCTGGCCGCCAGCGCCAGCCTGGTGCTGGCCCTGCTGCTGCTCGGGGCCAGCCGCAGCGATCCGTACACCCAGGCGACGCTCGACCTGGTGGGGTCGGCGGCCAACGGTGGCCGGCTGTTCCGGCTCAACTGCGCCGGCTGCCATGGGCTGGCGGCCCAGGGGCTGGTGGGGCCCGATCTGCACGGCGTCAGCCATCGCAAGAACGACCGCCAGCTGATCCAGCAGGTGGTGAGCGGCCGCACGCCGCCCATGCCCCGCTTCCAGCCCGAACCCCAGGCGATGGCCGATCTGCTGGCCTTCCTGCACAGTCTTCCCACCTGAACCGACGGCCTTGAGCCGGCCCACCATGAGCAGGGCGCCACTGAACATCCAGCTGGTGCTGGTGGAGCCCGCCGGCCCCCTCAATGTCGGCAGCGTCGCCCGGCTCTGCGCCAACTTCGGCATCACAGGCCTGCGGCTGGTGGCCCCGCGCTGCGACCCCCTCGGCGAGGAGGCCCGCCGCATGGCCGTGCACGGCGTGGCCCTGCTGGAGCAGGCGCGCACCTATCCGGACCTGGCGGCGGCCCTGGCTGACTGCAGCCGCGTGGTGGCCAGCAGCGGCCGCGGCGAAGGGGAACCGCTGGCGCCGAGCCCGCCCGCTGAGGCGCTCCGCTGGCTGCTGGCGCCTGCAGGCGGCGAAGCCACCCCCCATCCGGCGGCCCTCGTCTTCGGCCGCGAAGACCGGGGCCTGAGCAACGACGAACTGCTGCAGGCCGGCCGCATCCTGCAGATCGCCACCGGCCCCGCCTATGCCTCCCTGAACCTCTCCCATGCCGTGGCCGTGGTGCTGCACGAGTTGCATGGCCTGACCAGCAACCCTGAGGGCGCCAAACCGCCCGTATCCGTGACCCGGCAGCTGGCGGGAACCCCGGCGGCAACAGCGCCACCACAAGACAGCGACGCCGACCCCTGCCCACGGGGCCTGCTGGAGGCGGCCCTGGCCGATGCGGAGGCCCTGCTGCTGGAGGTGGGCTATCTCTATCCCCACACCGCCCATGCCCGCATGGCGAAGCTGCGCGGGCTGCTGCAGCGGGCCCAGATCCGCCCCCAGGAGGTGGCCCTGTTGCGCGGCATGGTGTGCCAGTTGCGCTGGGCAAGCCGCCACCCTTGTGCAAGCGGCGAAGACCACTAGCGTCGGGCATCATTTTGACCCTGCCCACCCCCGTGAGCTCCGGCCGTTCCTCCCGTCCTCGCAACAATCTCTGGGCTCAGCCCCTGCTGCTGTTGCTGCGCCTTGTCGTGATGGGGGTGGGCCTGGGGGTGATCATCGGCACGGGACTCAAGACCATGGCGCCACGGCTGGCCCAGGGATCGGTGGGGGTTCCCAAGGTGGATCCCTCGCCCCGGGTGGCGCCCAGCGGCGGCCTCTCTTCGGGCCGCTTTGAAACGAGACGGGAGCTCAGCTCCCTCAGCCAGACCTGGAAGTCCCTGGCGGCGGCCCAGAAGGGGCTGACGGCGAGTGGGTTCCTGCTGGTGCTCGATGACGGCCGCTATGCCCAGCTCCAGCCCGACATCCCCCTGCCCGCCGCCAGCTCGATCAAATCGCCGATCCTGCTGGCTGCCCTGGAGAACTTCGACAGCGGCAAGCTGCGCTGGAACGAACCCCTGACCCTGACCAAGGAGGTGATGGGGGGCGGGGCCGGCTGGATGGGGGCCAAGCCCGCGGGCAGCAAGTTCCCCTTCTTCGAGGCCGCCACCGAGATGATCCGGGTGAGCGACAACACCGCCACCAATCTTCTGATCAAGCGCCTGGGAGGTAAAACAGCGCTCAATTCCCGCTTCCTGAGCCTGGGGTTGACCTCGACGGTGGTGAACAACTGGCTGCCCGATCTCGATGGCACCAACACCACCAGCTCCCGCGACCTGGCCCGGACCATCGCCCTGGTGGACACCGGCCAGAAGCTGAGTCCCAGGGCCCGTGATCTGTACCGCGAGATCCTCTCCCACTCGCACACCAACACCCTGATCCCCCTGGGGCTGCTGCTGGGTCTGGGCAAGGATGCCGCCGACCCCGACAGCGAACTGCAGCCCTTCGGCGTAACGGTTTACAACAAAACCGGCGACATCGGCATCGCCTACGCCGACGCCGCCCTGATCGAGCTGCCCAACGGCCAGCGGGCCGTGGCCGCCTTCATGGTCAAGGGGCCCTTCAACGATCCCCGCTCCGCCGAGCTGATCCGCGCCATGGCGGGCTCGGTGGCCAAGGCCCTGGTGGATCGCTGATGAAACCCCTCCAGCCCCTGCTGCTGCTGATCCTGGTGGCGGCCTGCACCACGCTGCCCTCATCGGCCCAGGCCCAGGACCCGCAGCCGACTCCGGTCCTCAGCCCAGCGCCCCCGGACGGCACCCTCCCAGCGGCCAGGCCCCAGCCCCCCCAGACCGTGCTGCGCCGCCAGAGCGTGGTCCCCCTGCCCGGCGGCCTCGACCGGGTGCCGATGGTCAACGACAACAACCCCGAGCTGATCGTCCGTCCCGGCATCCTGTTCTCGGGCTTCGACCCGAGCCGCGGCTGGAACGGCACGCCCCTGCCCCAGGCCTCCGCCCATCTCAACAGCCCCCTGAACGGCCCGTTCGAGCTGTTCAGCCACCACGTCTACGCCGGCAAGCCCGAGAGCCTCGATTCCACCCTCTGGCTGGCGGTGGTGGCCGCCCCCCGCGGCGATCGACCCGTGCGGCTGCGCCTGCGGGCCGGCTCCACGGCCCTGTCCCAGTCGGTGGACGGCAAGGAGCCGGCGGCCCCGTTCCTGCCCCTGCCGACGCTGCTCAGCCAGGGCGCCACGCCGATCTGGTCCGGCCCCGGCAGCCGGGTGGCCACCGAACTGCTGCGGCGCGAACGCAGCCCCCAGCTCCCCCAGGAATGGCTCCTGCCCCCGGGGCAGCTCAGCACCCTGCTGGTGCTGCCGATCCCGGTGCGGGGCCTCGATCCCCTGCTCAACGGCCGCAATCTGCAGCTGCGGCTCGACAGTGACGCACCGCTGGACCTGGCCACCCTGGCCGCCTTCGGCGCCAACGAGCAACCGCCGGCCGCGGCGGTCTGGGCGCAGCTGCTGCAGGGCGAGCTCAGCCCGAAGGAGCATGCCCCAAGCCCCAAGGGCAGCCCTGGGCCGATGATCTATTCACGGGTCAGCGGCGTCGAGCAGGGCAGCGCCTGGCGGGGGCGCCTCAGCGACCCGGGCCAGAGCAGCCTGGCGATGAGCCGGGCGCCGATCTCCTGGCCGATCGCCTCGCTGGAACGGGGCACGTTCGGCACCGGCCAGGTGCAGGCGCCCCCCCTGAGCGCCTCCTACCCCGGCACCGCCTGGGCGGCCCACGGCAGCTACGGCGTCGAATACGACCTGGCCCTGCCCCTGCGCAACGACACCGGTGCCCCGCTGAGCCTGCAGTTGGCCCTGGAATCGCCGCTCAAGAGCGACCAGGCCCTGGGGGGCCTGCGCTTCAACGCCGTGCCGGGCAAGGCGGTGCTGTTCCGCGGCACGGTGGAAGTGAGCGGCCTCGATGGCAGCGATGGCAAAGCCGTGGGGCGCCAGGGTTTCCACCTGGTGCTGCGGGCCGGCCAGATGGGCCCGGCCCTGGGCACGGTCACCCTGGCGCCGGGCCAGAAACGGCAGCTGCAGGTGCGCCTGATCTATCCGGCCGATGCCACCCCGCCCCAGGTGCTATCGCTGCTGCCGATCGCCCCCGCCCCGGAGCCTGTGAAACAATCCCCATCCACGCCGTCCACCGCCCCGTGAGTCCGTCGAGAAAGCGCCGGGTCTTCCCCTTCACCGCCATCGTCGGCCAGGAGGAGATGAAGCTGGCCCTGCTGCTCAATGTGATCGATCCGCGCATCGGCGGCGTGATGATCATGGGCGACCGGGGCACCGGCAAGAGCACCACGATCCGGGCCCTGGCCGATCTGCTGCCCGAGATCGACGTGGTGGCGGGCGATCCGTACAACAGCTCGCCGGAGGATCCCGACCTGCAGAGCAGCGAGGTGCGCGAGCGGGCCGATCGGGGCGAAACCCTGCCCGTCGAGGCACGCCAGGTGCCGATGGTGGACCTGCCCCTCGGCGCCACCGAAGACCGCCTCTGCGGCACCATCGACATCGAGAAGGCCCTCAGCGAGGGGGTGCGGGCGTTTGAGCCCGGCCTGCTGGCCAAGGCCAACCGGGGCCTGCTGTACGTCGATGAGGTGAACCTGCTCGACGATCACCTCGTCGATGTGCTGCTCGATTCGGCCGCGTCCGGCTGGAACACGGTGGAGCGCGAGGGCATCTCGGTGCGCCACCCGGCCCGCTTCGTGCTGATCGGCTCCGGCAACCCGGAAGAGGGCGAACTGCGGCCCCAGCTGCTCGATCGCTTCGGCATGAGCGTCGAGGTGCGCACCGTGCGCGATCCGGAGCTGCGGGTGCAGGTGGTGGATCAGCGCACCGCCTTCGACGACGATCCCGAGGGCTTCAACAGCGCCGTCTCCGCCACCCAGGAGGCCCTGCAGGCGCGGGTGGTGGCAGCCCAGAAACGCCTGAGCCAGGTGCAGATCGACGCCGATCTGCGCGTGCGCATCTCGGCGGTCTGTGGCGACCTGGATGTCGATGGCCTGCGCGGCGACATCGTCACCAATCGGGCGGCCCGGGCCCTGGCGGCGTTTGAGAACCGCACCGAAGTCACCGATGACGACGTGGCCCGGGTGGTTGCCTGCTGCCTGCGCCACCGCCTGCGCAAGGATCCCCTCGAAACGATCGATTCCGGCGATCGGGTGGTGAAAACCTTCTGCAAGGTGTTCGAGCGGGCCCTGCCCACCGATCGCCGCGAGTTCGAGCTGGCGCTGGCGAGCTGAAGCAAGGGGCAGCACCCCACAACGGCAGCAAGCCTGGGCTGTACCGGGCAGTTGCTGCCCGACAAACCTGCCTGCATCCCTCGGCCAGGGCCCAAGAGTCAGCTGCCGCTGCAACAAAGACGGGCGTCCAGCAGCGGCCTGGGTCCGCCCCATAGGCTGGTGCAAACTGCCCCTGCCCCCCAAGGCTGCTTGGCCCGCTTCAACCCCCAGGACGCCGGGTTCAGCGCCCGCAGTGAAGCGGTGAATGCCCATCTGCGCCAGTGGACCCTGGTGGGAGCGTCGGGCTCCTGGCTGGAGGCGCACCTGATGACCCGCGCCGCCCTGGCCTCCGGGGAACAACGCATGGTCGGCAGCTGCGTCACCCCGGCGGAGGTGCTTGATCTGATCGGCAGCCACGCCGAGCGCTGCCTGCTGATGCTGGTGGATTCGATCGCCGCCGACCATGGCGAAGCCCTGGTGGCCCAGCTGCGCCAATTGCCCCAGCCACCGGTGATCGTGCTGCTGGTGGAGCGCAAGACGTGGTTGCGGGCCAATGCCTACCCGATCGATCGGGTCGAGGTGGTGCTGCACACCCACAGCTTCGGCAGCGGCGCCCTGATCAACGGATTGG
The DNA here is from genome assembly GCA_947378425.1 of Synechococcaceae cyanobacterium. Lineage (GTDB taxonomy): Bacteria > Cyanobacteriota > Cyanobacteriia > PCC-6307 > Cyanobiaceae > Cyanobium. The sequence goes on from CANCJV010000011.1 coordinate 14,580, forward strand.
CCGCGGTGGGCCGGGGACACCGCTACGTGGATCCAGCCTTGCTGGGTGTCCTCTCGCACCACAACCGGGACAGACAGCCGCAGCTGACACCACGGGAACAGGAAACCCTGCAGGAACTGGCCCACGGATTGAGCAACCGCCAGATCGCCGAGCGGCTCGGCATCGCCGAGAGCACGGCGCGGGAGTACACCCGCTCCTTGCTGCAGAAGTTCGGCTGTCGCAACCGCACCATGGTGGTGCGTACGGCGCTGGAGCTGGAGCTACTGCTGCCAAGCGCCGACGGGATGAATAGTGCCAGGGGCTGACGTTCAAACCGCTCGGCGCCGTTGGCAGGGGCGTTCGGCGGATTCCGGCGCCCTTGCTTTGATCGAGGCCCTTGCCCATCCGTAACCACACCCTGGGTGACAGGCCGGAATTGCAGAACTAGCGCGTGATGTTCCCCGCAGGACTATATGGGCAGTGCATGCGGATCTCGGCGGCTTTTTCTCTGCCGAGGCCCTACCCAGCATTAGCCCACGCCCGCCGGAATTCCCTCCACAAATGAAGCGCGACTGAATAACGTTACCAGGCAAATCAAGTCGGCTGTACATAGCGATCAATGGAATTTTGCGGTGTTTCAGGCGGAGCCGGATCTGATCCGCCTGCTGCTTCCCCATGGCGCCGGCTCGGCAGAGACCAGCCAGGCCGACCAGCGGCAGCAGCACCGCTTCGTCGCCGAGGAGGTCAAATCCGTTCGCCACCAGCTCGATGGCGTTCTCTGACCCAGGGACGACGAGCGGGGCAGCCCCGAACGGCCGGTGGTGATCCTGGAGGTGCAGATGCACCCGGATCGGGGCTTTCAACGGCGCCTGGGTGCCGAAAGCTTCCGCTTCCTTCAGCAGCATCCCCGGGTGCAGCATCTGCAGGTGGTGCTGCTGGTGCCCCACCGGCGGTTGAAACTCGGCGACGACCAACCCGAGCTGCTCAAACGCTTTCTCCTCCAGGATGTGATCTGGGTGGATCTGGCTGAGCTCAGTCAGGTTGAAGAACCCGATCTGCGGCTTGCCCTGCTCACCCTTCCCGTTCGCCCCGAAGCCGCTCTGGTGCCCTGCTGCCGCAGGATCCTGGCGCTGCGACCGGAGTTGCTGGAGTTGATTCTGCCTAGGCTGGGCGAACGATTCGCTGGGCTCACGAACGAGGAGATCATGGCCACCATCGGTATTTCCCGAGACAGCTGGCGCCATACCCGTGCCTTCCAGGAGATCCTCGAGGAAGGCCTGCAGACAGGACTCCAGACTGGGCGCCAGGAAGGGCGTGGGGAGGGCTCCTGCGGGAAGCCACCAGCCTCTGCCTGCGCCTGCTTCACCATCCCTGGGTCCCCCCGATCCGGTCACCACGGCCCGCATCGAGCCACTGGCGCTGGAGCAGCTGGAGGATCTGAGCCTCAGTCTGCTGGATTTCAGCGCGGCGGCCGACCTGCAGCACTGGCTGGAGCGGCAGCAAGCCTGACCCGATCTGGGCCGCGGAACCCACCGCGCCAGTCCTCAGCAACGGGCTGCGCCGATCGCTCCCGGGCCGGCAGAAAAGCCCAAGGGGTGCACCCGATTGGAAGGGCAACTCGACAGGGCTCATGCCAGTAGCCCCCGGCGTCCAACAGGCCCCAGGAGTTTGCTAAAACCCTGCCCTGAACAAGATGGAGCGCTGCTCTGCGGGGCGGCAACCGTTGATTGCCAGCGGCGCTCTCCATCGCGGACGAAACGCGGGTTCGCTCTTTTGAAGGGATTGTTCTGCAAACTCCTACCTTCCCCAGCGCGCCTGGATCACGCTGATGCCCCTGCTGATCCCACCGCCGCTCTTTGCCCTGCTGCTGGCGGGCGCCGTCGGATTGGGGCTGCCGGGGGGCGTGTTGGTGGTCAGCGCCGGGGTGCTCTATGGCGGCGGCACCGGCCTGGCGGTGGTGCTGGCGGGGGAGGCCGCCGGCCTGGTGTTGAACTGGTGGCTCTGCCGGGGGCTGCTGCGGCCCCGGATCAGCCGTTGGCTGGAGCGTCAGCGGCGCGGCCGGCGCCTTAGACGGCTGCTGCAGACCCCGGCGAGCCTGCGCCTGATGCTGTTGCTGCGGCTGGCCCTGATTCCGATGAATCTGGTCAATGCGAGCTGTGCCCTGTCGCCGACACCGGGCCGCACCTACGCCCTGGCCTGCCTGGTGCTGATCCCGCGCTTTGCCGTGCTGGTGCTGGCCGGAGCGGTGGGGGCGGAGGCCAGCCGCGGATCGCTCAGCCCCCTGGCCATCGCCAGCCGCGTCGTCGCCCTGGCCGCCACGGCCGCCGTGCTGCTGATCATCGGGCGGCGCCTGGGGCGGAGCCTGCGGCTGGCGGAACCGGCTGAGAGCTGAAAGCAAAGGACGGCAACCAGGCGCTGGCTCGGCAGCCGTCCCCTGACTTGGCAGCCGTCCATGGCTGCCGAGCCAGACCAAGGACAGCGATGCCGGATTCGCGGGGCGAGTGGCCGGCGGCGGCAACCAGCTGCAACCAGTGGCACCACCATCCGGGCTGCCATCAACCAGGCTGCCACCAGCTGATCACGACGCCGCAGCGCGCTGCCTACGGCCAGAACGCCCCAGCTCCAGGACTCAGGCCGGGACCCGTCCTGAGATGCCCATCCATAGATGCCCATCCATCCCCGCGGCAAGAACAGCCGAAAAGCCTGCGCCACGCAGGCTCTGCTGGCACACCCTCCATTTAGAGGGTGGCGGTGCCGCTAGAAAAGCCATAAGAATGACTGAAAAGCATCAGAAGAGCAGCGAAACAGCTAGATCACCCGGCCCCGGGGGGCGGGTGGATGAGCCAGCCGCTTGCGCCGATCTGAGCTTCGCGCCGCCACCTCTCTTCCATGGCCACCACCAGCAGCATTCAGGTCGTCAACGACGCCAACGGCACCGCCTACGGCTTTCTGGCCAACGATGGCCAGCTGCTGCAGTGCCGCTGGGACAGCCAGGCGGAGCGCTGGGTGGACACCACGCCGGTACCGGGCGCGGTCGGCGGCAATGCCGTGCAGGCCACCTACCTCGACAACCTCTGGGCCAACGAAGCGGGCGGCTCGAATGCCCAGGGCCAGAGCTGGGATCCGGGCATCGTGCTGCTCTACCGCAAGGGCCAGGACAGCCAGGCCGAGATCTACGCGGTGTTCGGCCGCTGGGATGACAACGGCGACCTGCAGTTCAGTCAGGAGGTGCAGCTCACCGATGACACGCTGAACGACAGGGAGTTCAGCCTGGTGGCGGGCGGACGCCAACGGCCAGTTCACGCTGGTGAGCCAGAAACAGCAGCAGGTCCAGAACCTCTCAGCCAACCAGAATGCCCTCCAGAGCGGCAGCCTCAGCCCGGAGCAGGCGGCCCAGCAGGCGATCAGCGGCCTGGTGCGGCCCGACAGCGATCTGTACACCACCAGCTTTCAGATCCTGAACCCGGGTTCCGGCCTGGCGCCGGTGCTGCAGGGGAATCCCGTCAAGGCGAGCGCCACCAGCAGCCCCACCTGGACCAGCATCGCCACCCTGGAGAGCAGCAGCCAACCGGCAGCGCCAGCCCCTGCCCTGCCGGACGGCTCCTCAGGTGGCAGCAGTGGCTTGTCCCGCGCCTCCCTGATCGCCCCGGCAGCCATGGCCGCGGGGGTCTCCGCCGCCGCCATGGCCGCCAGCCAACCCCCAGGCCTGGGTGCCTCCACCCCCACGGGCGGCGCCTGGGAAGTGGGAAGGAAGAAAAATCCCAGTTCCGTGCAGGTGGGCTACCTGGCGGAAGTGACGCGCTGGGGTGTGGCGATTCCCTGGGGAGTGGCCAGCAACTTCGAGAATCCAGGCACGTCACTGGACAAGGTCTACAAAGCCCTGTTCATTGAACGCTGGGGAGGACAATCCCGGCTCGTCTTTAGCCTGAGCGGCTTTTTCGGCTTCACCAACCAAGCTGGAGTGCTGGCATTCAGAAGCCAGGCAGAACCGACCATTGGCTTGCTGATAGGCGGCCAGGAGAAGAAAAAAGATGCCTCAGTATCGAGATACCTCAGAGGCCTCAAAGATTTCAATGCAATCACAAATGATGCAGTTGGATTCAAGGTCGTCAACAGAAAATTCTTCAGAATAGCGCTATCCGGCTCGACAGGTAGCACAACGTATTACGACCGAACCGCAGCTCACAATCCAACCTTTCTTCAGGCAAGGGAAGCCCTGTCAGCCAACGCCGGCTTCGTGAGCAAAAACACCTGGGCCAATATCTCCGCCGAGGGAATTCCCTCTGTCACATCCTTTGACTTCAGCGCCAGTGACGACTTTGGTTATCAGTGGCTCCAATCAATGGGCAACGGCAAAACTCCCCTGCCCACATCAATCACGAAGGGCACAACCGGGAAAGTCGTCGGCGGCATAGGCGATGCAGAAAGCTTCCTTGAATTTGTAGCCGGACTTGGGGTCGTCATCTCCAAAGCAAAGGGGGCAAGAGATGGCGGAACGCTGATCGCCAGCGAAAAATACGAGGACTCAAAATTCTTCAAGATTAAAAATTTCGCTAACGCCATTCTTGGCCTCAGCACTGCCCTGATCGACCCCATCTACCTTTCACTAAACAGCAGTGAATACCAGGCAAATCCAGAACTTTACTACAAACGGAGCAGCGGCTTTTTTGACACTTTTAAGCTGACACTGGAAGGCAGGTACATGGCTGCCTTCGGCCTTGAAGGCACAGCGCTGAATGAGTCAAAGAGCGTGCTGGTCGATGCCGGCAACACCACCACCTCCGATACATTCCTGGCCGAGCTCGCTGTTGGTGTCTTTGGTGCCTGGCAACCGGTTCTGTCCATCGACAACACCTACCCCGCACCGAAGCCCGCATCAACCAGCAGCAGCAATGTTGTCAACGCTCAAGCTCAAGTCCCAGCCCTAGCCCCAGCCACTGGCGGCGGCAGCATCGTCTATGCACCCAGCCAGGGCAGCTACCTCTACTGGGCACCCCCCACCGGCGACCACCTGCTCACCGGCCAGAACACCCAGACCCTAAGGCTGCAGAAGCTCTTCGCCACCAGTGCCAACTTGATGCAGACCAATGCCACCCTCCAGCAGGGCAATGGTGGCACTGGTTTAAACAATGGCACCTACACCAATGTTCGCCTGCTCGGCGTCACCCCCGGCGGTGAGGAAGACCTCGCTGAGGCCACGATCGTGGTGTCCGGGGGCAAGATCACCAGCCTGGTCATCACCCGGGCCGGCATCTATGGGTATCTGCCCGAATACGCCAACAGCAGCAGCACGGTGGTGGTGGTGCCGGATCTGGTCAGCGTCAACGCCAGCACCGGCACAGCCATCGTCAACAACGGCGCCATCGCCAAGGGACAGGCCACCCCTCCCACAGTCATTCTCAGCTCCGCCGACAGCAGCATCTGGAGCAGCCAGGCCGCCGCCGTGATTCAGAGCGTGGATGTGGCCGATGGCGGCAGCGGCTACCAGCCCTTTGATGCTGTCAGCCAGCAGCCCAAAACACTACCGCAGGACAACCACAGCCCCTACACCTACACAGCGGTGGGCTACACCGTCTACCAGGGCAATACACCCGTGCCCGGACTGGTGCCAGGCAGTGCAGCAACGGCCACGGTCACCATCATCGATGGCGCCATTGTCAAGGTGAGCCTGGATCAACCCTTCTATTGCACCCCGCCCGCCAATGGCAGCCCCAGCTACAGCCTGGCGCTCGATCTGCCAGCAGGGGTGACGCCAAGCCAGGCCGCTGTGCTGACGCTGACACCGACGACACTGGTGTACAACAACTTCATTGATGAGCACAGTTTCTTCACGGAGCGCTCCGTGCCTGGGGCGATTGCGGCGCCGAGCACCAGCGGCGTTTACATCGCCGATGGCAATACCAATCAGGCGCCTTTGTTCGCATCTCAAAAAGCCAATCCCATTGCCAGCCGCGTGGTCTTCGTGGATGGGGAAAGTAATAACACCAATAATCTCAATACGTATTACCTCAATGGCATTCAGTGGAATTCAAGCTCCAGCACCTGGCAGGCCGGTGTCAATCGCACGGTGGATCCGAGCCCCTCACTGTCCTGGAAAGCAGAAGAACAACAGTTTTCTTTAGCGCGCCTTCCGGTTGCCACCAAACTGCCGGCAGATAGCAGTTTCGGCAACATCGAGGGCGGCGATCTTGTCGCCTGGGTGGAGGTGATCGCTCGACCGGTGCCCAACAGCGGTAGCAGCGGCGCCGAGGACTACCAGAACTTCTACAACAACTACTTCAACAATCAGCAGATCGCCTTCTCGATCCACACCACCGCCGGCTGGCAGACCAATCCCTTCAACTACATCGCTGCCGACAACGCCATCATCGACGACCTGGACATCGCCCTGGTGCCCGGCAGCACAGCCGAGGCCCCGCTGCAGGTGCTGCTCACCTGGAGTGAGACCTCGATCGCGGCTGTCAAAGGCCTGGCTCCCCTCTCTGAAACTCCGCAGAGCGGCAAGGCCCCCACGGTGATCAAAGCGGCCCTGTTTGATCCCACCAGCCAGAGCTTCCAGACACCCCAGACGATCACCTGGGCCTCCCCCGATGCCGTGGGTATCGGTGTCGAGGATCTCAGCATCAGCACCATGGCGATCGCCCAGCCGGACGGCAGCCTCAGCCAGCAGCCGGCGATCTTCTGGAGCCAGAACGTGGCCGTGCCCTATGCGCAGGCCGTGCTCACCTCCGACCCCTACGTCTATCTGCAGATGAGCCAGGGGCAGGCGGGCGTTGGCAACGACAACATCGGCAGCCTCGGCGACTCGCCGGCGGCGGTCACCAGCGCCTCGAGCACCGGCCTCGATTTCAACGTCGCCGGTGCCCTGGGAGTCAACAGCGATGCCGCCATCGAGAACATCAACGGCACGGGCGTGCTCAGCACCGGTGTCGGCAGCCTCAACACCTTCGTGCCGGCGCCGGCCCAGCCCTCCAGCACCACCCCCGGCAGCGGGGTGGTGCGCAGCCCTTACACGATCGAGTTCTGGGCCCGCGTTCCGCAAACCGGCAATGCCAACGGGGCCGGCCTGTTTGCCCTCGGCCAACCCTCGATCACCACCGGCCAGCTGCCCACGGGCTGGCTGCTGAGCTCCGAATTCCTCGTCGATCAGATCAGCTACCAGGACGCCCTCGGCAGGGGCCTGACCGACAGCAGCAGCATCCCTCCGGGCACCGACCTCAATACGGCGTATGCCTACGCCTGGGCCGTGGTGGCCAATGGCACCAACACCACCGCCATAGGCGGCAACGGTGGCAGTGGTGGCAGTGGTCTCTACAGCAACGCCCTGCAGATCACCAACCTTCAGGCCGGCACCGCGGTGGCCGGGGTGAACGACTTCCTGGCCAGCTACGGACTAGCCGCCAACGCCTTGATCGGCACGACCGGCACTGCCGCTGGTGTGATTGCCGAGGTGCCCGTCACCAGCCTGCAATTCACCACAGCCCTGCTGGATGGTGCACCCAATTCAAGCCTCGACACGATTGCGGTCAGCAGCGATCAGGCGCTGATGAATGGCGGCCTGGTCACCACCGCCAGCAGCGACTGGGCCAACAACAGCAACCTGCAGACCCTGTTCCAGAACCTCTGGAACTACCAGCAGAAAGCAGGCAAGTCCAAGGTCAACTTCGGCCTCAATCCCAGCAGCTCGGCGGCCAGCGGCAGCATCCCGCCGCAGTATGCGCAGGAAAACTATGGCGGCCTCGCCCTCGACTTTGCCCTGACCCATTCAACGGCCGTGTCGGTGAATAGCCAGGGACAGGTGGTCTTTGATGTCGGCACCCAGACCTCGCTGCTGAGCAGCAGTGACGGGGTGACACCGCTGAGTATCAACGACGATGCCTGGCATTACATCGTCGCCACCTACCTGCCGGACATTGAGACCCAGGTCATCAATCAGCAGGCCGTGGATGTACCGCTCACCACAGGCCGCGCCAGCCTCTACATCGACAACCAGCTGGTGGGCCAGACGGCCCTCAGCGATGTGTTCAGCCCGGCAACGGAAGCCCAGGATGCCCTGCTGATCTATCTCAACAATGGCGGCGCCATCGACGAACTGGCGCTCTACCAACAATCGCTTTCCGGTCTCGATCTCCCCACACCCTCCAATCCCAGCGGCGCCTGGCCAGTGATGACGGGCTCCGATGCCGCTGGCCTGCTCGCCAGCCTGGGGGTGAACGTCGGCGGGCTGTCGGCGGCACCTGGGGTGGAGACCGGTGCGGTCAACCTGCACTGGAAGGCCCGCTCCGTCGATCCGAATGGGGCCGAAAAGGCCACCTTCTACACCAACTACGACGAGTCATCCAGCAGCTGGACCAAGGCCGAGCTACTCAATCCCATCCCTGCACCGGTGGCCACCCAGCCCAGCGGCAGCCGCAGCACCTCGCTGCAGGACACCGATCTGTTGCAGATCAATCCCAGCGATTGGAGCAAAGCCGGCTTCAACCCCGCCAAGCAGCAATTGCAATCGGTGACCGTGAACCTGCTGAACAGCAGCGATCCCAGCACCATCATCAGCACCTACAACCTCGATCCCAGCCAGGTGCTGATCGGCGAGCAAACCCTGCTCAGTCGCCAGCCCCGGGCCACCAGCAGCGATCTTCAGTACACCTTCCTCAACAACAGCCCAGCGGTGGGACTGTTGGTGCCGATGAGCAAGCTCGGCAGCCAAGCAGCGCTCTACAGCTACGAGCTCAACTTCTTCAATCCCGCCACCAACGGCAGCAGCACCTTCTCCTCGGCCCAGCTCAATACCGGCGGCCTCAATGCCATGGTGCCGGTCACGGGCCCCAGGATCAGTGCCAATCCCAATCCCCGCAGCCTCACCAGCAATCCGCTCTACCCCGAGCAGATCGTCAGCGCCGACATTCTCGAAGCGGCTCCTTACCAGCTGCAGTACATCGACAGCGGCGAAGTGATCCGCTCCCAGCAGAACCCCGCCAACACCAGCAAGGGCTTCGGACTCTCCCAGGTGGCGGGGCGCTACACCTCCACCATCACCGGCTATGCAGGAACCGCCGCCGGCTGGTTGGCCATCTCCCAGCCGTTCACGCCCTCAGCCGACAGCAACCCTGCCGGTCGGGTGTGGGTTCAATTCACGGGCCTTTATCCCGAGAACCCCAGCAGCGGCAATCCACCCGTCGGCCTCAGTCCAAGCACCTGGCTCAATGCCCTGGCACGCAGCAACTTCAATGCCGATGCGCCCAACCTGCCGCTGCTGCAGGATGCCAAGTCGCCGAGCAGCAGCGGCGGCCTGCTGATTGAGGCCGATCCCACCGAGGGCTGGGGTGGCAATCTAGGCCGCGTCATGCTGGTGGCCGACCTGGATGGTGATGGCTGCGATGAATTAGTTCTCTCAGCTCCAGACACCAACAGTGGCGGCAGCGTCTACATCATCTCCGGCAGCTGGATTCAAGCCAACCTCAACAGCAATCCTGAGAGCCTCGATCTCAACAATCCCGACGCTCTCGGTGTGGGCATTGTCACCGTATTGACGCCGCAACTGGCAGGAGCCGACCCCGCGGGCAGAGATTCCGGCAATGCCCAGTTCGGATCGGCCCTCGCCTTTGACGGCACCGCGCTCTACATCGGCGCCCCCACCTATCGCTCCGAGGTGGTGAGTGACGATGCCACATCCGCCGTTCCCGTCGGCGCCGTCTATCGCTACGCCCCCACCGCCGCCGGCGGATCAGCGGTCCTGAGCCTGGAGCAGACAGGCATCGGCGGCACTCTGGTGAGCCTCGGTGCCGCCGGCGAGGAGATCATCAGCTACTGGGGTGAGCGGCTGGGCAGTTCCCTGGCCGCCAGCTCCACCCCCGGCAGCAACGGCGATGCCGCCACGGTGGAACTGGCGATCGGCGCGCCGGGCCTGGTAGCGGGCCTGCAATACAGCGGCAACAAGGAGCTGCAGAACGAGCAGGAACAAACCACCAATCTCACCACCAAGACCAACAGCAATCCCTATGGCGATGGCGCCCTGCTCAAGGTGAAACTGCCAGCAGCCACAGCCAACAGCATCAATCTTCCCGCCGGCAGCAGCAGCTATACCGCCATCGCCAATTCGGCCGAGGGCAATGCCAACGAAGCCTCCGCCACCATGCAGCGCCTCAAGGCGCTGATGACCAATCCGATCGCGCAGGCCACCACCTTTTACGATCAGAGCCTCACCGCCAATGAAATTGGGGCTGTTTATTATACCAAGTTCAGCCGCGGCTCCAGCAGTGCCGAGCAGACATCAGTGTTCTATGGCGCCTCCCCCTGGAACACCGGCTCCAGCGGCTTTGGCAGCAGTGTTGCCTTGGCCGATCTCAACAACACCAACGCCAACACGCTGGTCATCGGTGCTGATACCAGCGGTGGATCCGGGGCCGCCTACTTCATCAATCCCAGCACATTGCCAGCAACAGTGCTGGGCCAGACCAGTTCCGGGGCCAACCAATATCTCGCCCACCTGTCCGCCGGCCTCACCCTGTATGGCCAGAACGCCAACGACCACTTCGGCAATGGCCTGGCCAGCACCGGTGATGTCAATGCCGATCCCGGCAATCCCTCCTACAGCGGCTACAACGACCTGCTGATCAATGCCTATAACGCCCAATCAGGCATGGGGATCGGCTATCTGGTCTTCGGGGGCGATAGCATCCTCGGCGATCCCACCGATTCAGCCAATGGCCCCTACACCGGCACCGTTTCGGCCGGTGGCATCGGCACGATCTCCAACAACAACGGCAGCATCAACCTCAACATTCTCAGCGAATCCGGCAGCGCCAGCCAGGAGAACGTGGGCTTGGGCAGCTTCAATGCCCATGATGTCAACGGCGATGGCATCAACGACATCCTGCTCGGCGGCCGCGGGGCCGGCAATGGCTATCTCACCTGGGGCAAGACTTACCTGCAGGACATCAGCAACTTCCAGCTCAACAAACTGGCCAGCAATCAGGGCTTCCTGCTGGAGGGCCTGGCCACCACCACCCAAGCATCCCTGTGCTCGATCAGCGACTTCAACGGCGATGGCTATGGCGACTTTTATTCCGTCACCCCAGGCGACTATCTCACGGCGGTGCGGGTGGAGCTGGGGGGCTCCAGCGAGGCGATCCTGGCTGATTACCTCTACAACGATTTCAGCTTCTACGTCGACAACGGCACCCAGATTCTTGCGGCAGGCGATCTCAACGCCGATGGCTTTGATGATCTAGCGTTGTTCCTGAGCCAGAACCTCAGCAGCAGCTCCCAGGGTGCCGGCAGCACCACCGGCATTCTCTACGGCCGTCCCAGCGAAACCCTGCCTCTGGCTTCCGGTTTCGGTCTACTGGCACCGGCGGGTCTGACGCCCCCAAGCCAGGACGTGGAGTACGGCCTCAGTGACGTCGCCCCCTGCTTCCTGGCCGTGGGCGACATCATTTATTCGGTGGTCAAATCCTGGGACGACAACACCCTCTGGTTCAGCCGCAGCGCCGACTCCGGCAACACCTGGGATACCTGGGTTGACATCAGCGCCAGCCAGCCCGACATCAGCTCGTCGCTGCCTGTCTCGCTCGCCTATTACCAGAACAAGCTCTATCTCGCCTTCAGCAACAGCGCCCAGGGCATCAGCCTGGCGTCATGGGATCCCAGCACCAGCACCACCTTGGACCAGTGGTCGGGATCAACGCCAATCCAGCTCGCCACAGCCAGCTCCGCCACCACCACGACCACCCCGGCAACCAATCTGGCGCCGCTGCTGCTCAATCAGGGCGATGCGCTATCGCTCTACTGGGTCGACCAAACCAGCCAGGCGATCACATCAGCCACCTCCACCACACCAGCAGCGGCCACGAGCTGGTCGCCGGCATCAACCCTCAGCAGTGATGCCGCCGGCACGCCGATCCTCAGTGCCACGGCCCTGGCGGGCACCCTGCTCAACGGCGTTCCGGTTCTGGCCTACGGCCAGGCCAATGGAGGCAGTGGCACCGGGCTGGACGCCATCGCCCTGCTCAGCCCCGACGCCGGCGGTGTGCTCTGGCAACAGGAAGATTCGATCCCCCTGGCTGACTCGATTCCGCTCAACTCCCTGGGCCTGACCAGCACCGGCACCGGCCTGGCACTCACCTACACCAATGCCGACCAGCAGATCGTGGTCAATCAGCTGCGGCTGCTGGAGGCCGCCGGCGACTCGCCCACCTGGCTGATCAACGACAATCCGCAATGGGAAACCAGCATCCTGGCAGGAGTCAGCTCCAACCTCGGCAGTGCACCCGTGGTGGTCAACAATCTGCTGCTGGTGGGCAGCGTCAGCGAGGACTTGGCGGTGGGACTGCAGGCCGTCTCCAGCAGTGATGCGGTGCCCTGGCTCACCTGGATGGACAGCACAGTTCAGCTCCCTGATGGCAACGGTGGCTCGATCCTCACTCAGCGGGCTGGTGCTGATTACAGCCTTGGCGGCCTGGCTGCCGGCACCTGGCAGGACGTCGGCGGCGGCGCCGCCCTGTCGCCAGCCGCCCTGACCCGCAACGGCAACACCGTGTACATGGCCGTGCGGGGAACGACAAATAACCTCTACTGGAACAGCAGCACCGACAACGGCAAGACCTGGAACAGCAGCTGGCAGGGACTGCCCAGCAGCATGGGTACTTATACAGCTCCTTCGATTGCCTATTTCAACAACACGCTTTATCTCTGTTACGTCGCCGCTGGCAGCAACGATCTTAACATCACCTACCTGGAAAGTGGCAACAACTGGGTAACCCAATATCAGATTCCCGGCCAAACAGCCACCGCCGCCTCAATGATCGCCGAGGGCGACAATCTTGCCGTTTACTTCATCGCCAACGACTCGTCTGATCGCATTCTCAAGAGTTACAGCAGCCAACCGAGTGGCACCTCCTGGACCAACACCTCGGTGCTCTACGGCGGTGGCTCCATTCAGACCGCCAGCAGCAATCTGGCGCTCACCCGCTACAACGATCAGACCTACATCGGCTATCAGGGCGGTACCTACGGCAATCCCAGCAGCACGATCTATCTCACCACAGCCAGCGATACCGTCGCCAATGGTGGCTCGCCGATCTGGAGCCTGCTCGACACCCCTGCTGGCACCAACTCCGTACTGCAACGAGGGGTGGGCCTGACCAGTGGCAGCCAGGGTCTGGTGCTCACCTACACCGACACGAATCAACCGAATCAGGTGGCTGTCCAGCTCAGCAATGCCGACGTCAGCGACTGGCTCGCGCTGAACGATGGCCAAGCTCTCTCCTCCAACATCGGCTACACCCCCCTGATCACAGCCAATGCCCAGAATCCGCTGCTGATTGCCGGCATGGGCCCCAATCCCAGCAATCCGTCCTATCCGCCGACCAACGTGCAGTTGAATGGGCTCAACGCCCAGGTGTTGAACAGCAGCCAGACGGGCTCAATCCTCAGTGCCGTCGGTGATCTCAACGGCGATGGTTACGACGACCTGGCGATCAGCGCCAACAATGTGGCCTATGCGGCCTCGGGTGATTTCAGCGCCAGCGATGCGGAACTGGCCACGGGTGTGCGCTTCCTGCTGGGGGCTGATACTCCGGCCGCCGTCCAGAACAGGAATCTCTCGACAGCCACAGAGCAAAGCGTCCAGATCGCCGCTCTGTACCCACAACAAACCTTGCCCAGCTTCACCCCCTTCGCAGCGCTCGCTGGCGACAACAGCCTCCGCCTCAATGGTGTCGAGGCTGGTTCCACTTATCAGATCAGCAGCACCGCTGGCAGCGCCTCCGGCACGTCCCTGAACATCGCCGATCTCACCGCCACGGCCAGCAGCCCCGGCAGCCTGCAACAGCTGTTTGCCGGCGCCAGCACCAGCATCAAGCCAATCGCCAACCCGCTCACAGCTGGCTATGCCGGCACACCCTCCCTGCAGACGCTGGCGGGCTTCGGCGATCTCAATGGCGATGGCTACACCGACTATCTGGCAGCCGATGGCCTATCCAGTCTCTATCTGAGCGACGGCAACCTGGCCTACTCCGTCTGGAGCATCCGGGCCGCCGGCGATGTCAATGGCAACGGCTTTGACGACGTGATCCTGGCACTCACGCCACCGGAGAGCGCCAATCAGGACATCCAGACCGTGCTGCTGGATGGCTCGCTGTTCAAGGTGAAAGACAATCAGTTCAGTCTGGCCCAGGCGGAGGGGAGCTACGAGACAGGCTGGACATCGGCAGGGCTCAAGGCACCCCTGAACCAGTATCCCTATCCCGGCAGCATCAACCAGGTCCCCTCATTGCAAGTCTGGTTTGAACCGATCCAGACCTACAACGGCTACAGCCAGGCCACGGCCCTGAACAGCGCCAGCAGCGACAAGCAGACCATCGAGCTGTCCTCAGCCACCACGAGTGTCGGCGCCACCGCCGCCACCGTTGATGGGTCCGGCACTGCGTACGTGGCGGTGTCGAACAACGCACCAAATGCCAAAGGGCTGAATTATATTTTGCTCTCCTATGGCAAACCCGACTCCTCCAGCTGGACATCTGTGACCGTGCAGGGTGTGCCAACCAACACCAGAAGTGCGCCTGTCGTCACCAGCACGGCGATCTATCAGAATTACATCTACATCGCCTACACCTGTGGCAACAAGCAGCTCTGGATCGCCAGCGCCAATCTCTCCAGTGATCTCACCCAGGCGGCCAGCTGGGCAAATGTCAATATCAACAGCATCCAGGGCTCCGGCGAATTGGTCAATGAGGGCAACAGGCTGGCTCTCTATTACACCGCTTACAACTCCAACTACAACCGCCAGGCCAGCAACACCAACCTCTACTCGCTCTACTCCACCGGATTCACCAGCAACACGGGGGTCAGCTGGGCCAGCAGTGGCACGGCCCTCACGGACACCTCTGGTGCGAACCTTTCCGCCTCCAACCTGGCAGCCACACGCCTGCAGGGCAAGACCGTTCTGGCCTTCTATTCGGGCAGTTATAGCAACTCCAACACAACCCTCACCTTCGCCCAGCCTGTCTCAGGCGAGCCGGGCGCGGCATGCGACACCTACCAAAGCGCACTCGGCTTCGCAACCAGCGGAGTGCCGCCGGTGCTCGGACTGACTGCCAATGCCAGCCAGCTGTATCTGAGCAACTCCTTCTTGTACGCCGGCAATTGCTACATCGCCACGGGCGCAGCATACAATTCCTGGTCAAATCAACTGAACAATATCAACAATATTCCGGGTGACAACAACAACACAAGCACAGTGTTCGTCAGCGGCGGTCAGCTCTATTCGGCTTACTCACAGCAAACCAGCGGGAATCAGGTTCTCAATGTCACACCCACGGACATCCCCCCCACCACAGCGAACCAGGCGTCCCTGGCTGGTTATTCGATCGATGGCAACCTCGACATCAATGCCGATGGCTACAAAGACATTCTGATCAGCGATCCCAGCAATCCAGCCGCAGGCCTGGCCAATCAGTACGCCCTGTTCGGTGGCGACTTCCTCGACATCGCCAATCAGATCGGCACCCCCAGCGATGACACCCTGCTGGGTACACCCCTGGTCGACATCATGGCCGCGATCGATGGCTCGGACCGCATCGAGGGGCGCGGCGGCAAGGATGTGATCCTCGCCGGCAACGGTGACGACCAGATCTGTCTGATCGACAACGACTTCCTGCGCATCGATGCTGGGGCCGGCATCGACACCCTGTTGCTGCAGGGTCCAGCCAACCAGAACTGGAGCTTTACTGAGGAAACACAAAGCAGTGCAGACCCCTCAGGCGCCGATCCAAGCACCTATTACATCCGGCCCGGCAACCGACTGAAATCAGTGGAGTTGATCAGCAGTGTGGATTATGGCGCCAACACCCTAAGCTTCGATGCCTTCGCCGTTGAAAATCTCAACGAAGATCAGCTGCTGTTCCTGGTGACGGATGCCCAGGACTTGATTCAACTGAGTTCTGACTTCAGCCGCAATACCAAAGCTGATCTCGTCTATGGTGGTGCCCGCTGGAATGGTTTCACCGCCAGCGACAGTGCGGCAGTGGTGTTCGTCCTGGTACCCAGTTCCCAGACGGCCGTGAACACTGACGGCGAAAACAGCTGGCTGGCCAGCCACGTCAGCACAACTGCCGCTGCGCCAGCAGCCCTGGCGCCGCAGCCCCTGGCCGCCAGTGCGCCTGGCGACAGCGTTGATCCTGCGGATGGTTATCTCGCCTGGCTTCAGCAGCAAGCCGGCTCCCAGTCGATCCAGACCGACGACTACACCGTCGCGGCCATGGCCGCGACGGAAGGGAACAGCCTTCGCTACACAATCAGACGCAAAGGCTCGATCAACACACCCCTCGCCATTCAGTACAGCTCCAGCTCCGAGAACGGCACCACCAGCCTGGGCGTTGACTGCCCAGCCGTCGCCGGCATCCTGTGGCTCAAGCCCGGAGAGATCAGCAGAACGATCACCGTCCCCAGCTTCAGTGATGCCATCGCCGAGGGCCGGGCAGAACGGGCGAGCTTGCGCTTCAAGACCGTGGATGCCCTGCAATATCCCAAGGAGGTGAACCTGATGATCAGGCCCACCAAAGCAGCGGTGTTGAGTGGCTTCCGCTTCAATAGCGGCGAACTCCAGTTCCGCGCTGATGCGTCCGGCGGCGATGACAGCACTCTCAGCTTGATGATCAGCGAACGCGTCAGTGCCGATGCCAGCACGTTCTCAGCCACCAGAGAGGTGACACTCGCCGACTTCCAACGAAACGGCAACTTCACCATGCCGGTCAATAATTTTGATCCCCTACCCCTGGATCAAGATGGCCTCTCCAATCAGCAGGTCACAGTCCGTCTGCAGCTGAACACCGCTGCCGGCTCCCCTCGATCCCAGGTCTCCCTCGTCGGTCCAAATCTGATCTGGCAAACCTCCGTCCAGCTGGTGACTGCCAACACGGTGCACTTCAGCCAGAACGCTCCTCTCACCAGCTGGCGCGCCGACAGCGGCTCGGGCCTGGTCACCTTCGGGCTCCAGTCGGATATCGGCAACCTCACCCTGATCAGCGGCGCCAGCGGCGGCGTCAGCGGCAGCCTCAACCCCAGCAACGCCAACGACGACAACCCCGCTGGCGGCTGGCAATCCACCGAATACAAGGCCATCGGCAGCCGCTCAATCACCGCGGGGCAGAACCTCAGCGGCCGCGAATGGACCCCCACCGCCAGCCGCGACGGCGTCTCCCTGGAACTGCTCAACCTGGCGGTCGATGGCAACCAGGTCACCGCGTCCTTTGCCGGTGGTGTCACCGGCGTCTTCTGGCAGGCCAGTGGCAACGCCCCCACCGTCCTGCCGGCCCCGGCCGCCGTCGAGGTGCAGCGCCTGGGCGGCGATGCCAACAGCCTCGGCTTCTACACGGTGGATTCGATCACCGGCAGCGTCGGCGACTTCAATCCCGGCGACAGCGGTTATCTGCAAGCGGCCCTGGCCCGCTCCAAAGATGAAGGCCTGCTGCTCGATGCCGCCTCCTTACCCGACTTCGGGGCATCCGCCACCTTCAACGCCCTGCCGCTTGACACCCGCGAGCGCTACGGCCTGTTGCTGCTGCAGAAGGGCGATTCCGCCGTCATCTTCTCCTCCTTCGCCGCCGCCAACCAAGGCGGTGCCACCCAGATGGTCAGCCTCAGCAACACTGCCAACAACCTGGTGCTCGGCATTGAAGACCAATCGGTGGCGAGCGGCAACAGCGACAGCGACTTCAACGATCTGATCGTCCGCATCCAGAATGTCGCTGTGCAGGTGTTCTGAGGCGACGTACTTCCACTGGTGGCTGACAACGGACCTCAGCGGCCTGAGCTGACTGAGCCGCTGGCCCCGGCCAGACTGGCCCCGCACAACAGCCGGCCCAAAGCCCTGGTCCGGCCCACCTGCCCGCCCGGAGCTCCCCTGCCGACGGACAATGCCCCCATGATCATCCTCGGCATTGACCCCGGCCTGGCCCGGGTGGGCTACGGCGTGATCGAGGTGGAAGAGCGAAGCGCGACTGGCGGTGCGGGCAGCCAGCGAATGCTGGATTGCGGCATGATCCGCACCGAGGCCGGCCGCAGCGAAGGTGATCGCATGGTGGAGATCGCCTCGGATCTGCGCTCCTTGATTCGCCGCTGGCGACCCGATCTGGCCTCGGTGGAAAAGTTCTTCTTCTATCGCTCCAGCAACACGATCGCTGTGGTCCAGGCCCGCGGCGTGCTGATCATGACCCTGGCCCGCTTCCGGATCCCGGTGGTCGAATACCCGCCGATGCAGATCAAGCTCGCCGTCGCCGGCCACGGCCATGCCGACAAGGAGGCGGTGCTCGAAGCGGTGATGCGCGAACTCGCTCTCGACCAGCCCCCCCGCCCCGATGACGCCGCCGATGCCCTGGCCGTGGCGCTCACCGGCTGGTTCCAGCGATGACGCTGCCGATGACCAAAGCCGCCGGCGAAGCGGGGGGGGCCCCGGGCGTGCCTGGGGAGACCCGTGCCGAACGGTCAGCGGCCAGGACCGCCAAAAAGGCCCGGCTGCGGCGGCAATTCCGGGCCGTGCGGCTGGCCGCGCTGGCCGACAGCCAGGCGCTGATCCTGGCGGCGGCGCGGCGGGAGCTGCCGGCCCTGTTACCGGCAGGCCTGCGGCTGGGGATCTACTGGCCCCTGAGCGGGGAGGTGGATCTGCGCCCCCTGGCGGCACTGGATCTGCCTCTGGCCCTGCCGGCGGTCTGGGCCGAACCGCCGCCAGGGCCTTGCGGCGCGGCCCGCAGCGCTGGTGCCTCAGCCTCCCTCCAGGACACGGCCGGGCCATCACCAGAGCCCGGGCCCACCCGTTCCGGGGCAACCTGGTCTGGAGTAGCCGATCTGGGGTCAGTCCTTCGGGGTCCAACCCCCAGTGGCCGGGATGGTTCTGCCGCCACCAACCCAGGAATGACGCCCGCGCCGCAGCTGCTCTATCGCCCCTGGCACCCAGGCGATGCCCTGGCACCTGACCATTGCGGCATCCCGGCGCCGCTGGCCAGCGGCCGGTCTGGGGCGCCCCAGCCCACCTCAGGTTCGCGACCGGCAGCGACGTTGACCCAGGCGCTGCCGCCTGCTGACAAGCCCCCTTCAACAGACCTGCCTGGAAGCGATCGGCAGGCAACAGGCCTGTCCCCAACCGCTCTGGGCCTGCTGCTGGTGCCGGCCCTGGCGATCGATCGGCAGGGGATCCGCCTGGGCTACGGCGGCGGCTGGTATGACCGGCTGCGGGCTGATCCGGCCTGGCGGGCCGTGCCGGCCCTGGCGGTGCTGCCCGCCGCCTGCGTGGTCGAAACCCTGCCCCGGGATGGCTGGGATGTGCCCTTCGCTGGCTGGCTGGATGAGAGCGGCCTGCACTGGATCAACGGGGGCAACATTGCAAGCTTGTAACGGTGCCGCCTTGGGCTCTCCATCGCGGCGTCGATTTGCCAGGATCCCTGCAGCAACGACCTCGCACCTTTGGACCTGAACGCGCTGCAGAACCAGGCCCTGAGGAGTGTCGAAACAGCCCCCGCCAGCCTGGAGCGCCGCCATCTCGAGAGCGGCAGCCGGCCCCGCACCGCCTCCGAGCGGATCCTGGCGGCCGAGCTGCAGGTGCGCGGCGAAGCCCCCGATGCGCTGTCGATGATGGTCAGCTCGATCGCCAGGATGGTGCAGGCGGGCAAAAGCAGCGATAGTCGCTGGAAAGCCTCCTGAACACCCGGCCCATGACCCGTCTGCTGCTGCTGCCCTTGGTGCTGGGGTCCGCCGGCCTGTTGCTGCTGCCGGTCAGCGCCAGCGCCCACGGCCTCGAATCCAGCCTGCAACGCCTCGGCAACCTCTCCGCCGGCCTGGAAACCCGCTACTCCAACGGCCTGCCCGCAGGCGACGCCAACGTGCGCCTGCTGGTGCCTGGTGGCGAAGCGATCCAACTGGGACACACCGATGCAGCGGGCAAGCTGAGCTTCCGGCTGCCAGCCCAGGCCCATGCCGACTGGGAGATTCAGATCGATGCGGGTCCGGGGCACAAGGACTACCTGGAACTTCCCCCTGGGCAACTCCAGCCGGCCGCCGCCATCAGCCATAGCGAAACCGGGCCGTTGCTGGCCCTGCGCCATCTGGGCAGCGTGGGCCTGCTGGGCCTGCTCGGGGCCGCCGGCGGCCTGCTGCTGCGCCGCCAGCGGCCCTGAACGGCTCAGTCCTGACGTCATCATGTTCGACGTAGGCGGTCCTGAGGTCTCTGCCCAGCCAATGCCTGCGTTCCCCAGGAACGTCCCTGCCCCCTAGAGCCCCCCTTACTGTGACCACCGGCAGCGCCGCCCTCGATCGGATCGTCGAGCGCCTGGGCAGCACCAGCGATCCCAAACGCCGCTACGAGTACGTGCTCTGGCTGGCGAAAAAACTCGCCCCCCTGCCCGAGGCGTTTCAACAGGACGTCTACAAGGTTCGGGGCTGCGTCTCCCAGGTGTATGTGGTGGGCCAGCTGGCCGATGGCCACCTGCACTGGCAGGGGGATTCCGACGCGGCGATCACCAAGGGGTTGCTGGCGCTGCTGATCGAAGGGCTAGAGGGCCTGAGCCCCACCGAGGTGGTGGCGATCGATCCGGCCTTCATCGCCGAGACGGGCCTGCAGGGCAGCCTGACACCGTCGCGGGCCAATGGCTTCCTCAACATCTTCCGGATGATGCAGGCCCAGGCCCGCAGCCTGCTGGACGAACCTGCCGTCCCGGCATCGGCAGGGACGCCCGACACAGGAACGCCCGAAGCCGCGGCTGACTGAGCTCCACCCCGCTGTTGTCGCCTGAAACATCCCCAGAACCGGCGGACCACCCGACACCGGCGCCAGGTCCAGCCGCCTGAATCCATGGTCGGGGCAGCGAGCCAGGTCGCCGTGGCTGCTGACGCGGATCATTGCAGCTGGGGCAGTAGAAACCATCGCGGCTCTCACCCCTCAGGCGACGGGACAGCTGATGCCCCAGAAGCGCCGTCCTGGCTCCTCGATCCGACGTCCACCCGGACGGCGCCGGCTGATCGGGCAGGGCGCAGGCCTGCGCTGCTGAGCTTTCCGGCTCATCAAGCCGGGAGAAGCGCCGCATCACGTGGCTGGCCACTGACGCTCAGCGGCAGGTTGGTCGATGGTTTGAGGTGGCCTGGGAGGCGATGGCTGGTGGCCACTTGCTGATGGCTACGTCCTGGCGACCGAGTGACGCTGGGCGATGGAGCGAGAGGCCTGGCCGAAAAACCCTGCGCCGCCCTCCCTGCTGCTGCGCCCGGTTGATTTCTAGGATGCCTGGTTTGCAGGGTTGCGGCGCATGACCATCGGCATCGGCTTGTTGGGGCTGGGCACGGTGGGAGCCGGCGTGGCGGCAATCTTGGCCAGCCCCGAAGGGCGCCATCCGCTGGTGGCGGAACTGGAGCTCAAACGGGTCGCCGTGCGCGATCTGAACCGCCCGAGGCCACTGCAGCTGGCCGCTGAACTGCTGAGCACCAGTGCCGAGGCGGTGATCGACGATCCCGCCGTGGAGATCGTCGTCGAGGTGATGGGCGGTCTGGAGCCGGCCCGCAGCCTGATCCTGCGCGCCATCGCCGCCGGCAAGCCGGTGGTGACGGCCAACAAGGCGGTGATCGCCCGCTACGGCGAGGAGATCGCCGCCGCTGCCGCCGCCCGGGGCGTCTATGTGCTGATCGAAGCCGCCGTCGGTGGAGGCATCCCGATCATCGAGCCGCTGAAGCAATCCCTGGGTGGCAATCGCATCCAGCGGGTCAGCGGCATCATCAACGGCACCACCAACTACATCCTCAGCCGCATGGCCGATGAGGGGGCGGCCTACGCCGAGGTGCTGGCCGATGCCCAGCGACTGGGCTACGCCGAGGCCGATCCGGCCGCCGATGTGCAGGGGGGAGATGCCGCCGACAAGATCGCGATCCTGGCGGGGCTGGCCTACGGCGGGCCGGTGCCCAGGGCCGGCATCGCCACCGAAGGCATCGACCGCCTCGATGCCCGCGATGTGGCCTACGCGGCCCAGCTGGGCTTCGTGGTCAAGCTGGTGGCCACGGCCGAGCGACTGGGCGCAGGAGCCGAAGCCCCTGGCGAACCGATCTCCCTGGATGTGCGCGTCCACCCGACACTGCTGCCGAAGCAGCACCCTCTGGCGGGGGTGCATGGGGTGAACAACGCGATCCTGGTGGAGGGCGATCCGGTCGGTCAGGTGATGTTCTACGGCCCGGGCGCCGGTGCCGGTCCCACGGCCTCGGCGGTGGTGGCCGACATCCTCAACATCGCCGGCATCCGCCAGGTGGGAGGAGCCGAAGCCGGCCTCGATCCGCTGCTGGCCGCGAGCAGCTGGCGCCGCTGTGAGCTGGTGGATGGTTCCAGCGCACGCCATCGCAACTATGTGCGCCTCCATACCCGCGATGAAGCGGGAGTGATCGGCCGCATCGGCACCTGCTTCGGCGAGGCGGGGGTGTCGATTCAATCGATCGTGCAATTCGAAGCCAGGCCCGACGAGACCGGCAAAGGCGATGACGAGACCGGCGCCGATTTCAGCGCGGAACCCAGTGCTGAAATCGTGGTGATCACCCATGAGGTGCAGGAATCCCACTTCCGCCAGGCCCTGGCGGCGATCGAAAACCTCAGAGAAGTCACAACCGTGGCAGCCTGCTTACGCACGCTTTAAAGCGGCACAGCTCAGGCCGGCAACGTCACCCCAGACACCACAAAAAAAAGCCCCATCGTTGCGTGGGGCCTTCTCAGAACGGCAAGCAAGTCCTACGGCTTTCCGCCGCCGACCGGGGTAAGCCGTTTCACTTCTGCCATGCAAAACCTCCGCTGAACGAACAACGGCAGACCGAGATCAGGCCTTTTTGCTGGCCTTGATGCGGTTCCTCAGCCTGCGACTGAAGCCGAAGGCCATGCCGGCACCCATGACGGGCAGGGGGCCGGGAACGATCTGCTGCTGATAGGTATCTTTGACAGCTGTCAGCGTATCAAATTGAGCCACCGTCCATTTGTTTGAAACTGAAATTGGGGACTGGATCAAGAGCGGCACTGGACCCACCTGTGCACCATTGATAGAAGTCAGGATAGGTATGCCATTGATATCCTTGGTTACCACAGTATTGCCAGGGGACAATGGATCGGTACTTATGGCGACGGCGCTGTCCAGCTGAACATTCTTGAAATCATAGCTAGGATCGGTTATCGCCAGAGTATAATCAAAGAATCCACTAATGGTTGCCGTGTTAGATGTCAAGGAAGGAGCAAATAGGAGATTAAGGCTAAATTTGTCCCCTAAATATCCAGCCGGGGGATTCACCTCAAACCACTCGAAGACTGCTGACCCGAGGTTGGGCCCGACGTCGAAAGCGCCGACAGTAAATAATTTGTCACCACAGGCGACCGTATCGTTGGTTTGAATAACAGTAAAAGGTATGACTTTGATACCCCCCGGTCCTCCAGTAATCAGCGGCTCGCATTGGTATGAAGTTGCCTGAGCCGAACCAGCAGACAGTAACGAGCCTGCCCCTCCAAGCATGGCGGCAGCCATCAACATCTTGGAAATTGTCGAATGAAGTGCAAGGCCAGGGCTGAGGCCAGTCTTTTGCAGCAGCGAAGAGAACATGGCCAACAGAAATCAATACAACAAAGATTAAGCTCCCAGAATACGAGCAACACGCTGCAATTCATAGCGCTTCCGCCTATCTGGCGCGGTTGATCTGCATCACAGTTCTTGAATCTGTCGCCATGGCTTCACGTCTCACCACCCCACCCCTCGGCCCAGTGCTCCGGCGGCCGCCACAACCCCTCTCGGGATCACCATCCCAGCCTGATCCATCCGATCGCAGCCGACCACGCTGCTAGGCGGCAGCTCGCTGATGCTCTGCAGCCGATGCCAAGACCCCCCGCGCCCCCCCCTGTGATCACGCCAATCAGCAGCACTGATCGCACCCGACTGGCACCGCGGCGCTCCCCTGGGGCAAAGTGGAAGAAATAGTGAACATCCCATCCCCCTTCACCGGCCGCCGCCCCATTCCCCGGACTCCGGCGATCCCGTGGACTCAAACCATGTCGCGATCCGCTCACCGACCTCAACTTTTGTATCGAGACAAACCTTCCGTCCCGGCACAAGTCGGGAGCGTGGATCCAGCTCCAGCGACCCCGAGCCGACCCCGGATCTCAGTCTTGATCCTGAGCTGCCGCCAAGATCCAGCCCCCCCTCTCTCCTCCGCCACCTCGCTCCTGTCTCGATCCCTCCTTCCCCCTGTCCCTTTCCCGGTTCAGATCCCTCCAGCACCACCCATGACACGCTCCACCCCCAATCTTCATCAGGGCGACTGCATCCAGCTGCCGGATGGCGGCGAACATGGGCAGATGTATCAGGTCATCGGCGTTGATGATCGCGGCGATCGCTGCTGGCTGCGGGCCTGGCCCCTGGCCCGCCACGGCTCCCCCGTCTTCGAGGTCTCCCTGCGCCACGTTCAGACGACCGCCCACCGTCGTCGCCCGGGCGTCACCCGCCGGTCTTGAATGGGAGGGCCCTGAGCCTCTGGGATTGCCTCCAATCGCAGGCCTGACTGACTTTCCAGGGCGCCTGCGCCTGCTCTGCGGCCGTTGGGGCCGTCACCCAGGTCTGGAGAGGTCGAAGCGTCCATGTCCAGTCCTGCCGAGGTGCACCCCGGTGCTGGCCGCGCTGCTGCTGGTGTTGCCCGCCCTCAGCGCCTGCCAGCCTCGCCGGCCTGAAGGCATCCTGATCGTCGCCACCAAGAGCCGCATCGACTCCGTCGATCCCGCCGCCGCTTCGCGGGTGGGGATCATGCAGGTGCTCAGTGCCCTCGGTGATCCGCTCTACGCCATCGCCCCGGACGGCCGACTCGAACCCCGCCTGGCCACGGCCCTGCCCCGCCTCAGCGCCGATGGGCTTCACGCCCGCATCCCCCTGCGCCAGCAGGTGCTGTTCCACGACGGCACCCCGTTCGACGCCGAGGCCATGGTGTTCTCGCTGAAGCGCTTCATGGCGATCGGCACCCTCGGCTTCCAGCTCAGCGACCGGGTGCGCACCGTGCGGGCCACAGGCCCCCACGAGATCGAGCTGGAGCTCAAGCAGCCCTTCAGCCCCCTGCCCCGGCTGCTGAGCGCGATCTTCCTCACCCCCATCTCCCCCACGGCTTACCGCAGCCACAAGGGCTCCTTTCTGGCGGATCGCTTCGTCGGCACCGGCCCCTACCGGCTCAGCTTCTTCAGCCCCCAGCAGCAGCGCCTCAGCCCCTGGCAGCGCTACTGGGGATCGCGGCCCCGCAACGGCGGCCTCTCCCTGGTGACCCTGAGCAACTCCACCGCCCTGTTCGGTGCCCTGCGCAGCGGCGAAGTGGACCTGCTGCTCTCCAGTGGCCTCGACATCGACCATCAGCGAGCCCTGCATCGCGAGGCCCAGGCCGGTCGTCTGCACGAAGCGATCGGCCCGGCCCTGGAGATCGGCTTCCTGTCGCTACTCAGCGACCAGCCACCACTGAATTCCCTGATCCTGCGCCAGGCGATCGCCCACAGCCTCGATCGCCGCACCCTCAGCAACCGGGCCAGCCTCGGCATCAAGCCCCCCCTGCGTCAGCTGGTGCCGCCGAGCCTGCCCGGCTCCGATGCCGATGCCTGGCCCGCCTACGACCCGGCCCGCGCCCGCCAGCTGTTCCGTCAGGCGGGCTACTGCAGCGGCAAGCGCTTCAGCCTGCCCCTCACCTTCCGCTCCGACATCCCCACTGATCGCCTGTTCGCCCTCACCTGGCAGGCCCAGCTGCAGCGCGATCTGAGGGACTGCATCAGCCTGGAGCCGACCGGGATGGAATCCACCACCGCCTATGACCAGCTCGGCAAGGGCGCCCTGGTGATGTTCTTCTACGACTGGAGCGCCGACTATCCCGACGCCGAAAACTTCCTGGTGCCCCTTCTGGGCTGCGAGCAGCCCCGCGGCAACCATTGCCTCAAGGGCAACAGCGCCCTGAGCGGCAGCTTCTGGAGCGCCCCCGGCCTCGATCAACAGTTGCAGCAGAGCAGCCAGCTGGCCGGCGCGCCGCGCCTGGCCCTGCTGCACGCCATCCAGCAGCGCGCCGCCGCCGCCGGCCCCTATCTGCCGGTGTGGCTCACCGCCCCGGTGGCCTGGGCCCGTCCCCAGCTCAGTACGCCCCGCTTCGATGGCTCCGGCCGGGTGCTGCTGGGCGAGTTGCAGCGGCGCGAAACCCCATCGGGGAGGACCCAGCCATGAGCCGCCGCTCGGAGCTGCTGCGCTACCTCGGCGCCCGCCTGGCCCTGGCGCCGCTGATGCTCTGGCTGATCGCCAGCCTGGTGTTCCTGCTGCTGCGGGTGGCACCGGGAGATCCCATCGATGCCCTGCTCGGCCCCAAGGCCCCAGCCGCCGCCCGGGCCGCCCTGCGCCACCAGCTCGGTCTCGATCAGCCCCTGTTCAGCCAGTACGGCCACTTCCTGGGCCAGCTGCTGCACGGCGATCTGGGCCTGTCCCAGAACAGCCAGGAGCCGGTGCTCGGCATCATCCGCGCCAGCCTGCCCGCCAGCCTGGAGCTGGGGGTCGTCGCCCTGGTGCTGGCGGCGGTGATCGGGCTGGCCGTGGGCTTCAGCGGCATCGCCCGGCCCGAGGGCAAGGTCGATCTGGCCGGGCGCCTGTTCGGCATCGGCACCTATGCCCTGCCACCGTTCTGGGCCGCCATGGTGGTGCAGCTGGTGTTCGCGGTCTGGCTGGGCTGGCTACCGGTGGGGGGCCGCTTTCCGCCCACGCTGCTGCCGCCTGAGGGCAGCGGCTTCTACCTGTTCGACAGCCTGCGCGCCGGCAATGGCCAGCAGTTCTGGGGGGCGTTGCGCCATCTGGTGCTGCCGGCGGCCACGCTCGGGGTGCTGCTGAGCGGCATTTTCACCAATGCCCTGCGCCTCAACCTGCGCCGCGCCCTGGGCTCGGACTATGTGGAAGCGGCCCGCAGCCGCGGCCTCAGCGAGCGACGGGTGGTGCTGCGCCATGCCCTGCCCAACGCCCTGCTGCCGGTGTTGACGATCACCGGCATCACCGTCGCCTCCCTGATCGGCGGCGCCCTGCTGATCGAGGTCACCTACTCCTGGCCCGGCATCGCCTACCGGCTGCAGGAGGCCATCGCCCAGCGCGACTACCCGCTGGTGCAGGGGATCGTCGTGGTGGTGGCGGCCCTGGTCGTGATGATCACGGTGGCGGTGGACCTGCTGGTGGCCCTGCTGGATCCGCGCATCCGCTTCTAGGCGCGGGCTCGGGAGGTTCAGCTCTAGGGCTGCAGTCCATCGCGCCAGTGATGGGCGGCCTCCTGATCCAGCACGTAGGCGGTCACCCCCTGCTGATGGCGCACCTGGGAGGGCAGGACCTGGGGCTGCTGCAGGCTCTGGAGAAAATCGCTGCAGAGGCCCAGCAACAGGCCCTGCACCATCACCGGATCCGCCCCCACCAGCTCACTGCCGAGCCGGAAGACCACCTCCTCCCGCTCGGTCATCCGCACCGGCGAGAAATGGCTGCCACCATCGACCAGCACCAGCCGGCTGCCGGTCTGTGCGGAGGGCAGGAACAGGTTGAGCTGCTCCTCCAGGGGCGGGGTGACCAGATCGAGGCTGCCTCCCACCATCAACGTCGGCACGGGTAAGGCCCCCAGCGCACCTCTGGGCCAGAGCAGGCTGCCGAAGCTGTTGAACACCATCACCCCGCGCAGATCAGCCGGCCTGGCCAGGGCTGGGGGCAAGCCGCCCGTGCTGGCCAGCTGGCATTGCAACAGGCGGGAGGGATTGCTGATCGGCAGGCGGTCGATCGCCCGGCGGCAACGGGCCTCCAGCCCGGGCTCAGGCGCCACCCCAGCCGCCAGCATGGCCGTCAAGCCACCCAGGGAATGGCCCACCAGCACCACCCCCTGACCCTGGATCGGCAGCCGCCCCTGGCGTTGGGCGGCGAGCACCGCCGCCACATCCCGCAGCCGGCTCGCCACGGTTTCAGCCCCCGGTGGTGGCCTCTGGCCATCGAGAGCCGCCTTGAGCGCGGGGCCATCACTGCCGGGATGCTGCAGCACCACCACCGACCAGCCCCGCCGCGCCAGGGCGCTCGCCAACCAGGCGAACTGATCGGCATTGCTGCCGAGCCCGGGCAACACCAACAGCCAGGGCTGGCGGCCCGCCTCAAGACCCGGCTGGCTGCCAGCGGGCCACAGCTCCAGAGGCAGGGGCTCCTGGCGATGGTCCACTGCCAGGTCCAGGTGCAACGGTGCCGACGAGGATCGGCCGCTGAAGGCCAGGGGCCGGCTCTGCCGCTGCGGCAACGCCAACTCCGCGAGCTGCTGCAGGGCCTGGTGCTGGCGATCAATCTGCTGGCGCCACTGCTGGGCCAGGGTCAACAGGCCATCGAGCTGCAGGCTGAGACTCGGCAGCGGCAGCGCCTGCAGCAGGCTCAGGGCCGTCACCTCACGATGCTGGCGCAGCAGCTCCTGAAGGGTCTTCTGCAGCAGGGCCGTGGTGGACTTTCCATCCGGGGTGGTGAGCAGATCCCCCACTTCCGCCAACATCTGCCCCCCGGCCCAGCTGTCCAGCAGCTGGCGGCCGAAGCTTCGATCCCGCAGCAGGGGAGCCCGCAGCAGGCGCAGCAGATCGGCGCGGCTGTCGGGTTCCAGCAGCTCCAGCCAGACCGCCACATCGGCACCGGCGGAGCCGAAGCCCCGGGATGCCAGGAACTGGGAGCCGCGGGGATCGTGACTCCAGATCTCCAGTTGATCCAGGCGAATCGGAATCTCAAGGCCGTCCAGTCGCAACTGCAACAGCTCCGCCGCCACCACTGGACGCTCCAGCCCAGGCCAGGGGGCCGTGATCAGCAGACTGACCAGCAAGGCCCCAATCCGTCGGAGGCCCCTGGGAGAGCGCGGTGACCGCTGGCGACAGTTCAGAAGGTGACGGTTCAGGTGGCGAGGCAATGGCACGGCTGGCAGCCAGGGCTCGGACCTGGTGGCTTCAGTTTCCCGTGCCATTGCGCGATCTGGCGAGAATTCGGCTGATCGCGATGACCGGAGCCGGTGGGGTGCTCTATCTGACACCGCTGGTGTTCCACCACGAAGCCTTCAGTGCCAGCAGTGTGACCGAGGGATTGGCCCTGGCCGCCCTGGCCGGTACGGGGGGACGCCTGCTCAGCGGTGTGCTGCTGGATCGGGGCCTGAGCTGCTCCTGGCCAGTGCTGCTGGCTTGCCTCACGGCCCTGTTGGGGGACACGGTGCTGTTCGGTGCCAGCGGCTTCGGCGGCTATGTCGGCGGCCAGCTGCTGCTGGGCATCTCCATGGGGCTCTACTGGCCGGCGATCGAGCTGGCGGTGCCCCTGGGCTGTGCGCCGGTTCCTTCGGCCCGGGGCTTTGCGCTGGTGCGCAGTGCCGATGCTGCCGGCATCGTCAGCGGCGCCCTGATCGGCGCCCTGCTGGCCGCCCTGGGCCGCCTGCGCGGCATCTACCTCCTGGATATCACCTGTCTGCTCACCGTGATCGTCCTGCTGTGGCGCCGGCCCCTGCCCCAGACCCAGCGCAAACGCCAGCGGGAAGGCCCCAGCACCCTGGGCTCCTGGCTGCCACCGCTGCTGCCGATCCTGGCCGTCACCGTGCTGGCCACCGCACTGCCGGCCTTGATGCAGAGCGCCCTGCCCCTGGATCTGGTGCGGGGCGGCCTGCAGCGCAGCCCCCTGCCGGAAAGCCTCGGGGCCCTGACCATCGGGCTGCAGCTGGGTGTGCTGATGCTGATTCAGTGGCCGGTGGGGCAGGCCCTGGCGCGGCGGCCGGTGGGGGCGGGACTCAGCCTCAGCCTGGGCAGCTTTGCCGTCGGCTGCAGTCTGCTGGCCGCCTCGGCCTTCAGTTCCCGCGGCATGGTGCTGATGCTGCTGGCCCAGTTGCCCCTGGCCCTGGGCGAAGCCGCCTTTCTGCCCACCGCCACCGAGGCGGTGGTGGAGCTCAGTCCCCGCCGCCATCAGGGACTGGCCATGGCCCTGTTCTCCCAGTGCTTCGCCGTCAGCGCCTTCGCAGCTCCGCTGCTGGCGGGCCAGCTGCTCGATCTGCAGCGCCACGGCGTCGGGCTCTGGCTTGGCATGGCCGCCCTGTGTGTGGCCGGCCTGCCACTGGTGGGCCGGGTGGAGCGCTTTCAGCGCCGCAACCTGCTGCAGGTGCTCAGCAGCGGCAGCGATCTGGAAGGGGAGGGCGGCCGCCAGATCCTTTATCGCTTCGACAGCAAGCCGAGAGCCAGCGGCGACAGGGCCACCGGCGATGGAGCCACTGACGACAATCCGCCCAGCAACCCTGAGGGCACCGAGAGCCAGGGCGGAGACAGCGAGGGCGGCGAGCACAATCGGGCTGCCCGCTGGCCCTGAACCGGGCGGTGGCCGAACCCGCTCGGATCGGCCGCAGCCGGCAGCGCCGCCACCACGCCGACAGAGCGCGACAACATCAGACCGTTCGCTTCTGGATCGCAACGAGCCGGCGCCTGGCTCCAGCCCATGGCTGAGCCCAGTCTCTGAACAATCGGCATCGGCCCGTGTCCTGGCTCGCGATGCATCCGGACCTCAAGGATCCTGCTGACTCCTCCAGCCTGACTTCACGCATCACGCCGTTTCACCTCCAATCGCCTGGTTGAACCCCAAGGCTGAATCCCTGTCCTCCGGCAATCGGCAGGTGTCCTGGCTGCCGACGATCCCAGGACTGACAGAACGTCCAGGGACTTGCGGACCAGCTTGGCGCCAAGCGCGCGAGGTGCCCGCCGGCCAACCTCAGGATTGAGCCCAAGGCGGGGCCCAGCATCCAGCCATCAACCAGCCCTTCAGCCCGGCTCAGAGTCAGAGGTCGGCCTGGCTTTCAGCCAGGCTCTGAATCCTTGGTCGGCCTGGCTTTCAGCCAGGCCTCGTGGGGCAAGGGTTCGGTGCCGTACTCCCAGTCGTCGTAGTCGGGGTCGTTGCGGATCTTCTGGTGCTCCTCTTTCTGCACGTCGAAGTTGTGGGGGTGGGCAGCGCCGGTGTCGGGCTCCACCAGCGCCTGCCCCTCCACCGGGGCGGCGTCGGACGGGGGAAGGGTGTCAGCGGGGTCCATGGGCGCAGGCGATCAGATCCCCATTCTCCCTGGGCGAGGAACGCCATCGGGTGGCTCAGGCCCCGTACACCATGAGCCGACGAAACCACAACGGCTGGCGGCGCTGCGCTGAGGCAGGCTGAACCAGCCCAATCCCTATCTGTTGATCGGCTGCCATGGCCCACGCAGCACGCGCCGGACTGCTCACCTGGCTGATCGCCATGGCGGGTTCCGCCATGGCCATGACGCCCCTGACGACCCTGCAGCAGGCAGCAAGCCAGTGCTTCGCGAACCCCAGCGCGGCCCGTTGCGACGGGGTCTGGGACCTGTCGGCCCAGCTGAAGCAACAGGCGGAGAAGAACGAGCAGCTTGGCTGCTACTCGTCCCTGCTGGCCCTGGAGTCGATGGTGTCCATGGCGAAGCTGGGGTCCCAGGATCACGCGCAGCAGACCAAGGCCTTGCAGACAACGTCACGGGAATGCCCCTGAACAAGCCGTCACCCCATTCGGGATCGAAGCCCGCGAGGGCTGAACGGTCCACAGTGTCGAAGCCGCTGGCGCTGGCGTTGATGACGTTGACCGGCCTCTCTCCCCGGCAGGAGCTGATGGCGGAGACGGAAAGCAGACCCGGAGCCTGCAAGTTCCGATCGGCCGGTCCTGCGAAGTCAGTCTCTGGCCAGGCCCCGGTCAACGGGCTGAGCGATCCGATGGCCAAACAGGGCCTGAGCCTGGGACGGGCGCATCGGCCGGGTGACGACCGCCTGAACCAACGGGCTCAATCCGGGCCCCAGTGCGGCTTTCTTCAGACGTTGAACAGGAACTCCATCACGTCCCCTTCCTGCACCACGTACTCCTTGCCTTCGGAGCGCAGCCAGCCCCGGTTGCGCGCTTCCGCCAGGGAGCCAGCCTCCAGCAGCTGTAAGTAGCTGACGGTCTGGGCGCGGATGAAACCGCGTTCGAAATCGGTGTGGATCACGCCGGCGGCCTGGGGGGCGGTCATGCCGGCCTCGATGGTCCAGGCCCGCGTCTCCTTCTCACCGGTCGTGAAGTACGTGCGCAGCCCCAGGAGGGAGTAGGTGGCGCGAATCAGGCTCTGCAGCCCGCCCTCACTCACGCCCAGACCAGCCAGAAACTCGGCCCGCTCCTCCTCCGGAAGTTCAACCAGCTCGGCCTCCACCTGGGCGGAGATCCGCACCGTCTCGGCGCCCTCCTGGGCCGCCAGCTGCCTCACCGCCTCCACATGGGCGTTGCCGCCAGCGAGGTCATCCTCACTGACATTGGTGGCGTAGATGATCGGCTTGGCCGTGAGCAGCCACAGCAGACGCACCATGGCGGCCTCCTCGGGCCCCAGCTCGACGTTGCGGGCCGCGCCTCCCTGCTCCAGTTCGGCCTGGATGCGCGCCAGGGCGGCATCTTCCACCTGAGCCTCCTTGCTGGTGCGCGCCTGCTTCTTGAGGCGCTCGCGCCGCTTCTCCACCTGGGCCAGATCCGACAGGCCCAGCTCCAGATTGATGATCTCGGCGTCGCGGACCGGATCCACCGAACCGGAGACATGAATCACATCGTCGTTCTCGAAACAGCGCACGACATGGACGATGGCGTCCACTTCGCGGATGTTGGCCAGGAACTTGTTGCCGAGCCCCTCCCCCTGGCTGGCTCCCTTGACCAGCCCGGCGATATCGACGAACTCCACCCGGGTGGGAATCAGTTCCTTCGAACCGGAGATGGCGGAGAGCCTGGCCAGCCGCTCATCGGGCACGGACACGATGCCCGAGTTGGGCTCGATCGTGCAGAAGGGATAGTTGGCGGCTTCGGCCTGGGCATTGGCCACCAGGGCATTGAACAAGGTCGACTTACCGACGTTGGGCAGTCCGACGATTCCGGCTTTAAGCATGGCCGGAATCTACGGGGAACCGGACCCCCCATCGCCACGCTGGGCCGCGTCAGCGGCGAGACTTGGCGGCAGCGATGTCAGGCCGATTCCCGCTCCGCCCCCTCTCCCTCCCGTGGTCTCCACCCCCGCAGCGGCCCCGCCAGCCCCGCCCCAGAGCCCGGCGATGCCGACCGCTGGCCTGCGGCGCCGACCTTTGCTGCGCCAGCGGCGCCTGTGGATCGCCGTCGCGGTGGCCGCCGCCTTGCTGAGCGGCCTGGTCCTCTGGCAGCAACAGCGCAGCCGCTCCGCCCGCAATGTCATTCCCTTCACCGTGGTCGCCCACTCGGGGGTGCTGCCGGGGGTGGTCTCCGCCAGTGGCGAACTCGATGCGGTGGTGCGGGTGAATGTCAGTCCCAAGCGCCAGGGGGTGCTGGAAACCCTCGTGGTGGATGAGGGCGACCGGGTGCAGGCAGGCCAGGCCCTGGGCCGCATGGACAGCGGCGACCTGCGCGATCGGCTCCAGGAACTCCAGGCCAACCTGCGCTCAGCCGCGGCCGAACTGGCTCGCAGTCAGAGCGAGCTGCAGCGCAACGAACCGCTGTTCAGGCAGGGAGCCATCAGCTTCAACGATCTGAACCGCTTCCGCGCCGATTACCAGATCAAGCGCATGGCCTACCTGGCCGCCCGGGAGCGGCTGTCCCAGCGGCAGGTGGAGCAGGAGGAGCTGATCGTGCGCGCCCCCTTCGGCGGCGTCATCAGCCAGCGCTATGCCGATCCCGGCGCCTTCGTCACTCCCACCACCACCGCGTCCAGCAGCCTGGGGGCCACCAGTTCCTCGATCGTGGAGGTGGCCAAGGGTCTGGAGGTGATCGCCAAGGTGCCGGAGAGCGACATCGGACGCCTGAAGCTGGGCATGCGGGCCAGCGTGCGGGTGGATGCCTTCCCCGATCGCCGCTTTGCAGCCGTGGTGCGGCAGATCGCGCCGAGGGCGGTGAAGACCAACAACGTCACCTCCTTTGAGGTGAAGCTGAGCCTGCTGGATCCAGCCCCGGAGCTGCGCATCGGCATGACCGCCGACATCGATTTCCAGACCGGCCAGCTGCAGGCCCGCACCCTGGTGCCGACCGTGGCCATCGTCACCGAAACCGGCCGCCCCGGCGTGCTGCGGGTCGGCAAGGATCAACAGCCCACGTTCGAGCCCGTGGAACTGGGGGCCAGCAGCGGCAAGGACACCCAGATTCTCAGCGGTCTGGAGCCCAACACCCGCGTCTTCATCGACTTACCCCCCTGGGCGAAGAAACGCAAAGCGGATTGAACCTCCTGTTGAGGCCGACAGGC
The DNA here is from genome assembly GCA_947378425.1 of Synechococcaceae cyanobacterium. Lineage (GTDB taxonomy): Bacteria > Cyanobacteriota > Cyanobacteriia > PCC-6307 > Cyanobiaceae > Cyanobium. The sequence continues at coordinate 48,834 of CANCJV010000011.1, forward strand.
TGAAAGCGACGGGTTGAAGCCGGCCCGCTGAAACCACGACTTCAGCGGGCAGCCCCGGAACCTGGCCTGAACTTCAGCCGGCGGCGGTCGTGGAGCGAGCCGCCAGAAAGCGGCGTGCGGCGACCACGATCCTGCCGCTGGCCAGGCCATCGCCAAAGGGGTTGTGGGCCCTGGCCATCGCCCCATAGGCGTCTTCGTTCTCCAGCAGCAGGCTGGTTTCCCTCAGGATCGCCGCGGCCTCGGTGCCGATCAGTTTGGCGGTGCCGGCAGCGACCGCCTCGGGCCGCTCGGTGGTGCGCCGCAGCACCAGCACCGGTTTGCCCAGGGCCGGGGCCTCCTCCTGCAGGCCGCCGGAATCGGTCAGCAGCAGGGTGCACCCCCGCATCGCCGCCACCAGCCGGTCGTAGTCGAGCGGCTCGGTGAGAAAGGCGCGGGGATGGCTGCCGAGCAGGGCCTGCAACGGTTCGCGCACGGTGGGATTGCGATGCAGCGGCAGCAGCAGGGCGGTGTCGGGGAAGCGATCCAGCACCGCCAGAAAGCCGCGGCCGATCTGCTCGAGCCGTTCACCCCAGTTTTCGCGCCGATGCACCGTGGCCAGCAACACCCGCTGCTGCTGCCAGTCGAGGCCGGGAACATCGAGCTCCGGCGCCGACTCCGCCATCAACAGCAGGGCATCGATCACCGTGTTGCCGGTGATGATCGTCTCGCCGACGACACCGGAGGCCTGCAGGTTGGCGGCCGACTGGTCGGTGGGAGCGAAATTGAGCTGGGCCAGCTGGGAGATCAGGCGGCGATTGGCCTCCTCCGGGAAGGGATCGAACAGGTTGTCGGTGCGCAGGCCCGCCTCAACGTGGCCCACGGGGATCTGTTCATAAAAGGCGGCCAGGGCACTGGCAAAGGCGGTGGTGGTGTCCCCCTGCACCAGCACCAGATCAGGGCGATGGCTGGCGAACTCCTGCTTCAGCCCCTGCAGGGCTCCACAGGTGACGTGGGTGAGGGTCTGGTTGGGGGCCATCAGGGCCAGATCGTGATCGGCCTGCAGAGCGAACAGCTCCATCACCTGACTCACCATCTCGCGATGCTGGCCCGTGAGCACAACCCGGGTGCGGAAATCCTCCGCCGCCAGGAAGGCGCGGATCACCGGGGCCAACTTGATCGCTTCCGGCCGGGTGCCCAGCACAATGGTGACCAGTGGGTGCGCCGGCATCGAGGCGAACGGCTGGGCCGCGGACGGCGACGCACCAGGAGAAGCGGTGGGAACGGCGCCGGTGGGAGCTTGCAAAACCTGGGGGCGGCTGTGCCGATCCTAGAAAGGTGGATTGCCGCTCCCAATCCAAGGCGAACCAGGCCGTGGCTGAAGGTGCCAGCATGGACCAGATCGGGATTCTGTGGGCGCCATGGCCGAGTTACCGTTCGGGCTCACCGGGGCCACCACCATGGCGCCGCCCCCCGTCGCGGATGGGGCAGCCCGGGAAGCACCCATCCCTGCCCAGGCCTCGGCCGACAACGGCGGACCGGAGACCCTCGAATCGATCGTGCGGGTCGCCCACCAGAAGAACTACTCCGACGTCCACATCGGTGTCGGCGAGCAGCCTCGCTTCCGCGATCGGGGCGACATGATGCGCACCGAATGGCCCGTCACCGACAAGGTCAGGTTCCGGGACTGGATGCGCGAGATGCTGAGTCCCGCCGAGATCGACACATTTTTGCGCGAAAAGGAATACGACGGTTCCTTTGATTTCGGCTATGTGCGCGTGCGTATCAACCTGCTGGACACCCTGCGCGGTCCGGCGATGGTGCTGCGCCTGATTCCCCAGAAGATCGCTTCGGTTGAGGATCTGGCGCTGCCGAAGGTGCTGAGTGAGCTGGCCCAGCGTCCCAAGGGCATGCTGCTGGTGACGGGCCCGACGGGTTCAGGCAAGAGCACCACCCTGGCAGCCCTGATCGACTTCATCAATCGCACGATGAAGCGCCACATTCTGACGATCGAGGATCCGATCGAATTTGTGCATGAGAGCCAGCAGTCCCTGATCCGCCAGCGGGAGGTGAACCATCACACCAAGCTGTTCGGCAATGCCCTGCGGGCCGCCCTGCGCGAAGACCCGGACGTGATCCTGATCGGCGAAATCCGCGACCAGGAGACCCTGACAACAGCGATTGAAGCCTCCCAGACCGGCCACCTGGTGTTCGGCACGCTCCACACCAATTCCGCCGTGCGCACCGTGGAGCGGGTGCTGGGCATGTACAAACCCGAAGAACAGGAACAGATCCGCAGGGCCGTCTCGGAGTCCCTGCTGGCGGTGGTCTCCCAGGGGCTGATTCGCACCACCGATGGCAAGCGCTGCGGTTATCACGACCTGTTCATCAACACAGACGCCTGCCGCGACTACATCCTGCATGCGCAGCTCGATGAGATCGAGCAGATCATGGAACGCAGCAGTTTTGATGGCATGCAAACCAGCAATCAGGCGCTCGCCAATCTGGTCGAAGCCGGACGCGTGACGGTGGAAGACGCCATGGCGCTGAGCCTGAGACCCACGGAACTGGCCCAGAGGCTGCGCGGCAGAATCTGAGGCCGGACAGGTGGCGGTGGCAATCAGCCGCTGCAGCCCCATCAGCCATGGCGATGGTCGTCAGCCTTGGCCATCAAGCCCTGATGCTGGTGATCAGCCGTGAGGGCTGGCCACGACCCTGGCCAGAACGAGCACGCCGATACCGACTGAAAGTCCCAACATGGCCAGGCGGCCGTTCCAGATCTCGGCCTGGGGCGTGAAGCCGCGTCGCCAGGCGTTGAGCTCTTCCTGAGAGACAGGTTCGGGGCTGTTCACCGGGGCCATGGGAGGACAGGCTTGGAGGGCACAGGCAGGGATCGCCGGACGTTGGGGGCCGGTCTTTTGGCAGCGGGCTTTCGGGAGCCAGGTGAAGGTCGTCGAGACCATGGGGTGGAACCCTGTCTTGACGTCCTGATGGAACAGATCCACCCTAACGGCTTTAAAAGCACGGCTGGGTTTCGTAAAGCCGATCCGCCTGATCGAGCGGCAAGCGAGCCCCCACCCCCAGGGTCGTCGCACTTCGGCAACCGGCCTGAAACCGCTGCTCGGCCGCCAGGGCAATCATGGCGGCGTTATCGGTGCAATACGCCAGGGGCGCCACCCGCCAGGCCAGGTTCTGAATGGCGGCCTGCTGCTCCAGCCGATCGCGCAGGCGCTGATTGGCCGCCACCCCACCCACCAGCACCAGGGTGCGGAGATCCTCGTCGGCGGCGCAGCGGCAACTGCGCTCCACCAGCACCTCGGCCACCACCCGCTCGAAGCTGGCGGCCAGATCCGCCAGGGGCAGGGGCTCGCCGCTGGCCTGCAGGGCCTGCACCTGGCGCAACATGGCGGTCTTGAGGCCGCTGAAGCTGAAGTCATAGGGATGGAAGCCTCCCTCAGGCAGGGACACCCGCCCCTTGGGCAGCCGGAAACGTTGCGGATCCCCCGTCAGCGCCGCCGCCTGAATCGCCGGTCCACCGGGGTAACCCAGGCCCAGCAACCGGGCCACCTTGTCGAAACACTCGCCGGCGGCGTCGTCACGGCTGCGGCCCAGACGCCGGTAGCAACCGGGACCATCCACCCGCACCAGCTCCGTGTGGCCACCGCTGACCAGCAGCACCAGACAGGGCCCCGGCGGCAAGGGCTCCGGCCCCAGCTGGGCCGAACAGAGATGGCCTTCCAGGTGATGCACGCCGATGAAGGGCTTGCCATGCAGCCGGGCCAGGGTCCGGCCGGTCAGCGACCCCACCAGCAGGGCCCCCACCAGCCCGGGCGCCACCGTGGCGGCCACCGCATCGAGGGAGGCCAGGCCGATGCCGGCCTCCGCCAGCACCTGCTCGATCAGGGACGGCAGGGCCTCCAGATGGCGGCGGGAGGCGATTTCGGGCACCACCCCGCCCCAGCGGGCGTGCTCCTCCACCTGGGAGGCGATGGCGCTGGCGAGCACCCGTTGATCGCGCACGATCGCCGCCGCTGACTCGTCACAACTTGTTTCGAGCGCCAGAACGGTGGCCATGGCTCAGGATCGCCTCTCTTACTGTCCGCTGGTGACATCCTGCCCCCACGGCAGCCTCTAACCGGCCCCCTCTCCATGCGCCGTCTTTTCGCCGTTCTTCTCTCCGTCTTCCTGCTGTTCGGCTTCGCCCCTGTGGCCAACGCCGAAATCGGCGGCCTGACCCCGTGTGCCGAAAGCCCCCGTTTCCAGCAGCGGGCTGCCGGGGCCACCACCGCCCAGGCCAAGGCCCGTTTCTCCATGTACAGCCAGGCCCTCTGCGGCACCGATGGCCTTCCCCACCTGATCGTGGATGGCCGCTGGAGCCACGCCGGTGACTTCATCATCCCGGGCATCGCCTTCCTCTACATCGCCGGTTGCATCGGCTGGGCCGGCCGGGGCTATCTCCAGGCCGTGGCCGGTCGCAAGGACGCCACGATGCACGAGATCCAGATCGATCTGCCCGTGGCGCTGAAGGCCACCATTGCCTCGGCCACCTGGCCCCTGGCCGCCTTCAAGGAGTTCGGCACCGGCAAGCTCACCGAAGCCGACAGCAAGATCACTGTTTCGCCTCGCTGAAGCGATAGCCCCGGATCCGATCGGCCACGCTGGTCAGCTGTTTTCCCCTGGGATGATTCGCTGCCTCGACCCTCCGCTGGACCAGGGACATCGCTCCAGACTTCTCCTTAACGACCCAACTCCGTAGCCATGAAGAAGTTCCTCACCACCGCGCCGGTCTTCGCCGCCATCTGGTTCACGCTCACCGCCGGGATCATGATCGAGTTCAACCGTTTCTTCCCTGATCTCCTTTTCCACCCGCTCTGAGCCCGGCTCAGTCATCGTGTTCAACAGAGCGGCCCCCTGCGGGGGCCGCTTTTTTGTTGCACTCCATCGACAAGACCTGGCCCGTCGATGACCAGGTCATGGCGATAGCTGAGGGCCCATCAAGGTCATGCTTACCGGCACAGAGCGCCAGGGCGCGATCGGATCCGGGACCGTGTCATGAAGGGAACGTCCTTGCCCCCTACGCCCGCGGTTCATCGGCGCGCCATCGATCCAGTGCGTTCGCAGGGATCCAGAACGGGATGGAGACGCGATCAGCCTGAGACCACACCTGAACCTCCGGCTGAAACAGCCGTTGTCTCTGCCATGGGGGTGGGTGATGACAGCCCGCTCACGACGGACGATGCACCACAGGCCCTTGGGCGCCGAGCCCCATCAGGTGCTCCAGCTGGGCCAGGGCCTCCTGCAGATCGCCGTTCACCAGGCGGGCATCGAATTCGCCGGCCGCCGCCAGTTCGACCCGGGCCCGCTCCAGCCTGCGGGCAATCGCCTCCTCACTGTCGGTGCCGCGGCCGCGGATGCGTCGCTCCAGCTCCTCGAAGCTGGGGGGTTCGAGAAACACCTGAAACCCGGCCGGAAAGCTCTGCCGCACCTGGCGAGCCCCCTCCAGTTCGATCTCCAGCAGCACCGGCCGGCCCACAGCCAGCTGCCGTTCCACCGGCTGGCGTGGCGTGCCGTAGAGATTGCCGGCGAACTCGGCCCATTCCAGGAATCCACCATCCGCCACCTGGCGCTCAAAGCTGGGGCGATCGAGGAAGAAATAGCTGCTGCCCTCCACTTCACCGCTGCGGGGCACCCGGGTGGTGGCCGACACCGACAGCCAGATCAGGGGATGGCGCTGCAGCAGCCGCGCCACGAGGGTGCCCTTGCCGACCCCGCTGGGGCCGGTGATCACGGTGAGTCGACCGGCACTCTCGGTCACGGTCCTCAGGGCGGGGTGTCTGGGCAGCAGAGTAGGGGCGGCCGGTGGCAGAAGCGGTGATGGTTCCCCAGCCCGCCATCCAGGCGATGGATCTGACGACCCTGAAGGCGGTGGTCGCCGAGCTGCAGGCCGTCCTGCTGCCGAGCCGCTTTGAAAAGGCCCAGCAGGGGGAGTCCCACGGCCTGCAGATTGCCCTGCGCAGCCTGGACGGCAGCCACTGGCTGGATCTGAGCTGGCTGGCGGAGGCGCCGCGGCTGCTGGCGATCCCGGCCCCGGCGCGTCAGGGGGAGGGCAGCACCCTGGCCCAGCAGCTGCAACACGGGCTGCGAGGCCTCGCCCTGGTGAGCCTGGAGCAGCTGGGCTGGGAGCGGGTGGTGGAACTCGGCTTCGCCCTGCGGCCAGGCGAAACGATCCTGCGCAGCCTGGTGCTGGAACTGATGGGACGCCACAGCAACCTGTTCCTGCTGGACGAGCAGCGGCGGATCATCGCCCTGGGTCGCCAGGTGCGCTCTGAACAATCACGGCTGCGGCCGATCGGTACCGGCGACACCTACCGCCCGCCCCCGTCGATGGCGGGCGAGCCCCCCCGACGGCTGGAGAGCGAGCAGAGCTGGCGGCGGCGCCTGAGCCTCGTCCCCGTGAGCCTGAAACAGGCGCTGCTCCAGGCTTATCAGGGGACCAGCCCGGCCCTGATTCGCCAGCTGGTACCCCCTGACTGGGCCGATCGGCCGGTCCAGGAGCTGGAGGAGCCGCAATGGCGGAGCCTTTGGGAGAACTGGCAGGCATGGCTGGAGGCGCTCGAGCAGGGCCGCTTTGCGCTGCAGCTGGGGCCCGCCGGCGACTACCGCTGCTGGAGCCCCCCCGGGGCCAGCGAGCCGGGCAACGCAGCGCCAGCAGCCACGAGCACCGCTGGGCTTCCCCCCCTGGTCATCAACCGCGACCTGGCCCTGTATTACGGCCAGCGGCTCCATCAGCGGCTCTGGGAGCAGCGCCGCCAGAGCCTGGCCCAGCGATTGCGCCAGGCGATCGAACGGGAACGGCGCCAGGCCGAGCAGCAGCAGGCCCTGGCCGATGCGGTCCCTGGCGGCGAGGGCCTGCAGCAGCGGGCCGATGCGCTGCTCTGCCTGGCCAACCCCGACCGCAGCCAGATTGACGAAGCCCAGGCCCTCTATCGCAAGGCCCGCAAACTGCGGCGCTCCCTGGCGGCGATCCTGCCGCGGCTGGAGCAGCATCAACAGCGGCTGCAGGGCCTGGAGACCAGCCTCACCTTTGTGGAGCAGCTGGAGGATGGCGCCCAGCTGGAGGCCCTGGCCGAGGAGCTGGAGCTGCAGCTCGCCAGCCTGCGCCCCGGTCGCGGCGGAGCCCCCACCCCTTCGCGCAGCAGGCGCAACCGCTCGGGCTCCGCTGGCAAGCCGGCACCGCCGGCCGAACCCAGCCCCCTGGAGCTGCACAGCGCCGGCGGCCTGCGGCTGCAGGTCGGCCGCAACCACCGGCAGAACGAATGGATCTCGCTGCGCCATGCCCGCCGTGGCGATCTCTGGTTCCACGCCCAGGAACTGCCCGGCAGCCACGTGGTGCTCAAGGGATCGGAGGGAACGGCCGGGGAGGCCGATATCGCCGCTGCCGCCGATCTGGCGGCCCACTTCAGCCGCGGCCGCGGCAACACCCGCGTGCCGGTGGTGATGGTGGCGGCCGAAACCCTGCAGCGCATTGCCGGAGCCGAACCGGGCACGGTGCGCCATCGCGGCGGTGAAATCCTCTGGGGCGAACCGGCGCGCGCCCAGGCTCTTCTGCGCAGCCAACCAGGGGGCCTGCCCAGTCCGGAGCCAGTGACGACGAGCTAGCCGGCCACCGAGCTTCAGACGCGAGCCCCCGAACCGGGGACACCCTTGCAACCCCTGAGCTGCGGCGACCGCCAGGGCCTGCCCTGCCCAGGGCAAGGCTCACATCCGGAATGCTGGGGAGCAAACCCAGCCGTGGCGCCTGAGCTGTGGTGGCCAAGGGCCCCTAACCTCAAGCGGACAGAGAGGCCATGAGCGAGCACGACCCCATTGCCGAACCCGCCGGGGAGCCAGGCCAGGCCCTGACGCTGCAATCCCCGGGCGAGTCGGCCGGTGAGCCTGAGCGGACGGCGGAAGCTGGCGGCTCCACCACGCCCGTCTCGCAGCAGCACGAGTTCCCCGGCGAAGTCGAGATGAGCCTGGTGGATCACCTCGAAGAGCTGCGGCGGCGGGTGCTGCGCAGCCTGCTGGCGGTGGTGATCGCGGCGGCGGCCTGCCTGGCCTTCGTGCGGCCGCTGGTGAAGCTGCTGGAGCTGCCCGCCACGGGCGTCCGCTTCCTGCAGCTGGCCCCCGGCGAGTTTCTGTTCGTCTCCTTCAAGGTGGCGGGCTACGCCGGCCTCACCCTGGCCCTTCCCTGGGTGCTGTTTGAAGGCCTGGCCTTCGTGCTGCCAGGTCTGAGCCGCCGGGAACGGCGCCTGGTGGCCCCGGCGGTGGCCGGCTCCACCGTGCTGTTCGCGGCCGGCCTGGCCTTTGCCTGGTGGGCCCTTGTGCCGGCGGCCCTGAGCTTCCTGGTCAGCTACGGCGCCGATGTGGTCGAACCGATCTGGTCGATCGAGCGCTACCTCGATTTCGTGCTGCTGCTGATGGTGGCCACCGCCCTCACCTTCCAGTTGCCGGTGTTGCAGCTGCTGCTTGGAGCCCTGGGCCTGATCGACGCCCGCACCATGCTGGGGGCCTGGCGCTGGGTGATCCTGATCAGCGCCCTGGCCGGCGCGGTGCTGACCCCCTCCACCGATCCGGTGACGATGCTGCTGCTCGGCAGCGCCATCACGGCCCTGTATCTGATCGGCGTGGGCCTGGTGGCCCTCAGCCAGGGGCTGCGGCCGGCACGGGTGGGCAACGCCTGACTGGAACGGGCACAGGGCTCCACCTCGGCAGAGGCCGCCAGCCAGAAGCTGGATGAACGCCACGACAGCAGGATTCGACATGGCCCATCACCCCGGCATCGGCATCAGCAGAGCGCCTGGAACACCGCGGCTGCACCCCGCCCGCTGGCATCTTCTGCGCTGGCCTGGGGCCGGCCGGGCAGCCCCAGGCCAGCGCCCCCAGGAGCGGGTTGTGCGCCGAGCTCGTTCTGAGCAAAAACCACCAACTCGGCCGATGCCAGAGACCGAGGTGATCGCCTGCACGTCGGCTGGGCATGCGCACCTGGCGCTCAGGATCAATTGCAAGACCTGCAACGCTGGCGGTAGTAGACGCTGAAAGCGCCATTCACTGTTCTCTCGGCCTGATGCCGCTCTGAATGCCTGTGGCAGCGGCAAAGCCGGTGATTCCTGTCCGACGACCGGTGTGCGACAGCGCCTAAAGCAGAAACTCACTGGCCCGCCCCGGCGGCAGCTCCAGGGGCAGGGAGAGGGCCTTGCCCAGCCTGGGCTTGTCCCGGGTGGTCTGCAGCCACTGGCGCACCTGATCGGCGACCCCCAGCCCATTGAGCGTGCCCACCAGCTCCTCCAAGGCGGCGACGTAGGCCTCAGGACTGAGCGGGAACGACTGCTGCTCGAGATAGGCCCACATCACCTGCAGGTAGAGGCGGCCGCGGCGCTGCACCAGTTGCAGGTCGTAGGAGGCCTGCCAGCGACGGCGCAACAGGGCCAGCACCTCCTCGCCGCCGAGGGGCTGATCGGCATTGGAGGGTTCGCTGGCGGACACGGAAAGGCGATGGGCTGCGCAACAGCATGTTGCAGCCGGACGAGGGCGGGCGTGGTGGCCGCACGGGCCGGGAACCACAAGGTTCATAATGGGCGCCACGTTGGACCGGCTCCCCGGAACGTTGCCCATGACCCAGATCCCTGCGGCCTCTTCGAGCGGTGATGTGCCCAGCATGGGTCGTCGGCAGTTCATGAATCTGCTCACCTTCGGCTCTGTCACTGGCGTGGCGCTCGGGGTGCTCTACCCCGTGGCCAACTACTTCATCCCTCCCAGGGCCGCCGGATCCGGTGGCGGCAGCGTCGCCAAGGACGAACTGGGCAACAACGTCACCGCCAGCGGCTGGCTTGCCAGCCACAAGGAGGGCGATCGCAGCCTGGTGCAGGGCCTCAAGGGTGATCCCACCTACCTGATCGTTGAGGGCCCTGAGGCCATCGGCAACTACGGCATCAACGCCATCTGCACCCACCTGGGCTGCGTGGTGCCCTGGAACAGTGGCGCCAACAAGTTCATGTGCCCCTGCCACGGCAGCCAGTACGACCCCACCGGGAAGGTGGTGCGCGGTCCGGCGCCCCTGCCCCTGGCCCTGGCCCACGTCAACGTCGAAAGCGACAACGTCTTCCTCAGCCAGTGGAGCGAAACCGACTTCCGGACTGGCGAGAAGCCCTGGTGGTCCTGACCTTCGCGTCCTGAGCGCCAGCCGCCCCAGACCCTTCGCCCCATCCCAGCTTCCGCCGCCCGCCCCCTAACCCATGCGTCGTTCCCTCTCCCTTCTGTTCGGCAGCCTGCTTGCCTTCACGGTGCTGCTGGGCGGCGCCAACCCCAGCTGGGCCTATCCCTTCTGGGCGCAGCAGAACTACGCCAGCCCCCGGGAGGCCACCGGCAAGCTCGTCTGCGCCAACTGTCACCTGGCCAAGAAGATCACCCGGGCTGAAGTGCCCCAGGCCGTCTTCCCCGACACAGTGTTCAAGGCCGAGGTGGAAGTCCCCTATGACACGTCGATCCAGCAGGTTTCCGGCGATGGCAGCCCCACCGGCCTGAACGTGGGCGCCGTGGTGATGCTGCCCGAAGGCTTCAAGCTGGCGCCTCCCGAGCGGCTCACCGATGAACTCAAGGAGGAAACCGCTGGCATCTACTACACCCAGTACAGCGACGAGCTGCCCAACATCATTCTCGTGGGCCCCATCCCTGGGGATCAGCACCAGAAGATCGTCTTCCCGGTGCTCGCCCCGGATCCCGCCAGCGACAGCTCGGTTCACTTCGGTAAGTACCAGCTTCACGTCGGGGCCAACCGCGGTCGCGGCCAGGTGACCCCCGCCGGCGAGAAGACCAACAACGGCGTCTTCAACGCCTCCGCCAGCGGCACGGTCAGTGCCCTCACCCCTGGAGACAACGGCACCACGGTCGTCGAGATCAGCAGTGCCGCCGGCAGCGTCAGCGAAACGATTCCCGCAGGCCCCACCGTGCAGGTGGCCGTCGGTGATCAGGTGGAAGCCGGCTCACCGCTCACCAATGATCCCAACGTCGGTGGCTTCGGCCAGCTCGATGTGGAGGTGGTGCTGCAGAACCCGGTTCGCATCTACGGCATGCTCGCCTTCTTCGCCATCGTTGCCCTGGCCCAGATCATGCTGGTGCTCAAGAAGCGCCAGGTGGAGAAAGTGCAGGCCGCGGAGGGCTTCTGATCCCTTCAGGTGTCGCCGAGCCGATGGCTCTTCTCTCCACCCTGAGCTCCCCGGGGCCCCTGGTTTTCCAGCTGGGCCCCTTGAGTTTGCGCTGGTATGGCCTGCTGATCGCCACCGCCGTGCTGCTGGGCCTGCTGCTGGCCATGTCCCTGGGCCGGCGCCGCGGCATCGATCCTGCCCTGATCGCCGATCTTCTGCCCGTTCTGGTGCTGGGGGCCGTGATCGGCGCCCGCACCTACTACGTGGCACTGGAATGGCGCCAGTACCAGGCCCACTGGCCCGATGTGTTCGCCATCTGGCGCGGCGGCATCGCCATCCATGGCGCCCTGCTGGGCGGCAGTCTGGTGACGATCCTGTTCTGCCGCTGGCGCCGCCAGGCCTTCTGGGCCCTGCTCGATGTGCTCGTGCCGGCGGTGGCCCTCGGTCAGGCGATCGGCCGCTGGGGAAACTTTTTCAACTCCGAAGCCTTCGGCAGCCCCACCTCCCTGCCCTGGGCCGTGATCATCCCGCTGGACAACCGGCCGGCGGCCTTTCTCGATCAGGCCAGCTTCCATCCCACCTTTCTCTATGAATCGATCTGGGATCTGGGGGTCTGTGCCCTGCTGCTGATTCTGTTCCGCCTGGCCAGCCGCGGCCGCATCAACCTGCCGGCTGGCGCCATGAGCTGCGTCTATCTGATGGCCTACAGCACGGGCCGGGTCTGGATCGAGGCCCTGCGGCTCGATCCCCTCTGCCTGTTCAGCGAACCGCCCTTCTGCCAGGGAGGCCTGCGCATGGCCCAGCTGATGAGCCTGGTGCTGATCGCCGCCGGAGGCCTGGGCCTGTGGTGGTTGCTGGGCCGCCATCGCCCCCTGCCCGATCCCAGTGGAGTCAACTCCTGATGCCTGCTTCGTCCACGTCCCCTGCCCCGATGGATCCAACCGCGGAGGTCGGAGCTGCCGATCCAGCCCCTGAAGCGGGCTTGAGCAGCGTGATGATCGTCGGCGCCGGACCCGGAGCCCCCGACCTGATGACCCTGCGAGCCGCCCGGGCCGTCGAGCAGGCCGAGGTGCTGGTCTGGACCGACTCCCTGGTCAGTCCCCAGATCGCCGCCCTGGCACCAGCGAGCTGTGAACGGATCCGCACCAGCAGCCTCACCCTCGAAGAAGTGATCGCCGTGGTGGTGGACCGCGCCAGGGCCGGCAAACGCGTTGTGCGCCTGCACGATGGCGATCCCTGCCTCTATGGCGCGATTCAGGAACAGATCGGCCGGCTGGCCGATGCCGGCATCGGCGTCGAGGTGGTGCCTGGCATCAGTGCCTACCAGGCCACAGCCTCCGCCCTGGGCCGGGAGCTGACGATCCCCGGGCTGGTGCAAACGATCGTGCTCAGCCGCACCGGCGGCCGCACCGGAGTTCCCGAACGGGAATCCCTCAGCCAGCTGGCGGCCCTGAGGGCCTCCCTGTGTCTCTATCTCAGTGCCAGACACGTGGAAGAGGTCGAGGCCGAGCTGCTGCTGCACTATCCCGCCGACACCCCCGTGGCGATCGGCTATCGGGTCAGCTGGCCCGACCAGTGGCTCACGGTGGTGCCGCTGCAGGAGATGGCCGCCACCAGCCGGCAACGGCAACTGATCCGCACCACTCTGTACGTGATCAGCCCGGCCCTGGCTCCCCCCGGAGAGGCCCGCTCCAAGCTGTATTCGGCCAGCCACCAGCACCTGTTCCGCGGCGGCGCCCTCTGAAGGAGCCGGCCCGCCGGGACCAAGCCGCTGCAGCTTCCGAAAACTTGCCGCCGCCATGAACCCCAGAGCGCGAGAATGGAGGCCTCCTCCGGCGACCGGTTCGGAACCACCCATGCGCCGATACCTCGGCCTGCCCATCCTGCTCCTGGCGATCGGCCTGAGTGCTTGCCAGGGCCCCGGGCCAGCGGACAAGCCCACCGCCGTCACGCCTGCCCCCCAGCTTGAGGCAGCCCAGCGGCAGGCCCAGGCCCAGCTCTGTCGCCAGACCAACCGCACCGTCAGCGCTGAACTGGCGGCCCTGCGCCAGGCGGAACTCCGCCTGAGCCGCCTCAGGCAGCAGGGTGAACCCGTGGCCAGCGATCGGCCCGTCTGGGATGAGGCCCTGGAGCAGCGTTACAGCGAGCAGGACCGGGAGCTGGATCGCCAGCGCTACGAGCGCCAGCTGGCCCTCTGGCAACAGCAGCAGACGGAGGGGCAACGGGCCTGGGAGCCTCGGCACCGCCAGGAGCTGGCCGAAGCCCAGAACCAGCTCAATGCCAAGGTCAGCAGCCTGCGCCGCCGGCGCCATGACCTGTTCACCGGTCCCACCAGCATTGAGGTGAACCCCGTGGTGCTGGCCCAGATCCAGCACTGCCCTGAACCTGGCTGACCGTCAGGTTCAGGGCGATCCCACCGCCGGGACCGCCAGCTCCTGCTCCAGCCAGTCGGCGATCGCCGTGGCGATGGCGGGCTTGCCGAGGTGGCGGCTTTCCCCACGGGCACTCACCAGCCAGGCGCTCTGGGCTTCGCCTTGCACCTCCTCGGCCCGGTTCGCCACCACCAGCTCGAAGCGATCGAGCCTGGAGCGGGCCACGGCCAGCAGCTCCGCCTCACTCACTCCTTCGAGCACCTTGAAGGTCACCATCGGCAGCCGTGGGGCGGCCGCTCGCACCAGATCAATCACCTTCTCCGTCGGCTCCAGCTCCAGGCTCAGGCTGCTCTGACCGCTGGCCAGCTTGCCCGGCTGAACCTGCCGGGGCCTGTAATCGGCCACCGCCGCCGAGAAGATGCCCGCCGCCAGCTCCCCCTTCAGCGCCGCCAGCACCTGGCTGCGGTAGTCATCGAAGCTGCAGGCCAGGCGATGGGGAATCCAGGCAGGGGGTGGCGCCGAGCCCTGACCCAGCAGCAACCGGGGATCGGCACCCCGCAGCAGCAGCTCCTCGCTGATTACCGTCGCCAGCCGGCCGCTGAAGCGGTTGACGATGCGGCGCACGCCATCGATCGGCACCGGCGTGGGGCCGCCGGTGACCAAGATGGGCCGGCCCTGCAGGGGACTGGTGCTGAGGGCCCGGCAGACGGCCGCCACCAGCACCTCCAGCTCCGGCAGGTTGTGCTTGCCGTAGGCATCGCGGGGCGCCACAACCGTCACCCCCAGCTGCGCCAGCGAGCGGGCCTGGCGCTCCAGGATCGACGTGTGCAGCGAGCCGTGCATCGTCGGCGCGATCAACAGCCGGGTGCGGCCCTGCTCCAGGCGTCCCAGGGCCGAAGCCAAGGCCGCCGTCACCGGCGTGTCGGCAATGCCGCTGGCCATTTTGGCGATCGTGTTGGCCGTCGCCGGGGCCACCAGCCAGGCATCGAAGGGGTCAGTGTCGCTGAGATGTTCGGCCCGCCAGCTCAGCCGGGTGATCAGGGGCCTGCAGGTGGCCCACTCCAGAGCCTGCCGCCCGACGTAATGCAACGCCTCGGCACTGCAGATCGCCGTGACCTCGGCGCCGCGGCGGCGCAGGGCGCGGGCCAGATCAGGCGTGCGCAGGGCTGCGATGCCGCCGGTGACGACCAGAGCGATGCGGCGGCCCTGGAGATGGCTGGAGATCAGCGGCACGTCATGGTCGCCGATCGCAGCGGACTGGGGCGGGTGAAAATCCCAGTCGTGGAAGCCGGTGGTCACGGGAAGGGGCCGGCGTGGGGTGGGAACAGCGTCCCCATCCTGACCCTTAGGTGAGCCGCTCGAGCCGGGCCAGATTCTCCAGGTCGAAACGCAGCCGGGTGCGGCGTTCGCCTTCGATGCTGCAGGCATCGAGGGGCTGGCCGCCGATGTGCCGGTAGGCGGGCAGAAGTCGATCAGTGCAGGTGGCATCGGCGGTTCTGAGGCCCAGCTCCAGGGCCTGCTGCGCCGCCGTGCGCATGAAGTTGCGCAAGCCCGACAGATCGGCATCCCGCCGCGAGAACATCGCCAGGATCTCGCAATGGCCCTGCAGGGGTGGGGGCGGCGCAAAGCCAAGCACGGCGCTCTGGTGGTCGGCCAGGCGCCAATTGAGGGCCACGGCCGTGTCCACATCGCTCACGGCATCAGGCTTGGCGGCTGCAGCATCCTGCCTCCCGCCAGCGCCGGATTCATCGCTGGCGCCATCCCGCAGCAGAAAGACGACCTGATCCGCATAGGGAATGCGGGTACGCAGGCGGCAGGCACGGTCATCCCAGTGCCAGAGACGCCGCACCTGGGTGTTGGCCTTGGCGCGGGCGAAGGCCGCGTAGAAGGCCCGTTCATAGCTGGAGAGGGCCTCAGGATCCGCTGGATCGAGCCGATGAAGATTCAAGAGACGGGCGCAAGGGGGATGTCACTCCTGGATTCTCACGTCGATCACCTCGACGTTGATCACCTCAACCGCCTCGTCCCAGCCGGTCGTGGCCCGGGCGGCTGAATCCGGTGCCCCGCCGGCCAGGGCGGCGGTGGCGAACTCCCCCAGACGACGGGTCATCCAGTAGTCGATGCCACCGCCGAGGACGCCACCAAGCAAAGGGATGGAGCTCTCCAGGCGCAAAAGGCCCCGCTCGCCGAAGCGACCGACCAACTGGAAACCGACCGCCCGGTTGATGGCCTGCAGGGTTGCCGCCGGCAGGCGACGCAACTGGGCCTGGGCGAAGCGCTGGCCGGCCTTCACCCCCACCTGCTTGAGCACCTCGGCGGCTTCCTCACCCAGCAGGGTGAGCAGGATCTGGGTGCGAACGGCCTGATGGTCCAGGTCGTAACCGTGCAGATGGGCGATGGCGCCCACCATCCGGGTCTGAATCAGCCAGGTGGCGGTGACGGCGGCGGGAAGCTGCAGCGGCAGCAGGGCAAAGCCACCGAGACCCGTCAGAAAACCCGTGCCCGCATTCCAGCGGGCCTGAGCTTCGATCAGCTCCTCGATCGCCCGCTCCAGGCCGACCCTGGACAGCCGCAGCTGATAGTCCGCCGCCAGTTCGGCGGCCGAGCGCAGACGAAAGGCGGGCTCACCACTGAGCGGATTGACCAGGGGCGCACCGTCGAGGCCCCAGCGCACGATCGCCGTCACGAACGCCAGGGCCCGCGCCTGGAGATCGAGCTCACGGGCCATGGCCGGAATCAACGCACCACCCAATAACGCTAGGGAGCTTCGCTGCCGCGGACGAGGGGCGCCTCCGTGCCCGTCGCGCGGCCCTCCGCCTCCCATGCCCCATGCAATTCCCGGGCCAGCCGCTGGCGGTCCACCCAGCAACCCAGCTCGGCGGCGATCACATCGAGATCCCGTTCGGCATTGCCCAGGCAGCAGGTGCCGCCGGGGGAGGGGGTGACATTGAAGATCAGCCGGGGTACCGCGGGGATGCTCACCTCACCGAGCATCAGGCGACGGTTGCGCTTGTCGATCAGCTGGGGCCGCACGCCGCCATAGCCCTTGGCGAGGCGCAGATCCTCGAGCTGCATGCTGGGCACGATCTTGCGGGCATCGGCCAGAAACAGGCGGCGCCCCAGCCAGGGCAACTCGAACAGCAGGTTGCGAAGGATGTAGCCGCGGATGTCGGCCACCCCGAACAACTGCCAGAACACGGCCAGCACCGCCCAATCGAACCGCAGCACCCGCAGGAACTGCCAGAACGAGGCCGGCCGATAGCGCTCCAGCAACGGCAGCAGCAGGGCCGTCGGGCCGAAGCGGGTCTTGCCGGGGGCGCGCACATCGGGATCGCCATGGATGGCGGCGAAGGGCAGCTTGTCGTTCTGCACGGTGTAGACCTTGCCGCGCAGCAGATCGGGAGTGAAGTAGAAACTGCCCGCCACCGGCAGGCAGGAGTACTCCAGACCGAAGCCCAGCTCCTGGGCCATCAGCAGGCTGTGGGCACCGGCATTGACGACCACGTGGCGAGCCCGAAGGGTGGCTGGCCCCTCGGGCCCCCGCAGCTCCACCCGGATGGATTCCGCTTCCGGCACCAGGCGCTCGACCCTGGTGCCCAGCTTCAGATCCAGCTGGCGGCCGCTGCCGGCCAGGTCCAGCTGGGCCTGCTGCACAAACGATTCAGCCAGGGCCTCGTAATCCACTGCCGTGGGGGAGTTGCGGATGCCGATCGCCACGATCTCCTCGGGGCGCAAAGCCCCATCAACCAGGGCCACGGCGGGTTCCCATTCGGCGACCTGCTCTTTCTCCAGCAGCTCCATCGCCGGGAAATGGGGCGAAAAGCTGGCAAAGCGCTGGCGCAGGAAGGAACATTCCCCCTCGCCTACGGCCAGCACCAGCTTGGGCGTGCGGAAGACACAGCGGCTGGCCTGCTCGGCGGGCAACAGCTCGGCGTAGCGGCCGATCATCTCGGCGGTGCGCTGCACCGAGCGGGCTTTCTCCAGGCTGTAGTTGGTCTCGATGTCACCGCAGTGAATCGTCTGACTGTTGCTGGTGGCGCGGGAGTTGACCTGGGCCAGCTGGTCGTAGCGCTCCACCAGGGTGAGGTGGCCGAGGTCCGTGTAGCGGGCCAGCTCAAACAGCAAAGCGGTGCCGCAGACCCCGCCACCGACGATCAAAACGTCGGTGTCAGCGCTCGGGCTGTCGGTGGGATCGATGGCGACGGACTCAGACACCGGCGGCGGCGAAGGTGAGCCCATGCTGAAGGATCAGGGCCCCCGGGCGGGATCCTTCAGGGACAGGAAGCGCTGCAGCCGTGATCTATGCTCCCTCAAGAGCCGCGGGCAACATGCTGGCGGCTAGACAAGGGCGATTAGCACAGCGGTAGCGCACTTCCTTCACACGGAAGGGGTCACTGGTTCGAATCCAGTATCGCCCATTCAATCCTCAGGTTTCCTGAATCCGGCAACGAGCTGAGCGCTGCCGTCTGAGCTGTTCAGGCAGCTTCAGACGGCGGCCCAGTTCATGCGCTGGGAACATCATTTCAATGGCTCAGACCTGAGTGATCCATCGGCGATTCAAGAACCGGTTGCCATCACACCCCGGACGTCCAACTTGCCACCATCACAGCCTCTGACCTGGCCCAGGATGGGCGGAAAGCGATGGGCAATCGCCGGCTCGCCTTGGCCAGGTTGATCACAGCGCCACTGAGCGCCCCAGCCCGACCACAAGCAGGGATACCCAGAGGGAGTCCCCACTCCCCTGGCCCTCCTGAGGGGCCGTGCCCCGACGGTTTTTTACATCAGCGGAGAGGGCCCGCCACCAGCCTTGGCGGCCAACCCCCTTCGGCAGCGATGCGGCTCCAGTCGGGCAGAGCAGCTCCTGCCAGCTCTGCCGTGCCGCACTCCCGTCAGGCCCCAAACGAGCGCCATTGTTGGGAGGCCTGCCCTCGTGGAAGCTCAGATCTGTGCGTTCACCGAAGCGATCGAGGTTGCAGGGGCTGCGGCGATGATCGGCACCCGCATCTGCAGCCCGGTGGCCTCCTTGACGACATCGGTGCAGGCCTGCAGGCTCCAGTATTCGAGGCTCAGATCCGGCGCTTCCTGGCCCTCGCCAGCGGGCGACGGTTGCAGGCTGACCCGGAAGCCGCTGGGGTTGCTGCGCGACCCTTCAGGCTCAACCCCGATCGCGGCGATCACGCCCTCCGGCCGGCGATCCAGCGCCGCCGCCAGGCGCAACAGCAGGGCCAGGGTGGCCACCGTGCGGCGCTCCTGGCGGCCTTCAATCAGCTGCCAGGACTCATGCCGTTTCTTCGGCAGCCCGCGACGGTGGTAGCGGGCCATGGCCGCCACCATCAGGTGCTCGGTCTCGGAGTACCCGAGCAACTCCCCGTGGCGTATCAGGTACCAGGTGTGTTTGTGATAAGCGGCATTGTTGATGTGCTTGCCACAGGTGTGCAGCTGGGCCGCCGCCCAGAGCAGCAGGCGCCCCTGGCCCTCGTCGTGGTGCAGCAGCCCATGGGTCTGGTCGTAGAGGCTCAGGGCGTGGGCCGCCACCCGATCAGCCCGCTGGGCATCAACGCCGTAGTTGCGCGCCAGATGCAGCACGGTGCGCTCGCGGATCGTGCTCTGGAAGGCGAGGCGATCACCGAGCAGGTCGTTGCGCAGCATCCAGTCGACGATCAACCCCTCACGCAGGGCCCGATCGCTGACCACCAGCTCCTTGGCGCCGAGCATCGACATCGCCGTCTGCAGGATCAGCGATCCCGGCACGATGATTTCAGCCCGCCGATCGTTGATCGGCGTCAGGGCCCGGCGCTGCTCGGGCGTCAACAGCAGCAGCCGCTCCACCAGTTGATCGATCCGCTCGCGGCTGAGGCGGTAGCCACCGAGTTTGAGCGGAGGTTTGGGATCCTCGGCCGCAGCCAGGGCCGCCAGGGCCATTGCCGTGCCGCTGGTGCCCACCATCACGGGGCATTCACCGCCCTTGAGCGCCCGTTTCACCTGGGCCACGGCCGGATCGAGCGCCCCCTGGATGTAGGCCTGCAGAAACGTGCGCCGCTGCTCGCTGAGGGGATCCTGCTGGCAGAACTCCCGCTGCAAGCGCACCGCACCGATGCGGGTGCTGGTCAGGGCGCGGGCATCGCGGCCATCGGCGAGCACCAGCTCGGTGGAGCCGCCGCCGATGTCGAGGATCCAGTGGGGCGTTTCGCCGAAGGTCATGCCCGACACCACGCCGAGGTAGATCAGGCGGGCTTCCTCCGGCCCACTCACCAGATCCACATCCAGCTCGAGCTGCTCCTGCAGGGCCAGCAGGAAATCGCGGCCGTTGGGCGCCTCTCGCACCGCGCTGGTCGCCGCCGTCACGATCTGCTCGACGCCATGGCTGGCGGCCAGATCCCGGCAATGACGGAGGGTGCGGAAGGCCCGCTCGATCGCGTCGGCGCTGAGATCCCCCGTCTCCGGATCCCGTTCCCCCAGGCGCGTGGTGGCCTTTTCGGCCAGCACCACGCTGAAGCTGTGCAGCGCCGGATCGATCGCGGCGATCAGCAGGTGGATCGAATTGGTGCCGATGTCGATCGCCGCCACCCGACGTTCAGCCACAGGTCCGACCGCAGCGGAGGACTGGACCATGGGGCAGGGCCGGCGGCCGAAGACGGCGTCACTTTGCCATCGGAAGCGCTCGCCGGCGGTTCTAGCCTGCCCAGGTTGATGCGGAGCCGATGACGGAAGCCAGAGCCCAGAGCGCCGGCTCGCTCCGCCCTGCCCCCCGCGCCTGGCTGGAACTGGTCCGCTGGCACAAGCCCAGCGGGCGCCTGATCCTGCTGATCCCCGCCGGCTGGGCTCTGTGGCTCCAGCCCCTGGCCCCACCGGCGCCGCAGCTGGTGGGCTGGATCGTGCTGGGCGGGCTCGCCGTCAGCGCCGCCGGCTGCATCGCCAATGATCTCTGGGACCGGCGCATCGACCCCCTGGTGGAGCGCACCCGCCATCGTCCCCTGGCCGATGGCCGCCTGGGGGTCGCCAGCGCCGTGATCCTGCTGGTGCTCTGCCTGCTCGCCGCCCTGGTGGTGGTGCTGGCCATGCCGGCCGCCTCCCGCAACCTCTCTCTGCTGCTGGCCCTGGCGGCCCTGCCGCCGGTGTTGCTCTATCCCTCGGCCAAGCGCTGGTTCGGCTATCCCCAACTGGTACTCGCCCTCTGCTGGGGCTATGCGGTGCTGATTCCCTGGGCCGCGGCCAGCGGCAGCCTGCAGGGATGGCCCCTGGCCCTGACCTGGCTGGCCACCGTGAGCTGGACCTTCGGTTTCGACACCGTCTATGCCATGGCCGACCGGGACGACGACAAGGTGCTGGGGGTGCGCAGCAGCGCCCTCAGCCTCGGAGCGCTGGCGCCCCAGGCCGTGGCGCTCAGCTACGGCATCACCGCCACAGCCCTGGCGCTGGCGGCCAGCCTCCAGGAGATCGGCGGGCCGCTGTTCTGGCTGCCCTGGGCCCTGGCCAGCGCCGGCATGCTGCGGGAAGCCCACCAATTGCGACGACCGGACCTGCCCCGCAGTGCCTATGGCCGCCATTTCGGCAACCAGGTCAAGCTCGGCGGCCTGCTGCTGCTAGCCCTGATCCTGCCGCAGCTCTGATGGTCGCCCCCTTCACGCCGCTGCCGCCCGCCCTGCGCCGCGGCGACCGACTGCAGCTGGTGGCCGCCAGCTCGGCCCTCGAGGAGACGGGCCGCCTGGAAGCGGGCCTTGCAATTCTCAGGGATTGGGGGTTGGAGGTGGTCGGCGATCCCCTGGCCTGCGGCGAGCGCCGCTGGGGATACCTGGCCGGCCGCGATCCGGAACGGCTGGCCGATCTGATGATCCCCGACAGCGCCGAGGAACCCCGGGCTTCCCTGATGGCCTGTGTCCGTGGCGGCTGGGGTTCCGCGCGGCTGCTGGAATACCGGCTGCGTCAGTCCCCTGGCTGGCTGCTGGGCTTCTCCGACGTCACCTCGCTGCTGTTCGAGCGGGTCTGCCAGGGCCTGGGCGGCGGCGTGCATGGGCCGCTGCTCACCACCCTGGCCGCCGAACCGGCCTGGAGCCAGGAACGCCTGCATGATCTGCTGTTCGGCCGGCCACTGGCCGATCTGGAGGGGGTCGGCTGGCATGGCGGTGTAGCCGAAGGGCGCCTGCTCGTGGCCAATCTGACGGTGGCCACCCACCTGCTCGGCACCCCCCACCTGCCCGAACTCGACGGGGCCATCCTGATTCTGGAGGACGTGGGCGAAGCCCCATACCGGATCGAGCGCATGCTCACCCACTGGCGCCTCTGCGGCGCGCTGCAGCGGCTCGCGGGGATTGGCTTCGGCAGCTTTGAGGGCTGGCAGGAGGCCGATGGCCGCTCCGCCGAAGCGCCCGAGCGACGCTTTGATCTCGAGCAGGTCCTGCGCGAGCGCAGTCTCGATCTGGGCGTGCCGGTGGTGGCCCATTTCCCCGTCGGCCACCACGTCGGCAACGCGGCCCTGCCGCTGGGGGTGAGGGCCGAACTCGACGGGGGCCGCGGCCGCCTGCGGCTGCTGAGCGGTGGCTGAGCCGCTGGATCCGGGCCGGCCGGTGCTTCAGCTCCGCGGCGGCACGGTGCGGCGATTGCCATCACGGATGGCGTGGTACCCCGGCGACATGATCTCGACATCAGCAGCCGCAAAGCTGTCCTGAACCGCTGCCAGCAGATCCGAGAGGGTTTCGCGGTAGCGATCCACCTCCAGGACGTGGGCGTTGAGCTCATAGCTGATGTGAAAGTCGTTCAGGGAGATCTGCAGCACGAAGGGCTCCGGATCAGGGGCGATCCCTGCGGTGCTGCGGGCCGCCTGCAGCAGCAGCGCCTGCACCTGCCGCCAGGGCACGTCGTAGCCGATGGTGACGGTGGTGGCGACCGCCACCGGCCGATGGATCTCTCGGCGGGAAAAGCTGAAGTTGATGATCGAGGAGGTGATCACCGTGGCATTGGGAATACTGACCAGCTCATCGCGGGGGGTCTGGATGCGGGTCACCAGCAGATCGCGATCCTGCACCAGCCCCACGACCCCATTGATCTCGACCCGATCCCCTTCCTTAAAGGCACGGGTGTAGATCAACATCAGACCACTGATCACGTTGGTGGCCACAGCGCTCGATCCCAGGGCCGCCAGCACCCCCACAAACAGCCCCGCTCCCTGGAACACCTTGCTGCCGGAGCCGGGCACGTAGGGATAGGCGATCACCAGGCCGGCCATCAGGATCGCCGCGGCCATCAGCCGGCCGGTGGGCCGGGCCCATTCCGGATAGAAACCGGGGAACTGCAGCCGGCCGCGCTCGATCGCCAGGAACCAGGCGCCGCAGGCCTGCATGGCCAGGCGGGTGATCGCCAGGATCACCAGGATCGTCAGCAGGCTGGGGATCGAGGCGAACAGCCCGGCGAGCAAGCGCTCGATCAGGTGCAGCAGGTGCGATCGCAAGCCCTCGGCGATCACCTGGGTAGGAGGGAACAGGCCGAGCAACAGGGGAACCAGCAGATAGCTGATCAGCAGCAGCAGGCTCCAGTGCCCCAGCCGGCGCAGGAGCTGCAGGGCCTCATGGACCTGCTCGGGATCGAGCACCTGGGCGCCGCCTCCCAGTCGCAGGCCCGGGCCGCCGTAGCGGGCCCGCTGCTCGATCCGCAGGGCCAGGCGCTGATTGAGCCAGTTCTGGCCGCGGATCCAGAGCAGATAGATGGCCAGCACCAGCAGGGCCTGGGCCGTCCCCCGCAGCCAGCTGAGGGGGGTGTGGCTGCTGCGGAACTGTCGGATGGCTCCGCGTAACTGATCGCGGTACTGATCTGCCAGTTCGGCGCGGGATAGGCCGAAGGCTGCCGCGGCCCGATCATCAATGGCCAGCCGGGGGGTGAACCGGCCGTCCTCTCCCACCAGTCCGACCATGGAATAAGGAGGCACTTCGCGCACCTGCAACTGCTCCGGCGGCACCGTGCTTTCCGCCAGGGCGCGCAGGTCTTCGGAGGCCCGCCGCGCCATCCGTTCCGGGGTCTGGGCACCGGCGGCGACACGGATCTGGATCACCCGTCGTCCTTCCAGGGTGACCCAGGCCGGTATGGGATTGGCCGCTTGGGGAGCCAGATCCGGCGACGGAGAAGGCGAACCAGGGGCCCCGGGCACGCCAGCGAGGGGCGAGCGGGCTGGCTGGTGGCCAGCCGTTTCAGGGAGAACTGGCGTGCCAGGTGTCACCTGAATGAGGGGGGCCGCCGCGGCCCCAGGTGGATGGACCGGTGCGATCACCAACAGCAGGGCAACCAGGACAGCCGTCAACCCAAGCCGCCACCTGGCAAGCGGGCCGGAGCCAGTCACGGCGACGAACAGCCGGCAAGGAGCAACAAACAGGTAACCAGCGAAGCCAGACGCCATGAATCCTGCAGCAATCCGCCTTGAAGCAATCAATAGCAGGGCCATCAGCGTGACGGCCATCGGCCCCAGGGCACGGCTCACCTAGTTAAAACACCCAATAGTGCTGACTAAAGTTACAGGAGTCCTGGAAACAATCGAGCCAACATCAATGATTCGCGCAACAAAAAGCTGAAGCTCAAACAGGCCGGCAGCTATCCAATCGATCCACAGATTGCCGATGAACAACCAGCGCCAAGCAACGATCTTGCCCGCAACAGGTGCCAGTCAATCCGACAGAGCGTCGTTGGCCTCATGGATCAACGTCGTCAGGCAAGCCATGCCGAAATAGCTCCTCCTCCAGAGCAAAGCAGCCGTTGCCAACACCCTCTAAACCGGGAGACAACCAGCTGCTCAGCCAGGGATTGGAATCAGCTCAGCAATGCTCACCAGAGGCCGCGGATGATCTTGCGCGGAGCAGGAAGGATCGGATCGTAGGTGCAGGCAGGCTCACCCACTTCAGGGCCAGCCGGCTGGCTGGGCAGGGCCTGGGCCAACAGGAGGCCGGTTGATGAACTCCCTGCCACTGGCCGAGCCTCGGCGGCAGGGGAGGCCAGAACCGATTTCTGACATGGGTTCACATTGGGCTGACCAGCGAACGAGACGCCAGGCAGTACCAGATCGCCTCCGGCCACCAGGCCAAGAATCAGACCAGCAGCAGAACAGGAGCGCAGGGGTGAGGCGAGCAAACTGCACATCGGAAGAGCGAATACTGAGAACAGGAGATGATTTCAATCAATCAGGATGAACGAAGCCTGGTGATCATTGGGAACTGCCATTCGTGCCGCCGCCGCCATTACTATTACCACTGCTGACTATAGCGGTGACAACACCACCGACCACCAGGACCCCCACCACAACGGCCCAGATGGGGAACCCGGGAGCTGCCGCAGCTGCGAGTGGAGGGACCGCAGGGGTCACGGCCGACACCGCCGTGACTGTGAACTGACACGGTGTGGTCGCCAGGTGGTTGGGGTAAAGGATCGGCTGGCCAGCCGGGGTGGTGGAGGGCAGCTGCAGCATCACGGTCTGCCCGGGCTGGATCGTGCTGGTGGGCTGAAGCCGGATCGTGATCTTCAGACGGTCGGGACTGATCGTGACGTCGGGACCGTTGAGATCAATCTCTTCCAGCACCTGGCCGATCGTGCCGGTGTTGGGATCGATGAACACGATCCTCAGATTGCCGGAGAGGTTGGCGGGCAGCGGGCCGACAAACGATTGGCTGTAGCTGGAAAGGGAGCCCAGCGAAGCCGGATCGCTCTGGGCCACGAGCTCAACCACCGGCTTGCCAGCCTGGGATGGCTGGGCCAGCGCGATGTTCTGGTGCTGGGCCTGATCAATGGCATCACTGATGGCCGGCATCGTCTTGACGCCATTGCCATTGATGCGGAACAGCTGAACCGAGGCGGCTGGCAGGGCCCGGGCGGGCAAGGTGCCCAGACCCAAGGCCAACAAAACGGGCAAGCCCACCAAGGGACGCCATCCGAACCGCATCTTGAAGGACACAGCAGCTCGAGGGTCAACTCTGTGGTTGCTGGGCTGGGCCATCAAAGAAACCTCGATATATGACACATTATTGCATCAGTGCTTATTGCCAACCTCAGCCTGTGGCGCCAAAAGCATGACCTGAAGGCCCATCTCAACCCCTCACCATCTCTTCCCAAGCTCGGCTGTTTACCTTCAGCTCACCAAGCCAGTGCTCAATCGGGCTTGGTGGATCTCCTCACGATCACGCCACTGGAGCATCCAGCACTCTGGATTGAGGTCCGCAGAGGCGCTCATGGCCGCTTCTGCACGTCCCGATCGCTGCCCGCGTCATCGCGTTTGGGTGGCTCGGGTCACCCCGTCCCGGCGCCCCTGATCTGGCCCCTGTCGGGGATCCTGGGCGCCACCAGCTCCTAGAAGAACCTCCCAGCCAGCACGGCTGCAGCGATCGTCAGGTCAAAGGGGGTGGTGAGCTTGATGTTGGCGGCGGAGGCCGGTAACACCCGCACCGGCCAACCCAGCCGTTCAAACAAGGCGGCGTCATCGGTGACGGTCCAGCCTTCGGCCTCTGCCTGGCTATGGGCCTGGCGCAGCCGCTCCACCGGGAAGCCCTGGGGGGTCTGGGCTGCCCAGAGCTGGCTGCGATCGGGAGTGTCGCTGATCGTGCCGTTCCCATCCACCCGTTTGATGGTGTCGGTGACCGGAGAGGCGGCGATCACCGCCTCTCCGGCCCGCACCGCCGCCACCGCGCGTTCGAGCAGTTCGGCGCTCACCAGGCAGCGAGCCCCGTCATGGATGAGCACCCCTTCGGCCGCCGCCGGCAGAGCCTCCAATCCCCGCCGCACCGACTCCTGCCGAGTGTCCCCCCCGACGATCCACTGCACGGGTCGATCCGGTTCAGCGGCCGCCACGATCGCAGCAATCGCCTCGGCATCCACCGGCTGGCCGACGATGCCGATCCAGCTGATGGACCCGCAGCCCAGGACCGCATCCAGGGTCCAGGCCAACACCGGTCGACCCGCGACCTCCAGCAACAGCTTGTTGCCGGTGCTGCCCATGCGGCGGCCACTGCCGGCGGCGGCGATCAGCAAATGCACAAGCACCTCCGGTTCTGGGCGATCGATCAGGACCACGCTCCATACAATCAGGCCGCCCGGCCCCATCGGTTTGATGCGTGCACTGTTCCTGATTCCGGGCGATGCGGTCGACCAGCTCCAAGCTCTGCCGGCCGTGGCTGCCGTGGCCCAGCAGCTGAACTTCGCCATCCAGGTGGCCTGTGCCCCCGCCGTCGCCGGCGTCTGGAGCCTGCTGCCTGCTGTGGAGAAATTGATCCCCTTCAACTTCGCTGACGCCAGCCTGGCGGACTGGGCCAACCTGCTGGGTTCCGTGCGCGAGCCCGACTTTCAGGTCAGCATCAACCTGGCCAGTGGCAGGCAGGTGGACCTGATGCTCTCGATGAGTCACATCCCCACCCGCATCGCCCGAGGGGGATTTTCCGCCACCGCCAAAGTGACGCCGCCCCTGGGGGGCTGGCCCAGCCAGGCCCTGGCCGCCTATCTGCAGCCCATCGGCGTACGACTGGAGGCTGAAAGCTTCCGCCTCAGCCTGGCCATGCCCCTACTTGAGCAGGCCAGTGCCTCCCTGCCCTCCGGCGAGGGGCCGATGCTGCTGCTGGCCCCGGCCAAAGTGCCTGGCGACTGGCCCGCTGAGCGCTGGCGGGAACTGCCCGACCGCATCCGCACCAACCTGCCCGCCTTGCGCAGCCTGGAGGCTGGACCAGCCGATGCGGCTCACGTCATGGCGCGAGCCGCCCTCGTGGCCGCCAGCGACGTGGTTCTGGCCAGTGATCCTCTCAGCGAGGAACTGGCCCTGCTCTGCGGCGTGCCGATGGTGGCCCTCGGCCGCGATCACGACAGCCTGCCGCAGCGGCCGGGAGTAAAAGGACTGACAGCCGCCGCCGGCCTCGATGCCCTCTCCCCTGACGACGTGCTCGCTGCCCTCGGCCTGGCCTGAATCCCAGCTGGCGCCAGGGCGATGAAGTCCGGCCGCCCCTGGTTCCGCCGATCGCCCCCCACCTCCCGCTCCAAGCGGCCCTGGGTGCTGCCGCTGCTGGCACTGGCCCTGGTGATCAACCTCAGCGCGGTCGGCTACAGGATCACCGAAGGCTGGGACTGGGGAGACTGCTACTGGATGGTGTCCATCACCATCGCCACCATCGGCTACGGCGAGGTGCACCCTCTCAGTGCCGCCGGTCGGGTGGTGACGGTTTTTTCGATCATCGGCGGTGTGGTGGTGGTGCAGTTGACCATCCGCAGCCTCGTGACCCTCTCGGAGGCCGGCTACTTCCGCAAACTGCGCCAACGTCGCTTCATCGACTGGGTTCAAACCATGCAAGACCACGTGATCCTCTGCGGGTACGGCCGGATCGGCCGGGAGATCGCCGCCCAGCTGGGCCAGGAAGGCATTCCCCTGCTGGTCGTCGAGCTGGATCCGGACCGGCGCGATGCCGCCGAAGAGAAAGGACTGCCGGTGCTGCTCGCCGATGCCACCCTCGATGAAACCCTGCTGGAGGCCGGTGTCCTGCGCTGTCGCAGCCTGGTGGCGGCCCTCCCCAACGATGCCGCCAACCTCTATGTGGTGCTCAGCGCCAGGGCCATGGCCCCCAAATTGCGGCTGATCGCCCGCTCAGACAGTGAAGAAGCCGAACGCAAACTGCTTCAGGCCGGAGCCGACCGGGTGATCAGCCCCTATGTCGCCGGTGGCCGCACCATGGCCGCCACCGCCCTGCGTCCGCTTTCAGTGGATTTCATGGATCTGCTGGCCGGCTCCGACTGTGAGGTCGAGGAGTTCCAGCTCAGCGATGAACCCGCCATGCTCGGCGAACTGCTGGGCCGGACCCTGCAGGATCTGCATCTTCGCCGCCGCACCGGCGCCCTGGTGCTGGCGGTGCGCAATCCGGAGCTTAGCATCAGCAATCCCTACGCCTATCGCGGCAGCACCTATGCCAGGGGAGGTCCGGAACTGATCGCCAATCCCGGCGGCGACGTCCAGGTGATCCCCGGCCAGCTGATGGTGGTCCTGGGCAGCAAGGAGCAGCTCGCCCGCTTCCGGGCGCTGCTGGGCGCAGCGGTTGTTGAGGAAAGCCCGATGACCGCCTGAGGGCGAAGCCATACGATCGCCGGCGCAGCTGTCCCAGTCCCATGCCCAGCGCCACCCCAGGCTCCGATCAGGCCACCTCCGCTGCCGTCGGCAGTGCCCCGGTCGCCCTCGTGACCGGCGCCAGCCGGGGCATCGGCCGCGCCATTGCCGAGAACCTTGCAGCCTCGGGTTTCGTCGTGGTGGTGAACTACGCCAGCTCCGCCAAAGCGGCCGCCGAGGTGGTGGCAACGATCGAAGCCGCCGGTGGCAAGGCCTGGAGCCACCAGGCCAATGTCGGCGATGAAGAGCAGGTGGAGGGTCTGTTCAAGGCGGTGCAGGAGCGGCAGGGGCGCCTCGATGTGCTGGTGAACAACGCCGGCATCACCCGCGACGGCCTGCTGCTGCGCATGAAGACCAGCGACTGGCAGAGCGTCATCGACCTCAATCTCACCGGCGTGTTTCTCTGCACCCGCGCCGCCAGCAAGCTGATGCTCAAGGCCCGCCGCGGCCGCATCATCAACATCACCTCGGTGGTAGCCCTGATGGGCAATGCGGGCCAGGCCAACTACAGCGCCGCCAAGGCTGGGTTGCTGGGACTCACCCGCAGCAATGCCGCTGAGTTCGCCCCACGCGGCGTCACCGTCAACGCCGTGGCCCCGGGCTTCATCGCCAGCGACATGACCGAGAAACTCGACAGGGAGGCGATCCTCAAGATGATTCCCCTGAATCGCCTCGGCAGCCCGGCCGAAGTGGCTGGAGCGGTGCGCTTCCTGGCAGCCGATCCCGCTGCCGCCTACATCACCGGCCAGGTGCTTCAGGTGGATGGCGGCATGGTGATGCGCTGAACAGCAAAGGCGGCGGCTGCCTCAGGACTGTTCCACCACCAGGGGCTGGCCGAGATCCTCCCGCAGGCGCCTGATCTTCTGAAGCAGGCGCAGCCGGCGACTGCGGGCGGTGATCGTCAGGAACAGCCGTACCGGCACGTACACCAGGGCCATCAGCAGACCAAGGGCCGCAATCAGCAGAAACACCATGCCGTTGGCCGTGGTCGCCGGACCCAGGCCGGCCTCTGCCGCCGCGCTGGCAACGGCCGTGTCGATTGTCTGCTGCAGCAGGTCATCCATGATTCGGACGTTATCGAGGCGACCGCTGCGGCGCAGGCTGGCGACCCTCCCGGGGCCATTCGGCTTTCCCCACCGCAGGGTCGCTGACCTGAGCGATGCCATGTGGGACGCTGCTAGAAGCGTGCTCAATTTTCTCGCCCGATGGCCAAACTGATTCGCTTTTC
>CANCJV010000012.1 GCA_947378425.1 Synechococcaceae cyanobacterium
GGGGGGGGGGGGGGGGGCGTGTTGCCGAGGCCCGCCGCCCGGGCCTCTTCGGGATTCCCATGATGTACCGGTCGCGGCCGCTACCGCTGGCGCTCTTTTCAACCCGTCCTCCGCGGCTAGCGTGGCCCGAGCCGCGCGCGACCGGATGACCCAGCTTCACGATCTGCGGCTGCGGCTGCTGGTGCAACAGGAAAGTGAGCGCATCGCCGACAGCCAGCCCGATGAGCTGGATCTCTCGGTGGTGCAGGCCCGCTGCCTCTGCTGGCTGGCCCTGCTGGCCGAAGCCCATGAGGAGCAGGCCAGCGACGCCGAAAGGCGGGGCGATGTGGAGCAGGCCATGGGCTGGTTCGCTGATTCGATGCGGCTGCGTGATGTGCTGTTCGTCGTGAGTTCGATCGAGATCCCCCTGCCGGCTGCCATCGACACGGACGATGCCGGCAGAGACGATCCCGCCGGCGACGAGCTGGCCGACGACGATTCCTGCCAGGGCCCATGGGCCGCCTGATCCCCAGGGCGGCCTCCCCTCAGGTGGGGCCGGGTGTGGTCCTGGCCGTCACTTCCACTATCAGCTGCCTCGCAGTGCCATGATGGAGTTTGACGAGCAACTAGGGATTCGGTGCCTGAAGAGCCCTGCCAATGCCCTGACTGCCAGCGGTTCTATCGGGAACACGACCGACTGATCCGTGAAAATCCGAGCCTGCGCCAGCAGCAGGAGCTCAATTGGGCTTCGCTGCAGTCGTTTCGGACTCTTGCTGGCCGGGTGCTCGAGGAGCTGCAGAAGCAGCACGGCGATGGCGATGACGGACCGCTGGCGGGCCCTGGGGTCCCCCCGGCTGCGGCGGAATCCTCGAGGAAGGGTGCGGTGGCCGACAATGAGGCTGAAGGTGATGCGATCCAGCAGGCGATGGCAGATCTGGAGAACATCAACGCCCATCTGTTCTCGATCGAGGCCCTGATGGAGCGCATCTTCGATGTGCGGGTGCCCGACGAGGTGGAGCAGACCTTCCGCGAGGTGGCCGGCGAACTGGCCCCCGATCCCCTCAACGCCGATCGCCTGCGCCTCAACCGCCTGCTGCACCAGACCCCCGACCTGCCCGACCACCGCGGCTGAGCGAGGCCTTTCAGGTCTCGATACTCCAAAGCCCGCCTGGATATCCAGGCGGGCTTTGAGTTGGGCCGCTGCGACTCCATCGTGGTCTAGCGGTGGCCAGTTCTCCAGCCCTGTGAACAAGCCCCGGCTCCAGGTCCCTTTCGGGGCTCAGGAGCTGGGGCTCAGTCGCTGCCAGCCAGCCAGCCCCTCAGTCGAGCTCGCAGGTGATCGTCACCGGGAAGGCTTCGGCCTGCCAGATGCGCGTGGCGTACTCCCGGATCGAGCGATCGGAGGAGAACATGCCACTGCGGGCGGTGTTGAGCAGGGACATGCGATTCCAGTGCTCGCGGTCGGACCAGGCGCGATCCACCGCATCCTGGGCAGCCAGGTAGGCCTGGAAATCGGCCAGGGCGAAGTAGGGATCGCGGCCGGTGAGGTTTTCCAGCAGGGGGCGGAACAGGTCGCCATCGCCGTTGCTGAAGTGACCCTGCTCGATCAATCGCAGCACCTCCGGCAATTCCGGCACGGTGGCGATCAGCTCCCAGGGGCGATAGGTCTGCCGCAGAGCATTGATCTCTTCGGTGGTTTTGCCGAACAGGAAGAAGTTCTCGGCCCCGACCTGCTCGCGGATCTCGACGTTGGCGCCATCGAGGGTGCCGATGGTGAGGGCGCCATTCATGGCGAACTTCATGTTGCCGGTGCCGGAGGCTTCCAGGCCGGCAGTGGAGATCTGCTCGGAAAGATCGGCGGCTGGGTACACGCGCTCCCCTAATTTGACGTTGTAGTCCGGCAGGAACACCACCCGCAGACGCCCCTCCATGTCGGGATCGGCGTTGATCGTGTCGGCGATGCCGTTGAGGAAGCGGATGATCAGTTTGGCCATGTAATAGCCCGGTGCCGCCTTGCCGCCGAAGATCACCGTGCGCGGTGCCATGCCATCAGTGAGGCCGTTCTTGATGCGCAGATAGCGGGCCACAACCTGCAGGGCATTGAGATGCTGGCGCTTGTATTCGTGGATGCGCTTCACCTGGACATCGAAGATTGAAGCCGGATCCACCAGCACGCCCGTGTGGCGATGGATGTACTGGGTGAGGTGACGTTTCACCGACAGCTTGGTGGCACCCCAGCGCTCCAGGAAGCCCTGATCACCGGCGTGTTGTTCCAGCTGGCGCAGCTGATCGAGATCACTCACCCAGCCTTCGCCGATGGTTTCGTTCAGCAGGCTCGAGAGCTGGGGATTGGCCAGGGCCAACCAGCGCCTGGGCGTGACGCCATTGGTGACATTGGTGAACTTTTCGGGCCAGAGCGCGGCGAATTCCGGGAACAGGTCTTCTTTCACCAGCCGGCTGTGCAGGGCGGCCACACCGTTGACGTGGTGGGCCGCCACCGTGGCCAGATGCGCCATGCGCACCGCCTTGGATCCCTCGTCATCGATGATCGACAGCTTGCGCAGGACCTGGTCGTTGCCGGGGTACTTGAGACGCACCTGCTGCAGGAAGCGGCGGTTGATTTCGTAGATCAGCTCCAGGTGCCGCGGCAGCAGCGAGCCGAACAGATTCAGCCCCCACTTCTCCAGGGCCTCCGGCAGCAGGGTGTGGTTGGTGTAGGAGAGCGAGCGGCTGGTGATATCCCAGGCTTCGGCCCATTCGAGATGTTTGTCGTCGAGCAGCAGCCGCATCAGCTCGGCCACGGCGATCGCCGGATGGGTGTCATTGAGCTGCACGGCCCAGTGATCCGGGAATTCGCGGATCGGGATACCGCGCCGGTCGAGGCTGCGGATCATGTCCTGGAGCGAGCAGCTGACAAAGAAGTGCTGTTGCTTCAGACGCAGCTTGCGACCCTCATCGGTGCCGTCATTGGGATAGAGCACCTTGGAGAGGGTTTCAGAACCCACCTTCTCTTCGACGGCGCCGTAGTAATCGCCGCTGTTGAACGCATAGAAATCGAAGCTTTCCGTGGCATCGGCCCGCCACAACCGCAGGCGATCGCAGGTGTTGACGCGGTAGCCCAGCACCGGGACGTCGTGGGGCACACCGATGGCGTGTTCGGCCGGGATCCAGCGCACCCGGTAGGCGCCGCGTTCATCGCGGTAGCTCTCGGTGCGGCCACCGAAGCCGACGAAACAGGCCTGGTCGGGGTGCGGGATCTCCCAGGGCCAGCCCGCCTTGAGCCACTTGTCGGTGATCTCCACCTGCCAGCCGTCGCGGATCAGCTGGTCGAAGATGCCGAATTCATAGCGGATGCCGTAGCCGGTGGCCGGGATCTGCAGCGAGGCCAGCGATTCCAGGAAGCAGGCCGCCAGGCGCCCGAGGCCGCCATTGCCCAGGCCGGGCTCCTCCTCGACATCGAGAATTTCCTCGATGTCATTGATGCCGAAGCGGCGCAAGGCCTCGGCCACCTCGTCGCGGATGCCGAGCATCAGCAGGTTGTTGCCGAGCTGGGGTCCGATCAGGAATTCGGCCGACAGGTAGGCCACGGCCCGGGTGGGGGAGGAGCCGATCGCCTCGACCCCCGCCAGATAGCGGGTCATCAGCCGATCCCTGACGGCGTAGCTCAGCGCCATGTAGAGGTCGTGGCGGCTGGCCGTGGGGGCGAGCTTGCCGAGCGTGTAGAAGAGATGCTCCGTCATCCCATCGAAGACGTCCTCGGCCTTCAGGCCGCTGCGGTCGGGGTCGGCGTAGCAGCCTGGGGTGGGCAGGCGCAGATCGATGGGAAGCTGCTCGGGCATTTCGTGGGTGGGCTCCAGACACGAAGCACTGACACAGACCGTAGCCATGGATGCGGTTCGGGAACTCCGCAGCGATGGCGGGATGTGCAACCGAACACCCTTGGCCTGCCGCCTAGGGTCGCTTCGCCTCGGCCGACAAGGCCCGTATCCATGACGATGCCCACCCTGCTGCTGGCGATCGGCAACCATCAGATGGAGGTGGCTGAAACCCTCATCCAGGTCGGGCGGTTTCTGGTTCTGTTCATCGCCGCCCGGATGATGGCCGAGCTGATGGTGCGCCTTTCTCTGCCCACGATCCTGGGCGAATTGCTGGCTGGCGTGTTGATCGGTGTCTCCGGCCTCCATTTCCTGCTGCCCCCTGAAAGCGGTGCCCAGATCAACCACTGGCTGCTGGATCTGGTGGCCTCCCTTGCTGATGTCACCCCGGCCACGGTGCAGCAGCTCTACAACGAGAGCTTTCCGGGTCTTCAGCAGATTTCGGTGCTGGGCCTGTATGCCCTGCTGTTTCTCACCGGCCTCGAGAGTGAGCTCGATGAGTTGATGGCCGTGGGCCTGCAGGCCACCACCGTGGCGGTGACCGGGGTGCTGCTGCCCTTTGCCCTGGGCACGGCCGGGCTGGTGCTGCTGTTTCACGTGCCCCTGATCCTGGCGATCTTTGCGGGGGCGGCCATGACCGCCACCAGCATCGGCATCACCGCCAGTGTCTTCGGCGAACTCGGCTGGTTGCGTCGCCGCGAGGGCCAGATCGTGATCGGCGCCGCCGTGCTCGACGACATCCTCGGCATCGTCATCCTGGCGGTGGTGGTCGCCCTCGCCGGTGGCGAGGGCCTGACCGTGGGCCCGATCGTCAAGCTGGTGCTGGCCGCCATCCTGTTCGTGGCCGCGGCTCTGATCCTCAGCCGCACCGCCGCCCCCGTCTTCGACTGGGTGCTGGATCACCTCAAGGCCCCCGGCGAAGTGGTGGTGGCCGGTTTTGTGGTGCTCACCCTCTGTTGCTTCCTGGCCCAGGCGATCGGCCTGGAGGCGGCCCTGGGGGCCTTCGCCGCCGGCCTGATCCTCAGCCGCTCCAGGCACACCGAGGCGATTCAGGAAACGGTCAAGCCCCTGGTGGCCCTGTTCGCCACCGTGTTCTTCGTGCTGATCGGCACCGGCATGGACCTGTCGGTGCTCAACCCGCTCGATCCCGCCAACCAGGAAGGACTGGTGGTGGCCCTGTTCCTGCTGGCGGTGGCGATCGCCGGCAAGGTGGCCGCCGGCTGGACCTACACCAGCAGCGAACCCACCAATCGCCTCGTGGTGGGGCTGGGGATGATGCCCCGCGGCGAGGTGGGGTTGATTTTCCTCGGTCTGGGCACCCAGGCCAAATTGCTGACGCCAGCCCTGGAGGCTGCGATTCTGCTCATGGTGATCGGCACCACCTTCCTGGCCCCGGTTCTGCTCAGACTGGTGATCTCAGGCCAGGAGAGCGTTGTCGAGCAGAGCATCTGAAGAGGCTTCCACCAGCACCGGCCTGGTCGCTCAGCTGAGCCGCTGGGGTTTCAGCCTCGCCGGCTGGCGCGACAATCGCCACGGCGAGTGGTGGCTGGCGGCCCAGGTGCTGCTGTTGCTTGCCCTGCTGCTGCCCGCCTGGCCGCGGTTGCAGGCCCTGGGGCTGATCTGGCCGTCGTTGCTGCGCTTCGGCGGTGCGGCCCTGGTGCTGCTGGCTCTGGCTCTGGGCCTTCAGGCACTGCTGCGGCTGGGCCCCAGCCTCACGCCCCTGCCCGAGCCGATGCCGGGGGCGGCTCTGGTGACGGATGGGGCCTATGGCCGCTGCCGCCACCCCCTCTACCAGGCGATCCTGATCGGCGCCCTGGGCCTGACTCTGGTGCTCGGCAGCCTGCTGCATCTGGGCCTGCTGCTGGCCCTGGCGGCTCTGCTCGGCGGCAAGGCCCGCCGCGAGGAGCGATCCCTCTGCCGCGAGCACCCGGGTTATCCGGCCTATCGCGCCACCACACCGGCGATCGTGCCTGGGATCCCCTGGCTCGACTGGCGCTGAGAGCCGCTGGACCCGTTGGCCTGCCTGCACGGCTCGCGCCCTGTCGCTTCAGTCCTTGCCCTGGCGGCTGGCCACGCTCCAGAACAGGCCTGAGAGCACGGCCATCAGGCCCAGGCTCGAGGACCAACCGGGCCCCAGGGCCCAGCACATCACCAGTTCGACCACCACGCCCACTGCCAGTGCCAGGGCCAGGCTGGCGAGCACCAGCAGCACCTGCTGGCTGCTGGCTGACAGGGGTCCCTCGGCCAGGCTCTCCTCGAAGCGGCTGATCGGCCCGCTCAGGGGCAGGTAGAGGGCCAGGGCCCAGAGGGCGATCCCTGGCAGCAGCGAACTCCAGAGGGGATAGGTCGGGTCCGTTGGCATCGCAGCAGGGGTCGGTGACCGCGGCGATCGCTCGCCATCGCGGTGGGCTTCCTAGCATCCTTGACCTTGTGCCTTCGCCGCGTGTCGCTGTCTGTCGCCCCTGCTGAGCCGGAGGCTCCCTGGAGTTTTCAGGGCCATGCGGTGCACAGCCTCTGCCGCCGGCCCCAGGTGCCGCGGGGGCCGGCGATTCTGCTCGTCCATGGCTTCGGTGCCTCCACCGATCACTGGCGCCACAACATTCCAGTGCTGGCCCAGGAGCACGAGGTGCATGCGCTCGATCTGCTCGGCTTCGGCCGCAGCGCCAAGCCGGCGGGCCTGGCCTACGGCGGTGCCCTCTGGCGGGACCAGTTGATGGCCTACGTGAGGGAGCGCATCGGCCGACCGACAGTGCTGGTGGGCAACTCCCTCGGGGGCTATGCCGCTCTGGCGGCGGGGGCTGCCCTGGACGAGCAGGCGGCCGGGGTGGTGCTGCTCAATGCGGCGGGGCCCTTTGCCACTGAACAGGCTCCACCCGGCGGCTGGGGAGCCATCGCCCGTCGCACGATCGGTGCCGCCCTGCTCAAGAGCCCGGTGCTGCAGCGGTTGCTGTTCGAGAACCTGCGACGCCCCGCCACGATCCGCAAAACCCTCAATCAGGTGTACCTCGACCGCACCAATGTCGATGAGGCCCTGGTGGAGGCCATCCGCCGCCCCTCCCTCGATCCCGGTGCCTTCGGCGTGTTCCGCACGGTGTTCGACATCCCCACGGGCCAGCCCCTCGATCCGCTCTTCGCTGAGCTGGGCTCTCCCCTGCTGCTGCTCTGGGGCATCCGCGATCCCTGGATCAACGCGTCCGGCCGGCGGGCGGCCTTCCAGCGCCATGCCCCCGCAGCCACCACCGAGGTGGTGCTGGAGGCGGGCCACTGCCCCCACGATGAGGTGCCGGAGCAGGTGAACCGGGCGCTGCTTGACTGGTTGGCCCAGTTGCCCCAGGACGAGGGGCAGGAGCTGGCAGCAGATCGGCCCCAGCCCCTGGCTACGGTCTGAGCGCCCAGCAGCGCTGAGCCAAGGCCCGCCAGAGGGGCGCCGCCCCTGGCGAGGTTCCTGCTTCCGTCCCCGCCCTCTCCCATGCCGCTGCAGCGCTGCCTTGAGCCCTACCCC
The DNA here is from genome assembly GCA_947378425.1 of Synechococcaceae cyanobacterium. GTDB lineage: Bacteria > Cyanobacteriota > Cyanobacteriia > PCC-6307 > Cyanobiaceae > Cyanobium. Next base: position 7,357 of record CANCJV010000012.1, read on the forward strand.
CACTGGCGGTTCGATGACCCCCTGAGTGGCGACAGCCTGCGGATCGTGCCCGAGCGCGGTGGGCTGGTCACGGGCTGGTGCTGCGGTGGCCGCGAGATGCTCTATCTCGATGCCGAGCGCTTCGCCGATCCGGCCCTCTCGGTGCGGGGCGGCATACCGGTGCTGTTCCCGATCTGCGGCAACCTCCCCGGCGACCGGCTGACCCTGCCGGCGGGCTCTTTCCATCTCCCCCAGCACGGCTTTGCCCGGGATCTGCCCTGGCAGCTGCAGGAGCTTGCGGCCGGCGACGGCATCGTCCTGGTGCTGGAGGACAGCCCCGAGAGCCGCGCCCAGTTCCCCTTCGCCTTCCGACTGGAGCTGGAGCTGCGGCTCGAGGTGAGCGCCCTGGCGATCAGGGTACGTCTCAGCCATCGCGCCGTCGCAGAGGGCCAGGAGCCCCCGGGGCCCCTGCCTTTCAGCATCGGGCTGCACCCCTATCTGGCCGTGGTGGATCCGGCCGCGGTGCAGCTTCAAGGCCTGCCCGATCACTGCCTGGATCACCACACCATGGCGGCGGCCCCCACGGCTGAGCAGCTGATGCGCCTCGGTCAGGGGGTCGACCTGCTCGCCGCTCCGGCCGGTCCCGTTCGGCTGCTGGATCCCCTGGCCGGCATCGCCGTCACCCTGGAGAGCCGGGCGCCCTGGGATCTGACGGTGATCTGGACGGATCCGCCCAGGCCGATGGTCTGTCTCGAGCCCTGGACCGGCCCCCGCGGTGCCCTGGTGACGGGGGATCGGCGCCTGGAGCTGGCTGTCGGCCAGAGCCAGGAGCTGAGCTGCCGCTATCGCGTGACCACGCTGACCTGAGGCTGCCTGATCGCCCGAGGGGGCTCCGGCTTGACCTGTCAGCACCTGACTGCTCGATCGCCCCGGATCTGCTTCAGGCCCCCGCCACGCCCGGCAGGCGGCCCGGCGCCAGTTGCAGCTTCGGATCGAACTGGCGCTTCACCCGTTCGATCATCAGCCGCGCGGGGGCATCCTCCCAGGCGGGCACGGCGCTGCCCGGCGGCTGACGCAGCACCGTCAGCCAGCCGCCGAGCTGCTGGCACCGTTGGCGCAGCAGGATCAGCTGTTCGGGCTGAAGACCTTCCGGCTCGCTGGTCGCCGCCAGGCTCCAGGCCAGGCCCAGGCCGCTGCCGGCCGCCAGCTCGATCGCCAGCCCCTGCAGCTCGGGGCTGGCCAGCACCTCGGGCACCCGTTCGGGACTGACTCCCAGGCGCAGCAGCCAGGCGGGTTCGGCCCTGGCTGCGCCATCGCCGGTGGGGCTGACCTCGCCGCGGGCCTGGGCCAGCCGTTGGTCGAGGGCCTCCGCCGCCAGCGGCTGCAGCGGCAGGGGGGTCCGGGCCGCAATCGCGCTCTGCTGCTGGTCCAGGCTTGCGGCGGAGATGCTGGCCAGGCCGATCAGCAGCCCGGGAGCCGCAGCCAGCCCGGCTGTTGCGGCCAGGGCGGCACTCCACCAGTCAACGCGCTCGGGGCTGAGGCTCGAGCCCAGCAGCCACTGGCTCAGGGAGCCCAGCTCGGCCAGGGATCCCTGCACCAGCAGGCCGCGGCGGATCGGTGGTCGGGGCAGGGTGCGCAGGTTGAGCTCGGTGATCAGGCCGAGGGAGCCCCAGCTGCCGCAGAACAGGCGCATCAGGTCGTAGCCGGCCACGTTCTTAACCACGCGGCCGCCGGCCTTGGCGGCGGTGCCGTCGGCGCGCAGCAGCGAAAGGCCGATCAGCTGGTCGCGGATGCCCAGGTAGCGCTGGCGATAGCCGCCCGCCAAACCCCGGGCCACCAGGCCGCCCACGCTGCCGGCGCCGCGTCGTTGGCTGCCCCAGGGTTGATCCACGGCCAGCCATTGGCGATGGGGTGCCAGGGCTTCCTGCACCTCCAGCAGCGGCGTCCCGGCCCGCACGCTGATCGTGAAATCCCCCGGGTTGTGCTCGACGACGCCCCGCAGGCGGGCGCAGCTCACCGGGGTGCAGTCCCGCAGGGGGGCGCCCCAGTCGAGCCGGCTGCCGAGACCACAGGGCACCCAGGCCGTTCCCTGCCGGTGCAGTTCCCGCACCAGCTCCTGCAGCTCGTTGGCATCGGGACTCATCACGGCACGATGGTGCCATGCAACAGGTGGAGCGTGCGGGCCCGGCCGCCCCTGAACCGGCCCTGAAGATCGTCGTCATCGACGACGACCCCACCGGCTCCCAGACCGTGCACGGCTGCCCGCTGCTGCTGCGCTGGGATCCAGCCAGCCTGGCGCGGGCGTTGCGGCAGCCCTCGCCGCTGTTGTTCCTGCTGGCCAACACCCGCGCCCTGGCGCCGGATCAGGCCCGCCAGAGGGTGCGGGAGATCTGCCGGGTCCTGAAGGCTGCCCTGGCGGCGGCGCAGGCTGAGGGGCTGATCGATCGCTGGCTGGTGGTGAGCCGGGGCGATTCCACCCTGCGGGGCCATTTCCCCCTGGAGGTGGAGGAGACCAGCGCCGCCCTGGGTCCGTTTGATGCCACCTTGCTGGTGCCGGCCTTTCTCGAAGGGGGACGCACCACCCTGGCGGGGGTGCATCGCCTGCAGGGTCAGCCGGTGCACGAGACCGCATTCGCCCGCGACGGTCTGTTCGGCTACGCCAGCAGCCATCTGCCGGACTGGGTGGAGGAGAAGAGTGGCGGCCGGATCGCGGCCACGGCGGTGCAGCGGCTGTCCCTGGCGGAACTGGAGGGTCCCGCGGCCGCTCTGCGGCAGCGCCTGGCGGGCCTGGCCGGCAACGTGGTCGTGGCGGTGGATGCCACCGAACCGTGCCATCTCCGTGCGCTGGCCGCGGCCGTGCGCGCCTTGCAGCTTGGCCAGGTCCCAGCGCAAACAGCGGAGGCCGCCGGGCTTGCCCCCGAAGCCGCTGCCCCCACGGCCTCCCGCCTCACGGCCTCCATCGCCGCCGCCGACCCGGTCACCCCATCCGGCCCAACGCGCCGCTTCCTGTTCCAGAGTGCCGCCGGCCTGATCGCCGCCCTGGCCGATCTGCCTCCCCAGCCCCGCGATGGGGCCGCCCTGGCGGCACTGCGGCGCCGGGGCGTGGACGCTCCCCTGCCGGGACTGGTGCTGGTGGGCTCCCACGTGCCGCTGGCGGATCGCCAGCTGGAGCGCTTGCTGGCCGAGAAGCGCTGCGGCGGTGTCGAAGTGGCGGTGGCCAAGGTGCAGCGGCTGCTGGAGGGCCCCTTGCCCGAGCCCCTGCTGGCTTCCCTGGAGAGCGCCTGGCTGCAGCAGCTGCGCCAGCAGCTGGCGGCGGGGCGCACGCCCGTGCTCTACACCAGCCGCGGTGAGCTCCGTTGCCGGGATGGGGCCGAGCGCCGGCGGCTGGGGCTGGTGCTGGCGGGCAGCATGGCCCGCCTGGGGGCGGCCCTGGCACCGCAGCTGGGCTATGTGATCAGCAAGGGGGGCATCACCACCCACACCCTGCTGGCCGATGGCTTCGATCTGGCGGCGGTGCAGCTCCAGGGCCAGCTGCTGCCGGGCTTGTCGCTGGTGCTGGCGGATCTGGCTGCAGAGCGGCCGGGCGAGGCCCAGGCACCCTTGCCCGTGCTCACCTTCCCCGGCAATCTCGGCGACGACGACACCCTGCGCTCGGCCTGGCGCCGGATGGAGGGCTGAACAGCGCTGGCCCGGCGGCTTGCCCCACCGCACGGTCCCTGCCGGGGAATTGCCTGAATCCTCAAGGGCTCAGGCGGCGGGCTCAGCCTCTGGAGAGGCTGCGGGCCAGCAGTTGCACCGGGTGGAGCACCGGGATCGGTCGGGGTGTGTCCGCCATGAACTGGCGAATCTGCAGGCTGCAGCCGATGTTGGCGCTGACGGCGATGTCGGCGCCGGTTTCGCTCAGATCCGTCGCCTTGAGGCGGCCCAGTTCGGCAGCCTCCTGGGGCTGCACCAGGTTGTAAATGCCGGCGCTGCCGCAGCACACCCCCGCCTCGATCGCCTCGAGGAGGCGCACGTGGGGGATGCGGCGCAGCAGCTGGCGGGGCTGCTCGCGGATGCCCTGGCCGTGGAGCATGTGGCAGGCATCGTGATACGCCAGCCGCAGGGGCCGCTCGGCGCTGGCCGGCTCGCCATCGTCATGGCGCAGGGGCTGGAGGGCCTGGAGGAAGGCGTCGCTCGGCCCGATCCGCTCCAGGAATTCCTGGATGTCCGCCACCCGGGCGGCAAAGCCCGCCGGGTTGGAGGCGCTCTCCTCGGGCTTGTGGGTTTCGGGGCTGGCGAGGATCTCGCCGTAGGCCTTGAGGGTGTGGCCGCAGCCGGAGGCCGCCACCAGGATGGCGTCGAGGGGCTCGGGTCCGGCCGGCTTGCCTGGACCGATCACCGCCGCGAAGCGCGCGATCAGGTCCCGGGCCAGCTCCCGGGTCTGCTCCAGTTCGCCCTGGTGATGGGTGACGGCACCGCAACACTGCTGGGCCGGCGGGATCACCACCTCGATGCCGTTGGCGCTGAGCACCTCGACGGCGGCGGCATTGACGGCCGGATCGAACAGGCGCTGCACGCAACCCAGCACCAGGCCCACCCGGTAGCGCCGTTCCCCCTGGGCCGGCACCATCACAGGAAAGGCGTCGCGGAAGGCTTCCGGCGCCAGGGGCGGCAGCAGCTGCTCCATCGCCTCGATCTGGGGCCCGAATAGGCGGGTGAGCCCACTGCGGCGGGCCAGGCCCTGCAGGGGGCTGCCGGCGTAGGACCGCAGCGGCGCCAGCACAGTCCGCAGCCGCTCGGGATAGGGGAGCAGGGCGAACAGGGCACGGCGGAAGGCCCGCTGGGCGGGGCTGCGCAGCTCCGGCGCGTTGAGCAGCGGCCGGGTCGCTTCGATCAGCTCGTCGTAGCGGACGCCGGAGGGGCAGGCGGTGACACAGGCAAAACAGCCCAGACAACTGTCGAAGTGACGGGCCACCGTGGCGTCCAGCTCCAGCTCGCCGGCGGCGATCGCCTTGAGGGCATGAATGCGGCCGCGGGGGGAGTCCATCTCCGTGGCCAGCACCCGGTAGCTGGCGCAGGTGGGCAGGCAGAAACCGCAGTGCACACAGGGATCGAGGGCACCCAGGGGGGGCTCTGCCGTGGCGAGCTCGGAATCGCCTGCGGGGCTCTGGGTCGCCGGACTCATGGGCTGCTGCGTTCCGGGCCAGTCTGCCGTGGTGGGTTGCCGGTCGGGTTCGCCGGGCCGCCGAGGATTCTCAGGATCTCCGGCTTCAGCAGGCTCACCGAGGCGGCCGAGGGGTGATCCGTGTCGAACAGCACCAGGCGCATGGCCCCCAGCCGGCAGCCCGTCGGGCAGAACAGGGGCAGGGGATCGATCAGGGTGATCGTTGAAGGCAATTGGCTGGAGAACTGCTGATTGAGCTGGCGGGCGTAGCCGACCTGTTGCTGGAGGGCGTCGTCGCAGCGGTTGTTCCAGCGCTCCGGTCGGAACCATTCCGGCAGGCAGCTGTCCCGATTCAGCAGCCGGGGGCCGGCGCCCAACAACAGCACCCCCATCCCCCTGTCCTGGGCCTGAGCTGCGAAGGAGCGAAGCGCATCGCTATATAGCGCCAGCTTGCCTGCGGCCGTGGTGATCGGCCGACCATCCGCCCCCAGCAGGTGGTTGCGGGTGTCGCCGATGTCGGTGCCCAGGTGGGAGAGGTGATAGCCCGCGATCAGAACGGCATCGCCGCGTCGGCCGTTGGCCAGGATCCAGTCGGCCCAGGTGCGCTGAAAGGCAGTGCAGCCCGGCTTGCTGTTGCCGTAGGCCGTGGCGGGGAAGGGGCAGCCACCCCGGCTGAGGTGGGCGATGCCGTAGCCCAGGGCGTGCACGTCGGATTCCAGGGGCATCAGCGCCGAGGCGTGGCTGTCCCCCGCCACGAACAGGGTTGGCAGACCCTGCCTGGCTGGGGCACTGCAGGCGCGGGCGAGTCGATCGAGCGCGGCGCTGCCGCGACGGTCGTCCGGATCCAGGTGGCAGAACGGATTGTTGATCCGGGTGCCGGCTACGGATTGGTGGGTCAGCTGCTCGCGCACGGTGGCGGTGCGTTCGCCGGCGTAGAGATGGCGCCCGCCCGCCCCCAGGGCCAGCCAGGCCAGCAGGCCACTCAGGGCCCCCATCACCGCCACGCCGCGAAGCACGGTCTGGCCGTCGCTGCGGGCCCAGGACCGGCGCCTCAGGGGCTGTTCCACGAACCGGTAGGAGGCTTCGGCCAACGCCAGCATCGCCAGCAGCTGCAGCGGCATCGTCCAGGCATGGAGGCCGATGGTCCAGCGGCTGAGGCAGATCACGCTCCAGTGCCAGAGGTAGAGCGAATAGGAGATCAGGCCGAGATGGCGGATCCAGGGGGTGCGCAGCAGTCGCTGCACCACACCAGGGGTGGCGGCAGCCGGGATCAGGAGGGCGGTGGCCGCCACCGTCAGGGGCGTGCTGAAGGCGATGGTCTGCCTGGGGGCCAGGGGCAGCAGCAGCAGGGCCGCCAGGGGCAGCCAGGCCGGCATGCTGAAGCTCGGAGAACGCAGCGGCGGCGGGGGGTTGCCTGGGTTCACCACCCTCCGGCTCAGGGGCATCAGCAGGGCTCCCGCCGCCAGCTCCCACAGCCGCCCGGGGGTGAGCAGGTAGGCGGTGCCTGGATTGCGGCTGCCAAGCCACAGGAACCAGCCCAGGGACAGCCCGACCACCAGCAGCAGCACGAGGCGGAACAGCCGGGGTCGTCCCTGGCCGCCCCCCCGGGCCAGCCCCAGCCCCCAGGCCAGCAGCGGGTAGCCCAGGTAGAACTGCTCCTCCACCCCCAGGGACCAGGTCTGGGTGAAGGTGTTGAGAGCGCTATCGGTGCCGAAATAGTCGCTGGCCTGGCGATGCAGCTCCAGGTTGGACAGGCCGAACAGGGCCGCGGCGCCGGTTTGCAGTGAGGGGCCCGGATCGGGGATCACCAGGCAGCTGAGCAGACCGGTCACGGCCACACACAGCACCAGAGCAGGGGCCAGCCGCTGCACCCGCCGCCGATAGAACCCCAGCAGGAAGGGCCGCAGCGGCTGGGCTCCGTGGCGCAGGATCGAGGCGGTGATCACGTAGCCCGAGATCACGAAAAAGATGTCGACCCCGAGGAAGCCGCTGGGCAGAAAGCCCCGTTCAGCGCCCAGGTGATGGCCGATGACGAGCAGCACTGCCAGGGCCCGCAAGCCATCGATTTCGGGCCGATAGCTGATCACGACGGTGGGACCGTCGCTCCGCGGGCATCGGCTGCTCCTGGAGCACCGGTCTTGCCCGGCTGGGTCATGGGGTGGAGGGATGGCCGGCTCGGACAGAGACCCTACCGATCCCTCTTCAAAGCTTCCGGAGGCCGCTGGGGGACGAACCGAGCGGGGCCACTGCGGGCTGGGCAGTGCCCGATCGGATTTCAGCAGGCCGGGCCAATCAGGCCTCGTTTCACTGAACGGGGTTGCTGGCGAACCAGGTGCACCAGGGCCTGGGGCCATGCCCAGGACAGGAAGCTTCCTGGCCTGAAGCCGCCGCCGCCATCAAGCCAGGTTCCCGTTGGCTCATTCCTGGCCCTCAGCTGCCGAAGTGGCGCACCACCGCCTCGGCGAAACCGGAGCAGCTCACCGGCTCGACGCGGGGCTCCATCAGGCGCGCCAGATCGTAGGTGACCTCGCCGTTGGCAATGGCGGCGCTGAGGCCTGCGGTGATCAGATCCGCCGCCTCCTGCCAGCCCATGAACTCGAGCATCATCACGCCCGAAAGGATCACCGAGCCGGGGTTGATGCGATCGAGGCCGGCGTGCTTCGGCGCGGTGCCGTGGGTGGCCTCGAAAATGGCGGCCTTGTCGCCGATGTTGGCGCCGGGGGCCATGCCCAGCCCGCCCACCACGGCGGCGGCCGCATCGGAGATGTAGTCGCCGTTGAGGTTCAAGGTGGCGAGCACCGAATAATCGGCGGGCCGGGTCTGGATCTGCTGGAAGATGCTGTCGGCGATGCGGTCGTCGACCAGCACCTTGTGCTTCCACTGGCCGTTGCCGTGACTGGCGCCGATGGCGTCGAGCACCCCTTGAACCTCGGCATCGACCGCGGCCTTCTTCTCGGGAGTGAGGCTGTCGTAGCCGGGTTCGATCAGGCGGGCATTGGCCTCGATGCTCAGGCCCGGCTCGGCTTCGAGGTTGCCGAGGATCCAGCTCTCCCGCTCGGTGACGCAGTCATCCCGGAACTCGCTGGTGGCCAGCTCATAGCCCCAGTCGCGGAAGGCGCCTTCGGTGAACTTCATGATGTTGCCCTTGTGCACCAGGGTGACGTGGCGCTTGTCGCCCTCCAGCTTCAGGGCGTGCTGGATGGCCTTGCGGATGTGGCGCTGGCTGCCGTGCTTGCTCACCGGCTTGATGCCGATGCCGGAGCCCTCGGGGATGCGGCGCTGGCCGAGCTTGCCGTTGGCCGGAATCACCACGTCATTGAGGTGCTGGATCAGCTCGATGCAGACCGGATCACTGGCCTCCCACTCGATACCCATATAGATGTCTTCGGTGTTCTCCCGATAGACGAGCACGTCGAGATCCTGGGGCCGTTTGTGGGGGCTGGGGGTGCCCTCGTAATAGCGGCAGGGCCGCACACAGCAGTAGAGATCGAAGATCTGGCGCAGGGCCACATTCAGCGAGCGGATGCCACCGCCGATCGGTGTGGTGAGGGGCCCCTTGATCGCCACGCCGTAGGTCTCGATCGCCGTGAGCGTGTCCTGGGGCAGGTACTGATAGGTGCCGTAGAGCTCGCAGGCCTCATCGCCGGCGTACACCTTGAACCACTCGATCCGGCGCTCCCCGCCGTAGGCCTTGGCCACCGCCGCATCCAGCACCCGCTGGGTGGCGGGCCAGATGTCCACCCCGGTGCCATCGCCGCGAATGAAGGGGATGATCGGGTCGCTCGGCACCACCGGCTGGCCGTTCTCGAAGCGGATGGCGGTGCCGCTGATCGGAGCGGTGAGCTTCTCGTAGGTGGCCATGCGGGGCAAGGAACGCTGGTGGGCGAGCCTATGCCTGGAGGCGGCGGCGGAAGGTTTGTGGTGATCGGCGCCGCGGCGGGTCGCTGTGCTGGGGGGGCTGAGCCTTCGGTCGCTGAAGAGTTCCGGTCAGATCGGGCGGTGGCGAGCACCCCTTGTTCGCAACTGCCGATCGGGGCGGCGAACCCGCCCGACTGCCCCCAGGATGGGGCGCATGAATGCCGCAGAGCAGGTTCGATCCCTGGAACTGGCCCAGGCCATTGCCTCGGCGGCCAGTCTGTTCCGCGAGCATTTCCCCGATGCCCGGGCCAATCTCAATCCCTGGCGCGACGACCCCCTGACCCGGGCGTTCGGCGAGCAGGAGACCCTGGATCTGTCATTCCATTTCCCGGGCTGGAGTCCCCGCACCCAGTGCCGCTCCGTGCTGGTTCAGTTGCGCCTGGCGCTGCCTCCCGGCCGCGGTGCCTTCGCCGTGTCCCGCCGACCACCGCTGCTGGGGGTGACCTTGAGGGGACTCACCTATGAACGTGAGCGCTGGTCGTTGGCGACGGTCGGGGATTGGAGGGCCAGTGGCTCCCACCTGCCCACGCCGGCGGTGGAGCAGGTGATGCGCCAGTTCTGCCGCCAGCTGTTCGAACTGTTTGAGGCCCCGGCCGAGGATCTTGATGGCGGCACGCCCCCGGGACCGTCCGCCCAGGCCGCCTGAAGTCCCCTTTCTGAGCCGATCAGCCGATGTCCATCACCCGTCACCACCTTGGCCGGTGCCTCCTGGCGACCGCGTTGCTGCTGGTTGCGGCCGGATGTCATCCGAACCGGACTCCCGGATCCAGCGCCGGCGGATCTCAACAGTCGCTGGAGTTCGTGGTGGTGGCTGACCAACCGGAGGGCCTGTTGTTCACCCTGCCGAGGGGTTTCCAGATCCAGCCTGGTGAGCAGCGGCTCCAGGGGGCCTTCGTCAAGAGCTACCGATCGGCGGCAGAGAGCGGCGACCCTCCGCGCCAGGCCCTCGCGGCTATCGTCAGGCCGCTGACGGCGATGCCCGCCCAGGTGGCCAAGTTGCCGCCGGATCGGCTGGTGCTGGCGATGGCGATGAGCCTGCGCCAGCGGGTCTGTCCCTCCAGCTTCGCGGCCAGCCCGATCGGCCCGCTGGCCGGGGTGGTTCAGCCGAGTTTCGCGGCGGTCGTGGCCTGTGGTCAGACCCCGCGGGGAGGGGCCGAAACCACCTTGATGGTGGCCGTGCACGGTCGCAGCGATCTGTTCCAGTTGACCTGGCTGGAGCGGGGGCCGGCCCGGCAGGGGGTGCCCAACATTGATCTCGCCCGTTGGCAGGGGCGCCTGCAGGGGCTGGGGCCCCTGCGCCTCTGTGCGCCTGCCCCTAATGGCGGACCCGATCCGGCCTGCAGCGTCGATGTTGCCGGCAGCCGCTCCTGAGCCCGGGGCCGCCAGGGCACCCGGGGAGGCCGACGGTCACGTAACCCTTCGCAATCTTGTCGTCATGGCTGCGAATCTCGCCTCTACGGTGGATCGTCTGCCCGTGCCATTTCGAGGACCGATGCCTGTCGCCCTGGCTTCCCAACTGCGTGAGGGAACGAAGAAAGCCCACACCATGGCCGAAAACACCGGTTTTGTGAGCTGCTTTCTCAAGGGGGTGGTGGACAAGGTCAGTTATCGCACCCTGGTGGCCGATCTCTGGTTCGTCTACAGCGCCATGGAGGACGAGATCGGCCGCCTCGCTGACAACCCCGTGGTGGGGCCGATCCATTCGCCCGCCCTCAACCGGCGCGAAGCGCTGGAGCAGGATCTGGCCTTCTATTTCGGTGGTGACTGGCGCAACCTGATCCGGGCCACCCCAGGCGCCCAGGCGTATGTGGCCCGGATCCATCGGCTGGCCAAGGAGTCGCCGGAGCTGCTGGTGGGCCATCACTACACCCGCTACATCGGCGATCTCTCCGGTGGCCAGATCCTCAAGAACATCGCCCAGAAGGCGATGAATCTCGGTGAGCATGATGGCCTGCGCTTCTATGAGTTCGACGCCATCGCCGATGAGAAGGCCTTCAAGGCCAACTATCGCCTCACCCTGGATTCCCTGCCGATCGATCAGGCGATGGCCGATCGCATCGTCGAGGAGGCCAACCAGGCCTTCCACTGCAACATGGTGATGTTCCAGGAGCTGGAGGGCAATCTGATCGCGGCGATCGGCAAGGTGCTCTTCGGCTTTCTCACCCGCCGCCAGCGCTCTGGCAGCACCGAGGCCGTCGCCGCCTGAGCTTGCTGCGCCCTCTTCGTTTCCTCGTTCCCGGCACCAGCGGTCGCTACCGCTGCGGTGGCTTGCTGGTGGAACTGCAAAGTGCCCGTCTGGTGGCTTCTCTGCGCCCTGCCGAGGTGGTCACCTACCGCCAGCGGGAGCCGGGCCATCCCTTTCTCGATGATCTGCTCAAGGCCGAGTCGACGCCGGGACCGGCCCTCTGGATCGTCAGCTGGGGGTTTGATGTGCCCTGGCTGCTGCGGCGCCTGCAGGGTCGTCCGGCGGCGTATCACGCCCACAGCAGTGGCTACGGCTTTGACCTGCCCCCCGGGGTGCCGGTGCTGGCGGTGAGCCGCAACACCCTCGGCTACTGGGGGGATCGGGCGCCGCGCAATCCCCTGTTCCTCGTGCCCAATGCCCTTGAGGCGATGTGGTTCAACCGGGGCAGCCGGGGGGACGAGGGGGAGCGTCTGCACCGTCCGATCGACGTGCTGGTGCAGCAGCGCAAGAGCAGCGCCTATGTGCTGGAGCAGCTGGTGCCGGCCCTGCGGCGGCGGGGGCTGACGGTGGACGTGCAGAAGGGCTGGGTGGAGGATCTGGTCGGCCTGTTCAACAGCGCCACCGTGGTGCTCTACGACTCGGCGGATTACTGGCGGGCCCGGGGCGTGAGCGAGGGCTTCGGCCTGCCGCCGATCGAGGCCCTTGCCTGTGGCTGTGTGGTGTTCAGCAGCCTCAACCATGCCCTTGCCGACAGCCTCGATCCCGGCCTGGTGGGTCATCAGATCGGTTGCGGCAGCCTCGAGAGTGATCTCGATCGCATCGCCGCCGCCGTGGCCCAGCCCCGGGCCTGGCAGCCGCCCGCCAGCCGGTTGACGCCCCTGCTGGAAGCCTGCTCGGAGCCGGTGCTGCTGGAGCGCTGGCGCGCTGCCCTGGAGGCGATGGACGGCCACTGGGATCGGTGGTTCGGCCTGGGGGTGGTGCCCCTGCAGCGAAGACCCACCTGGCGGATCCGGCTGGATCAGGGGCTGGGCCGGCTGCGCCATCGGCTGGGAGGGCGGCTGCCGCGCTGGCCCGCTGGGGGCTGATTTCGGGGGCCGGCCGCCATAACCTCGACCTGGACTGATGGGCCAACTGGGCGTTTGAACCTGCTCTCCAGGAGCCGAACCTATCGACAGCTGAGTGCTCTGATGGCCTTTCTGCCATCGGAGCGACTGAGCCAGCTCCAGTGGGTGGTCGCAGCGTCCATCATCCCCGGTGTGGTCGATCTGGCCTCCGTGGCGGTGATTGCCCGCCTGATGGGGGCCCTGGTCGGGGGGCACATGGAGGATCAGCTGCCGGGGGTGAAGGTGTTCGGTGGCGACTCCGTGGATCAGAGCCTCTGGCTGATCGCCATCTTCGCCCTGTTGTCCTGGATTGCTTCGTTCAGCAAGTTTGGACTTCAGTTTCTGCAGCAGCGTCTGACGGCGCGGGTGTGGATTGATCTCTCCAATCAAATCCATGCGAATGTGCTGGCACAGGGGTACGAATATCACCTGACCAAGAGCACGGCAAAGCTGTCAACAATGGTGTTGAGTCACGTCAAGAAGACTTCCAACTCGATTGTGAATCCACTGCTGAAGATGGTGGGCAGTGTTTTCTCGATCCTGCTGCTTTCGATGGGGATCCTCGTCATCGGTCGTTGGTCGGCAGTGGTTCTGATCAGCAGTCTTGTGATGGCCTATCTTGTCATATCTCAGTTGATTACTCCGTACTTGCGCCATGCTTCTCGGCAGAAGTTGCGCCTGGAATCGAGGGCAACCCATATCCTGTTGGAGTCGTTGAGTTCAATCCGGGATATCAAGCTCACCGCTTCAGAAGATCACTTTCGTCATGCCTTTGTCCGCACCGGTGAAAAAGCCAAGAGCTACTCCTGGACCACCGAATTGCTGCCCACCATTCCCCGGGCCCTGATTGAGCCCCTGGGCATCACCCTGATCTTTGCCTTCGGCGCCGTTCCTGCTCTGCTCAGCGGTGATCGCTCCGATATCCGCGCCATCCTTCCCTTCCTTGCCTCCCTGGCCGTGGCGGCCCTGCGGCTGACACCGCCACTGCAGGATTTCTTCTCTTCGATGAATCAGTTGCGCGGCGGTCTGCCGGTCATCGACACCACTCTGGAATACCTGAGGCTCCCTCCTCGCCGGCCGGCCCTGGGCGATCCCGGGGTGCCCAGTCCCCTCGGGGTGTTCCCCAGTCGCTCGATCGGGCTGAGCGATGTCTGGTATTCCTATCCCGGCTCCGATGAGCCGGTGCTTCGCGGCATTGATCTCTCGATTCCAGTGGGATCCAGGGTGGCGTTTGTCGGCTCCACCGGCAGCGGCAAGACCACCACGGCTCAGATTCTGCTGGCTTTGCTGGATCCCAGTCGCGGTGCCCTCACCCTCGATGGCATCCCGGTCTCCGAGCAGGATGTGCCGGCCTGGCAGGCCTGCTGCTCCCAGGTGCCCCAGTTCATCAACCTGCTGGATGCCAGCGTGCTCGAGAACGTGGCCTTCGGCAAGAACGAGGAGGAGGTGCTGCAGGACGAAGTCTGGATGGCCCTGGAGGCGGCCCAGCTCGACGAGTTCGTCAGTGAGCTTCCCTATGGACTCCACACCCCGATCGGTGAGAACGGTCTGCAACTTTCCGGTGGCCAGAGGCAGCGACTGGCCCTGGCCCGTTCTTTTTACCGCCGCTCCCAATTCCTGTTGCTGGATGAGGCCACCAGTGCCTTGGACAATCGCACGGAAAGTGAGATCATTCAGGCCCTTGAAGTGATTGGTCGACGCTGTACAACGGTCGTGATCGCCCATCGCCTCTCCACGGTGATGCGCTGTGATCGCATCTATGAATTCGAGCGCGGCCGGATCAAGGCTTTCGGCACGTTTGAAGAGTTGCAACGCCGCTCAGATACCTTCCATGATCTCGCTTCTCTGGAACGGCGACTGGTGAACTGATGCTGATGCTCACCGGTTCGGCTGCGCCTGGGCTGCTGATATTCTCAACCTAGTTGCTGATCCTCATGTCTCTAATTCTGGTGGCAGGTCCCTGCGTCATCGAGAGCAGAGACCTGATCTTTGAGGTCGCTGAAAGGGTCAAGCAGATCACCGATCGCCTCGGGATCGACTACATCTTCAAGGCCAGCTTCGACAAGGCCAATCGCAGTTCCGGCAGTACGTTTCGCGGCCCCGGTGTGCAGGACGGCCTGGCTTTGCTGGCGGAAGTGAAGCAGCGCTATGGCCTGCGGCTGCTGACGGACATTCATGAGAGCCATCAGGCTGCACCGGTGGCGGAGGTGGTCGATGTCTTGCAGATTCCGGCCTTTCTCTGCCGCCAGAGTGATCTGTTGCTGGCCGCTGCTGAGGCCACTGCCGGTACCGACAAGGTGATCAACGTCAAGAAGGGCCAGTTTCTGGCTCCCTGGGATATGGCCCAGGTCGTCAAGAAGCTGCGCGATGCCGGCGCTCAGAACCTCTGGCTGACCGAGCGCGGTAGCTGCTTTGGCTACAACACCCTGGTGGTGGATTATCGCAGCCTCCCCCAGCTCCAGGCTCTGGGCTGCCCGGTGATCTTCGACGCCACCCATTCGGTGCAGCAGCCCGGCGGTCGCGGCAGTTCCAGTGGCGGTCAGCGCGAGTTCGTGGCGCCCCTGGCCCGGGCCGCCGTGGCGGTGGGCGTGGACGGCCTGTTCCTGGAGGTGCATCCCGATCCGGATCACGCCCTCAGTGATGGACCGAACATGGTGCCGTTGCACCGCCTCGAGGCCCTGCTCGAACAGCTGCTGGCGATCCGGGCCCCCCTCGAGCAGGGCCTGGCCGTGAGCACCCTCTGAACCCGGCCCCCGGCGCGATTCACCGTGATCCAGCAACTCCTCCGCTCCTGGCGCCATGGCCGGGGTTATCGCCGCTGCCGCGCCCAGCTGGGCAGGCTCCAGCTGCTGGTGCTCGATGTCGATGGCGTGCTCACCGATGGTGGGCTCTGGACCACCGAGAGCGGCGAGGTGATCAAGCGCTTCGACGTCCGGGATGGCCTGGGTATCCGGCTGCTGCAGCAGGCCGGCGTCGAGGTGGCCTGGCTCAGCGGCGGCAAGAGTGGCGCCACGGAGCAGCGGGCCCGCTATCTGGGCATTGGCCAGGTGCTCACGGGTGTGAAGGACAAGCCGGCGGCCCTGGCGGCGCTGCAGGCAGGCCTGGGTGTCGCCTCGGTCTGCAGTGCCTTCGTCGGTGACGATCTCAACGATCTGGCGGTGCGCCCTGCCGTGGGTCTGCTCATTGCCACGGCCGATGCGGTGCAGCCCTTGCGGCGGCGCGCCGACTGGGTGTTGGATCGCAACGGCGGTGACGGGGCGGTGCGGCGCCTGGCCGAGGAGATCCTGCGGGCGCGGGGCCAATGGCAGCAGTTGAGCGAGCAGGGCTGGCGGGATCGCAATGATTGAGTGGATCGCCAAGTGCCTGATTCCCGGCCTGGAGGGGTTTCGATGAGCAAGGGCAAGCTGGGCTTGAAGGGTCGCCTGCGCCAGCGATTCCGCCGGGCGATTCGCGCCGAGAGCCTGCCGGGGCTCTCCCGCCTGGCTGGCCTCGATCGCGATCAGTGGATGGCCCTGGCCGCCTATCGCGGTCTGGTGCAGCAGGCCTTCGAGAGCCGCCCCCTCGCTCCTCAGGTGAGCGCCATGCTCTGGGACAACGGTGCCTTCCATCCCTCCGCCGCTCGCAAGGCGTTCTTCAGCCCAGCGCAGCGGGAACTGGAAAATTCCTCCCATCACTACGGCCATGACATCCAGATCAAGCGCCATGCGGGGTTGCCGCTGATCGGCTCTCCCCTGCCCTGGTTGCTGGAGCACGGACTCAAGGTCAGTCGCGACGCCACCTTCGAGAGTCCGCGCGACTGGAGCCGCGGCTATCTCTGCATGGGCCCTCGCCGGGCCGGCTGGTTGCAGGAGCGTTTCGGGCAGCCCGCCGAGCCGATCGGCCCCTGGATCAGCTATGCCCAGCCGCTGCTGGCGGCGCCGGAGATCGCCCGTCTGCGACGGCAGCTCGGCTCCACCCTGCTGGTGGTGCTGGCCCACAGCTGGGACCAGGTGGAGCGACACATGAATCAGCGCGCCTGCATTGAGGCGGTGGCCGAGCAGGCCGCCAGCGGCGGCTATCGCTCGGTGATCTGGCTGCGGCACTGGAAGGATCCCGAACTGCAGGATCTGCCGCCCCAGTGGATCGTGGCCTGCAACGGCCATCGCTCCAATCCCTGGTTTCTCGATGCCATGCGCACCCTGCTGGAGCTCAGTGACGGGCTGGTCAGCAATGCCTTCGGCACCCATCTGGGTTACGGCGTGGCCCTGGGGAAACGCCTGCACTGGCTGCCGGTGGCGGCCGAGCAGGATCTGTCCGGCCTCAGTGGCGCCAAGGCCGAGGAGGAGGCCGCCGAGTGGAGTGAGCGCCAGCGACTCAGCGCCGAACTGTCGGCCCGCCTGGCGTTGTCCGATGCGGCGGAGGCGACCGAAGCCGTGCGGGAGCTGCTCGATCCCTACTGGGGCTTCGCCTGCCTGCGCCCGGCGGCAGAGCTCAAAGGTCTGCTGATGGCTGGCCCGGCGACGGCGCCCCGGGCGTCCCGGCGCGGCTGAGGCCGTCGCCACGATCCAGTCGCTGAGATGCCGTCCCTGTGATCCCTCCGATCCTGCCCTTCCCCACCGTTGCCCCGTTCCGGATCGATCAGGTCACGGCCGCCCCCCTGGCGATGGCGGCGCTCTTCGGCGTCCAGCTGCTGGCCGCGGCCCTGATGAGCTGGGCCGCCCGGCGGGAGCGTCTCCAACTCTGGAATGGCCTGGCCCTGCTTTCGCTGGCCCTGGTGGCGGTGTTCTTCACCCTGGCCAGCTGGGGCACCAGCGACACCACCAAGCTCAGTCATTACCTGGCGTTCGATCTGTCCCGGGTGCGGGGCGAGCCCTTCTGGGCCCTGCTGGCGCCTGTGGTGGTGCATCTGCCCTATCGGATGGCGTTGGTGCATGGGCTGGTGGTGGCCGGCTATGGCGCCGCTCCCCTGCTGCTGGCTCGCCAGTGGCGGGCCTGGGCCTGGGGCGGTTGGTGGAGCCTGTTGGTCGTCTGCAGCCCGCTGCTGCGCAACTTTCTGCAGAACGGCGTCAGCCGTCAGGCCCTGATGACCCTGCTGCTGCTGCCCCTGCTGCTCTGGGCCGCTCGCCTGGCCAGGATCGGGCGCTGGCCTCTGGCCCTGGCCACGGGCCTGGCGGCCACCGTGCACACCAGCTTTCCGCTCACCCTGGCCCTGGCCCTGGTGCCCCGGTTGCTGGCGGTCCGTTCGATGCTGCGCCTGCACGGGCGGTTGCTGCTGCCTGCCGTGGCCGCCCTGGGGCTGCTGGTGCTCCTGGCGGCACCCCAGGCACTGGAGAAGCTGCGGGTCTACAGCGCCCAGGAGAGTTATTTCCCCACCTATGCCCTGCGGCCCGAGGTGATCCGGCTCCAGCTGGCCATGGCCCTAGGGGTGCTGCTGGCCTGCTGGCGGCGGCGCCTGGGTTGGCGGCAGTTGCTGGCCTGTGATCGCAGTCGCTGCCTGGCGAGCTTCGCCCTGCTCTTCTGGTTGCTGCAGCAATCCCTGCACTGGCACCTGATGGCACCGATCACCAGCCGATTGGTGGATCCGGTGGGCCTTTACCTGCTGATCCTCTGGCTGGGCTGGCTGCAGCGGCAGCGTTGCTTCTGGGCTGCGGTGCCGGCCCTGGTGGTGACGCTCCACTACTGGGGTGGGGTGCGGCTTCTGGGCTCGTTCAGCCTGGTTTGCGGCAGTAATGATGAGTTCCTGTGCATCCCTGATCGCTGGCCCTGGCAGGTGCGCTATGGATCAGGGGTGTGATCGTCTCCATGGGTCGTCCCTGATGGTGGCGAGCCTGTCTGCCAAGCCCGGGCTCCTTGGAGGAATCTGGATGATCGAACCGGTTTTCCCCATCGCCGCTCCGTTCCGGATCCATCAGGTGACGGTTGCTCCCCAGGCGATGACGACGTTGTTCTTTGCCCAGGGAGGGCTGGCGATCGCCATCCACTGGGCCGGGGTGCAGCGCCGCTGGCGGCTCTGGCGTGGGGCCGTGGCGCTGTTGCTGCTGCTGATTCTGGTGTTCTTCACCCTGGCGAGCTGGGGAACCAGCGACACCACCCGCTTTTCCCACTACCTGGAGTGGGATCCGGATCGATCGCCACCGGAGCTGCTCTGGCGCCTGCTGCGGCCCCTGCTGTTGTGGCTGCCGTATCGCATGGCTGCGGTCCATGGTCTGGTGGTCAGCGGCTATGCCGCTGCGGCGATCCTGCTGGCCCACGCCTGGCGTGCCCGACCCTGGGCTGGCTGGTGGGCCCTGGTGCTGATCTGCAGTCCGATGTTGCGGGGCTTCATGCAGAACGCCCACTCCCGTCAGGCCCTGGCGGTGCTGCTGCTGCTGCCGTGTCTGCTCCAGGGGGCCAGGTTGGTGCGGCTCAATCGGCGTTGGGTCGGGGCGGGAATGGTGTTGTCGGCCCTCACTCACAACACGTTTGTGTTGAATCTGCCGATCAGCTTGGTGCCCTGGCTGCAGAGGCTGCCGGAACTGAGCCGTGGTCTGCGCCACCGTCTTCGGGATCTTCGTTGGCAGGATCTCCGCCGCGTCTGGCCTTTGCCGCTCACCCTGCTGGTGCTGCTGGCGCTGTTTGGGATGGTGTTGCCGAGTGCTCTGGATCGGCTGCAGGATTACTCCCAGGATGAGTACTTCAACCACTACCCCCTCAGCTGGCGTGTCGAGCGCCTTCAGTGGGCGCTGGCTTTCGGATTGCTGCTGGGCTGCCTGCAGCGCCGGCTCGATCCGCGCCGTCTGTTGGTGTGCCCGCTGACTCAGTTGCTGGCGGTCTTTGGTCTGATCTACATCGGCATCCAGCAGTCGATTGTCCATCACTGGCTGCCCCAGGTCACCTGCCGGGTTGCCGATGGCATGGCTTTTTCCCTGCTGATCATCTATCTGGCCTGGCTCGATCGTTATCGGGCTCACTGGTGTCTGCAGCCCGTGATATATGTCACCTTCCAGTACTGGCTTGAGGGCCGGTTGTTGCTTTCAGGCAACCTTGAGTGTGGCGTCAACGATGAGTTCCTCTGTCTGCCCGATCGCTGGCCCTGGCAGGTGGATTACTGACCGCTGCAGCCCTGCGTTCGGCCGGATTCGGAGCCCGTGAGCAGGGCCATCCGGGCCACCCGCAGGCAGCGATGCAGAAACTCCAGGGGCTGGCGGCGATACAGGGGGTTGTGGCGCCAGAGGGGGGCCAGCCCCAGCCAACTCACTTCGACGCCGGTGAGCTGGCGCACGCCATAGAGCGCTGAGGTCAGCCCGGTCACGACGATGCGGCCTCCCGGACGTTGTTCCTGAAGCAGCCGCACCATCACCTCCAGGCTCACGGCCGAGCGCACCGGACCGGCCAGCCAGGGGAGTTCAATGCGGCCGAAGCTGCCGTCGGACGGTGCCTTGGGATGGTCGATCAGCAGCAGCCGGTCCCGGGTGGGATCGAAGCCGCTGCGGCGTTGCAGTTGGCGCTGCCAGCTCACCAGCACCGCAAAGGGGATGTGGCGATCGCTGAATTGGTGGGCCAGGTTGGGAACCGAGCAGATCCACAGGGGCCGCTGGGCGTCGATGGCGGTCAGGCAGAACTCCACGATCTGCCGTGCCGCTGCTCTCTGGCTCTGGACCAGCAGATCAAACAGCTGGGCCCGGCACTCCAGGGGGGGCTGGAGAGGGGCCTGGGGCGGGCGGTGCCAGAGCGGCTGCCGGCCGCTCAGCACGTAGCGCACCTGGCGTCCGGGTTCGGCGATCAGCCGGTTCAGCAGGCTGGGCAGAATTGCCCGCAATTCCCTGGCGCAGCGGTAATAGATCCCCAGGCCATCGCCGCACACCACCAGCTGCTGGATCGAGCCCAGCTGCAGGAGCTGGCGCTGCCCCCGCTGCCACTGGTTGTTGAGGCAGAGCAGATCCCAGTGTTCCGCGGCTGCCTCGGGCTCCTGGGCCAGGAGGCGGATGCCACCGAAGCCGTGGGGTCGCTGGCTGCGCAGCAGCACCAGCCAGCGTTCGATCGCCTGTTCCAGGGCCGCCAGGGCGCGGGGGTCGTTGCGGATCACTCCGGTGAGCCAGATGCCGATGCTGGGCGGAGACCCAGGCCCGTTCTGCCGGCGTCCGGCCTGCACTTCTGGCAGGGACGCCACCACGGCCAGCTGGTGCACCAGGTGGATCAGGCCACCGCTGGCCACCAGGATCCGCAGGGGCTCAGGGGCTGGCCCGCTGGCTGAGGCGGTGTTCATCGCTGCAGCGGTTCGATCGGTGCCAGCCGCGGATCGAGGATCTTCGGCCCCATGCCCTCGAACTTGACGGCGATCGAGATCTTCTCGCCGCTGCCGAACAGGTGGGTGATCTGCCCCTCGCCGAAGCTGGCATGGCGCAGCCGATCCCCGATCGCCCAGCTGGGGGTGGGGCCACGGCGGCGCACGGCGTTGCTGGGGGCTCCGGCCTCGCCGCCGCTCTCCACGCGCCGGCTCTCGGGGCGGTCGACCCGGGTCAGGCGATCGAGGCGCTGTTCCCGGCGGATGGCGGCGCCGCCGCTGTGGGGGATGTCCCCCTGGAGCAGCTCGCTGGGCAGCTCGGAAAGAAACACCGACGGCACCGCCGGCTCGCGCATGCCACCCCAGAGGCGCCGCTCGCAGGCATGGGAGAGAAACAGCCGCTCCTTGGCTCGGGTGAGCCCCACGTAGCAGAGCCGCCGTTCCTCCTCCAGTGAGGCCGGGTCATCGAGGGAGCGGTAGCTGGGGAAGAGCCCCTGCTCCAGCCCCACCAGGAACACGACCGGGAACTCCAGGCCCTTGCTGGCGTGCAGGGTCATCAGCGTCACCCGGTCCTGCTCGGTGTCCTTGCTGTCGGCATCGCTGGCCAGGGCCGCCGAGGCCAGGAAATCCTCCAGGGATCCCTCCTCGTTCTCCTCCTGGTACTGGAGGGCGGCGTTGACCAGTTCGCCCAGGTTGCGACGCCGGTCCTCGGCTTCATCGGAGCCTTCGGCCAGCAACTCGGCTACATAGCCGCTCTGCTCCATCACCCGCTGCACCAGCTCGGAAGGGGGGGCCTCCTGGGCGCGGCGCTGCAGATCGCAGACCAGTTCATGGAATTGCAGCAGCCCCTTGGCCGAGCGGCCGCCGAGGGAGCGCACCGCCTCGGCATCGCTGACCACATCCCACAGGGGGATGCCCAGCTGGTTGGAGGCGTCGGTGAGCCGCTCGATCGTGGTCTTGCCGATGCCCCGTTTGGGGGTGTTGAGCACCCGCAGGAGGCTGACGGTGTCGGCCGGGTTGACCAGCAGCTTGAGGTAGGCGAGCACATCCTTGATCTCGCGGCGGTCGTAGAAGCGCAGGCCGCCCACCACCAGGTAGGGGATGCCCCAGCGCACCAGGGATTCCTCCATCGCCCGCGACTGGGCGTTGGTGCGGTACAGCACGGCCATGTCGCCCCAGCGCAGCTCGGGGTGGGCGGCATCAAGCATGCGCATGCGATGCACCACCGCTTCGGCCTCGGCGATCTCGTCGTCGCAGCGGGTCAGGCTGATCGGCTCGCCCTCGCCGCGGGTGGGCCTCAGCACCTTGTCGATCCGCTCGCTGTTGTGGGCGATCAGGGCGTTGGCGGCCTCCAGGATCGTGGCGGTGGAGCGGTAGTTCTCCTCCAGCTTCACCATCGTGCGGGTGGCGTCATCGGGGGCCCGGTCGCCGAAGTCGTCCTGGAAGCCCATCAGGATCGTGAAGTCGGCGGCGCGGAAGCTGTAGATGCTCTGGTCGGCATCTCCCACCACGAACACCGAGCGTCCGGCCCAGTCGTCATAGGTCTCGGGGTCCTTGCCGTCGGTGACCAGCAGCTTGATCAGGTCGTACTGGGTGCGGTTGGTGTCCTGGTATTCGTCCACCAGCACATGGCGAAAGCGGCGATGCCAGTAGGAACGCACCTGCTCGTTCTGGCGCAGCAACTGCACCGGCAGCAGCAGCAGGTCGTCGAAGTCGAGGGCGTTGTTGGCGGCCAGGGCGCGCCGGTAGAGGCGGTAGGCCTCGGCCATCTTGCGATCGCGCAGGCCTTCGGCCTTGGCCTCCATTTCCTCCGGCAGCCAGCCCTGGTTCTTGGCGTTGCTGATCGCCCAGCGCACCTTCTTGGGCTCGAAGCGCTTGGGATCGAGTCCTAATTCCTGGGTGACGATCTCCTTGACCAGGCTCTGGGCGTCGTTCTCGTCGTAGATCGAGAACTGGCGGGTCCAGCTGAGGCCCTCGGGATCCTTGAACTTGTCGATGTCGAAGCGCAGCAGCCGGGCGAACAGGGCATGGAAGGTGCCGATCCACAGCTCCTTGATCACTTCCCGGTAGATGCGGCTGCGCAGTTTCTTCTGCTCGATCTGGCCCAGGGTGCTCCAGGGCTGGCCGTACTGGCTCTGGGCCAGCTTCTGGGCCAGCAGCAGCTCCAGCCGCTCCTTCATCTCGCGGGCGGCCTTGTTGGTGAAGGTGACCGCCAGCAGCTCGCCCGGATCGACGCCGTGGTGGCCGATCAGGTGGGCGATGCGATGGGTGAGGGCCCGGGTTTTGCCGCTGCCCGCCCCGGCCACCACCAGCAGAGGACCGGTGTGGTGATCCACGGCCCGGCGCTGGGCGTCGTTGAGACCGGCAAGGAAGCTCATGGCCGGATGGTATCGAGGCGAGGGCGAGGAGGCCGGGGCGACATCCCCGGGGGCCTTGCCATCAGTACCTTGCCGCGACACGATCGCCCCTGGCAGCCATGGTCTGGAGGTTTCTGCAGGGTCTGGCGCCTGCCACGGTGATTCCCGGGCCATGGCGGGAGGCTGCCGCCTCGGACTCGCTGCGATCCGAGTCGCTGCGACGGCGGTTCACCCTGGCCTTGATCCTGGCGGCAATCACCGGGCTGACCTTTTCGCGGCTGTTCGCCGAAGGGCTCGCTGATCATCTGGACATGTTCGGCCACGAAACCCTGAGGGCTGTCCAGGCCTGGGAAAATTTCGGCTTCTGGGCCTGGGGTGGCTTCTTTCCCCTGGGCAATCATTACTTGCCCGCCGATCATGTGATTCATTCCACTGAGATTTATCAGTCGTACCCGCCCCTGTATCTGTTGATTTATTGACCATCTTACCATTGGTTCGGTGAGGCCGGTTTTCACGCCTTCAAGCTCGTCTGGTCGCTGGCCTATGCGGTGGTCATGGGGCTGTTGCTCGGCAACCTGGCTGATTGTTGTTTCACCAGAAAAAAGACGGGTTATCGCCAGCTTGTGTTTGCGGTAGCCTATGTAATCACCATCACCAATCAGGCGGTTTTGCGCTATGTCCTGATTGACGAGCCTGACTATCTGGGACTGCTGCTGCTGTTGTTCGGTGTGGTGTTGCTGCGGCGCTGGTGGCGGCAGTCGGCGACCGCTGCTCGCAGGCCCTGGGGATTGTGGCTGGTCTTGTTGCTGGTCGCCTGGATCTATCCAATTCTCGGCGCTTTTTGCCTGCTGAGTGTCTTCGCGCTCCAGCGTCTGCGCCTGGAGGCACCGATCAGAGGCTCCCTGCGCAGTCTGCTGTTTCCCCTGGGCCTGGGTCTCCTGCTGTATTGGATGCAGCGAATCACCGCCAATCTGATCTTTCCGGATGGCCTCACAGGCAGCAACCTGTTTGATCGCATGGGGCTGACGGCTGCCACGACTCCCCATCACCATGGCGTGCTCGAGGGCTTGCGGCTGTTCATCTGGCAGAAGTCGGGTTCGGATGTGATCAGCTCGCACATGGCGCTGTCGCAGGTGTTGGAGCATGCAGCGATCTGGATTGTTGGGGTGATTCTGTTCGCGCTGGTGATGGCTCGGCTCAAGGGCGGCCGCCGCCAGCTGCTCCTGATTCTGGCCGCAGCCCAGATGTGGCTGTTTCTGCCGCTGTTGCACCAGTCTGTGGCTTCTCACGATTGGATTTATGCCATCCATTTCGTGCCCACGGTGGTGCTTGGCTGGGTGGGGGCCCTGGCCTGGCTGATGCCGCAGCGCCAAGGTGAAGTGTTCGCTGCCTGGATGCTGGGATTTGTCGGAATGTTGATCTGGTCAATTCAGATCAGATTTTTTATGGTCGCCTATCTGCAGTGAGCCATGCCGATCGATCCAGTCGCCCTGATCCGGCGCTCCGGATCGTCCCGCTTTCCAGGCAGGCCTGAAGATTGTTGATGGCAACAACTCAGCCTGCGGCTGGGGTCTTGGTGCAACTTCGGTATGTGCTCTAGATTGCCCTTGATTTCCGCCCCTGATGGTCTTGGTCGCCTCTGAGCAAGCTCCCATTGCCATCTTCATCGGCTACGACCCGCGGGAACGCGCTGCCACGGCTGTGCTGATCGACAGCCTGTTCCAGCACAGTTCCCTGCCGCTGTCGATCACGCCGATCGTCACGCCCCAGTTGGAGGCCCTGGGGGTGTTCCGGCGGCCGCGCGATCCCAAGCAGGCCACGGCCTTCTCCTTCACCCGCTTCCTGGTGCCCCACCTGATGGGCTATCGGGGCTGGGCCATCTTCATGGACTGCGACATGCTCTGCCGTGGCGACATCGCCGAGCTCTGGGCCGAACGGGATGATCGCTATGCCGTGCAGTGCGTGCAGCACGAGCACAATCCCAGCGAGGCGGTGAAGTTCCTGGGCGAGCCCCAGAGCCCCTATCCCAAGAAGAACTGGAGCTCCCTGATGCTCCTGAACTGCGAGCGCTGCACAGCCCTCACACCCGACTACGTCAACACCGCCAGCGGCCTGGAGCTGCATCGTTTCCACTGGCTGGCCGGCGATCAGGAGATCGGTGCCCTCGAGGAGCGCTGGAACCACCTAGTGGATGTGCAGGATCCCGCCCGTGCCCAAGGGGCGAGCCTGTTGCACTGGACCCTCGGCGGCCCCTGGTTCCGGGAGCAGGCCTTCATGGGTGGGGCCCTGGCCGCGGAGTGGTATCGGGCCCGCGATGACGCGATGCGCCTGTGGGATTGAGCGAGTCAACCGCCGGCCAGGAAGCTGTCCTGAGCATCGTCACGGTGTGCATGAATCGCTTGGAGCACCTGATCAGCACGGCACAGCGGGTGGCCGCCTGGCCCGGTCATCAGGAGCATCTGATCGTTGACTGGAGCAGCGCGGTGCCGGTTCGGCGGGAGCAGCTGCCGGCGGACTCCCGCATCCGGCTGTTACGGGTCGCTGGCGAGCCCAGTTGGAACCTGTGCCGGGCCTACAATTTTGCCGTGGCCCGGGCCCTGGGGGACTGGATTCTCAAGCTCGATGCCGATACCTGGCCCACGCCCAGCTGGCCCACCGATGCCCCGCCCGCTGGGGCCCTGGGTCTGATGGCGTCCGGGCCGGGGCCGGCGGAGGGGCCTGCCCCGGCCTTCGGCAGCGGTCCTGAGGGACGCAAAGGTCAGTTCCTGATGCCGCGCCAGCTGTTTGCCGCCGTGGGTGGCTTCAACGAGCACCTGATCGGCTACGGCTTTGATGACAAGGATCTGCAGGCGAGGCTGGCGGTGCACACGGGCCAGGGCGCAGTGGCGATTCCCGAAGCCTGGATCGGCGTGATCGCCCACTCCGATGCGGAGCGGGCGGGCCAGGGCCGTTCCGGCCGGCCGGATTGGCTGGAGGCGTCACGGGGGCTGGCGGCGATGCGGGCCTCGCAGCTGAGCAACCGCTTGCTGGCGGCGCACTGCCCCTGGAGCGGCCGGGCGGCCGGGTCGCGTTACAGGGAGATTGCTCCAGAGGTCTGGGAGGTGGAAGCGGCCTCAATCCCCCAGGTTTCGGCCGAGGTGGCCGAGGAGATCGACCATGCCCGGCGCATGACCTTCTGGGGCTTCTTCCTGGCAATTCCGGAGCCCTGCCTGGAGATCCTGCCGTTTTCCCTCTTCCCGCCTGCCCAGGCCGGTCGCTGGCGGGTGCGGTTCTGGCACCGCCTCTGGTGGGTTTTCGGTCGCCCCCTGGTGGAGCTGCCGGTGTGGGCCCTGGTGCTGGGGCGCCAGGGGCTCCTGGCCCTGCGGGGAGGGCCGGGGCGGCGTCAGTCCCGGTGCAGCACGCCGCTGGGTTCATGAGCCTGTCGATCGTGACGGTGTGCATGAACCGGCGGGAGCACCTGCTGGCCACGGCCGCTCAGGTGGCGGCCTGGCCCCACCACGACGAACACCTGATCGTCGATTGGAGCAGCCGCGAGCCCCTGCGGCGTCAGGAGCTGCCGGAAGACCCCCGGCTGCGGTTGCTGCGGGTGGAAGGGGAAGATCGCTGGAACCTCTGCCGCGCCTACAACTTCGCGATGGCCAGGGCGCAAGGCGCCGTCTTTCTCAAGCTCGATGCGGATGCCTGGCCTGAAGCCTGCTTTGATCCTCGGGCAGCGGAGCTTCATGTCGAGGTCGTTTCCCTGGGCCAGCAGGACCGGCTGGCCTGTGCCTTCGGCAGCGGCGGCGGTGGACGCCGGGGCCAGATGCTGATCGCCCGCCAGCTGTTTGAGGCGGTGGGGGGGTTCCACGAATTGCTGGAGGGCTACGGCTTCGACGACAAGGATCTCTGGGGTCGGCTGGCCCAGGTCATGGGCAGTGAACCGGCCCGGATCCCCTCCCACTGGTTCGATGTCCTGCCCCACAGCGATGCCAGTCGGGGTGGGGGAAAGGGGGCTGGTGGTGCCCTGGCGGCTTCCTGTGGTCTGGCGGGCCTGCGCGCCTCCCGCTTGGCCAACCGCCTCCAGGTTGCCCATACCCCCTGGAATGCCAGCCGGGCACGCTCCGCCTATCGGCTTCTGAGCCCCGACCGCTGGTGCGTTGATCCGGCCACGGTGCCCGTCGCCGAGGTGGAGATCAGCGATGAGATCGACCATGCCCGGCGGATGGAGTTCTGGAGCTGTTTCCTGGCCATCCCGGACATTTTTCTCGAGGAGCTGCCGGTCAAGCTGGTGCCGCCGCCTTGCGGCGGCCAGTGGCCGGTACGTTGGTGGCATCGCTGCTGGTGGCAGAGCGGTCGCCGCCTGCTGCACCTGCCCGTGGGCCTGCTCTCCCTCAGTCGGGGCCAGTTGACATCGCTGCGTGCCGCGATCCGCTCCCGTGGGCCGCGATGAGCAGGGTGGGAGAGCTGTGGGGCCGTCGACGCCCGCGACTGGCAGTGTATTTCTGCTTCAACGCGGTGAACCTGGCGGCGGCCACGGTCCAGAGGTTGCAGGAGCAGCCCCGGGATCGCGCGATCGCGCTGTATGAGCCGACGCGGCTGGAGGCTGGCTCCCGGCCCGCCTGGGTGTGGGGCGGTGGGCTCGGCTGGCTTCCCGCCGGCCCGCTCACCCTGCTGCTGCTGTTGCTGCTGTGCCGGCTGGGTCTGGTGCGCCGCATCTACATCCCCCACCGCAGGGAGGGGGGAAGGCTGCTGGCGGCGATTCTGGCGAGGGTTCCCCAGATCCTGCTGCTCGACGACGGCCTGGATCAGTACCGCGGTGAGCCCAGGGCGCTGCGGCCCGACCAGTTCCCCTCTGGCACCCCGCTCTATCTCTTCTCTGATGCGGTGGCTTTTCGGGCCCCTTGGTGCCGTCATTTCGCCTGTCGTGAGCTGGGTCTGTTTCCCGTTGCCGCAGCTCAGCTCCCGCCAGGCCTGACGGCGGCCAGCCTGCTGATCGATGCGCCGGGGGTCGAGCTGCTGTGGCGCCAGGCCGGGGCCATTCCCCGGCCCCTGCTGCTGCTCGCCCATCCGTACCCCGGCAAGCGACGTTGGCAGGGAACGGGGGATCTGGAGCGCTTGCCGGGGTGCTCAGCCGAGGAGCTGATTCAGGGTTTCCCGGATCCGGTGGCCGTCGGCGAAAGCTTCACCCTGATCATCGGCCTGACCCGCCGCGATGCGGCCTGGCCGCTGTGGGTAGGCTTGCCGGCCACAGTTGATGCCCATTTCCGCTCCATGGTGCGAGCTCTCTGCGCCTGCCGCTCGGCCACGGTTCTTGAGGAGGCACCGGAGTCTCAGGAGATGAGGCGGATGGGGCAGCTCGCCGCGACGGATCTGCCGGCTGAGACCGATCAGCAGATTGATCTTGAACAGCGAAGGGATTCTGAAGCGGCAACCGGTGTTGCGCTCAGATCTTGGTCCACCAGAATCGAATCGTGACGGAGTTGATTCCGGTCACTGTGGTGATTCACACCCTCAATGAGGAGCGCAATCTGCCCCAGGCCCTGCGTTCGGTTCGCTCCTGGGCCGATGACATTCTGGTGTGTGATATGCATAGCGACGATGACACCGTTGCTGTCGCCAGGCGCTTTGGTGCCCGGGTGTGTCTGCACGAACGCCTCGGCTTCGCCGATCCGGCCAGGGCCTTTGCCATCGCCCAGGCTCGGCATGACTGGATCCTGGTGCTGGATGCCGATGAACTGATCCCGCTTCCACTGGCCAGGATCCTGGCGCAGGTCGTGGCCGAGGACCGAAGCGATATCTGCTGGATCCCAAGACTCAACTATCTCCTGGGAGAGCCGATCAATGGCATGGGTTGGGGTGCGGATGCAGACGCCCAGATGCGCTTGTTCAGGCGTGATGCTGTTGTTGTGACGGCCGACATTCATCGATTCTTTCATGCGGCTTCCGGGGCAAGAGAGCGGCGATTGAATTTTCGCGAGCATGGCGCCATCGTGCACTTTAACTATATCGATATTACTCAATTCGTCGACAAGCTCAATCGCTATACCAGCATTGAGGCTTCCCAGGCTGATCGACTCGGCAAGCCCGCCTGGTTGCCGCTTGCGATCGCCATCGCGCTTCGTGAGGCGATGCGCCGCTATGTCTTTGGCGGTGGCTATAAATTTGGTTGGCGCGGGGTTTATCTCACCATCCTGATGGTCGGTTATCGCCTGGCTGTGCAGGCCAAATTGCGGGAGCTCAGGGCAGGCAATACGCGGGCTTCCGTGAATGCCCACTACAGAATCGAGGCGGAAGCCTATCTGAAGGCCTGGGATTCCGCCGAACAGAACCGATTGTCCTGAGTGGCCATCGGCTCCGGTGCCATCCAGGCTTCCGGGTCGCCTGAATCCACTCGGCAGGCGGTGTGCGCTCCAGAGCTTCGGGGCCGGCATCCCGTCAGCCATGGCCGTCCCGGGCCGGGGCCTCCGAGTTGCGTGGCATTCGCCTGGCCCGAGGCAGCGCCATGAGGGTGCTGGCTCAGGTGGTGGGCGAGCAGGGGGGGGCTGGATACGCTCCTCTCCATCCCTTTGTGGCCGGGGATGCAGGCGCTGCACTGGCTTGAGCCATACACTCAACAGCCTGCAGTTGTCTCGATGCCGCCTCTCACGGAGTCCCGGTCTCTGCGTCCAACGGCGATGGACCCAGCTGCATGGATGGCGGGCTGGACGATCCGCGATGCTCGCCATGGGTTTCTGGTGTTCCTGGGGCTGTTTCTGGCGATTCACTGGCAGGAAGTCAGCTCTCCCACCTGGAATGTGGATGACTGGGCCCTGATCGGTGAACCGATTGGCCAGGCCAGTCAGAGCAGGCCGGCCTGGGATCTGATCTATTCCCTGCTGTTTCAGAACAGTTTTTCGCCGTTCTTCGGCTGGTTGCTGGCTGCGGGCTCGCTCTATGCCATGGCGGCGGCCACGGCGGTGTTCTGTCCGCTGATCACGCCGGCCTGGGCCTGTTTGCTGGCCCTGGTGGTGAGCCTGCACAGCTACACCCTCGACCTGTTCAATTTCAGCTTTGCCATCGGGCTGTATCTGCTGCCGGCGGCTCTTTCGATCTGGGGTGGTGTGCTGATGGGCTATGGCCCGCCGTTGCCGCTGCTCGGACGCCGTTGGCTGGACTGGCTGCTGGGGGTGCTGATGCTGATGGTGGCGATGGGCATCTATCAGCCCACCGGTTACCTCGGCATCGCTCTGCTCGGTTGGCAGGCTCTGGCCCGGGCCCTCAATCAACACCATTTCGCCCGCGCGGCGGCCCTGCGCCTGCTGGCCGGTGTCAGTGTCGGCGGGATTCTTTATTACATCTGGGCGCTGATCATGCTGCAGGGCCAGGAGGCGAACTCCCGCACCGGCTTCTCGGGTCTGCCTCGTTTTCTGGAGAAGTTGACCGCTCTCGGCGTTTACAAGGAGATCTACAACACCAAGGTTTCATTGGCTTCGACCGCGCCCCAGTTCATCCTGTCGATCACCTTTCTGCTGTTGCTGCTGGTGCTCAGCGGCTGGCTGCTGCGTCAGCAGCAGAGCCGGCGGCAGCGGCGCCAGCGCCTGGCCTGGCTCTGGTTCGCGGCCCTGTTCCTGACCCTGTTGCCGTTGTTGCTGTTCTACCTGCTGAGCTCAGGTTTCCCGTCCAGGGCCTTCTGTCTCGGCAATCTCGGCATCGGCAGTTTCAGCGTGATCGCCCTGGCGACGCTGCAATCCTCGAGTCGGGGGAGGGCCTGGTCGCGGTTACTCGTGGCGCTGTTGATCGTCTTCTACCTGATTCCCCAGGCTGCCTTTGCCTCCAGGGTCTGGGAATTGACCCAATTGCTCGAGCGCCGCGACCTGGCCCTGGCCCAGGCGATTGCGGCGGATGTCCGCGCTGAGGCCAGGCGCACCGGTCTGGCGGCGGATGCGTTCGAGGTGTTCGGCACCACGGAGCGCAATGAGTCCTTCCCTCACTGGAGCAGTGTCGGCGAATCGGCCTTCCGTCAGAGCTGGAGCATCGAGGCGATCTTCCGGCAGCTGCTGCGGGTTCCCGTGCGCCACATCGCCTATCGCCACGAGGGCAATGAACAGCAGGTGCGGGCCTCCTTGCCCCCCTGTCGGGCCTTCCCCGAGCTCGGTTCGATCGTGCGTCACGGGGACCGCTGGCTGGTCTGCCTGGAGGCCAACGGTCCGTCGGCCGAGACCAGAGCCGATCTGATCCAGCCCGCTGCAGTGCCACCCCAACCCGCTGGGCCTCGGTGACCCTGCTGGCCGCGGCTTGCGGCAGCACGGCTCAGGCTGTTGATCGGTAGCTCAGGCGCGTCAGCAGGAAGGAGGTCGCGGCCCATTGCACCAGAGTGATCAGGGCAATGGCGAAGCGATCGATCGCCAGATGCTGCAAGCCCCCGGCCGCGGCGAGGCTGAGCCCGAGGCAGATCAGCTGGATGGCCGCATAGCGCCCCAGCAGGGCCAGCCGGAAGGGTACGCGGAAGCTGTAGCGGGCATGCAGCACCGCATTCAGCACCAGGCAGATCGCGCCAGCCACGGCCACGGCGGCGGTGGCGCTGCCCCCGGCCTGGCTCACCAGGGCGAACAGGGCCAGGTACAGCAGTTCACCACAACCGCCCACCAGCAGAAAACGCACCAGCTGATGCTGCAGGGGGCGCCGCAGCCGCCGCAGGGCCCTCTTCACAGCGGCTCGCGGCCGCCGAGGGGCTCCAGGCTGCGCACGAAGGATTGGGGCCTGCCGCTGACGGTCAGGAAGATCCGGCCCAAGTATTCCCCCAGCATGCCGATCAGGAGGCATTGCAGACCACCGAACAGCAGGATCGCGCAAATGATTGACAGCCAGCCCTGCACCTGACTGCCCTGCAGCAGGCTCTGCAGCACCAGCACCACCAGGGTCACGCCGCCGGCCAGGGCCAGCACCACCCCCAGCAGGGAGGCCAGCCGCAGGGGCATGATCGAGAAGCTGGTGAAGATGTTCAGCCACAGCCGGATCAGGCGCCGCAGGTTGTAGCCGCTGTCCCCCGCTTCGCGCCGGTCGTGCTGCACCTTGAGGCTGCCGATGGCGGTGGTGTAGAGCGACAGCAGGCCGTCGATGTAGGGATAGGGGCCGCGATAGTCGGCCGCCTGGTGGGCCACCACACCGGCCACGCAGCGGAAACTGGAGAGATAGAAGCGATCCGGCAGATCCAGCAGCCAGTTGGCGGTGCGATTGGCGAAGCGACTGCCCAGGTTGCGCCAACCGGCGTGTTGTTTCTGGCGGTAATCGCCGTAGACCACATCCAATTCTTCGTCCACGGCTTTGCGCCAGAGGCGCAGGCCCTCCTCCGGTGGATTCTGGAGATCGTCATCGAGGTTGATCACATGGCGGCCCCGGGCATGGCGGTAGCCGGTGAGCACGGCCTGGTGTTCGCCGAAGTTGCGGCCATGGCGGATCAGCACCCCCTGCAGCGGGCTGTTCTTCAGCCGCCGGCGCAGCCGGGCCACCGTGTCGTCGGGACTGCCGTCATCGACCAGCACCAGCTCCCAGGGGCCCGGCACGCCCAGCTTTTCCAGGCGACTGATCAGGGCCTCGACGCTGCCACTGCTGCGGTACAGGGGGATCACCAGGCTGAGGATCGGCGTGGGATCGCCGCTGTTCGGCGGGGATGGCTGCTCCGGCATGGACGGCTCAGGTGGGGATGGGGGCCCTGGGGCCGGCGGGCCGGCGCGCCTGCAGCAGCAGGCTGCTGCCCCAGGGAAGGGGCAGCAGCCTGGACAGCTGCTCCTCCAGTTCCAGCAGGGCGACCAGGAGGCGATTGAGCCAGGCGGGCGGAGGCAGCACGGCGGAGCCGGAAGGCTCGCCGGTGGCGCCCTGTTCCCCCTGCTCCAGCCTCGCCTGCAGCCAGAGCAGCGGCATCAGCCAGCTGTTCCAGTAGCGCAGGTCTTCCACCGCAAGGCCGGCGGCCTCGGCCAGCTGGCGCAGCTCGCTGGGGCGAAAGCGGCGGGCGCCAAGCACGCGCCGGTCGTGGCGGCGGGCCAGTCCAGGCATGGCGGCGACATTGAGCAGCAGCAGGCCCCCCGGCTGCAGCAGGGCCGCCATCGCCGCCATCGCCCGGGGGGGATCCACGTTCCGGTGGTACAGCACGTCCATCGAGAGCACCAGATCGAAGCGCTCCGGCCAGGTCGCCAGATCGTGCACCGAAGCGCGTCGCACCGGCAGGCCGCGTTGCCTGCAGTACTGCAGCGCCACGGGGCTGGCATCGCAGCCGCTGCACTGGGCTACGGCCGCTTCCCGGGCCAGGGTCTGCAGCAGGCCGCCGGTGCCGCAGCCGGCATCGAACACCGTCAGGGGGTGGCCCCGGCGGCGGGCTTCCCGGTGCAGCCTGGTCAGCACCCGGCGCTGCAGGCTGCGATACCACCAGTGCCCGCCTTCCTGCTCTGCCAGCACGTGATACTCCGCCTCCTGCATCAGAGGCTGCCCGGCAGGTAGGGGTCGAGCCGTTGGCAGATCGCCTCGATCTGCGGCTCCTCCAGGAAGGGATGCAGGGGCAGGCTGAGGATTTCCTGCAGGCGAGCCTCGGTGCGGGGCAGGGGCCGGCCGGCGCCGAAGCGCTGCTGCACATAGGTGTGCTGGTGACAGGCCAGGGGGTAGTGCACCGCCAGCGGCAGCTCCGGGCCGGCGGCCTCCTGCAGCAGCCGCTGGCGTGGCTCGGCCGGCAGGCCGATCACATAGAGGTGATGGCTGTGGCGCCAGTCGCAGCCATCACCGGGCAGCCAGGCTCGGCCGGCCAGCCGCTGCTCGTACCAACGGGCCACCTGGCGCCGCTGGGCGATGCGCTGATCGAGATGGGCCAACTTGCCCAGCAGCACCCAGGCCTGCAGTTCGTCGAGCCGGCTGTTGACGCCGAATTGCACGGCCTGGCGCTCGCCGTCCCAGCCGTAGAAGCGCCGGCGGCGGCTGGTTTCGACATCGCCCTTGCGATTCACCACCAGGGCGCCGCCATCGCCGAAGGCGGCCAGATTCTTGGTGGGGTAGAAGCTGAAGGCCGCGAAGCGACCCCAGAGCCCGACCGGCTGGCCGGCCCAGGTGCTGCCGCAGGCCTGGGCGCAGTCCTCGATCAGGCTGACGCCATGGCGCTCACAGAGGGCGGCGATGGCCGGCAGGTCGCAGACTTCGCCGTACAGGTGCACGGCGATCACCGCCTTCACGCCCGCCACCCGGGTCAGCTGCTTGCCCAGATCCCCCACCGACAGCACGGAGCGATCCCGTGCCAGATCTAGGAACATCGGCACTGCCTCCAGCCGCAGCACGGCCGCCACCGTGGCGTAGGCGGTGTGGGAGGGCAGCAGCACCTTGTCGCCAGGGGCCACGCCACAACCCCGCAGGGCCAGCTCCAGGGCATCGGTGCCGCTGGCCACGCCCACGACCTGGTCGGCGGCCAGCTCGGGCGAGAGCCAGGCGGCGAAGCCGGCCTCGAAGGCGGCGACCCCCGGGCCGAGAATCAGCTGCCCGGATTCCCTCATCCGCTCCAGTGCCCCGGCCAGCAGATGGCCATCGCGCAGCAGTTCCTGCTGGGGGAAGTTGAACGGGTTCGCCATCGGGGATTGAACCGGCATCAGAGGTAGTGGGATTGGTGCTCGCGGTAGTAGGCGAGGGTGCGCTTCAGGGTGGCTTCGAGGTTGCGGGATGGCTGCCAGTCGGCAGCGCGATGAAAACGGTCGTAGCAGGAGTAGTAATCACCGATGTCGATTTTCTTGCGCTCGGCCGGGAAGTCCATCAGCTGGATTTCACCGGAGCCGTGCAGGCGGATCATCAATTCGGCCAGTTCTCTGAGGCTCAGCCGTTCATGGGAGCCGAGGTTGTAGGGCGTTGAGGCCAGTCCCTCCAGGGATCCAGCCAGCAGCAGGGCATCCACCACATCCTCGACGTCGTTGAAATCGCGCAATTGCTCACCGCCCCAGACCTCAATCGGTTCGCCGGCCAGCAACTGGCGCAGCCAGATCCCGACGAAGGTCTGGCGGGCATCACGAATGCGCATGCGCGGCCCGATCGTGTTGGTGAGCCTGAGGATGCGGGTGCTGAGCCCGTAGACATCGGCGTAGAGACGATGATAGAGCTCGGCCGAAAGCTTATTGATGCCATTGACGTCGACGGGTTCGACGGGATGGGATTCGTCCACCGGTAAATAGTGAGGCTTCCCATAGATCTGGCGTGTGCTCGCATAGACGATGCGGGCTTGGCGATTCACCCGCCGGCAGAGCTCCAGCAGGCTCAGCTGAGCCGTGCCGTTGATGGCGAGATCCGTTTCCGGATCATGCATCGAATCGAGATGGCTGGTCTGGCCGGCGAGATTGAAAATGACATCTTTGTCTTTGAGCAAGGCCTCCAGGGAGTAGCGATCGCGGATGTCGGAGAGATTGATGCGAACCGCGTCTTCGTGGCCGTTCAGATTGAAAAGATTCCCCCCGTACTGGGGGATCAGGCTGTCGACGATGGTCACCCGTGCGCCGAGCTGGCTCAGGCGGATGGCGAGGTTGGAGCCGATGAAGCCAAGGCCGCCGGTGATCAGGATTCTCAGGCCAGCCCAGTTGCCGAAGGGGCTGCTGCCGTCAGCCTTCGACGCCGGTCCCTGGCTGTCCACACGCAACGATTAACAAGATTCAATTATGGCTTGTGGACCTCGGGCCCACGTGCCCTGAACTACCGCAGCCTGTGCCCTGGCCCGTTGTCGGTCGCTGTCCCTGGATCGGTTGCTGCGATTCAGCTGCAGTCCTGCAGTACCCGCAGCACCTGCCGGGCGCTGGCGGCCCAGTTGAAGTGCGCCGCCCGGGCGGGCCCCGCCGTGCTCAGCCAGTGCGCCAGGGCGGGTTCGCGCTCCATCCGGCTGATCGCATCGGCGATCTCCGCAGGCGCCCGCGGATCCACCAGCAGGGCCGCATCGCCCACCACCTCCGGCAGGGCGCCGGCGCGGGCGGCGATCACCGGCGCGCCGCAGGCCATCGCCTCCAGGGCCGGCAGCCCGAAGCCCTCCCAGAGGCTCACCAGCAGCAGGGCCCGGCAGCGGTTCAGCAGCTCCAGCCGCTCCTGATCACTCACCCAGGCGATCCAGTCGCAGCGATCGCCGATGCCGAGCTCCGCGGCCAGGCGCTGCAGTGGCGGCGTGTAGCGAGCGTCGGGGGGGCCCACCAGCTTCAGCCGCAGCTCCCGAGCCGGATCGCTGACGGCGGCGAAGGCCCGCAGCACCCGGGCCAGATTCTTGTGGGGATCGTGGCGGCCCAGGACCAGGACAAACGGCTCGCGCTCCAGCCCCAGGGGCCGCAGTCGCCCCGGGTCGAAGCCCAGCCGGATCGGCAGCAGCCGCCGGGCCGGCACCCCCAGCCGGCCATGCACCTCCCGGGCGGTGGCCTCGGAGTTGCACAGCACCTTCACGGCCCGATGCAGCACCAGGGGCACGTAGGCCAGGTGGTAGGCCAGCAGGGGGGTGAGCTGGGGGTAGCGCAGGGGCAGCAGGTCGTGGGCCAGCACCACCGAGCGCACCCCCCGCAGCAGCGGCGCCTCCGGCAGGGGCGAGAGCAGCAGCGGCGCCCCACTGGCGCGCAGCAGGCGCGGCAGCTGGTTCTGGGTCCAGCGCAGCCGGTCCAGGTGGCCGCGGCGGCCGTGCTGCGGCGAAAGGTTGGCGGGGATCGGCACGCTGCCGGGACGGTCGCCAGCCAGGGGATCGAGCAGGGGCACCAGATCCGGATCCAGGGCGGCCACCAGATCGCGGGCCACCACACCGATCCCCGTCGGCCTGGGGCTCAGGTAGCTGCCGTTGAAGAGGGCGAGGGGCATGGTCTCAGGCGGGCTCCTGCAACACCATGACCATGGCTTGCAATACCGCCAGGCTGCGCCGGGGTCGCAGCGGCAGTCGCAGCAGGCTGAGCAGCAGCAGCCGCAGGCTGCGCAGCGCCACCACCCAGCCGGGGCTGTAGCGGCGCAGGAAACGCAGATAGCTCAGGGTGGACAGCCGCAGGCGCCGCGGCCCGGAGGCCACGCTGCCGGTGCCCTTGCGATGCACGATCAGCGGCTGCCGCAGCCACAGCACCGGTGCCCCCTGGCGGGCGAGGCGCCGGCAGAGGTCCATGTCCTCGTAATAGAGCGGAAAGCGTTCGTCGAAACGGACGGCGCCGGGCTGGGCCGCTGGCCGCAGGGCCAGGCTGCAGCCGCTCAGCCAGTCGAGGGCGATCGGCCCGGCCGGCTCGCTGAGCAGGGCGGCGCCCGGTTCCAGGCGCCGACCGCGAAAGGCGAGGCCGCCGCTGAACCAGCCGCCACTGGATTCGTAGCCCCCGGCGCCATCGGCGACGGCGGTGCCCACCACCGCCCGCGGCGGCAGCTGGCACAGCTGGGTCCGCAGGCAGGCCAGTTCCTCCCCGCCGGGCAGGCCGGTGTCGGGATTGAGCAGCCACACCCAGCCGTCCCAGTGCTCTGCGGCCAGCAGATCCAGGGCCCGATTGCAGCCCGCCGCGAAACCCTCTCCTTCGCCGCCCTGGATCGTCCGGATCCGCAGCCCGGGGGCGGCGTGGGTCAGCAGATCGCCATGCAGGGGTGCCGATTCAGGGCTGTTGTCCACCACCAGCCAGGCCTCGGGTGGATGGGACTGGGCCGCCAGATCCCTGGCCAGCGCTGGCAGCACCGCCGCGCTGCCGTAGGCCACCGTGACCACGGCGATCCGCTCCCTGTCGGCGTCAGGGTCGGTGGCGATGGTGGCGGCGTGAGGGAAAGTAGCGATGGGCGCGGCGTTCCTCTGGCCCGAGTTTCGCAGCATGTACGACCCCTCCAACTGTGGTGTCTGCCTGATTCATGGAGACCTGGCCGGCTCCGGCTTCACCCAGCCTTCGCTTGCCAGCGCGGCTGGACCCGGCGATCTGGCGATCGGTCGCTTCGGCCCCTGGCTGCTTCGCCACCATCCGCTGCCGGCGCCGCTGGTGGGCTGGCTGATCCTCGACAGCCTGCGTCATGTCGGCGGCCCGGCCGACTTCAATGCGCTCGAATCCGCCGGCCTGGGGCCGATGTTGCAGCGCAGTTCCGCCCTGGTGCGGGAGTTGAGCGGCTGTCAGCGGGTCTATGCGGTGGCCTTCGGCGAGGGGGCGCGGCATTTTCATCTGCATCTGATCCCCCGCCATGGCTCCGATCCGGCCACCGAGAGCTGGCGCGTGGCCGATCTCTACCGGGCGGTGAGCGCCGGTGAGCGCCCGGAGGCGGATGCGGATTCGGTGTTGCAGCTGGTGCGGCGGGCTCGTCAGGCCAGCGCGGACTGGCAGCTCTAGGCTCCAGCGCTGAGCAGGGATGACCCGATGCGCTACGTGGTCGCAGTGCCCGCGCGGCTGGAGTCCTCCCGCTTGCCCGGCAAGGTGATGGCCGACATCGGCGGCAAGCCGATGCTGCAGCGGGTGCTGGAGCGCTGCCGCCAGGCCCACTCTCCCGAGGCGGTGGTGCTCTGCACCGACAGCGAGGAGTTGATCACCGCGGCGGGCCGCTGGGGCTTCCCGGCGATCGCCACCAGTGCCGCCTGCGGTTCCGGCAGTGAACGGATTGCCTCGGTGGTGGGCTTGATGGTGGAGCTGGCCGGGGCGACGGCTGAGCAGACGGTCATCCTCAACGTGCAGGGCGATCAGCCGTTCATCGACGCCGCCGTGATCGACGCCATGGCCGGCGAATTCGAGCGGCGGGGGCCGGCGGCCGAGGTGCTGACGCCGGTCTACCGCATGGGAGCCGACAAGGTGCACAACCCCAACGTCGTCAAGACGCTGGTGGCCGCCGACGGCCGTGCCCTCTACTTCTCCCGCTCGGCGATCCCCCATGTGCGGGGTGTCGATCCGGCCGACTGGCACGCCCATGTGCCCTTCTGGGGGCATGTCGGCATCTATGGCTATCGGGCCGACGTGCTGGCCCGCTGGAACGAGCTGCCCCCCTCGCCGCTGGAGGAGATCGAGAAACTGGAGCAGCTGCGGCTGCTGGAGGCGGGCATCGGCATCGGCACCTTCGCGGTGGAGGGCGAGTCGCTGTCGGTGGACACCGCCGCACAGCTGGAGCAGGCCCGGGCGATGGCGGCAGCCCAGCCGGATTAGGCGCTGGTGAGGCCGGCCTGCACCAGATCATGCAGGCGCAGCAGTCCCAGCATCCGCTGGTCGGCGGAGGTCACCGGCAGCACGGCGATCGCCTTGCGGCGGTTGCGCTCCATCTGTTCGATCGCGGTGATCGCCAGGGTGTCACCGTCGACGGTGATCGGATCGACGGTCATCAGATCGGCGGCGGTCAGCCGACTCCACTCCTGGGCGCCGTGTTGCTGCAGGGCGCGGCGCAGATCGCCGTCGGTGATCAGCCCCCAGATGCGATCACTGGCCTGGGGCTGGGCCACCCAGCAGGCGCCGACGCCATCGGCGGTGAGATGGGCGATCACTTCGGGCAGGGGGGTCTCGGCCAGCAGTGGCGTCAGGCGGGCCACCGGCACCATCAGGTCGGCGGCGGTGAGGGTCAGCTGTTTGCCGAGGGAACCGGCCGGATGGTTGATGGCGAAGTCCTGGGGGGAGATGCCGCGGCGCTCCATCCACACCGCCGCCAGGGCGTCGCCGATCGCCATCGCCACGGCGGTGCTGGCGGTGGGGGCCAGGTTCAGGGGACAGATCTCCCGGTCCACCGAGCCGTCGAGCACCACGTCGCAGCCCCGGGCCAGCGTCGATTCGACCCGACCCACCAGGGCGATGCGGGCGGTGCCGCGCCGCTTCAGGTGGGGCAGGATCTCCAGCAGTTCCTGGGTTTCACCGCTGTTGGAGAGCAGCAGGGCCACATCTTCCGGGGCCACGACCCCCAGGTCGCCGTGCAGGGCATCAAGCGGATTGAGATAGAGGGCCATCAGGCCGATGGAGGAGAAGGTGGCGGCGATCTTGCGCGCCACGATGCCGCTCTTGCCGACGCCGGTGATCACCAGCTTGGCCCGGGCATCCGCGCAGGCCTCCAGTCGATCGAGGGCCGCCTCCACCTGGGCCGTGTCCAGTCGCTGGGCGCTGGCCGCGATCGCGGCCGCCTCCTCGATCAGACAGCGGGTGAGGGCAGACAAGGAGGAGCTCCGGGATGATGCGGCCATTCTCTCCGGCCCGGCCCCGTGATCCCCCCATCGGCGTTCGAGTTGCCAGGTCTGCCGCCGGCGTTCCGCGCCCAGCTGGTGCAGGCTGCCGCCGCCGATCGCCTGGCGCTGGTGGGGGGAGCGGTGCGGGATCTGCTGCTGCATCGGGTCCATCAGGATCCCTGGCTGGGGGTGCCGGATCTCGATCTGGTGGTGGAACCCGCCGCCTGGGAGGAGGGCACGGCCCTGCCAACGGCCACCGCTGCCGCAGCGATCGCTCCGGCCCATCGCCTCGCCCGCCGCCTGCGGGAGCTGGTGGGGCCGGAGCACCTGCTCACCTATCAGGAGCACGGGGCCTACGGCACGGTGGAACTGGAGCTGGAGTTGCCGGACGGGCCGCTGCTGCTCGATGTGGCCAGCGCCCGGCTGGAGACCTATGCCGAGGCGGGCGAGAACCCGCTGGTGCGTTTCGGCGGCCTCGGCGATGACCTGGCCCGGCGCGACTTCAGCATCAATGCCATGGCCCTGCTGCTGAGCCGGCCGGCCGGAACGCCTGCGTCTCCCGACCAGGACGGGGCGTTCCCGCAGTTGCTCGATCCCCATGGCGGGCAGGCCGATCTGGCGCGCCGGCAGCTGCGGCTGCTGCATGGCGCCAGCCTGCGCGACGATCCCACTCGCATCGTCCGCGGTGCCCGCTATGCGGCGCGGCTGGGATTCGAGCTGGCGCCCGAGAGCCTGGAGCAGCTGCACCGCACCCTGGCGCTCTGGCCCTGGGCCTGGCGGCCGGGCGATCCGCCCCAGCGGGCCCCATCAGCCCTCGGCACCCGGCTGCGCATGGAGCTGGAGCTGCTGCTGGAGCGGGAGGCCTGGCCCCGGGCCCTGGCGGCCCTGCAGCGCTGGGGCGCCTTGCCGTTGATCGATACGGCGCTGCAGAGCGACCGGGGCTGGCGATGGCGCCTGCGCTGGGCCGGGCGGCTGGGGCTGCCCCTGCTGCCGGCCCTGCTGGTGGTGGCGGCACAGCCGCTGGCCGTGGCCGAGCGCCTGCAGCTGCCCCATCGCCAGCATCGTCTGCTGGCTCAGTGGCAGGAGCTGGAGCGGCGACTGGCGGCGGCGACCTCCGAGCACGGTGTCGCCGTGATGGTCCGCTGGCCGCCGTCGCGCTGGTGCGCCCTGCTGGAGGCACCGGGACTGTCCGCCGAAGCGGTGGCCCTGGCCCTGGCGGCCGGCCTGGCAGGGGGCCAGGGCCTGGGGCGAGCCCTCAGGCGACCGCTGTGGCGCTGGTGGGGGCGCTGGCGTCATCTGCGCGCCGAGCTCAGCGCGGGCGATCTGCTGGCGGCGGGGATGGTGGCCGGGCCGGCGCTGGGCGAGCGGCTGCGGCAGCTGCGGGCCGAGCGGCTCGATCGCGAACGGCCCTGAAGGGTGCTGGCTCCCCTGACGGCGACCGCGCCCCTCTCTACGATCCCGCCCAGTGCCCGCCGCCGTCATGGTCAGCCTCACCGTCTTGAAGTTCAGCTCTGAGGACTGCGGCACCTGCCACCGCATGAGCAACTACGACGCCAAGGTGGCCGAGGAGCTGGGCCTGGATTTCGTCAGCGTGATGCTGCAGGACACCGAGACCTACCGCCGCTACCGGCGCGTGCTGCTGGCCCAGTACCCCGACAAGCAGGGGATGGGTTGGCCCACCTATCTGGTGGTCAGCAAGCTGGAGGAGGAGTTTGAGATCCATGGCGAAGTGAAGGGCGGCATGGCCAAGGGCGATTTCCGCGAGCGCCTGCGGGTGATTCAGGCGCCGTAACCCTGGGGATTGGCCTGTTGCCAGGCCCAGCCGTCCCGGCAGATCTCGGCCAGGCCGCGGCGGGTGCGCCAGCCCATGCGCCGCTCGGCTGCGGTGGCATCGGCGATGCTGATGGGCGAATCCCCGGCCCGCCTGGCGCTGAACTGGATCGGGATCGGCTGGCCGCTGGCGGCGGCGAAGCTGTTCACCAGCTCCAGCACCGAATGGCCCCGGCCGCTGCCGAGGTTGAGGGTCAGCAGCTGGGGCGCTTCCGCCAGCAGCAGCGTCAGGGCCGCGCCGTGGCCTTCGGCCAGGTCCATCACATGGATGAAATCCCGCACGCCGGTGCCATCGACGGTCGGCCAGTCACGGCCGAACACCTCGAGCCGGGGGCGGTGACCCAGCGCCACCTGGCTGATCAGCGGAAAGACGTTGGTGGGGGTGCCATGGGGATCTTCGCCGATGCGGCCGCTGGGATGGGCTCCCACCGGGTTGAAGTAGCGCAGGCGGCCGATGCGCCAGTCCGGGTGGCTGCCGGCCACATCGGCCAGCAGCTGTTCGACGGCCGCCTTGGTCTGGCCGTAGGGATTGATCGGCTGGATCGGCGCCGATTCGGCGATCGGCAAGCGCTCGGGATGGCCGTAGAGGGTGGCACTGCTGCTGAACACCAGGGTTCGGCAGCCACTGGCCTCCATGGCCTGGAGCAGGCAGACACTGCCGGCCACGTTCACGTCCCAGTACTGCAGGGGTTGGCTGATCGATTCGGCCACGGCCTTGAGGCCGGCGAAATGCAGCACGCCATCGATGGGCTCAGCGGCGAACACAGCATCGAGATCCCGCCGCGAACGCACGTCGCCCCGGCGCAGGCTCAGCCTCTGATCAGCCGTGGCCCAGGTGCCAGGGCCCGTGGCCGTCAGGGGCTCCAGCGCGGCCAGCTCGGCCGCCCGGCGCAGGGATTCGGGCCCGCTGTTGGCGAAGTTGTCGAGCACCACCAGGCGATGGCCTGCCAGGAGAAGGTCCAGGCAGGTGTGGCTGCCGACGAAGCCAGCCCCTCCGGTGATCAGCAGGTTGGCCAAGGATCAACCGGCATCAGGCTGCCGAATGAGGTTAAGGTTCGCTCCGCAGGTTGGCGGGCCAGTCCAGATTTGGGATGGCGTTATACTCGCCCGGACTCTGATTCTCCGATGAGCACGGCCAGGCCTGCGATACGAGCGGTCTGCTGCATCGGAGCCGGCTATGTGGGGGGTCCCACCATGGCGGTGATCGCCGATCGCTGCCCCCAGATCCAGGTGACGGTGGTCGATCTCAATGCCGAGCGCATTGCCGCCTGGAACGATGACGACCTGAGCCGTCTGCCGGTCTACGAGCCGGGTCTCGATGCGGTGGTGGGCCGGGCCCGCGGCCGCAATCTGCACTTCAGCACCGAGGTGGATGCCGCCATCGCGGCTGCCGACATGGTGTTCCTGTCGGTGAACACCCCCACCAAGACCCGGGGGGTCGGCGCCGGTCAGGCCAGTGATCTGCGCTGGATCGAGGTTTCGGCCCGCCAGGTGGCGGCCGCCGCCCAGGGCCACACCATCGTGGTCGAGAAGAGCACCCTGCCGGTGCGCACGGCGGAGGCGGTGAAGGCGATCCTGGCCGCCGCCCAGGGCGATGCCCATGGTGGCAAGACCTTCTCGGTGCTTTCCAATCCCGAGTTCCTGGCTGAGGGCACGGCGATCGCGGATCTGGAGGCGCCCGACCGGGTGCTGATCGGCGGCGAAGATGCCGCGGCGATCGAGGCCCTGGTGGGCATCTACGGCCAGTGGGTGCCTGAGGAGCGCATCCTGCGGACCAATCTCTGG
This sequence comes from Synechococcaceae cyanobacterium, assembly GCA_947378425.1. Lineage (GTDB taxonomy): Bacteria > Cyanobacteriota > Cyanobacteriia > PCC-6307 > Cyanobiaceae > Cyanobium. The sequence goes on from CANCJV010000012.1 coordinate 50,970, forward strand.
AGCAGTGAGCTCTCCAAGCTCACCGCCAATGCCTTTCTGGCCCAGCGCATTTCTTCGATCAACAGCATTGCCGCCCTCTGCGAGGCCACCGGCGCCGATGTGCGGGAGGTGGCGCGGGCGATCGGCAGCGATTCACGCCTTGGTGCCAGGTTCCTGCAGGCGGGGCCGGGCTTTGGCGGCAGCTGCTTCCAGAAGGACATCCTCAATCTGGTCTACCTCTGCCGCCACTACGGCCTCGAGGCCGTGGCCACGTACTGGGAGCAGGTGGTCAGTCTCAACAACTGGCAGCAGCACCGCATTGCCCGCAAGGTGGTCCAGAGCCTGTTCGGCACCCTCACCGGCAAGCGCCTGGCGGTGCTCGGTTTCGCCTTCAAGGCCGACACCAACGACACCCGTGAATCGCCGGCGATCCGCATCTGCCGCGATCTGATCGAGGAGGGGGCCCTGCTGGCGATTGTGGATGCCAAGGTGACTCCCGCCCAGATAGCCGGCGATCTGGAGCAGGCCCCCCTGGAGGTCGCTGAGACGGGCTCGCTCCGGGCCGGCGAAGGGGGCTGGTTGCCGGCCGACTCGGCCCTGGAGGCGGCTCGTGGTGCTGATGCGGTGTTGATCCTCACCGAATGGGCCGCCTACCGCCAGCTCGACTGGGCTGCCTTGGCCCTGGTGATGCGCCGCCCGGCCTGGCTGTTCGACGCCCGGGCGATCGCCGATGCCGAGGCCGCCCGGGCCGCCGGCCTCAGCGTCTGGCGGGTGGGAGAGGGCTGACATGGGTACGCGCAATCTGGTCACCGGCGGCGCCGGCTTCCTGGGCTCCCACCTGATCGATCGGCTGATGAAGGCCGGTGAGGAGGTGATCTGCCTCGACAACTACTTCACTGGCCGCAAGGGCAACATCAGCCACTGGATCGGCCATCCCGGTTTTGAGTTGATCCGCCACGACGTCACCGAGCCGATCCGGCTGGAGGTGGATCGCATCTGGCATCTGGCCTGCCCGGCCTCGCCGGTGCACTACCAGTTCAATCCGATCAAGACGGCCAAGACCAGCTTTCTGGGCACCTACAACATGCTCGGTCTGGCGCGGCGGGTGGGGGCGCGGCTGCTGCTGGCCTCCACCAGCGAGGTCTATGGCGATCCGGAGGTCCATCCCCAGCCCGAGAGCTACCGGGGCTGCGTCAACACGATCGGCATCCGCTCCTGCTACGACGAGGGCAAGCGCATCGCCGAAACCCTCTGTTTCGACTACCGGCGCATGCATGGCACCGAGATCCGGGTGATGCGCATCTTCAACACCTACGGCCCGCGCATGTTGCCGGACGATGGCCGGGTCGTGAGCAACTTCATCGTCCAGGCCCTCAGGGGCGAACCGCTCACGCTCTACGGCGATGGCAGCCAGACCCGCTCTTTCTGCTATGTCGATGATCTGATTGAAGGCATGATCCGCTTGATGAACGGGGGCCACACCGGTCCGATCAACATCGGCAATCCAGGCGAGTTCACGATCCGGCAACTGGCCGAGCTGGTGCGGGATCGCATCAATCCCTCTCTGGAGCTGGTGACCCGCCCCCTGCCCCAGGACGATCCGCTGCAGCGCCAGCCGGTGATCGACCTGGCCCGTGCTGAGCTGGGCTGGGAGCCGACAGTCAGCCTGGAGCAGGGACTGGAGCCCACGATCGCTCACTTCCGTCAGCGCCTGGCGGAGGGCGCCTGAGCCGCCCTATCCTGGTCACCGGTGTCGCCGGTTTCATCGGCGCCGCCGTGGCCGAGCGGCTGCTGGCCAGGGGCGAGCGCCTGATCGGCCTCGACAACCTCAACAGCTACTACGATCCGGCCCTCAAGCGCTCCCGGCTGGAGCGGTTGCAGGTGCTGGCCCAGGCCCAGCAGGGTGCGTTCAGCTTCCACCAGCTGGATCTTGCCGACGGCGAGGCGATGGCGGCCCTGTTCGCCGCTGAGCAGCCCCGGGGCGTGGTGCATCTGGCCGCCCAGGCGGGGGTGCGCTACTCCATCGAGAATCCCGCCACCTACATCCAGAGCAATCTGGTGGGCTTCGGCCACATCCTTGAGGGCTGCCGCCGGCAGGGGGTGGAGCATCTGGTCTATGCCTCCAGCAGCTCGGTCTACGGCGGCAACCGGCAGATGCCGTTCAGTGAGCAGCAGGCGGTGAACCATCCGGTGAGCCTCTATGCGGCCACCAAGAAGGCCAATGAATTGATGGCGCACACCTACAGCCATCTCTACGGCCTGCCGGCCACGGGTCTGCGCTTCTTCACCGTCTACGGCCCCTGGGGCCGGCCCGACATGGCGCCGATGCTGTTCGCCCGGGCGATCCTGGCGGGGGAGCCGATCCAGGTGTTCAACCAGGGCCGGATGCAGCGGGATTTCACCTACATCGATGACATTGTCGAGGGGGTGGTGCGTTGCCTCGACAAGCCGGCCACGGCCGATCCCGGTTTCGATCCGCTGCACCCCGATCCGGCCACCGCCGCGGTGCCGCACCGGCTGTTCAACATCGGCAACAGCCAGCCGATTGAGCTGCTGCGCTTCATCGCGGTGCTGGAGCAGGCCCTCGGCCGGCCGGCAATCAAGGATCTGCAGCCGATGCAGCCCGGCGATGTGCCGGCCACCGCCGCCGACACCAGCGCCCTGGAGGCCTGGGTGGGTTTCCGGCCCACCACGTCGATCGAGGTGGGCGTCGGGCACTTCAGTGCCTGGTATCGCCGTCACTACGGCGCCTGAGCCCGGAGCTGGCCCCTCCCCAGGGCAAACTGGCCCCTTGTACCGCCCTGCCTCCCCCCTTGGAACCGCTCCAGAGCCTGCGCGGCACGGTGGATCTGCTGCCCGCCCAGACCCCCTTCTGGCAGCGGGTCGAGGCCGTGGCCCGCGAACAGTTCCGCCGGGCCGGCATCGCCGAGATCCGCACGCCGCTGCTGGAGGTCACTGAGCTGTTCGCCCGCGGCATCGGTGAGGCCACCGATGTGGTCGGCAAGGAGATGTACACCTTCCTCGATCGCGGCGAGCGCAGCTGCACCCTGCGGCCGGAGGGCACGGCCTCGGTGGTGCGCGCCGCCATCCAGCATGGATTGCTCAGCCAGGGCCCCCAGCGCCTCTGGTATGGCGGGCCGATGTTCCGCTACGAGCGGCCCCAGGCGGGCCGGCAGCGCCAGTTCCATCAGATCGGCCTGGAGTTCCTCGGCTTTGCCGATCCCCGCAGTGACGCCGAGGCGATCGCCATCGCCTGGGATCTGCTGGCGGAGCTGGGATTGGCCGGCCTGGCACTGGAGCTCAACTCCCTCGGCAGTCTCGAAGACCGGCAGCACTATCGCAGTGAGCTGGTGGAGTGGCTGGAAGGGCATCGCCAGCAGCTCGACGCTGACTCCCAGCAGCGCATCGCCACCAACCCGCTGCGCATCCTCGATTCCAAGAACCCCCAGACCCAGGCCCTGCTGGCCGGGGCTCCCACCCTGGCGGATGCCCTGGCGCCCGAGAGCCAGGAGCGCTTCGAGCGGGTGCAGCAGGCCCTGACGCACCTGGAGATTCCGTATGTGATCAATCCCCGCCTGGTGCGGGGCCTGGATTATTACGGCCACACCGCCTTCGAGATCACCAGCAGCCAGCTCGGCGCCCAGGCCACGGTCTGCGGTGGTGGCCGCTACGACGGCCTGGTGGGCCAGCTGGGCGGCCCGGCCACGGCCGCCGTGGGCTGGGCTCTGGGCATGGAGCGGCTGGTGCTGCTGGCCCAGGCGGCCAGTGATCCGGCGGCCCTGCAGGCTGCGGCGCCCGATCTCTATGTCATCAGCCGCGGCGCCGAGGCCGAAGCCCTGGCCCTGCCGCTGGCCCGCCGCGCCCGCGCCCAGGGAATGGCGGTGGAGCTGGATCTGACGGCCGCCGCCTTCGGCAAGCAGTTCAAGCGGGCCGACCGCTGCGGCGCCCGCTGGGCGGCCGTGATCGGCGAAGCCGAGGCGAGCGAAGGGGTGGTGGTGCTCAAGGATCTGCGGGACCCCCAGGGCAGCGATCTGCGGCTGACGCCCGAGCAGCTGCTGGCGCGCTTGCTGGCCTGAAGCCGCTCCCCTGGTTCAGCGAGCCCCCCTGCTGAATCCGGGGCGCTGCACTGGAGCTGCGGCTGGGGCTTGATCGTGCCGGCCAGCCCAGAGCCGACAGGCCGTGCCCTGACTGTTGGCCAACCACAAAGCCTCACCTTGGGGCCATGAAAAAGCGGACCCGCTGGGGCCCGCTCCGGGGTGTGAGGGTGTGAGGGTGTGACGTGGGGGTGCCCGATGTCAGGCCGAACCCACGGCCACGTAGGACCCGTAGAAGAACAGACCGACCACGAAGATCACGGCCATGCCGCCGGCGGTGGCCACGAGCCACAGGGGCAGCACGCCTTCGGTCCAGCGGCTCTTCCAGGCCACGGCCGGGCGACCATCGGGAAGACGATCCGGGATCCGGCCGTCGGGGAGAGAGGATTTCTTGCCGCTCATTCGGGTGCCTCCGGATCAGTTGAAGAAGTAGCTGGAAAACAGCACGCCCGTGACGAACACGAACAGCAGGCCCAGATACAGGCTGGTGCGATTCAGTTCAACCGGGAGGTTGTTGGGGTTGTCGTTGCGTTGCATGCCGATGATGGGGGGAATCGGGTGTCAGCTCAGGGTCATCACCGCAGCTGAGCACCGCGGTGACGGGATTGCAGCCCGATCAGCGGCGGACGAACTGCATGGCAGCCAGGGCCCCCAGGAAGAAGACCGTGGGAATGCCGAGAGCGTGAACCGACAGCCAGCGCACCGTGAAGATCGGGTAGTTGCGCGGCGTGGTGGGGGCGGGAACTTGGGTCATGGCCTTATTTCATGCGCAGGTCAAGCTGGCTCTTGCCTTCGTAGCGCTGGCTGACGACGGGAGCCTTGGTCTCCTGAGCCTGGAAGTAGGCGTCAGGCCGGGGGGTGCCGAAGGCGTCATACGCCAGACCGGTGGAAACGAACATGAAGCCCGCCAGGAAGATGGCAGGCAGGGTCACCGCATGGATGACCCAGTAGCGGATGCTCGTGATGATTTCGAAGAACGGACGTTCCCCTGTAGAGCCGGCAGCCATGGTCTCAAGCGTTCAGCCTTCAGATCTTAGGAGTCGCCCTGCTGCCCCCGGGAGCGGACCGGGGGGTTGGTTACAGAGGGATGCAGTCGACTGGCTGCAGGCGGGAGGACCGCCCGGATGGCTCAGCCCACCCAGCGCAGCAGGGAGCCCCGCTCGCCGAGCACGAAGCCCTTGCCGCCGTCCTCGAAGTGGATGCGGGTGAAGTTGGTGGGTTGCTCAGCGCCCACCGCATCCCGCTGCCAACTGCTGCCGCCATCGCGGCTCACCAGCAGGGTGCCGTTGCCACCGCCGGTCCAGATGGCGCCACTGGGATCCCAGGCCAGGTCCAGGTAGCCGAAGCCATTGGTGATCGGCACCACCGCCTTGCCCCAGGCCTCGACGTCATCGGCGTCGGTGTTGAAGCGCAGCTGGGCGCCGCGGGCCAGCATCCAGAGGTTGCCGTCCGGCTGGAAGCCCATCGACTGCAGCCGCTGGCTGCTCATCCGCTGATGCACCTGCCAGTTCTCCTGGCCGGGGTTCCAGCTAGCGAAGAAGTTGCCCAGGCCGCTGACGCTGACGTAGCGGCCGTCGGCGGAGCGGCGCAGATCGCGCACGGCGCCGGCGGCGTCGCTGACCAGGGCCTGCCAGCTGCTGCCGGCATTGCCGGTCTGGTAGACGGCGCCCACGTTGGTGGCCAGTTCGGCCTGCCTGGGCCCGAGGGCGGTGATCAGGTACGGCTCGCCGGGCAGCTTGGTGTCCAGCAGCAGGCGGCTCCAGCTCTTGCCGGCATCGTCGCTGTGCAGCAGCAGGCCGGGCTGGCCGACGATCCAGCCCTCATTGCCCTGGAAGTCGATGCTGATCAGGCGGAAGTTCTCCTCCGGCGGCAGGTCGAGCGCCCGGGGTTCCCAGCTGGCACCGCCGTCGTCGGTTTCCATGATCAGGCGGTTGCTGCCCACCAGAAAGCCGTGGTCGGCGCTGGTGAAGGCCAGGTCCAGCGGGTTGGCGGTGGTGTCGAGCGGCACGGCCTGCCAGGGGCTGGCGCTGGCCGTCGGCAGGCCGGTGGTGACACAGCCGCTGAGGCCGAAGCCCAGGCTGAGCACCAGCAGCAGGCTCAGCAGGGGAGAAAGCAGTCGGCCCAGCAGCCAGGGGCGGGGCACGGAAATCCGGTTCACGGGTGAATCAGCGCAGGGAATAGAGCGAAAGGAAGAAGGCGATCGCCAGGGCAAAGCCGCCGAAGATCAGCACGTTCTTCTGGCCCGGGGTGAGGCGGTTGACGCCGAGGCCGAAGTTGAGGTTCTCCTCGAAGCCACTGGGCTTGTTGCGGGGGCCGATGTCCTTGAAGGCCCCCACCCGGCTGCGGCAGACCGGGCAGCGGAAACCGATCGGGTCGAGGTCGCTGAAGGGAGTGCCCTGGGGGATCGCCAGCTTTTTGACCCCTTCGTCCGGGTCATAGACGAAGCCGCAGCTGCGGCATTCAAAACGGTGGCTGGCCGGGTCGCTGGTTGCCGCCTCAGTGTCGGGATCGACCGATCCGGCTTCCTGCCCAGGGCTGCCGGCACGGTCGTCAGGGACCAGCCCCGGAACACTGTCCTCGGCAGCTTCAGTGCTGGAGTCGGCGCCGTGCTCGACGGTGGACCGGGGCGGTGGGGCCTCCGTTGGATGGCCGGATGGCTGGTCCGATGGCTGGTCCGTGGGAGCGTCCATGCTCATCCGGTGGCCCTTGGTGTGGAGGGGAACTCTATCCAGGCCTGTTGCCGTGGCAGTGGCACTTTCGCAGGGTGGGGCGCCGCCGCCGCCGGTTGGTTCGGCTTGAGAGAGGCCTGGGGTTCCGCTCCGCTGCAGCACGCCGCCGGCACTGCGATCGGGCGTTCGTCAGCGGTGAACCGTCAGTGACGGGCCATGGATGCCAGACTGCGCCACAGGTTGAACCGGCTCGATGTTCGTGCTCTCGGGCTACGACGCCTTTCTCGGGTTCCTGCTGCTCTCGGCAGCGGTCCCGGTGCTGGCGCTGGTGGCCAACAAGTTGCTGTCGCCGAAGAGCCGGCAGGGGGAGCGGGAGCTCACCTATGAATCCGGTATGGAGCCGATCGGCGGCGCCTGGATTCAGTTCAATATCCGCTACTACATGTTCGCCCTAGTCTTCGTCATCTTCGATGTCGAGACCGTTTTCCTCTATCCCTGGGCGGTGGCGTTCCACCGGCTGGGGCTGCTGGCCTTCATCGAGGCCCTGATTTTCATTGCCATCCTCGTGGTGGCCCTCGCCTATGCCTGGCGCAAGGGCGCCCTCGAGTGGAGCTGACCCCGCCATGACGCTGACTCCTTCTGCTTCCTCCACCCCCTCGCTGACGGCGCTGCGGGATCTGCGGGCCGCCACCTGCGGTCCGGTCGGGGCCCCGGCGGTCACCTCCGCTCTCTCGGAGAATGTGATCCTCACCAGCCTCGATGATCTGCACAACTGGGCCCGGCTCAGCAGCCTCTGGCCGCTGCTCTATGGCACGGCCTGCTGCTTCATCGAGTTCGCCGCCCTGATCGGCTCCCGCTTCGACTTTGACCGCTTCGGACTGGTGCCCCGCTCCAGCCCCCGCCAGGCTGATCTGCTGATCGTGGCCGGCACGGTGACGATGAAGATGGGGCCCGCCCTGGTGCGGCTCTATGAACAGATGCCCGAGCCCAAGTATGTGATCGCCATGGGGGCCTGCACGATCACCGGCGGCATGTTTTCCGCCGATTCGCCCACGGCCGTGCGCGGCGTCGACAAGTTGATTCCCGTGGATCTCTACCTGCCGGGCTGCCCGCCAAGGCCCGAGGCGATCTTTGATGCGGTGATCAAGCTGCGCAAGAAGGTGGGCAATGAGGCCCTGGCGGAGCGGGGCAATCTGCAGCAGACGCACCGCTATTGCACGATCCCCCACCAGCTCAAGGCGGTGGTCCCGATCGTCGATGGCCGCTATCTGCGGGCCGAAACCCAGAAGGCGGCTCTGGCCGCGGCGGCCGCCTTGCCTCTAGCCAGCGTCCATACAGCTTCGGCCGAGCCGGTGGCGGCCGCTGGGGCCTCCTCGGCGGCCGCCAGCCAGGACTGAAGCCGGCGCCCAATGGGGCTCTGGGCAGCACCTGGCCTGGGTCGGCTTCCCTGAGCCCAGCCTGGGCAGAGCCAGCCAGTTTCATTGCCGAACCCCCAAGTCCCTTTGACGTCGCCCTGCCGCAGACTTCCTCCCCAGGCGGGATCTGCTCCTGCCTCTGCCTCGCACCCCTCCGCCAGTTCTCCCCCAGCCCCGAGCCATGCCTGACGACACCGCCGCCGTTACCGCTCCCGCTCTGGCGCCCGGCCCGGTGAGCACCTGGCTGAGCCAGCAGGGTTTTGACCATGAGCTGCTGCCGGCCGATCATCTGGGCGTGGAGATTCTGGGCATCGAGCCCGATGTCCTGCCTCTGGTGGTCACGGCGCTCAAGGCCAGTGGCTTTGATTACCTGCAGTGCCAGGGTGGCTACGACGAGGGCCCCGGTGGTCGCCTGGTGAGCTTCTATCACCTCGTCAAGTTGGCCAGCGTGGCCCATCACATCGCCCCCGCCGCCGCTCCGGCCGGAACCACCCAGACCCTCCCCGCTGACCTCCGCCTTGAGGAGGTGCGGCTCAAGGTGTTTCTGCAGCGCGATGGAGCCCTCACCATCCCCAGCCTCTATGGCCTGTTCCGTGGCGCTGACTGGCAGGAGCGCGAAACCTTCGACATGTTCGGCATCCAGTTCGCGGGCCATCCCCATCCCAAGCGGCTGCTGATGCCGGAGGACTGGAAGGGCTACCCGCTGCGCAAGGACTATGTGCAGCCCGATTTCTACGAGATGCAGGACGCCTACTGACCTGCTGATCCAGAAGCCCTGATCCCGAAGCTCGCTCCAAGATCAGGGGAAAGATTCTGCGTAGGCCTGCTGCTGAGTCTGCGCAGACTGCTCTTCTGCGCAGACCGGCCTTCAGCGCAGGCTGGCCTGGGAGGCCCGCATCAGGCGCCCCAGCGTGGCTCGATCACTCGCAGGCAAGGGCTTGGCCTGGGCCAGCGGATCCCCATGGTTGTGGGCTCCCTCCGGGCGGATGGCCGATGCGGCCGGGATGCTGGCGAGTTCCTGGGCAGACATCCGGTAGACCGGCTGGCCTTCTTTGATCGTTTCCAGCACCCGGATCGTGCCGATGCTGCCGGGATCCACCTTGAGTGGATTGCGCTCGATGATCACCAGATCGGCGAGTTTGCCGGGTTCCAGGCTGCCCTTGCTCTTCTCCTCCTTGATTTGATAGGCGGCCATCACGGTCACGGCGCGCAGAGCGTCGTAAGGGCTGATTCGTTCGGCTGGTCCGATCACTCGGCCGCTGGCGGTGCGGCGGTTCACGGCCGCATCCACTAGCCCCAGGATCGTCGGCTGGGGGGACACCGGGGCGTCGTGGGAGAGGGTGTAGGGCAGGCCCGCCGTTTGGAAGGTTTGGGCGCCGGCGGCCTTGGCGGCCCGCTCCGGGCCCCAGAACCGCTCCACCGCGTCACCGCCGGAGGAGATCGAGGCCACCAGGAAACTCGGCACGGCGCCGACCGCCTTGATGCGCTGGATCTGATCAGGCCGCAGATAGCTGGCATGGATGAACACCGGACGGTGGTCGCTCCAGCCTTTTTTCTTGATCACCGCTTCGATCACCCGCAGGGCTTGATCGGCGGCGGCATCGCCGTTCATGTGCATGTTGATCTGGATGCCGGTGTTCCAGAAGCGCTCGACGCCGGCCAGGAGCACCGCATCCGGGATCTGCTCATAGCCCCGATACTCCCCAGTTTTACCCGGGGGATTGGTGGTGTAGGGCTGGGTGAACCAGGCGGTGTCAATGCTGCCATCGAGCCAGTATTTGATGCCCCCCAGCCGCACGCGGTTGATGTAGCGGCGATCGAGATCGGGTCTGGCCGCCAGCAGCAGCTCGGCGGTGCCGGTGGAGGAGGGGGTGTAGGACTGGGAGACGCCGTAGGCGGCGTCGATCACATCATTGGTGGCCGAATCCTTGGCACATATGTAGAGATCGATCGGCAGCAGTTTCTTGTCGATCGCATTGCGCACCACCGCGATGTCGTCGGCGCCAAGGCCGATGCCGCAATCCTGGGCGGTGGTCTGGCCAAAGCGCGCCCAGGCGGCCGCTCCGGCCAAGATCGCGCCATCGGCCAGCTTGCCGGTGAAGGCGGGCCGTTGGCTGCGCACGGCGTTGAGGGCCGTTTCTTCCATCGGGCCCAAGGGTTCCCGGCTGCCGCTTTGGCGGGCAAAAGCCCCACCGGTGGGATCAGCCGTGGCTGCGGTGACTCCAGCCAGCTTGAGCAGGGCGCTGTTCGCCGATCCCAGGTGGCCCGAGGAATCGACGATCATCACGGGCCGATCCGGCGACACCCCATCCAGCTCGAGCGCGGTGGGGGTGCGCCCTTCTTTCAACATTCGGGCCTGATAGCCAAAACCCACGATCCAGGCTCCCGCCGGCACCGAGGCGGCATGGGCCTTGAGACGGGCCACCAGCTCCGGGATGTCCTTGACCCCCAACAGGTCGGCATCCATCTGGTTCTTGCCGTAATAGACCATGTGGCCGTGGGCATCGATGAACCCCGGCAACAGGGTGCGGCCGGCCAGATTGATCCGTCTGGCCCCAGCCCCGGCCGCCTTGATCGCACCGGCCAGGGGGCCCACATAGAGAATTCTGCCGCCCTGCTCCACCAGGGCCTCGGCGTAGACCGGCTTCGGGCCCGCCATGGTGAGGATGTCGCCGCCGCTGTAGAGAGTGGCCTTGGCTGGGGTAACGGGAACCGCTGCCCAGGCGGCACCGGAGGCGCCGATCAGGCCGAAGGCCAAGCCCAGGCTGCTGGCTAAGCCAAGGCTGTTGGCCCGAAGACGAACGCAAACCGGGGAAGGGAAAGTGGCCATCCAGGAAGCAGGCAGGATGCGATGGGAGACTGGCCAAAACCTAAGGGTGACCCGCGGCGGCTGCCACGGGTTGGTGTCTGGCGAAGCCAACACAGGTCCCCAACACGGGCACTTCGCCCGATCTCGGCGATCATCTTCGTGGTTTTAATTCTGTGCGTGTGAGATTTCAGGCCGCCACTTCAGATCGACCGCTGGACCCATCCAGCTCCAACGGCCGAATGCGGCGCCAAACCCTAGCTGTAAGCCAGCATCTGCTTACCCTGCTGGTACTCGGGGGCACCGTCCAGGCGTTGCCCGCCGTTCGAGCGGAGGTGCTGCCCTCGTCTGGGGTTGAGGCGAGCCTGGCCCGGCCGGGCTGCAGGGCCGCCCTGGGGGTTTCCGCCAGCGAACCGGCGGCCCAGCTGTTGCGGGCCCAGCCATCTCTGGCGGCGAAAGTGGCCACCATCCCCGCCTGCCGGGCCCCCCAGAGCGCCCTTGGCCAACTCGAACGGCTCGAGCAGGAATTGCAGGCGTCTCGCCAGCGCATGGCGGCCCAGCAGGCCCAGCTCGCCGCCGAAGCGGCGAGGCAGGAGGCCCTCGCCCGCGACCTGGCCCAGATCCGCTCCCAACTCACCGGCCAGCCGCTGACCAGCAACGCGGCCGCCACCCTGGCCAGCCCAGGGACCGTGGCCAGCGTCCCGGGCGGCCCTGCCAGCGAAAACGCCACCAGTCCAGCTGCGGCACCCAAGGCGGAACAGCCCGCCCCCGCCGCCGTTCATTACACCCCAGGCAAAGGCTTCGCCCTCCAGGCCGGCGACAGCAGCTTCCGGCTCTGGGCTGAAGCGAAACTGCTCGGTTTTTCCAGCACGCGTTATACCTTCAATCCGGGCCAGCCCCTGATTGTCAGTCCCAAAGATCCAGATCCTTCCTATGACCTCTCAGCCCAGCAGAGCATGGTCTATGCAGCTTTCCAGGGGCCGAAATGGAAAGGCTGGACACCCGGGGCTTTCGCGATTTTCTCGTTGCAGGACAACATCCTGGCCGAGGGTTATCAGTTCACACCGGTGGTCTATTACGGCGAGATGAGCAAGGGGGGCTGGCGTATCGTGGCGGGACAGGCCTTTGATGTGTTCGCACCCCGCGACCCCGACACCCTGCCCAGCGGCAAGCTGGCCGCGACCGGCAATCCCGGCGCTTACCGCCCCCAGTTCCGAGTTGAGAACAACTTCACGGCCGGATCCGGCTTCGGGGGCATCCTGCAACTGGCGGCCTCCTCGCCGATCACCACCGCCCTGCCTGACAACGTCGATCTGACCAATCTTCAAAGACAGGACATTGTTGAGGACAACGGCTGGCCGAATCTGGAGGGTCGCCTCAGCTTGGGCTTCGGTGCGGCGGCCCAGCGGGCCGGCGGCCGCAGGCAGCGCCCAGTCGAACTCGGGGTGTCGGGGGTCATCGGCCAACTTCGGGTGCTCGATAACATCCGCCCCACCGATCCCATCACCCTGGTGTCGGATCGATCGGTTGTGAATGTCTGGGGGGCAGCCTTTGACGGCCATCTTGCCCTGGGCAGCCATGTGGGCCTGAGCGGTGAACTGTTCACTGGACAGGGCCTCGGTGAATACATGGCCGGCATCTTCCAGACCTACAACCGCAGCAGCAACCAGGCCGTACCTACATCCGGTGGCTGGGGCCAGCTCTATGTCTATCTGGCCGACAACCTGAGACTCAACGTCGGCTACGGCATCGACAACGCCGAGAAGAGCGGCCGCTTCGGCATCCTCTCCAACGCAGCCGCCTTCGCCAACGTGGTGTGGGATGCGAATCCCTGGCTCCAATTAGGACTGGAGGGGAACTACAAACTCACCACCTACGACACCTTCGGCGATAAGAATGCCTGGGTGGTGATCTCCGAGGTGATGTTCAGGCTTTGATGGGTGAAGCGGGTTGGTGTTGGGGATTGGGTTTACGAGAGGCCAAGGGAAACCAGATCTCTTGAGAAGGCATACGGACAGCTCTACGCAGCAAAGAATCGGCTGATCCCACTCGAGACTGGGGCTGCTTCGCCAGCGGCAGTCCTGAAGGTCGCCTCGATCAGGAGGACCAAAAGCAGGGAAGACGACCAGTTGATCGGCTCAAGGTAGATCTTCCAGTCGCCTGAGCGGGCCCGCACTGATCTTGTGCCAACTGAGTTCGGTCTCGGCAAAGGTTCGAGCATCTGCCTTCACCTTCATCCGACGGCCATTCCTTGCCAACCAGCGCAAAACAGCGGAGGCAGGGGCATCAGCATCACCAGGAGGGCATAATTCGGCGACATCGACACTGACGTATTCAGAAATCCCGCCAAAAGCAGTGGAGATGACTGGCAAGCGCTTCATTCCAGTGCGGTCTCATCGTCTGCACGGGGCGCTTGGTTCAAACACATGGCCATGAGGCAACTCGACTGGATCCGGCTCGTCGCGATGAGTTTGTCTTCTGGCGAAGCGAACCTGTAATGAGCCCCAAATGCATCTCGTCATGCTTGCCACACAGTCAAACCCTGTAGTATCTTGACATGGAATTGAGTGGCAGGCATGCCAGCGAATGATCGACTGCGAATTTACTACGATGGAGTCATATATGGCATGTATCGGAACAGACCAGGAGGAATAAGCAACTTTTTTGATCATCTAATATCTGGTGTGGCGGCTCAGCATGATTGCCTTCTGACCAGTCTCAGGCCAGCCCACTTGCCCCATCCTTCCGGGCAGCATCTTACGATTGCGCGGCACAATATCTCTATCCGGCCAGGGCGTTTCAACGATCCGCTGCGGCGCCAAAGCTTTTCAATCAGGGCTGGCTTGTTTCGCCCGGATCTGATCCACCCAACGTATTACGAAAAACCGCTTGTCTATCGCACGCACGCCCCGCTTGTCTATACAGTTTATGACATGATTCATGAAAAGTGGCGCGATCAGCTGGACCCAACCGGCCAGGTAATGGCAGTCAAGCGTCGTTGTTTTGAGGCCGCCAGCGCACTTCCTTGTATCTCGGAATCAACGCGTCGCGATCTACTTGAGCTTTATCCCCATCTCGAGCCCAAGAGCTCCGTTATTCACCTGGCAGGGGATTTGAAGCCCGGGCTAGCCAGCTCCTCGGAGAAAGTAGACAATCAACATGGTGAGCAGTATCTTCTCTATGTTGGCGCCAGGTTTTCGTACAAGAATTTCACGCGACTGGCCCTTGCCTTTTCACGTGTCATTGCCACGTTCCCTATGCTTAGGCTTAAGTTAGTAGGCGCCCCTCTCGCCAGTGATGAAGTTGATCTGCTTGATGCTCTTTCAATAGCTTCTCGGGTGGATGTACACGTAAGCGTGCCTGATGCTTCCTTGGCTGAGCTTTATCGTGGAGCCTTGGCTTTTGTTTATCCATCACTTTATGAGGGCTTTGGTCTTCCGCTTCTTGAAGCCATGGCCATGAATACTCCCGTGCTTGCTGCCAATACATCCAGTATTCCGGAGGTCGCTTCGGATGCCGCCCTCCTCTTCAATCCTTGGTCCGTCGATTCGATTGCTGATGCAATCCTTCAAATTGCTGGCAAGCCAGAGCTTCGCGAGGAACTCCGCTGTAAGGGACGGCAGCAATGTCTTCGTTTCAGTTGGGATAAAACGACTTCAGGCTATCTAAACCTTTATCGCCAATTGGTTCCCCTGAAAAACCTGTAGACTTGATGGAGGGCTTATTTGATTTTGGCCTTTCGTTGGATGCTGAGATTCATCCGATCAGCATTGGTCTTGCTGGCTAGGTTGTGCGGGTTATATCTAAAGACTCCTGAGAAATGATTCTTGCTAGGCAAGGCCAATCTGTCGCCCAAACTGGCGTTCACGGAACGGCCTATATGTGCAGCAGGGTCCTAGCGGCTAGGAGCCGTGAAGGATCGGGAACGCCTTCGAATGCTCGGGCGTCTCTTAAGGATCAGCCAAGGAATCTGTGCCACTGCACATAGCAGGTCCTTGACTGCAATCAATCCTTGCCTTTCTGCCGACAATAGTTGCCGGCAAGCGATATGGATCTGACGCTTGGCATCTCCAAGTGTGGATACATTGGTGAATCGATCTTGTTTGCGGTGAGGCTTGTGCCATTCGGTTTGATAGGCGCTAGGGCCTGTCAGGCTGGAGCGCAATAGCTCACTCAAGACGGTCGTCACAGTATGCGTCTGCTCTGCTGGCAAGGCCTTGGCAGGCTTGAAGCGAACACCTTCTAGGCCATCGATACACTCAAGAAGAGCGAGGAAAAAAGACTGTCTGTCTGGTTCTGCCCATGATACGCTCCCGGTTAATGTTGCCAGATGCGGTCGATAGACAAGTGTTTGTTCGCCAATATCAATCAACGAGAAAGGGCACCTCCGGTGCGGCCCCGGGCCAAAGAATGGGTATTCAGTGATTCCACCATAATCAGTAAAAACAGTGGCCAATCCACAAGCATCTGCCTGAATAATATTCAGACCAAGTCCCTCGGAGCGATGAGGTGATGCATAAATCTGGCAGGTGGAAAATAGTCGCTGCAAATCCTTCTGACTCAAGCGGCGATCTAGGAGAAAGACATTAGGCGTAAGGACAACCCTCTCAATCAGATTCTGGTACTGTTCGGAAAAAGAAGCACCGCCTGAGCATTTGAGAATCAGAGCCTGATCCTTCATTTCAGGTGAAGAAAATAGATCAACTAGCAATGCCGGATTCTTGCGTTCAAGGCAACTGCGGAAATCAAAAACATCTAGTGTGACGCTCTTGAATCGGGAGAGGTCAATGTCCAAGCCAAGGCTGTAAAGAAAATCCTGATCGCTTGCAAGTCCTTGCCTGGGAGGCGCTTCAGGTTCAGGTGCCATCGTCTCGAATAATTGACGATAGTCAAGTGGTGCATAGACTAACTTTTGCTTTGATATGATATGTGCAAGGCTGTCATAAATAAAACGGGTCGGAGCCAACACCTTGTCAAGGTACCGGGCAGCCTCGGCATGGACCGGTACAGGCCGCTCAAGCTCCCACCACCAGTAACCCAGATTGGAGACCCTTGAAAAGCAGTGGTTAGCAACGCCACTGTTGACATAGTGCAGCAACTGATCGGCATTGACAAGAAACAGTGACGGTGCATCGGGATTAAATCGAACCAGACCAGGCAATGATTCAACCCAGTTGAGATCACTATCAAGAATCGGCATCGTCCTGGCGGGGTCAACCGTAAAAGAAAAATGTCTGCCTGAGCGGCTGATCTCTCTCAGGATCAATTGGGTAACCTGGCCAACACCAAACGTGAAGTTGGGATAGCCGATGATATTCAGCTCTGCCTGCGGCTCCTCAACGAGCCCAGCATCAATAGGGTTCGCTCTGAGCCCCAATCCTGGCACTTGAAACCCTATGGCTTCAAGAACATTGAATTCTGCTTGCCTTACAGTTGAGGTGGATTGGTCTGCAATGCCATGGAGCGCAAGGAGGAATGTGTGTTCATTGATAAAGCGGGAAGGAGGCGGCATTGCCATGCCCGTCGAGCTTTTTTCTGCATAAAATCTATTGATTTTTCTGCGCTCGTGCTGGGTCAGTGTGCGAAGTTGTTTTCGCCCATGGCTGGCATAGCTGATGGCGCCGATAAGGCTTTCAGGTCGAGCAATTGCTAGCTCTGATAATCGCTGATAGTGAGAATGTGTGACCTTCTTGTAGCACGAAATAATTTTTTCAATTGATTTATTGCTGCCGCGAGGGCTTCTAGGGTCTGTTTCCTGATACTTTGAAATGCCGATCGAGCCGGAAGCCCGAAGAGCGCTGTAGTGGAAAAAAATTAAAGGTTGATCATTGGCATCCAATTCCCCCTCGCCGAGCAGGCGAACTTGAAGGCTACCATTGGAGTGAAAGTGAACAAGACGTTCTTGCAGGTTCCAATAGGCGACATTAAGAGCTGGATTGTGATTGATGCGGACGCGACATAGTGACGGGAACATATCGCCAAATCGCTGATCAGTGAATAGGTTTTTTTCAAACCAAATCAAGGAATTATGAGTCAGCTCACGTTTCCAGAACTCGACCACTTTATGCGAGCCCGGTGTGCTTTCAAAGTGAACAAATCCGAAGTTGTAGGCGCCACATGTCCTAATATTGTGCAGGGTGGGGTGCTGAGTCTCATTTAATGAATCGGTCAGAATATGTGGCGTAACCACGCAATCCCAGTCGCCCTCAAGCTCTCTGGGTCCCAGATGGCCAAAGAATTGGATGTCGGGATCGATATAGGTTGCAGACTGGGGAGAGTACTCTCTAAATAGATAGGAGAAGATGAATGGCTTCACCGCAGTGCTGTATTCTGTGATATCGTAATAAAGACTCATGACGGAGATATCCCTCGACTTCTCAAATATCTTGGAGACCGATATCACGCGGCTGGCCGATGATGCAAGTAGGCCTTGTATCGCTGACAGGTCTGAATTTGATGGTCGCGGATGATCGGTCAGGGCAAGAATGAATATCCAGTCATTTGGGTGATGCTCGACGAATGAGCGTTCGCATTCAAGGGCGAGCCTTAGGTACTCGTAGTTGCAGATTGTAAAAGCGATGCGTTTCAAGATAGCTGGTGCCAGTATTGGCTCAGCATATCAGGCTTGGGCTTGGCGGAAGATTCAGCAATCTTCAGGGTATATCTGGCTGGGCTGGAATGTCGTGGGCTCTATTTGCCCTCGCCATGTTGTCTTTGTCGACTGAAAAGCCGGCTGAAAGATTCGCCACACCTGCTGAGCGAATCTACTGATCGCCGGAGCCATGGACATCTGCTCCAGGCTGTCCTTGATCTCATGCAGGCTTTCCGTCTGGCGCGTGGCCTACGCGAGAGTTCCTTCCCGGTGGGATGGAAGCATCTGCGGGCAGGGCCTTGATCATACGGCCAATGCGTTTGCTGCGCGGATCCGATGAGCAAAAGGCGCGCTGGAAGGAGTCGACTTCCGCCAGAGATTTTTCTGGGCGAGGGTGAGATGAGGTGGAACTCGAACATGAACGGAACCGTGCCGGCGTGCAGGTCGACCCGCTCTCGGGCCTGCCTGGGGGCCAGGGCTCGGAGTGGCGCTCGTGGTTAGCGATTGCCAGCTGCAGGAGTCCTGGACGTGTGGTGTGTGGTGCCAGTGGGCCTTCCTTCGCCTGGGTAAAGGCTTGGAGGGCAGTTTTGATGATGCGGCTGTAGGGCCAGGCTTCGCCGGTTTAAGCTCCTGTAGCTCAGGCCCTTCTTCGCCAGCTCCCCTTCCATGAAAGCCGTGATCCTGGCCGGAGGGCTTGGCACCCGCATCAGCGAGGAAACTCACCTCAAGCCCAAGCCGATGGTGGAAATCGGTGGTAAGCCGATTTTGTGGCACATCCTGAAGATTTACTCGCAACACGGCATCAATGATTTTGTGGTCTGCTGTGGTTATAAGGGCTATGTGATCAAGGAGTACTTCGCCAACTATTTTTTGCACAACAGCGATGTCACCTTCGACATGGCTTCCAACAGCATGGAGGTCCACCAGCAGAAGGCGGAGCCGTGGCGTGTCACCCTCGTGGATACCGGAGAGAACACCCTCACGGGCGGGCGCCTCAGGAGGGTGGCTTCCTACCTCGACGACTCCCCATTCTGCTTCACCTACGGCGATGGTGTTGCCGATGTGGATGTCACGGCCCTGATCGACTTTCATCGACGCGAGGGCCGCTGGGCCACCCTCACCGCCGTTCAGCCCCCCGGCCGCTTTGGTTCGCTGGCCTTCGAGCGGGGCCGGGTGCTCTCCTTTGAGGAGAAACCCCAGGGGGACGGCAGCTGGATCAATGGCGGTTTCTTCGTGCTGGAGCCCGAGGTGCTCACCACCATCTCCGGCGATGAATCGGTGTGGGAGCGGGATTGCTTGCCGGTGATCGCCGAGGCCGGCCAGCTCAATGCCTATGAGCATCAAGGCTTCTGGCAGCCGATGGACACCCTGCGCGATCGCCAGCAGCTTGAGGAGCTGTGGGCGAGTGGCAAGGCCCCCTGGAAGTGCTGGTGACCCCCGATCCTGCCTTCTGGAGTGGCCGGCGCGTGCTGCTCACGGGCCACACCGGCTTCAAGGGCAGCTGGCTTGCGCTGTGGTTGTTGGAGCTCGGCGCGAAGGTCACGGGGCTTGCCCTGGCGCCGGAAACCGATCCCAGCCTGTTTGCCCAGTTGGAGCTGGAGCGGCGCCTCCAGCATCACCTCGGTGACATCCGCGATGCCGCCGTGCTGAGGGAGCTGGTGGCAGAAATGCGCCCTGAGGTGGTGCTGCACCTGGCCGCCCAGCCCCTGGTGCGCCGCAGCTACGCCGAGCCCATGGCCACCTGGGCCACGAATGTGATGGGCACGATCCACCTGCTGGAAGCCCTGCGCCGCCTGGAGGAGCCCTGCACGGCGGTGCTGATCACCACCGACAAGGTGTATCGCAACAACGAGTGGCTCTACGGCTATCGCGAGAACGACCCTCTCGGCGGCCATGATCCCTACAGCAGCAGCAAGGCGGCGGCGGAACTGGCGATCGCCAGTTGGCGCTCCAGCTTCTGCGGCTCCTTGCCCCACCAGAGTCCCCAGCTGCGCATCGCCAGTGCTCGGGCCGGCAACGTGATCGGTGGTGGCGACTGGGCGGCGGACCGGATCGTGCCGGATGCGATGCGGGCGCTGGGGCGGGGCGAGCCGATCGGCGTGCGCAATCCGGTAGCGACCCGCCCCTGGCAGCACGTGCTGGAGCCCCTGGGCGGCTACCTGCTGCTGGCGGAGCGGCTGACTGCGGACCCCTCCCTGGCCACCGCCTTCAACTTCGGTCCCCAGCTGGAAGCCAACCGCAGCGTGCGTGAGCTGGTGGAGCAGGCCCTGCACCACTGGCCTGGATGCTGGGAGGATCAGAGCGATCCGCAGGCCCCCCACGAGGCCAGCCTGCTCAACCTGGTGATCGACAAGGCCCATCACAAGCTGGGCTGGAGCCCCCGCTGGGATTTCATCACTACCGTGCAGCGCACCGTTGGCTGGTACCGGCAGGTGCAGGAGGGGCCGGGCTCTGCCCTTGAGTTGTGCAAAGCTGACTTGGTGAGCTACGAAGATAATTCGACTCTGTGAGTTTCACTATGGTTTCCCCCATCTTAAGAGGTCAGTTCGTGGTTCTGGTTAATTCCGGCTCCTCGGCCAATCTGATAGCGATTTCGGCTCTCACGTCGCCAAAGCTGCCGGAAGCGAGGCGAATCCGGCCCGGCGATGGGTGTCCGAGGTGTTGACGGTGGGTTTGTAGATGAGGCTCTTCCTCACCGGTAGCACCGGGTTTATTGGATCCTATGTCTTGGCGGCCGCCTTGTTAGCTGGTCACGAGGTGTGTGCCTTGCGTCGCACCTCGGGCTCCTCCCCTGTGATTCCGCTACCACTTCAGCCCCATTGGTGTACGGGCACGTTGGCCACCATTGCCCCGTCTACCCTCGATGGTTTTGATGCTGTGGTGCATCTTGCATCTGTAGGAGTCAGTCCAAGGCGGGTGCCGTGGAATGTACTGGTAGAAGCGAACGTGGTTGGCAGCTTGCGCTTATTTGAGCTTGCTGCAGCTGCCGGAGTACGCCGCTGTGTGGTAGCGGGCACCTGTCAGGAATACGGCGAGTCAGCCCGTCGCTACAGCGCCATTCCACCCGATGCGCCCTTAGAACCAATTAATGCTTATGGGGCCAGCAAGGTGGCGTCATTCCAGTTGTTGCGTGCCTTCGCAACTGAGCATGAACTTGAGTTTTTCTACGGGCGCATCTTTACTGCTTATGGCGAGGGTCAGTTTGCTGGCAATTTCTGGCCGTCCCTTCGCCGGGCTGCCTTGCTAGGGGGGGATTTTCCTATGACCTCGGGTAGGCAGATCAGTGATTTCGTTCACGCCTCAGTTGTAGCAGCCCATCTCCTTGAGGCCTGCAGCCGTCAAGACATTATCTCTGGCGTTCCTTTTGTCACCAACATCGGAACCGGGGTGGGTACCAGTCTGCAGGCCTTCGCCGAACAGGAATGGAGAAAGATGGGGGCCCCAGGTCAATTGTTGCTTGGTAGCCTGCCGGAGCGTACCGATCAAATTGATCGGTACGTACCCGATCTGCGCGGGTTGCTTACTGCATCTTCTCAACCTTGGAAGAATTAGATGAAGGTCTTGATCACCGGCGGATGTGGTTTCCTTGGTTCGAATATTGCCTCCTCCTATCTCCGCAAAGGTGCAGAGGTTGTGGTGCTGGATGCCCTGTTTCGCCGAGGTTCATCAGCCAATCTGGCCTGGCTTGAGAATCAGGCTGCACTGGGTCTTTTTCAATTTATCCAGGTCGACCTTGCCGCTAAAGAGGCTGTCTTTGCCGTCTTCCAGCGGCATGCTCCTTTTGATTATATTTGCCATGTCGGTGGGCAGGTGGCGATGACCATCTCACTTCAAGATCCGGAAATGGATCTACATACCAATGTGCTGGGCACATTCAACGTGCTTGAGGCAGCAAGAAACCTATCTCCCGATGCGCTGATTGCCTATAGCAGCACCAATATGGTTTACGGTGATCTGGAGTGGATGCGCTATGAAGAAACGGCTACGAGATATGTTTTGCTCGATTATCCTAACGGATTGGATGAAGCGGTAGCGCTTGATTTTTCCACGCCCTATGGATGTTCTAAGGGTGCTGCTGATCAGTATGTTTGTGATTGGGCAAGAGTCTATGGTTTAAAGACTGTCGTCTTCCGTCATTCCTCGATCTATGGTGGACGTCAGTTTGCTTCTTTTGACCAGGGCTGGGTGGGTTGGTTTTGCCAAAAAGCGATCGAGCAGAAGGCCTGTTGGCAGGATGGAGGAACCCCTAAACCCTTCACTATTGCGGGGACTGGCAAGCAAGTACGCGACGTTCTTCACGCCGATGATTTGATCAATCTATACAGATTGGCTTTTGAGAAGTGCGACCGGCTTAACGGTGAAATTTTTAATATTGGTGGAGGAGTTGCTAACTCTCTTATCCTCCTAGAACTCTTTGCCATCCTCTCTGATCTACTTGGCATATCCCCTCTTGCCTATGAGGTAACTCCTCGTCGCTCAAGTGATCAAGATTGTTTTATTGCAGATATCAGTAAAGCTGCCAGGATCCTGAATTGGTCCCCCTTGACCAGCTGTAGATCTGGTATTGCCACGATGCTTGAGTGGACAGAGAATAACTTATCAATTATTGCCTAGACTTATCAGACTGCTTGTGGTGCCTAACCGCAGCGGCTCGGTTGCCTAACCAATTGCCAAATAGCTGTTTCCACCAGCGTCACAAGCAAGGACAATACCGAGCCTGCGCCAAATCTGCCTGGCCATGTCATACTTGTTTTTTTCCGGCAGTTTTTAGTGCCAGAAAGCTCCACCCCACCATTGAAACATGACAATGACTTTTAAACAGACAATCAGCATCGTTGTTCCCGCTGTTAGCCCGGTCAATGAGTCTAAAGTCTTGCAAACATACCATAAAGCGCAATTCGATTGCTACAAAGTTCAGTTCGTTTTCCTAGTGAATTCTAGAGAGCCGAACAGGACAAGACAATCTGAATCCACTAAGTCAGGTATGCATGAAATTCTTTGCATATATAATGATCGATACTTTGGGAGCTGCGAGGAAAATATATCAAGGGTTGGAGACTTTATTGATGTACTAGGCGATTTGATTGTTGTCGTTGGCGAGCATGACTTTATTGACTGGGAGGAGCTTGGCAAGGCTGCTGGCACTTTTTTTGAAAAGGCCCTTGATGCCATGGCGATTAACATCAAATGTAGCCAATTGCAAGCGGATGGATCCTATGCATCATTGGACGCCATCGCTCCAATTGATGTTAACGTTTCCGCCTATAGCTATGCTCAGGCTCTCTTCTCGAATCAAGTGCTAAGCTCTGAAGTCGCATTTCCAGCCTTAGTTAGTTGCTTTGGGCCAATTGACTGGGCTGCCTATATAGGATGTCACCTTGTGAAGAGGGAAGCATTTAGGCGAATATTGATGTTTAAGTCCTCCGAGGATGTGTATTCACTCTCTTACAGGCCTTTAAATTTTTTTGCATCAACATCATGTCGATATTCGTATTACTCTGGCACCCCTATACATCGAATCAGTGACGAATATCTTAAGATGGCTGAGGGTCGACATTCTTGGGGTTGGCTAGAAGACCATCGTACAGTCAAGGGCCTCAGTCCCTGTTTTTGGATTGCAAATCTTCAGTATTTGGTCGAAATTCAAAATTCATTTCTGTTCGTGTTGGTGACATATAGCCACTGCCTTAGCTGTGTGCCAAGCGCAGATGGCGGTATGTCACGAACTTATCAAAGCTTTTTTAGAAAAATCTTGCAATGGTCTTCCGAAGTATTGAATCACAAGCTCTCTGGCAGGAGCTACTATCTCCCTGATGCTTCAACTAGCTGTGATCTTGGCGATTTGTACACTGTGTATGCATACCTTGAAAAGTTCACAGCCATAAGTGCGTCAGACGTTGAATTGACTAGATTGCTCGGAGCTCCCACTCTGACTAGACTGGAAAAAGCCACGCGATATCTTGCTTGCTACTTGAAGAGCATGTCAGATAGCAATCAACTTATTCGTATGGCGATCAATGAGATTGATGTTGTTCGCTCAGGCATCGATAGCCAGAGGTTGGTGGAGCTCTGTGATGCTTCTTATAGTAGGTATCTGGGTTCATTACCAATGACAAAAAGAGTACGCTCTTGCCTTGGGCCCTCCTCAAACCTCGGCATCTTTTCGAGGTCTTTGGCAAGGAGATATTGTTCTTCCGGCTCTGTTCAGAATTTTGTCTTTCGTTTCAAATGCCGACTTAAGTCTATTGCGAAAAAGCTTAGAGGATCCTCGGTGAATTAAGATGAAATTAGAGCTATCCGCCTTTGAATAGTAGTTCCGCCCTTCTTGCCCTTGAACTGCAACTCTTGTGTATGCTTATGCAACTTTTTTGGTGGCATCAAATATCTTCCTCCTCATGTTAGGCTTGTTAAAGTTAATGGGTTCACTTTCGAGGCGATTGATGACTGCACTAAAGCCATCCTTTCTTCTTCATTCGAAGTGGTTTCCCGAAGCTTTGCTTGCTTCCGAAGTTTTAAGCCTAACAGATGTAATCTCCATGCGTTTATGGCAAGTAAAGGATGCTCAAACAAGCTACCCGAATTAAAATGCGCAAGCCCTTTTTTAGCTGCCTGAAAACAAGTATAAGCCGGCTTTGTCGCGCTTTCAATTGCGAGAAGCACTTAATGCGACGCATGAGAGCATTATCTTATATGTCAAGTCGACATTTTAATCTACCTGTTGTCGTCGCAAGTATATGGGCCGCTACTCGCAAATCCGAGGTTCAGCCAGAGTGCAAATCCCGCATTTCGCACGAACTTGGTCTTGACCCACGCGCTGCCTTTGACTTTTGGAAGAACGAGCTTATATTGTATAAGGAAGCTTACGCAGCCTTCAAAAAATCTTTTGAGCCTGAAGAATATATTCTTTCGAAAGAATTTGCTAAATCTTACATCATACAAAGAGGCGTCAACATATCCTACGTGATCGACGGCCTGTACGGGGAAGACATTTCTCGCCTTCCAGCCTTTTTGGTTCAAAGAGATGTGGCTTTTAACTGCTTTCCACTTGTGTTGAGTATTCTTGAAAAAGGATTTGCAACATATCCGAGCTGCCTTGACGAGCAAAATAGGTCACTCCTGACATCTTCAGCCTGTGCAATTATAATTAATGGTGGCCCTCATATAGCATATCTATTCAAAAGGTCTGATAGCGAGATTAACTCAATAATTTTTGGTGGTTGCTACGGAATGATATTGGCAACGTGCACAATTAAATCTAGCAGAGCAAAAATAAGGTGGTTCGGAAGCGAAACAGACGGCCCTCGATCTTTGCAAGCTCAAATCGATTCGGTAGAAAAGCTGGCTCGGCAAATACTGGCTCAACAGAGTAGCATTGCAAGGGAGATATCAAGACACAAGCCAAGCAGACTTCCTCCGCTATGCCTTGTTGGGCATTTCAATAGCTTGGGCCACTATATATGGAATGAACTTCCCCTTTTGAGCATTGTTGATAAATTGCCCAAGCCACTCCATGTCGCCGTTGGCGATTATGACTTCGCAAATTTTTTGCATTCTCACAATTCAGCCGCTAAGTTTTCTCTAGGATGCACAGACATCAGTGACATTGCCCACTCTCTCGTCGATGAACAAGTGCACTTGTCATTGAGGCCCCTTGTAATACTTAAAGACATATTTTCGATAGGAAAGCAAGAAACTAAAGCCGTTATTCATCAACACCTTGATCGGCTAGCAGATGGCACCGGCGCTGCGAAAAGTGCTATTAACCACCTTACAATTGCAATTGGGTTGCGCATCACTGGAGCGCGGCGGTTCCTGTCAACCGTTGATCTCATCAGGCTAATCGACTCGATATTTGATGACAAAAATCTGCAGCCATCTTATTATCTTGACGGATATACAATGATGCCGGCCCGTCCAGGCTTTAACTCGTCAGCATCCGCCTTAGAGGCAAGTGCCGTTGAAGCACTTATTGGGGGGATTCCGGCTCCAATATCTGATAGAATTATTCCTTACAGAATTCCAACCATGGCTGACAAGCGCATAATCCTGGAATCTTGTCTTTGCGGCTTTTTCCCTATAGGATCAAGTGCAATCCTGCAAGGCTGGCTCACCAGCATTCCCGCTTTTTATTTTGACGATGGCCGGTATTACAAGGAGTTTGTTCAACAAGATTATGTGTGCAATCATCTTAAGGATTCGTGCTATTTTATTGAGCCCAGACTATTTTGTTCTGACCCCGCCAAGGACGGCTACGGCATATCTGATTCATTGGCCTTGCGTGATTATCTAAAACTGAAAATAGGCATTCTTCTTGATGAACACTTTGCGCAATAAGTTTTAAGGCTGAAGATGGCATTCATTATGCTTTTGAGGCTTGGCCGGATCAGTGAAATTTTCGAATTCTTCTGCAAAGGGCTCAGGCTTAAGCGGCACAGGGTCTACCGCGGTGACTGCCAGGAAAGATGACGTCCCTGCCGCTGATCAGGCGGCCATCACCAACGTAGTCGGATGGATGATGTTTTCCGGTGGTGGTGGATTGATCCAGACCACCTCTGAGGTGGGTGCCTTTTATTGGACAGTTCCAGCCCCTGTCATCGTTAACTCCGGGCGGGAGGAACAGGGTTCGGTCTCAGTGTAGTCCTCTTGGGGAGTTTTGCCTCCTAGGGAGCTGTGAGGCCTTACATGGCAGTACCTCCACAGAAAGCGGGCCAGGCTGATCTCAGCCTCCCAGCCATCGCTGTAGGCATGCAGGTACACCTCTTCATACTTGACTGTTCGCCACAGTCGTTCAATGAGGATGTTGTCGTAGCAACGCCTTCTGCCGGACCAGCTGATCCTGATCTTCTCATCACGTAGATGGCCAACGAAGTCGGTGGACGTTAACTGGCAGCCTTGATCGGAGTGGAAGATCCCTGGCTTACGGCCACCTCCCAGCGCCTTCTCCAGACCGTCCAGACAGAACTCCGTGTCAAGGCTGTTGGAGAGCTTCCAGCTGAGCACGTTCCTGGAGAAGAGATCCACGATCGCCACCAGGTAGAGGAAGCCTTTCTGCAGCGGGATATACGTGATATCGGTGGCCCACACCTGATCCACAGCCGTGACCGTGCTGACATCCACCAGGCAGGGAAAGCGCTCGGATGGATCTCCTGGAATCGTAGTTCGGGGTTTCTGGTAGATCGCCCGTAACCCCATGCGGCGCATGAGGTTTCGTACCCGGTCACGGCTGATCGGAATCCCATCTCGGGCCAGATACCCAGCCATCCGGCGGCTGCCGCTGCAGGGATCTTCCAGGTAGAGAGCATCGATCCTGGCCATGATCCGCAGCGTCGACTCCTGCACCGGTTTGGGTCGGTAGTAGAGCGTCGATCGAGGCAACCCCAGCAGCCCACATTGGCGGCTGACGCTGAGCTCAGGGTGGTCGTGATCCACCAGCTTGCGCAATTCACGGACATCAGAGCAGCTGAGACTTTTTTTTGAGCCACTCCAGCTCCATCTGCAGACGCCCGATCTGCTGGAACAGCTCGGCCTCCTTGGCCT
>CANCJV010000013.1 GCA_947378425.1 Synechococcaceae cyanobacterium
TGTAGCAGAGCGGTGGCTGACAGGTTTGAGGTGAGAACAAGGATGTTGCCTTTTTGTGAATCCAGTGGAGTTCTCACCTTTTTTACTATTTATGCTGTGGGTTGGGTGTGCAGGCCTTTCGTCAATAGTCGCACATGAAAAGGGCTACAGTGCAAGCAATTGGTTTATCGCTGGTCTGTTTTTTTGTGTGCTTGGCTTGCTTGCAGTAGTTGGACTTCCAGACAAAGTTCAACGACGGAACTTGCGACTACTGTCCGAGAAGCTCGGGGTTGAGCCTGAGGCTTTAGCAGCGTCCCGTGGAGTGGTGTAACTCAGGAGGAGCAGCCCCGGCATAGCCGGGGCTGACGGCTCGCCTCCCTCAGTTCTCTGTTGTGGCAATGGGTGGGCCGGTCTGTGACCCTGTTCGGAGCACTACCACCAAACCGAACACAGACCATGACCCTCTCCCATAGTGGCGCCTCCGAGCTGAACCAGCTCATGGAGGGCACAACCGCTGGCGCCCTGATCCCTGAGATCGTGCGCCGTGGTTTCCAGGACCTGCTGGAGGCCGAGGTCTCGGCTGCCATTGGCGCCACACGGCATGAACGCTGCCCTGATGAGCGCTCCACCCATCGCAACGGCTACCGCCAGCGGCTGCTCACCACCCAGGTGGGCGATCTCACCCTGGCTATCCCCAAACTGAGGCAGGGCAGCTTCTTCCCCGACTGGCTCGAGCCGCGCCGCCGGGTTGACAAGGCCCTCTATGCCGTCGTGATGGAGGCCTACACCGGCGGCATCTCCACCCGCAAGGTGGACGCTCTGGTGGAGGCCTTGGGCGGGGCCAGCGGCATCTCCAAATCGGAGGTGAGCCGTATCTGCCAGGGCCTCGATGAGCAGGTCAAAGCCTTTCTGGGCCGGCCTTTGGAGCACGCCCATTTCCCCTACGTCTACCTCGACGCCACCTACCTCCACGGCCGGCTCGGCCGCAACCTGCAGGTGGTGTCACGGGCGGTGGTGGTGGCGATCGGTATCAATGCCCTCGGCTACCGCGAGGTGCTCGGCATCGCCGTGGGCGACAGCGAAGCCGAGGGTTTCTGGCGTCAGTTCCTGGGCTCGCTCAAGGAGCGTGGCCTGACTGGCACTCGGCTGGTGATCTCCGATGCCCACCTGGGGCTGACGGCGGCGATCAAGCGGATGTTCCAGGGCTGCTCCTGGCAGAGGTGCCGGGTGCACTTCCTGCGCAACCTGCTGAGCCATGTGCCCAAAGCCGGCCAGGACATGGTGGCAGCGGCGATGAAAGCGGTGTTCGTGATCCAGGCCCCGGATCAGGTGCGCTCGCACTGGCAGCGGGTCACCGCGATGCTGCGCAAACAGTTCCCCGCCGCCGTGCCTGTCATGGAGGCTGCCCGTGACGACGTGCTGGCGTTCCTCCACTACCCGCAGGAGCACTGGCGCAAGATCTGGAGCACGAACCCACTGGAGCGCTTGAACAAGGAGATCAAACGCCGCACCAACGTCGTAGGCATCTTCCCCAATGACCCCGCCATCATCCGTCTGGTAGGCAGCCAACTGCTGGAGCAGCAGGAGGAATGGCAGCTGGAGCGCCGCCGCTTCTTCTCCGAGGCCACCATGGCCAAAATCCCCCAGCCCGAGGAGCTACTGGGGCTCACCGATGGTGATCCGGCCGAGCAGGCGGCAGTAGCCATCAGCTGAATCGGACCAGCTCCTTGCTCGATCTACGCAAACCCCCTCGATCGCTGTGTTGCGCATTCAGCGATCAGGGTTCATAGTGGATCAATGGAGCTGCGCAATCAGCTTCTAGGCAGTCATCCCTGACTGCCCATGTTTCACCCTCCAGAGAGGGTCACAAGACCTCCTGAGTTACACCACTCGAAGGGGCGCTACCGAGGCTTTCACGTCACCGGTTCTTTCAGATCCCACCTCCGAAGTAGTGGGTGGTTTTTGGAAAGACCTGCAAAAGTCGTGGAACAAGTAAAAAAGTTGTCAGGGTGCTCTCTGGTCAGAAAGGACTGCCCATAGTGTTCTCACAAGCGGATACCAGTAACGCTGCAGAACCGCACAACGGGCAAAACCCAGTGCCAGAGTGCAGAATGAGAGAATGCCTCAAGCAACCGTGACCGTCTCAGCGACCCTTCCCACTCCCGACACCGAAGACGAGGACCTGGGGGATCTGCTGCTAGAGGTACTCCCTGGTGACGGGACGACCATCGGCAACCTTTCAGCACGGGAGGCACTCAGCAGGGCAGCAGAGCGCCAGATCAGCGAGGACGACTACGAAGAGGTCAAGGAACGCCTGGTTGCTCTGGGTCTGGTTCGCAAGGGTCGTGGGCGAGGTGGTGCCATTGGATTGGCAGAGGGCATTGAGGGCGGCAGTCGCTACGAGGCACCTTCAGCAACAACCGCCCCCCGAAGGTCTTCAACCAGTAAGGGCAATGCCGAACCTGCTTTCCACATCGGGCAGAAACTGACCCTCCTCCAACTGGAGTCGTTTCTTTGGAAGAGTGCCGACATCCTGCGGGGAAGCATGGATGCCTCGGAATTCAAGGACTACATCTTCGGGATGCTGTTCCTCAAGCGTCTGTCCGATGCCTTTGATGAAGCACAGGAAGGCGTCGTCAAGTACTACCTGGGGAAGGGCAAGACCCAGGAGCAGGCAGAGGCACTGGCAGAAGACAAAGATGAGTACGACAAGACTTTCTATGTGCCAGAAAGGGCGAGGTGGAGAAACATAAAAGATCTCAAGCACGATATCGGTTCAGAACTAATGAAGGCAACGGATTCAATCGAAGAGCGCAACAGTGAACTTGACGGCGTTCTTACTGCAATTGACTTCAACGCCAAGAAGAGAGTGGATGATAGGCAACTCAGGGACCTGCTCTCTCACTATTCAAAGTTCCGCCTGAGAACTGAGGACTTTGAGCGACCTGATCTATTGGGTGCTGCCTATGAGTACCTGATCAAGAAATTCGCAGACACAGCAGGAAAAAAGGGCGGTGAATTCTATACCCCTGTCGAAGTTGTTCGGTTGCTCGTCGCTCTGCTACGACCACGAGCAGGAATGAAGATCCTTGACCCTACCTGTGGGTCTGGAGGAATGTTCATCGGTATCAGAAACTACCTGGAAACTCATGGGGAGAATCCAGCGAACCTCCAGTTGTTCGGGCAAGAGATGAACCTGAGCACCTGGGCGATCTGCAAACTGAACATGTTCATCCACGGGGTTTTCAGTGCAGACATTCGCAAAGGCGACACCATCACTGATCCTCAGCATGTACTCAACGGTACATTGATGCTGTTTGATCGGGTGATTGCCAACCCTCCCTTCTCCCTGAAGAACTGGGGTCGGGAATCTGCTGAGCACGATGGGTATGGGCGGTTTCGCTTTGGTATCCCACCCAAGGACGCTGGTGATCTGGCATTCGTTCAGCACATGATCGCCTCACTGAACCAAGAAGGAATGATGGGCGTGGTGGTTCCTCATGGTGTCCTGTTCCGTGGTGGTCAGGAAGGGGAGATTCGTAAGGGCATTCTTGAGGATGACTTGGTGGAAGCGGTGATTGGTCTGCCCTCAGGGTTGTTCTATGGAACTGGTATTCCTGCAGCACTCCTGATCATCAACAAGAACAAGACTGCTGAGCGGAAAGGGAAGGTTCTCTTCATCAATGCTGAACTGGACTACCAGGAGGGCAAGAACCAGAACATCCTGAGAGACCAGGACATTGAGAAGGTGGTGGGATGCTTTGACGCCTTCAACGAAATCAAGCGGTTCTCACGGGTGGTGCCCATTGAAGAGATACGGAAAAACGGACACAACCTGAACATTCGCCGTTACGCAGATACCTCACCGCCACCTGAACCTTTTGATGTCCGTGGCATTCTTCATGGTGGGGTGCCGATCAAGGAGATTGAGAGTGATTACATCCAGGAGATCCTGGAGGGATTTGATGTCAGCGTGGTTCTGGTGCCCAAGGATGGGGAGTATCTGAAATTTCAGGACGACATCAAGGAGAAATCCCAGATCCGTCAGCACCTGGGGGATGCCTCTGATGCTGTGATCCAGCAGTTTGAGCGATGGTGGGACAAGTACGGGGTCTCACTCGCTCAGATTGATGCTGAAGTCAAGGAAGCAGAAGCAGTGATGCACGGGTTCTTGAAGGAGTTGGGATATGAGTAATGCACCTCCAAACCTAATCAAGATTTCAGCAATCGCGACAAAAATAGGGAGCGGTATAACCCCCAAAGGCGGTTCAAGTATTTACACAAAAAGAGGAGTAAAACTCATAAGAAGTCAAAATGTTCATCCAGGACACTTAGATCTTAAGGATGTTGCCTGCATCTCTGATGAGATACACAGATCCATGGTTTCAACCAGGGTTGAGACAGGAGATGTCTTGCTCAACATTACAGGCGCATCAATAGGAAGATGTGCGATAGCACCATCTGACCTGGGAGAGGCGAATGTAAATCAGCATGTTTGCATAATCCGACCACAACCTGCCGACTTGATCGGCGCATATCTGATGCACTTCCTGAACTCTTATGGCGGGCAAGAGCAAATCAATAGGTTCCAGGCAGGGGGCAACAGAGAGGGTCTTAATTTTGCACAGATCAGGTCAATGGAAATCCCCCTACCCCCACTCCCCGAGCAGAAGAAGATCGCCGAGATACTCTCTGGGATTGATAAAGAAATTGCAGGAGTCTCCCAGATTATTCAAGGAAAGCGTCTTTTCAGAGAGTCACTGCTTAGGCAAATAATTCCTCATCAGTCAAGTTTTGGCGACGGACTCCCTCCCAAAGGTTGGACCCTGACGACGATAGACAACATCTGTTCGTTGATTACATATGGATTCACCAATCCCATGCCCACTACCGATAGAGGCATTTGCATGGTTACTGCGAAGGATGTTAGGGATGGAAAGATTGACAAAAGGACCGCCAGATTTACAAGCGTTGAGGCGTATGAGACTCTTCTTACAGACAAGAGCAGACCAAGACGGAATGACATCTTGGTAACCAAAGACGGGACGCTAGGACGCACTGCAGTAGTTGGTGAAGAGACCATCTGCATCAATCAGTCAGTTGCCCTGCTAAGACCAAGTGACGAACAAAACTCTCAATTCCTGCAACTGCTGCTGAGTTCCCCTCAGTATCAAGAAACAATGATTGAGGAGTCAGGAGGATCCGCAGTAAAACACATTTACATAACAACTCTCGCAAAGATGCCAATAGCGATACCCTCCTCCCCAGAGACAAGAGGGGAGGTCGTTGGTTTTTGCTATGCCTTGAATAAGTCAATTGATATATTGCTCAAGAAGCATGACTGCTTGACCAATCTCAAGAAAGGTCTTGCATCAGACCTTCTCTCAGGTTGCAAGAGGGTCGGTGATGCACGGGTTCTTGAAGGAGTTGGGATATGAGTGTATTTCCTTCTGAGTGGGAGAATGGGTGCATCGGAGATATCGCTAAAGTCATTAGTGGATACGCCTTCCCAAGCGAGGACTTTCATGACAACCATCAGGAAGGCATCCCTGTGGTGCGTATGTCCGACATCAAAGATAAAGGACTGAATCTAGGAAGTGCAAAACGAATTAGCAATATCAACCAAGAGTTCTTAAGGAAGTTTCAGATAAGGCAAGGCGATCTCCTTTTTGGCATGTCAGGCAGTATTGACAAGTCCGCACTTGTGCTTAACAATCAGCAAGCATTGCTCAATCAACGAGTTGGAGCACTACGCTCAGTCCAGGCAAATGGGAACTTTCATGCACACATTTTTCAAAACGAAAGAGTAAAGAGTCAGATTCTTGACTTGGCGGCAGGCGGGGCACAACTCAATATCAGTGCTAAGCAGATAGAATCAATAAGAATAGCAATTCCCCCACTCCCCGAGCAGAAGAAGATCGCCGAGATACTCTCTGGGATTGACAGAGAAATTGAATCCCTATCAAAAGCAATTGGCTCACATAGAACGACAAGAAATGCTTTGATAGAGTCAATCTTTGAGGATGGTCACAAAAAGGCAGAGAATGGATCAAGTGAATGGCGAGTTTGGTCAATTGAGGACTTGCTTGCAAGCACTGCAACCCCAATGCGTAGCGGACCATTCGGGAGTGCATTGCTTAAAGAAGAACTTGCCAAGGAGGGGATTCCATTTCTCGGCATTGACAATGTACGGACCGAAGAGTTCGTTCTAACTTTCAAAAGATTTCTGACTGATGAGAAATTTAAGGAGTTAAGGCGATACGAGGTCTTTCCACAAGATGTGATGATAACCATTATGGGGACAGTTGGGAGGTCCTGTGTTGTCCCCGAAGGCATAGGACCATGCGTTTCCTCCAAGCACACTTGGACAATGACTTTTGATCACAGCAAGGTCGCCCCAGAAATTATCTGCTGGCAATTAAATCACTATGGCAGGACAAGAACAAAGTTTCTAGAAAGCAGTCAAGGTGGTGTAATGGATGCCATCAGTTCCCAGACACTACGGGAAACAGAAGTCCCGATTCCCACAAGCAGGCTGTTTGCCGAGCAAATAGTTGGGCAATACAAGAGTTCGCACAATCACGAGCAGACATTAAACAAAAAGTTTCATAAGATGAGGTTGCTTAAAAATGCCGTCGCCAGTGATCTCCTTTCAGGTCGCAAGAGGGTCAGCATCTAATGGCAGGAGACGAGCACCAATTTGTAGAGGCACCTGCCCTTGAACAACTCAAGGGTCTGGGGTGGTCTCATCTGGATGGCACCACACTCGTCCCTGAGAAGTCAAATCACCGCTCATCACTCAAGGATGTGGTTCTCACGCCCAACCTTGAGCAGGCAATCCAACGCATCAACCCCTGGATCAGCGAAGACAACCTCCGCAAGGTCATCCGAGAAGTCACCATCATTCAGACCGCCACCCTGATGGAGGCAAACCAGTGGTTCTGGGAACGCCTGACCCAGTACTTCAGCGTGGATCAGGACCTTGGCAGTGGTCGTCGTGGTCAGACACTGAAACTGATTGACTTTGACCAACCAGAGAACAACGAGTTCCTTTGCGTTGATCAGTTCAAGATCCAGGGTCCATCGCAGAACATCATTCCCGACATCCTGCTTTTCGTGAATGGATTGCCTTTGGGGGTGATGGAGTGCAAGTCGCCCTTCGTGACCGATCCAATGGCAGAGGGCATCAATCAACTACGCCGCTACGCCAACCTCAGGAATCCAAGCGATACCGAAGGATGCGAGAAACTGTTGCACTATAACCAAGTGATGATTTCTACCCACAGAGATGGGGCAAGAGTTGGGACAATTTCATCGCTTGCTGAGCACTACCTTGAATGGAAAGATCCCTATCCGCTCACGAAAGAGGATCTGGGTAAAAATGCAACTCCTCAAACCCTTCTGATCCAAGGTTTGTTGCATCCAAGGAGCTTCCTGGACATCATACAGAACTTCACAGTCTTTGAGGCCGATAGCGGTCGCACGATCAAGAAGATCGCCCGCTACCAGCAGTTCAGAGCAGTTCATAAAACTCTGAAACGCCTCAAAACGAAGGGTAGTCGCAAGAATAAAGGTGGAGTGATCTGGCACACCCAGGGATCGGGTAAATCCCTGACCATGGTCTTCCTCACCCTGAAGATCCGTAGGGATCCACTGCTACGAGACTACAAACTGGTTTTCCTGACCGACCGAACCCAACTGGATGGACAACTGACCAAAACATTCAAAAATGCACAAGGAGAAACCGTCCTTCATGCAACATCGGTCAGTCACCTCAAGGAACTGCTCTCTAAGGACGCTTCTGATCTGGTCACTGCCACGATCCAGAAACTGCAGGAAGGGGACTTCGGGTTCGCTTGCCTGAACGACTCTGATCGGATCATCGTTCTGGCGGACGAGGCACACCGCACTCAGTACGGGACCTTGGGTGCCGCCATCAACACTGCTCTGCCCAATGCTCCCAAGATCGCCTTCACGGGTACTCCCCTGATCATCAGCGAGAAGACCACAGGGGAGTTCGGTTCCTACATAGACACCTACACCATTGAACAGGCAGTCGCTGATGGTGCTACCTGCCAGATCCTCTACGAAGGAAGGGAGGTAAGTACCAAGGTCACGGGTGATTCGTTGGATGCCCTGTTTGATCGCTACTTCCAGGACAGGACACCAGAAGAAAAGACAGCAATTAAGAAGAAGTACGGCACGGAACGGGCAGTCCTGGAAGCACCTCAACGCCTTGAATGGGTGGGTCTGGATCTGGTCGGACACTACCGCAGCACAATTCTGCCCAATGGGTTCAAGGGCATTCTGGTAACCAGTAGCAGGGAAGCAGCAGTCACCTACAAACAGAAACTGGATGCTATCCCAGGAGCACCAGAGTCAGCAGTGGTGATTTCAGGCGATCACAACGACCCACCCCACATCTCTAAATGGACCAATCCTGCCGATCACAAGAAGGCGATTGAGAACTTCAAGAAACCGCTCAGCGAGCACCCACTTTCGCTTCTGATTGTCAAGGACATGCTGCTAACGGGGTTTGATGCTCCCGTTTGTCAGGTCATGTATCTGGACCGCAAACTAACCGACCATAACCTCTTGCAAGCAATCGCACGGGTGAATCGGACTGCCGCCAATAAGTTCTGCGGGTATATCGTTGATTACTACGGTCTGACCGACTACCTGGCGGATGCTCTCAAGGTCTTCTCCTCCTCTGATGTCCAGGGTGCTCTCAAGAACCTCAAGGACGAGATCCCCAAATTGCAGGCAGCACACACTAAGGTCAAGCAGCATCTGAAGAAAACTGACCTTCAGGACATTGATGCCTGCATTGAACTGTTGGAGGACGAACTGAAGCGTCAGCGGTTTGAGATGGACTTTCGCTCCTTCGCCAAGCAGGTGGAAATCGTCCTACCCGATCCAGCAGCGAACCCCTTCCTTGCTGATCTCAAGGCACTGGGCAAGGTGGTGATCGGATGCCGTAACCGCTATCGGGATGAGCAGTTGAATCTCGTTGGGTGCGGGGAGAAGGTCAGAAAACTCATAGAGGAACATGTTCGTGCCACAGGAGTGGATCCACGGGTGCCCCCCACCAAACTCTTTGATGTGGAGTTTGAGCAGGTTCTTGCCGCACAGACCAGCGATAAGGCAAAGGCATCCGAGATAGAACACGCCACCAAGGCGGTTCTCAAGGTCAAGATGGACGATGACCCCGAGTACTACCAGTCCCTGGCGCTGCGTTTGGAGGAGATCATCCAGAAATACCAGCAGAAGTGGCAGGAACTGGTTCAGCAACTCCTCCTGTTCCGTGACGACATGGAGGAGGAGAGGACCAAGAAGGCGAGTGAACTCGGATTGAACGAGACCGAATTTGCCTTCCACGGGGTGCTGATGGCAGAGATCATCAGGGCATCAGGGGAGGAGTCCATGGACGAGGAGACCCATCAACGGGTGCTGGACCTGACCAAGGATCTGGTCGCCAAGTTTCAGGAGGCAACCCACATCGTCGGGTTCTTCCAGAAGTGGGATGAGATTGCCCGAATCAAGAAGCAGATCAAGCGGGCAATATTGGATCAACCGTTCGGAGATAAGGCACTGGTGGATGCCGTGACGGACCGGTTCATGGATCTGGGCAAAAGGCACTTCCGATGACCGCCATTCCAAAAGAGGTCTTGGGTCTGCGTGTGGAGGTGGTCCGCTCCATCAGGCGAACTGCGGGTCTTCACATCGTTGGAACTGATCTGCAGGTCCGTGTTCCCGAGCACCTGGGGGATGAGCGGGTGGCAGCGATCCTCAAGCAGAAGCGTCCATGGATCAGGTCCAAGGTTGCTGAACTCAGTTCCGTTCCTGCTCATCGCTCCAAGGAACTGGTCAGTGGGGAGTCCTTCCTCTATCTGGGAAGGAACTACCGCCTCAAGATTCAGGAGGGGCATCAGGTAGGGGTGTGCCTATCTGGGGGATACCTCAAAGCAACCATCCGACCCAGTGAGCAGGGTGAGCATCGGACGCAAAGGATTCAGCAGTATCTGCAGAACTGGTATCGCATTAAGGCGCTTGAGCGGTTGAGAGAAAAAGTAAACCGCTATGCCAAAGAGATTGGTGCGATACCAACGGATGTATGCGTGAAGAACTTCAAATCCCGCTGGGGATCATGCCACAAGAACGGACAAATTGTTTTTAACTGGAACATCATCAAGGCACCTCATACCATCGTAGATTATGTTGTCATTCATGAGTTGTGCCACCTTATTCACCCCAATCACTCCAAACAGTTTTGGGAGTTTGTCGGTTGGCATGACAGCACCTACCCTGAACGCAAGGAATGGTTAAAAGTACATGGTAGGTCTCTGCTGTCAGATATTACA
Source organism: Synechococcaceae cyanobacterium (assembly GCA_947378425.1). Lineage (GTDB taxonomy): Bacteria > Cyanobacteriota > Cyanobacteriia > PCC-6307 > Cyanobiaceae > Cyanobium. The sequence continues at coordinate 10,341 of CANCJV010000013.1, forward strand.
TACACCAATCATTCAAGAGAGAGCGAACCAGATGGAAAGAATTGAAAGAACAAGGCAACCAAGGAAATGCCCAAATTGCGGACATAGCATAGTCGGCAAAATCTTGTATGGAATGCCAGGTTTTTCAAAAGAACTTGAGGAATCGATCGAGAAGGGAGAAGTGATTCTGGGAGGTTGCTGCGTGGGAATGGATGATCCCGCCTGGCAGTGCTCTAAATGCGAACAACAAATATGGAAAAAGCAGGGCAGACCCCGATAGGAACGCACTGCAAAGGTGATGGAAGCGGTTCCCTGGTGCTTGAGACACGATGGACCACCTGCCATCACCGCGAGCACATTCATCTATGTCTACAGAAAAGCACCCCGGTAATCACTTTAAATGCCTCGGATTCGCTTCATAAAGACTGTGATGTCCAAAACTTGAATGAACCAGTCAATGACTAAAGTTGTTATGTCTGCTCATGAGGAGACGAGGCATGAATGATGTGCCGCAGTTTGACGCCCTAATGCTGCCACTGCTTCAAGCAATGTCAGAAGGGCATGAGATGACACCAACGCAAATGCACGATGCAGTTGTAAATCGTCTACTGCTTTCAGAGGATGTCCTAACAAAGCGCCTACCCAGTGGAATTCAGACTACTTTTGATAACAGGATGGGATGGGCGCGAACATATCTATTCAAAGCAGGATTGATAAATCGCCCACGCAGAGCAACCTACATAATTTCTCCATTTGGCAAGGAACTTCTTGCCAACCCTCCAGCAACAATAGATACAGAGTTCTTGCGCAAATATCAGACATTCAACGAATTTCTCCCGGAACATGGAGCAGGGGACTCTTCTGCAGCGCATCCACCTATTCCTCCAATAGACCTAACTCCTGAGGAGCAAATTGAAAATGGATTTCGACAGATCCACCGTGATCTAACTCAAGATTTGCTGGAGAGAATAAAGCAACTGCCGCCAGCAGGTTTTGAACAATTAGTTCTCCGGTTATTGGTTGGGATGGGATATGGAGGATCCTTGGCGGATGTTCAAGGTGTCGCAAGAGGATCGGATGGGGGCGTAGATGGCGTGGTCAATCAAGACCATCTGGGGCTAGATCGTATCTACATCCAAGCAAAATGCTGGGAGGGATCTGTGGGTAGGCCAGTCATACAGGGTTTTGTTGGTGCTCTATCAGGTGTCGGCGCGTCCAAAGGCGTTCTTATGACAACCTCTAGTTTTGCTCAACCGGCAGAAGAGTACGCTAGGACCCTAACTGATCGACGAATTGTTCTTGTAGATGGAAAGCGCATGGTCGAACTTATGGCACGGCATAAAGTTGGCGTATCCACGAAGCAAGCATATGAGATACAGCGTATGGATGAGGACTTCTTCCTGGAATTGGAATCTTAGGTCTGATCAACCACCTCCAACAGATCCTCAATACCACAATCCAGCACCGTCACAATTCTCTCTGCAAGATCTAGAGACAGTACCTGTGATAGTTTTTCATCATTCCTCGCCAACCTTGTGATCGTTGTCGATGCCACACCTGCTGCAACCGCCAGTGAATTCATTGTTATTGCTTTTTCCCCTGCCTTAGACGACGGAGATATGCCTTGTCGAAGGCAGCCAACAAACAGCTGGGCAGTACACCAGGTGGAGACCGGCGTGAACAAACAGATTTCCCTCCGGATAGCTGTGAGAAAAGGAAGACATGGTCTGTTCTCGCTTCTTAAGAAGAAAAAGGGGTTAAGTTAAGATTGGAAAAATCCACCGCAAGTGCCTTGCCCGTCATGGACGTTGATTGGCAGCAGCTTGAGCAGATCCGTGAACTGACGCCCTTTTTCAGCAGCGAGGGCACCAGCTTTCGCCAGGAGATTGAACGCGAACTGGTCCCGTTGCAAGCAATCGATCCCCACGACCTCGACAACCTGGCCCTATTGCGAGTGCTGGAAGTGACTAACGGTTGCGCCCAGTGGGGCTTTCGCCGCCAGGATCAAGATTGCCTCAGTGCCGACCATGCCCGAAATTGCATGCGCCAGGTAATCGGTTTTATCAAGGACAAGCGAATTCTCCTGCCAAGCGGCGAGACTATTGGTTTCAGTCCGGTAGTTGAAGACTTGATTGAATCAGGCAGGGAGCTTTATCAAAATGCCTTCAAACGCAATCAGGCTAGTGGCCAGAGGGCCTACTACGCCGCATCCACCGCTCAGTTCATCGCCTACGGTCCCGAGCGCCTGCAGCGAGCTAGCGACTTGGTTGAGCTGAACTTCGAATCACTCTTTACCCCAATCTGGATTGCCAGGGGCCAGCGTTACATCGCCCCCTATCTCCAGGCCATGCGCTAGGTAGCATTGAGGCAGTGTTGCACCAGACTCAAATCATGCGTTCCCTGATTCCCCAACTGCTGCGGGCCGCCGCTCTACTCACCGCCGCTGGCCTGAGCACTGCCTTGGTCACCCAACCTGCCCAGGCCCAGCGTGTGGTGCCAAAGCTCGGCAACATCTGCCCCCTCGGCTACGTGGACACATTGAACGGCAAGTGCACCACCCTGGGGCTGGCCAACTACACGGTGCAACCCACTAATGGCAAAGCTTGTCCAGAGGGGTGGATGAATGTGGGCGGTGGCTATTGCCGTAAGAAATAGTTGATTACTTGAGAGAGCAGCTCTGTCCAAAGCATCAGCTGATCATGAAGGTGGATCAGATCTGGGCGACTTACATCCCCTATATCCCGCTCCAGAAAGGCTTCCTGTACCTTGTGGCAGTGGTGGATCCCTTCTCCAGAAACGTTCGCAGTTGGAAGCTCTCAAATACAACCCCCTAACTCGGTCCCAGAATAGTCGCAGATGATAGCTCGCTTCAATGATACCAATTGCTTGAAATCGATTGTAAGACAGTTGATTTCGGCGAATCCACTGCACCAAGATCAATTCAATGTGATCTCAGCTTGATTCCGTACTGAGTTCCTTTAGCGGCGGAAATCCTCGATTTCCGTTAGGTGATCTATGCACAACAGGCTCCTATCAGAAACGTCCTAGATTAGGTCTATTGTCTGAGTCTTCGCCTCTCGCACAGCAGACTGAGTTGCACGCAGATCGCTCTCGAAACCTTGTATGATGTGCTTCGCGTACCGAGAGCGTTCATTCTTGTCTGATGCCGAATCCTGAATCTGCGTAGCAATTCGATCGAGTTCAGCAACCAGTTCGTCGTACGACTGGAAGATAGCGCCATTGAAATTGCCGAATTTGTGGAGATACTGCCGAACGTCGTTAATATGGCGGTAGTCTATAGAATACTTTAGAGGGTCAAGGTTGCTGCTGAGCTGCGTCAAGAGCTGATCTACCTGACCACAAAGTTGGTCAGGTTTGAAGTTTGCACGGGCCACGGCATCGGCCGCAAATACACGTAATTCAGCGGCTAGAGTCGTTGGATCGGAGAAAGCATTTTTAATTGGCACGAGCCGAATGAGTACGGCATCATATGCAGCCTCGCAATTTGTACATATGGTCTGAAGGTCAGCGATTAAACTTTTTCTCGTGGGTTCCTGGATTCCCGCACCGAATTTCACCACGTCGGCGCACGTCTTCACAGCTTGCTTCAGTGCATTCAAGACTTCCATAAAACGAGCCTATCTTGGGAGTGAAGAGTCGGTGATGTCTAACATTCGCCATCGCCAAGCCGAAATGTGTACTGGCGAGAGCCCGTTTCAAGACACTGTGAGTGGATGGTGGCAGATTAAGTGGACTGCAGTGTGAGATTCTCCAACAGAATTAAGAAATTGCCTTGTTCCTCTACTCTAGCTTGCGACGCAACAACAATGCCATGGCTCTCTTAGCCCTTTCTACGAACTCATCCTCCGTCTCACACTTTAAAGGCGCACCGATATCATCACTTAGTTCAGATATGAACTCCTCGCTATGAGTAAGAGATGCTACCTTCTCTGCAAACTCCTCACGCGAGGCTTCAGGAAATGGGAAACCTGTCGAAAGCACTTTTCCAACGAGACTCTCTGATATTAGCGCAGCCCCAATTGAAAAGGACTGGAGCTTTGGTGGAAGTGCTCTGTCTGGATTGTCATCCGAGTTAAAGAAGTCCTTGAAGCTCTCTTCACTGCTCATGCGTTTGTCCATTTGCGATACCAGCGATAGTAAGCGCGAAAGGTAGCGTCGAAGCACTCAATTAAGAGATCGATTATCTTATCCTTGGTGGGTTGAGGGATATCTCTCCATAGCCCAAGAAGCCATTCAATGAACTTCCATATTTGGCCGAACATCCTTCTTCGACATATTGCTCATTATACACACCACAGACGAAGACTGCAAAGTCAGCGCTTCTAATGCTCAAGATCAGCGGCATTCAGCAGCTATATGCATCTAACGGGTATGCTTGGGCCACCGCTCGCTATATCTTGGAGTTTATCCATGCTGTTACGTTGCAGATCAATAACTAGATCACAGCGTCCCTGAGAGCACCGATATGGCGCGCGTATCGCGACGCTGCTCTCCGGCTAAGCAAATATTGCTGATACAACGAAGTGGGAGAATCAAGCTTGGGCCAAGGAGTGTTCATGAGTCAGTTCTCGACCCGTGAGATGAGTCTTTAGCTGGATACTCTCGAGGCTAATCTACCGTGATATGCCACGAGTGCAAGAGGTAGAAAGTACAGACAATATCGGTATTAATTCGCAGGCCTGCCACTATGTCGACCGCCAATTATCAAGCGAACCAAAGGTCAGTCGGTCTTATCTGCATTGGGACAGGGCCAGTTGATGGCTTCAATGGTCTTGTCCAACACAAGACGAAGTTGCAGCTTGAATGGGATCTACCCTTGTTTGTTAAGAATTACTGAAACAAGAAACCAGCTCTTCAATTGACAAAACAGGTTTGCGTCGGTGGAGCATTCGGTGGCAGTTTGCACATACGGGTCTGAGATCTCGAGTGGGATCAATCAGATGGGATCCGGCTTCTTCTGCTACTGGTCGCAGGTGGTGTACTTCAATATACTCAGAACCTAGTTCGCCATACTTGTTCTCAAAGGAGAAGCCACAAGCGGCGCACTTATACCCGTAATGAGCAATGCACGCCTCCCGCGCTCTAGAACATCTGTCATAGGTACGAATTGTTATCTCCTTACTGCCACCCTCAGGAAACAGCTCGCTCCCTGTAAAGGCGAACGAGTCCGCAGCCGCCTTAAAGCCAGTTAGCTTTTGAAATATCTTCTGCCCAACGTCAACAGGTACCGAAACACCGGATTGCCGGGGAGTCCAATTAACATTTTGAAATCTGTCAGTCAGCTCATCGTAAGATATCAGTGGGCGATCATTAAGAGCCTTGAAAATGACATTTGTCGAAAGCACGCTTTTACCATCTAAGCGTTTCTTCTCATCCCAATGCTCGATTAGCTCTGGGGTTCCCAATATATAGCCGCATCCCACAAGGCCCTTCCCAATGCCCGACGGATCTCCTCCGAGCTTCATGAGCAAAAACAAGTCACCAGGTCGTGGCTTCTTGGTGCTTCCGCAACTCCACTGACATATGAAGTTCTCCCCAGAGCTAACTAAGCTAATGCCATAGGCAAGGTCAACCCACTTCCATCTCGAAGGATTCCATAGATAGATGTAGACGTTCACAGAAGAATAAACACAATGATGCAAACCAGTCTAAGCAGTTCTTTCACCGGCAAACGAACAACGCTGATTGGGCGTGCCTGCATTGCATCCCATCCTGTGCTGCGATCAGCAGCATAAGTGTGCTAGACCCTAAGGGCAAGACTACCGAACCCCTGTGATGGCAGAGATATTGGATGGATGCTTTTAGAACCCTGAATTAATGAGTGTTAAAATAGTATGTGTTTCGTGTTACTCAACGCCGACTCGACTGACGCGACCAAGACGTCTTCTAGATCTGGATATTAGGCGATAAAGACAACATGTGCTCTGCTGTATTGCTTACGGGTTCCTCAAAAAGCCTAGCCGACTACACATGAAAATCTCATCAGGAAATTACGGGGAACTGGGTTCGCAACCATCGGCTCGCTTAGTAAACACTTAACATCTCATCAACTGGCACCGAGTAGCACTTGCAAGACTTCCAGTCTAGAGCCCAACGAAATTTATTTGCTTGATCTTGGTTCTTTAAATTCAAAGAAGCCCACAATATCTTCGGACTCCTTGTAGGCTCGAAGCAAGCCCTCAGAATCCATGGAGCCATTATATTCATACTCAAGAATAGCTTGCTCTAAATTGCGGAAGGCGCGCCAGATATCTGCTGACTTGCCTTGCAGGTTAAAGGCAGCGATCAAGCCAGAACTACAAGCAGCCACTAGAATAATGACCTTGAGCCATCCACTTTTTTGAAGTTGATCTGCGTACGTTACAGCAGCAAGCGCACAAATTACTGACAACATCCCTAGGATTACGAATATACTCATTAATGCTGCCGACCAAAAGCGATAACCGCGAAGGCGCTCTCTAATCCTAGGATGAATGGCTTTGGTCATGCTTGCATCAAGCAAGCTTCCAGCCTCTAGTTGCCTGGAGCCTTGGCTCTGAACTCTGATTGTAATTGATGCCAAAACAAAACAAATTAGGCCAATGCTGCCCAGGATGCACGTCAAGCCGTACAATGGGAGCTTCCATACATTTAACTCTTGAACAATATTCCAATAAACATTAATCACAAAAGGCAATACAGCTACGCTACCGAGGATGAACCAAGCGGAACAGCCAGCTCTAACAAAAAACCTTGCGGTTGGGAATTTATTAATCATATAAGTCTGAATCCTGTAAAGTGTTGGACCCTAATGGCAACGCTATCGAACCCCTGTGACGCGGACGACATGAGTTATTGGGTGGACGGTTTCAGAACTCGACGTCTTATGCGAGTCCGTATTTCGCTGCTATGAGCAAGCCGGCGTGAGCCGAATGGGTACACAAGAATCATTCGGTGGCAGCTAAGGCGCAAGACATGGCTGGGCTGCGTCGCTACTTGGGTGGCCTCACACATCATTTGATCCTGTGCTGGGGGCGTGCCTCAGAAAACCGACGACGAGCAACGACCACGCGACGATCAGCCCCAATCCAGCGCCGATGTGCGTGAGTTTGACTAACAGTTCTTGCCATGGTTCGCCACCAGTGGCACCTGCCTGATTTGCGGCAATAGACAACATTTGCGTCGTTCCCCACCAAGAATTGGCTGCCTCGGAGATCGCCATGGTCCATGTCAACCAAGCCGCTACGACCATCACCCAGACGGACTTGAGACCGACACTGTGCGGGAGCGCCAGCAGCGCAGTCGCCAAGACGATGAACAGCATGCCGTTTGTTACGAACTGGATGTGAGCGCCGAGGGCGAGCCTTGGGTACGGAGTACCGGGGACGACAAGGCCCCACACCAATCCGACCAGCACGAGCAGCATGCCGTGGATCAAAACCTGCCAACTGCCGCTACGAACGTTCATCAGTGTTGGCCTCTTTGTGTCTGGGGCTTCGCCGAGGGCGCCCAGCAATCATGCACAGGAACAATCTTATTCGAAGTTGAACAAGCCTACAGCTCTGGAGCTCAGGGCTCTACTGCAGGAAGACTCGTTCATTTGTCAGATTGGCTTCACCTTTACCATGGTTAGAAATACCTGAACCCTTAACCCACTGCCATTGATGATCTACTGCCTATGAAGCAGACGGGTACTACAGCGAAACTGAAAGGCTAGTTTTCCATTTTAAAAAAGCCTGTGCTCACACTTGCTGCATTGGAACACCACCCTGCTGTCAACAGCGCCGCATCATCTGCAGTGCCTCATCCTCAATTTTCTGTAGTTGCTCAAGACTGATCTGTGACTTGTTGGCGTGGATCTACACGGCGCTTCGACAAGGGGGTGCTGCAGATCTGCGCACTTGACCTCCGCAACGTTCCTTGGTGTCAGAGGTGACACCGGCGCAACCGGCACACCGTCCAGGATCGTCCTAAACGACGATCGAGTGATGGCATCCCCGAGCGCGGAACTGCTTTTTTCTCGCAACCCTGGGACAAGGGGCTACAGGCTCACTGACGCCGTCCTTCAGCCCCATCCGCACCTTGACGGCATCTACGACTCGATTGAGGAAGCCATTCGTGATGCCATTGACTGGCTGGAAGACCTCGAGCCCGAAGCCGGACAGGCGTCCATCGGACTGGAAGTGAGCACCAACAACGGTGACTGGCGCACCATCCGCCAACCGACGCAGCTCCTCTGCCCATTGCCGCTGGCAATCTCGTAGCACCTGGGCCGTGTGTGTCAATCACGCCACCAACGCCGCATTCGCCCGTTCGAATGCCGCAGCCGCGCCTGAACTGCTCGCCCAAGGATAGGAGCGGCAGTGAACCTCAAAACTGTGACCCATGCTCAATGCCACCGAGCCCGCATCAATCCCCCTGACATGCCCTCTGAGGCTGTAGCTGTGACGGAAGCTGTAGGGCACTGCCCGCTCATCCATCTCAGCCATCAATGCCTTGAGGCTTTGCCAACCATGCTGACGATTCAAGTAGGTGGCAATCGCGTCCCCGGCACCATTGCCACTGGCGAGTGGTGGGAGCTTGATCAGTCCGGCTTGCCAACGCTCTATCAACTTCCAGTCCTGGACAAGCCCATCGCAGTCAACAAGAGGCAAAGGATGCACCTGCCGAGGCTGGGTGTCACCGCCACCACTGCGCTTCCGGTAGCTACACCACCAGTAAGGCTGACTTGTGCCGGGATCAATCTTCACCGTCAGGTGGAGAAGTTCGATCGGTCGTAATCCGAGCTCGGCAAGCAACCGGACGACATCAGCCCAACGCCCTCCCACTGGATCGCTCGGCAGCGTCGCCAGCAGGTTGATGATCTCCAGATCGGCGATTGGGTCGCCTTTGAGGCTGACCGATCCATGTGCTGCCTTGGCTCCCACATGTGACTTGACATCAGTGGGTGGCTGCCAGAGCAGGGGAAATTGTTCTCGTGTGACGCAGTAACGGAGGAACTGCGCCAGTGACTGCGCTTTGATTTGCCGTGCTCGACTTCCTGGTTGCCATTTTCTGATCACCTGATCAAGCAGATCAGCTGGATTCGATGGTGATTTGCGTCCCGTCAGCAGAGCCACCGCATCGGCAAGCACTGGTTCATAGGAGTGTTCCCATGTTCCTTGCTTGATGGTTCGGCCATGTTCCAGCTTCTGGACTTTGAAGCGCTGCACCGCCCCTTCCCAGTCCATTGTCGGTTTGGGCGCTTTGCCCTCGGCGATCTCAGCAGCGCCCCTGAGGCTATGGCCATCACACACGAGGACGTAGAGGTTCCGCACCCTGGTGAGCACGTCTCCTACCGAGGCCTTGGCCCAGTCAAAGGGGAGCATCACCGTTTGCTTGGGGAGCCCTGGTTGGCGCACCTCCACACGCACCCTTCCGCGATGCTCACAAACGTTCCACCCCTCTGCCGTGCTGGTTCGGGTCGAGGTTCTGAGGGCTACTGCCCATGGCTCAACATGACGCAAGGCAGGCATGACGAGGTTTGCGCCGGTTCCCACGTGTGGGCAAGATGTGGGCAAGGATAGCCGAAAACGACCGGACAGGTCCGGACAGACCCCACCAGACCCTTTGCAAACACTCGAAAAGCCTTTCCGCCACTACAGCTCCTGAGCGCTTTGGGAGCACTAGGTCGCAGGTTCGAATCCTGTCGCCCCGATTCCAGTTATAGCAAGGGTTCTCGGCGACGCCGGGGACCTTCTTTTTTGGCCAAAAAGGGCCAATGTACGGAAAATGTACGAATGACAGGCTCCGAGGATGGTCCCCGGGGGCCTGTTTGGGTGGTTGTACGAGCGATGTACGAACGGTGCCTCAGCGCCAGGGAGCGAGTGCTTCATTCAGGCCCTCCCCAGCGTCGGCGACCACAAAACGCCCCTCCCTCCGCCGAGGCAGGAGGAAGGGGCGTTGGAGCTGGCAGCCGATCTCAGTCCGTTTCGAGCAAGTGGGGTGAGCGAGCAGTCGCTTCGCTCATCGCCTCGTTGCATCGCTCTAGGTGATAGAGCACTGGTGAATTGGCGGAAGGGAACTTGCGGCGCCAATGGATCCCAGGCTTGAACAGGCCGGCCTTGCGCCATCGGCACAGCGTTCTCTCGCTGACCTTGAGGGTGATCCCAAGGGCACGAGCATCGAGCCATTCCCCCACCGGCACAGGTTCCACCACTGGGTTGCCCCTCGGCAATCTCATGATTCCCCCCGCCGCATTTCAGGGCTGAAATCCAGCTGTTCGCCGGGATCCGCTCTGGTGATCCAGGCCCATGGACGGCCAAGGCAAGGTCTGGGGTTGGTGGTCCGCTCGTCCATCAGCCCAGCTCCCGCACCACATCAACAACGGCGGGGTCCCAGAGAATCTGGTAACTGCTGTGAGTGCCGCGGCAATACGGCAGTGCCTCGCCCCTTGGCCGGACGGTATCGGTGAGCTCCCATTCGCCACGCTGGTTGCTGATCTGCAGCCCGCAGGCGGCGAGGTGCAGGATCGTGTCCTTGGCCTTCATCCCCCTGGCTGCCGGCTTGCGGCTGCCCAGCACCAGGTTGTGGTGACCCGGCTCGTTGATGGTGGTCATGGACTGCTCGCCGCCAGGGGTGTCAGTTGAAATGACACCCTTCTCGTCTTCATCCAGGCGGCTCATGGCCTGACGGGGATGACCGATGCCCAGCACGCTGCAGACATCGGCGCCGACAAACCAGGGGGCGCTCTGCTCGTCGGTGAAGACACGGATCTGGCTGCCTTCGAAGTCAAAGGGAACCAGGGACGATTCGTTGCTGCTCATCGGATCGGACGCGGTGTGACAGGGATGGATCCGGCCGCGGCGGTGATCAAGGTGCGAGAGGGTGCTGGGGCCGGTGACAGTCGCGACGGCACCGGACCGGCGATCACCAGCAGGACCGTGCTCAGTTGCAGGAACACCACCAGCCAGAGCAGCCACAGGAGTTGCTGCAGGGTGCTCACCCGCACGGTGGTGGTGATCGGCCGGCGCGTGCGGCAGAAGGCCGGCAGCTGGGGACTCTTTCCCCTGTCGCCGAGGCGGACATTGGTGTGATGGGTCATCAGAAGGGCACCTCCTCGTCACTGATGGGGCCATTGGTGGACCAGGCCGGGGCTGCCGGCGCTGCTGGTGTGGGGGCTCCAGCGGGTGCGCCCCATGTCGTCGCGCTCGAAATGCGGGAGCCCCCTGCAGCGGCGGTTGCCGTCTGAGACGCGGAGCTACTGACGGACTGGCCAGCGGAGAAGACAGCCAAGTCGGCGGCTCCATCGATCTGCTGCGTACCGTTCCTGCCCCCGCAGAGCTCCAGGCGATCGATCACCACCAGGGTCTTGCTGCGCACCTCGCCGCTGCTGCGGTCGGTCCATTGCTCGATCTCGAGCCGGCCGACGACCGCCACCTTGCTGCCTTTGCGTAGGTAGTCCCCCGCCACCTGGGCGGTCTTGCCCCACGCCTTGCAGTTCACCCAGAGCGGCTCCTGGTTCTGGCCATCCCGGGGCGGTCGGTTGACCGCCAGGGTGAACTCGCAGACGCAGCTGCCACTCTCAAAGAAGCGCAGCTCTGGATCCCGGCCGGCATTGCCGACCAGCACGATCAGGTTGATGCTCATGCCTCCACCTCCAGCGCCGAGCCGCTGCGGGCCTCGATGCGCTCCTGGACCGCCAGCAGTGACGGCAGGCCGATGAGTGGATGGGTGCGCACCAGTTCGTGCAGTGCTCCGCTCCAGGTGATGTTGTGCCTGCGGGCGAACGCATCGACCCGCTCAAAGGTGTCGTTGTTCATGGCGATGGTCTTCTTGTGGTTGCCGATCCGCTGGCGCAGCGGCCGCGGTTTCTGGGGGGAGGTGCTCATGCCGCCGCCCCCGCGATTTGCTGGGAGCTCTCGCCGCCTTCGAGCTGACGGCGGCGCCTGGAGATCGCATTCCAGAGCCGCTCAGCGTTCTCGTCGTTGATCTGGCCTGCGCTGAGCAGCTGATTGACGCGTCCGTAGGCGCTGTCGAGTTCCAGCAGGGTGGCGATGCGTGGGATCTGGCGGAGGCCCACCTCCACAGGATCCAACTCAGGCTCTGGAGCTGGGGCAGGAGCTTGAGCCGAAGCTGGCTCAGGAGCTGGAGCTGGGCTTGGAGCCGAGGCAGCAGCGGCCTGGCTCCTGGTTCGCCGCGGTGCTGGCTGGGTGACTGCGTCAGAGGTTTCGTTGGCCTGCACCGAAAGGGCCTCCTGCTGCGCGGCTTGCTGCCCAGCTGAGGTGGTCGGCTCCGATTCAGCCCTGCTGGCGTCCACAAGCACGGCGTCGATGACCTCCGCCTTGGGCTCAGCGCCACCCCCATGGGGCAACTCGATGCGCCCATCGGCGCTGTTCTGGACTTGCTGCGGATCTTCCTTGTCTTCGCGATGGCGTAAAAGCTCGGGCACAGCGGCAGCACGGGAGCTCGCTGCAGGACGCCGGGCGGCGGGTTTTGCCGGCGCCGTGGCGGCTGGCCCTGCCGGCTCTTCAGCGACCTGGCTCCATGCCGTAGCCGCCAGAGTTGGGGCCTGGATTTCAGCCCCACTAACGTTGGCGCCGCCGGTTTCTCGGACCGTGACCGCCTCGATGTCGAGTGCTTCCTCCTGGGTGATCAACCCCAGGGCGATCTCCGGGCAGTAGACGTTGGACCACCAGGCGGCAGCGCGATAGCGCAGCATCTGGCCGGTCATCGTCTGCCACTTGCTGGTTTCGTTGCCCTGGCGGTCCTTGCGGCTCCACCAGCCCTCCTTGCGGGCCAGCTCCAGGGTGATGGTTTCTCCTTCCAGCACCTCTCCGGTGGCCTTATCGGTGGCCATCGCATAGCAACTGGTGGGCTTCTCCTTGTCGTCAAAGACAAAGCGCAGCGGCGAGAAGCGGCCGCTGGCATTGACCGTGGCGATCAGGAACTTGCTGCTCCAGGTCGGCCGGCCGTGGATCGGCGTCATGTTCTGCATCACCACCAGCGGTGAGAGCCGCATGCGACCGGCGATCTCCAGGGCGATCAGGCTGTTGGCCAGGCCCTGCTGTCCCTGGTAGTCCCTGGGCACCAGGGTGGAGGAGCACAGGGCCCGGGCCATCCGCTGGGCGGCGTCAAAGGCGGCGATGCCGCTGAACACCTGCAGCACCTCCCCCGCTGGGGCAAGGGCTGAGGACGGCGGTGCGTCAGCACCGGTGGAGAGAGTGGAGTCGTTCATTAGAAGAGGTCGATGGAATCCAAATCAATGCCTTCGGCTTCGGGAAGGCTGAAATCTTGGGAGACAGGACGAAACGCCTGGCGCCCGTGACTCGGCCAGCTGCCTGTGGCCTGGCATTCGGCGATCCGCCGGAAGGCCTCCTCCCGGCGCTGCAGACCTTTTTGGAGGTCCTGCCCATCAAAGATGAGCAGGCTGCAGTCGATCGGTGCGGCCGGATCGGTGGGCCACTCAAAGGCGATCACGCCGGTCTCAACCGGCGGCTCACCATGGCGGTCCTCGTGGCCCAGGGCCAGGTGGGCCATTTGCAGGTCATAGGCCAGGTCCTTGGCCTGCCAGTAGAACTTCCGCGGCACGGCGCTGCGGGTCTTCTTGAGGTCGAACAGGCGGCCGTCGCTGGTGACGACATCGGGGAGGCAGCGGCAGGGCCGGCCTTCCTGGTCATCCCAGAAGTGGGGCTGCTGGCTAAGCGCTGGATCCAGCGCCGCCAGCACCTCGCCCACCACCGGATCGGCCCGCAGGGCCTCACGGATGCGCTGGGCCTGCTCGACCATCTCGTTGCTCACCGGCGTGAGTCCGGCGGCCTCGGCTTCTGCGCAGTTGGCGGCACCGGCTTTGGTGTTGCGGGCGATCGATGGGTACGCGACGAACCGGCCATCGATCCGGAAGGGCGGCGTCAGCAAGGCATCGACCAGATCGCCCTTGACCATGTCGGCCGAGGGAACGAACCGCGCTGCCCCTGGCCCGAACCGATGGCTCCAGGTCCGCATCGTGCCGGTCACCGCAGCCTTGAGCGCCGTCGGGGACCAGGCGGGATGGCGGTGATACTCCGCCAGGGAGATGGTGCTCATGGCGTGTCCTCCAGGCCCTGGCCCAGGACGATCCGCCGTGCCTCGATCAGCGAGGGACAGAGACCTGAATCAATCCCGCCGCCGTCGCGGTGCAGCAGCGTTGCCACGTAGCTCCCGCAGACGCTCTGGCGAAAGCTGATGGCGATGCCGTGGCCGGCCAGGGCCGCCAACGAGTCGGTCGTGATCGCCCTCCAGCGCTGCTGCCATTCAGCCAGGGCGGCAGAGAAGGAGGCCTGGATCAGGATGTACTGCTCCAGATCGGAGCGTTGCCATCCCCTGGAATCAGGGGACACGGAGAGGGAAGCCGGAGAGCCTCGTTCGTGTTGATTCACCTTGCTGCAATGAGGGACGCCAACGCTACCCCTGTGGTCATCTATTCGGGAACCCAGAACCTAGGTATTCCGATACCGCATAAATTGCCTTTCCGTAGCACTCGCGACGGCGACGGCAGCTGCGTTCTGGCACCCCGCTGCCTTTTCAGACTGGATTGCTCACCAGTTCGGTGGGCTCCAGCTCCGGGGCTACCTCCCGCACCCAGGCATGCAACGCCTCGCGGGCGATCGGGACGATGGCCGGGCCCAGCCGCTCCCCAGCGAATAGCGCGTTTTCAATCGCCACGACCTGCTCCATCGGCAGATCTCCCGCCTTGCGCAACACCTGCATCGCGGCGGACACCGGCCGCACCCTGACCTGTTCGAGGACCTGATCAAACAGGCTGCGCAGCCGCTTGGTCTCAGCCTCGGCGTCGATCTCCTCCTGGCAGGGCCAGAGCTCAGTGGGCCCTTCCAGTTTGCCGATGTAGCAGGCGAACCAGTCCTCAGCGCCCCAGGGGCGGCCGTCGTCATGCAGCACCGGCCTGGCCCGCTGCACCCGATCGCGCAGCAACCGGTCCTTGATCGTGCCCCGCTCGTCTTGCGCCAGGCACTCGTTGAGCACCCCCAGCTGGATGAAGGTGCTGGGCTGGGGCTGCAACACCTTGCTGTTCTCCAGGTTTCCCCATTGGCCACCGGCCACCCGCAGCGGCCAGGGGATCAACCCTGGGCAGACCTTGGCCCAGTCCTGGGCGGTGGTGACGGTCCAGTCATTGCTCTTGCGCCAGTTCCGTAGGAACTTGCCGAACTGCACTCGGGCCGCATCGAGCTTGTCCTGCAGGCTCTGCACTGGGTTACCGTTTGGGAACCCTTAAAGTATGACTTGCTACCTGCGAAGCATCCAGCCCCAGGGGTCGGCTTCGTGACAGGCTGTTACGCCGCTTCGGTTGGCGGCTGGCTGGACAGGGACAGGGACTGCGGCAACCCCCACTGGGGTGATCAGCTCAGCCTCAGCACCGCTGTGGCCTCACCCACGCTCCTGGCCACACCGGCGTAGCCGCCAAACGCTTCCACCAGGGCAAGGAACGATCGCTGCTCCTCCCGCAACCTTCCGCCAGGGGCCTTCACCTCGATGGCGGTGAACACCGCCAGGGTCTGGCCCAGGTGCTCCGGGCCGATCAGCACCTGGCGCAGGCCGATCAGGTCGCTGCTGCCCTTGCACAACCCGTAGGTCACCAGCCGGCCGCGTTCATCGCGCAGGGCGCCGACGTTGTTGCGCCACAGCCGCACTGGACCGGTACCCAGCTCCAGCCGGATCCGCTGCTGTAGCTCCTGCTCGTTCATGCCACCTGGCTCCAGTGGCCCCGCGTTTGGCGGCCCGCCAACACATGCCGTGCCCAGCCCTGGGGGTTCTTGAGGCCACGCTTGGTGCCCAGCGCAATCAGCTCCTCGAGGCTGCGGGCTTCTCCTTGCTCCCTCTTCTTTCTGCACCGGAGCTCCTGCTGGCTGATCTCCCGCAGCTCACCCTCCACCGTGACCAGCTTCTGGCGCTCCGGGCGGAACACATGGCCGCACTCCGGGCAAAGGCTGAGCGTGCTGGCCATGGCGCAGAAACACTGCGGACAGGTCTTCACCGAGTGGGCCCTGGGTTGCTCCCGCTTCTTGATTCCGTCGAGGCTCCACTCCTGCGCGTCGAGGTGGTGGCCCAGCCGCTCGATGTTGCCGACGTGATCGAGGATCACCGCCTCCTTCCCCGGCTGGGGCCGCAGGCAACGGCCGATCATCTGCAGATGCAGCCCCAGGCTCTGGGTAGGCCGCAGCAGCAGGCAGCCGCCCACCGAGGGCACATCCACGCCCTCGCCGATCAGGTTGCAGCTGGTCAGGACCTTCAGCTCCCCGGCCCCCAGCTGCTCCAGCAGCTGCCTGCGCGTTGCCGCATCCTGGGTGCCGTCGATGCTGGCCGCCTTTACGCCACGCTCGCTGAACGCTTCGGCCACCGCCTCGGCATGGGCGATCGAGCAGCAAAACGCAATCGCCTTGCGGCCCGCCAGGTGGCGCTGGTAGTGGCTGACCGCATCGCCCAGGATGCGGCTACCGCCGAGGGCACCGGCGGCCTGGCGCAGATCGAAATCCCCCATCCGTCGCCGCAGCCCCTGTGTCGTAAAACCGATCGGCGGGGCGTAGATCCGGGCAGGGGCCAGGTAGCCGTTGTCGCTCAGCCAGGCTGGTGTGGGGCCGAGCACCAGCTCGGAATACCAGGCGCCGAGTGGCCGGCCATCGCTGCGGCATGGTGTTGCCGTGACGCCGAGCACCTTGGCGCTGCAGAAATGTTTGAGCGCCTTCGCCCAGGTACCGGCGCTGGTGTGGTGGCAGTTGTGCACCAGGAGGCCAGCGGCAAAGTAGTTGTGGTGCTGCTCAACTTCGATGTTGTACACATAATTTCCCTCACGCAACTCTGCAGATCCGCCTCGACCTGTTGGTTCGTAAACCTCAACACGCTCCACCCGATCGAGGCAAGGAACTCCTCCTTCTTCCTGTCCAGCATCTGGCGCTGGATCGCGCCATGGGATGGGCCATCCACCTCGATGCCGATCCGCAGCTCCTGATGGCCGATATCCAGCTTGTAGCAAGTCGGGTAGCCACTGCCGCGCGGCATCGCCGTTCGGACCACCACTTCCATCGGCCAGCCCAGGGCATCCGCCAGACGCTGCTGATGCCTGGTGGGTCCACGGCCATTGCCGCCGCGTACCAGTGGCTGATGCTTGTTGCGCCGCAGGGTTGCACTCACCTTTTCCCTGCTCCCTTGCCGCTGCATCGGGTTGTTGTCCCGCATGCGTTGCGATGCGTACTGCCGATTGGTTCTCGCCATCACCACGGCTTTTTGCTGGCTCAAAGAGGCGCCGGAGCACTGCCGGCTGCAGTAAACCCGGCCTCTTGCTCTTAGTTGGTCGCGCTTGACCTTCGTGATCAGAGCAACTAAGACTCCGCACCAATGGCACGGCGCAGAGTTCGTCTCCAGGACGCAGGATGCCTGCGGGGATGTAGCCATGGTTGACCGTAAAGAACGGATGGGAGAGGGTGGTTTCGATGCTTCTGCCGGAGGTTGTCGTGACACGCACCATCCAGCGGGGCATCGGATTGCAGAACAGGCGCTTGACGCGGCCGCTGGTGATCTGACCGCTCTGGTGGTCAAAGCAGCTCACGACATCGCCGACCTGCAGGGTTTCGATCGGCCTGCCGTCAACCGGTGTTCCGGCTGGAAAGCATTCATCAACCACCAGCAGCTGAAAGTGCTCCGGCTTGAGCAAATCCAGCCGCCTGGCCAGGGTGGCGACCGAGGCCACCTGCACCGGCGCCCGCAGATTCATCGAGCGGCCCGAGGCGATCAGACCGTGCTCCACCCCCAGCGCCGCCAGGGAGCGTGAGGCCTGCTCCAGCAACTCGGCCCGGTGCACCAGCACGGCGATGCGGTTGCCGCGGGCTGCCGTTTGCTGGGCGATGTGGCTGAACACCACCGTCTTGCCACCACCGGTGGGGAGGACAAACAGCACGGCGCGGTGCCCCTCCATGAAGGCAAGCCGGACCCGCTGCACGGCCTCCAATTGGTAAGGACGCAGGGCGATGGACATGGCACGCCGACAGCACTTCGCCAGAGTTTAGGACTAGCAGAAAATGCTGCTAGGCTTTTGCGGTAGCACTCCACTGTCATCATGAAGCGCGTACAGCTCCAGCTCCCCGAGGCCGTCGTCGCCTGGATTGACCGCAACGCCGACGGCATCGAAAGCCGCGCCTCCTTTGTCAGGCGCACCCTGGTACAGGTGATGCGCGGCGACGAGCGCAGGCTGCCCCCCGCCTCCAGTGACTCGATCTCCAGCGGTGGGGCTTCCCTGCGCTGATGGCGAGCGATGTGCTGCTTGCTGCTGATGGCCAGTGGCCCCGGCTTCTGGCGGAACTGGCCGGCCTGTCGCCGGAGCAGCTGCAGGACCGGCACCAGCCCTGCCCCGCCTGCGGCGGCACCGATCGCTACCGCTGGGACCGTGACGACGGCCCCGGCGGCTGGTTCTGCAACCAGTGCGGTGGCCGTGAGCGCAGCGGCGGTGGCGGCAGCGGCATCGATCTGCTGCTGCGCGTGACCGGCTGGGATTTTGCGACCGCCGCCCGGCGGATCGAGGCCCAGCTCGGGCTGGGACAACCATCACCGCCACCGGCCTCGGCACACCCTCCTGCTGCAGAGCAGGGATCGGAGCCCCATGCCGCCTGGGATGGCCTGCTGGCTTCTGGGCAACCCACACCGCCCCCTTTGCCGGCAGCGGGGTCGACGTTCCAGCTGGCGCTACTCGATCAGCAGGCAGCGCCGCTATCTACCGGCAGCCCCTACGCCTACTCCGATCACCAGCGCGTCAGCCGCGTTGATCGATCCGGCGGCAAGGTCTTCTACGCCAACCACCGCACCGACCAGGGCTGGCAGCGCGGCGCCGGTCCCGATCCCTGGCCCATGTACCAGTGGCCAGCCCTGCTGCAGGCCACCGGCCGCTGGCTGATCGAACTTGAGGGAGAGAAGTGCGCCGATCTGGTGATCCGCGGTGGTTTTCTCGCCACCACCCAACCGGGCCACGCCCACAGCAGCCCCCAGATCGCCGAGCGCTACCGCGCCCTCCAGCAGGCCGGTGTAGCCGGCATCGTCTATCTCTCTGATCACGATGAGCAGGGCCAGCGTCGCGCCCGCCAAGTGATCAAGGCCGCAGCCGAGGTGGGCCTGCCGCTGCTGCACCTGCCGGCTGGCGAGATCTGGGCCGGCCTGCCGCAGGGCGGTTCGGTTGATGACGCTCCTGGCCTACTGGGTGAGCGGATCGGCGTGATTCTTCTCGCTGCACGGGCCGCCTACAGAAGGATGCAAGAAGTGGCCGCCGGCAGCAGCCAGGCTCCCTCCAAGCCGGCCCCCGCCCCCAGAGCAACACCTGTGGCGCGGCCGTTTCTCTGTCTTGGCTTCGATGGCGACGGCTACTACTACCAGCCCCGCTCCACCGGGCTGGTGGTGCGCCTGGCATCTTCCTCCCATGGCGGCATGAACCTCTGCCGTCTGGCGCCGCTGGCCTACTGGGAGACCATTTTCCCCTCCAAGAACGGTGTGAACTGGACAGCCGCCGCATCGGATCTCTTCTGCCAGCAGGCGGCGGTGGGCATGTTCGATGCCTGCAACCTCCGGGGCCGCGGTGCCTGGTGGGACCAGGGCCGCTCGCTGCTCCACCTCGGTGATCGGCTGGTGGTGGATGGCCGCAGCCAGCCGATCAACGAGGTCTTCCCATCACGCTTCCACTACCAACGAGGACCGGCCCTGCATGGCCCCGGTGACGCGCCTCCCCTGTCGGATGAAGAGGCCTTCACGGTGCTGGCCATCGCTGAGCGCTTCCACTGGGAGATTCCCGCCTCCGCCCTGCTGCTGGCGGGCTGGGTGGCCCTGGCCCCCATCTCCGGAGTGCTCTCCTGGCGCCCCCACATCTGGCTCACGGCCGCAGCTGGTTCCGGCAAGTCCGCCATCCTTGAGCGCTTTGTCGGCGTGCTGCTGGGAGATCTCGCCTTCCCGGTGGTCGGCAACACCACCGAGGCCTTCATTCGCCAGGCCCTGCGCTGCGATGCCCTGCCGGTGGTGATCGATGAGGCTGAGAGCAACGAGAAGGTGGACCAGCAGCGGATCCAGCAGATCCTCGCCCTGGCCCGCTATTCCTCCAGCGAGACGCGGGCCTCGATCGGCAAGGGCTCTGCGGCGGGGGAGGTGCAGCGCTTCCAGGTGCGCTCGATGTTCCTGCTCAGCAGCATCTCTACTGCCCTCAAGCAAGGCGCCGATCGTCGCCGCTTCTCCCAGCTCACCCTGCGCCAACCCACCGAACTGCCTTCGGAGCTGCGGCAGGCCCACTGGGATGGCTTGAACCGTGATCTCGCTGAGCTGATCACCGAGGACTTCGCAGCACGGCTGATCGCCCGCATCGTTGCTCTGATTCCGGTGATCCGCAGCTCGATCACTGTTTTCTCTGGGGTGTGCAGCAGGCACTTCCAGTCCCAGGCTATGGGGGATCAGTACGGCGCCCTGCTGGCCGGCGCCTGGGCTCTGCAGTCCTCAAGAGTGCCAACGACCGCCGATGCCCAGGCGCTGATCGCCGGGGTCGACTGGAGCAGCTACGAGCAGAGCAACGGCCAGCCGGATGAGCGCCGCTGCCTCAACCGGATCCTGCAGCACCAGCTGCGCGTTGAAACCGAGGACCGGGTGCTGACGCGCACCATCGGTGAGCTGGTGGAACTGCTCAGCAGTGCCCCTTCCCCGCTGGAGGCGGTGTCGGGCCGCCATGCCGAGGAGCTGCTCTCCAGACACGGGATGCGGGTCCAGGAGGGAAGGCTGCTGGTCAGCAACACCTCGGAGGCCATCGCCCGGATCCTGGCCGACACGGCCTGGGCGACCAGCTGGGGCACCATCCTGTCCCGGTTACCTGGGGCGATACCCACCAGCAACCCGGTGCGCTTCAAGGGGGCGGGCGCCAAGGATCGCGCCTGCAGCATCCCCCTCGACAGCCTCTGAACCCCCGTCCGGGACGCTGGGCGGGACGGCCAGAACCGTTGCGCTGCAAACGATGGGACGCTGGGACGGTATTGGCTGCATGCCCAGGCCGGCCGCGCGCACGCGTGCCGGTTACCTCTTGGTGCGCCTAGTTGGTCACCCAGCAGGCCCGGGACGCCTGGGACGCTTGGGACGCTCGCCTTTTGGCTGAAAACGCCTGTGCCGCAATGGATCAGGCGATTTTGGCGCCTGGGACGCTCAGCACACACACAGACCCCTCCAGAAGACAAAGGAGCTCGGGCAGAAAAACAGTTGCCTAGAGGACCACCAAGCGGTAACCGGATTATTCGGTAGGTCTCTAATTAATTATCTATCTGTATATATGGATTTGATTGATTGGGGCCTCCAGATCCCTGTTGCTGCAAAGGTTTTAGGCTGGGACACCCACCGTCCCACAGCGTCCCAGAGCGTCCCACCCGTCCCGCCTAGCCGTGCAGCCGCCTATTGCGGCCTGACGGCCACAGGGTCTTGACGCAGGGACCGATTGCACCGAATCTGGATTCATTCATTTCGCGAACCCGAATTCGTGGTTTTGCTCTTCCTGGCCCCTGATGCGCCCAAGCGGGTGGCCCGACGGTGACGGCCGCCCAGGCTGCTGCCGTGCCTCCCCAGGCCGATCCGATCGAGGATCTGCGCTTGGCCGCCTCCCTCGAGGACGAGAACGGCCAGCCACTGCTGCAGCCCGAGGGCACCGATCCCTCCCGCCCGATCGGCAAAGGCAACCCACCCCGGCGACGTCGCGGCATCGCGAGCAAGAACGCTCCAAGGCCCTCTCGCATGGAGGTGGAGCGGCGGGTGGCGATGGCCCAGCTGTGGGTAGCGCAGCGCCTGCCGCTGGTGCACATCCGCGAAAACGCTCGAAATGACTGGGGGGTGAGCAACATCACCACGATCAACGCCTACCTCAACACCGCCCGCGAGCGGATGGTGGAAGAGCTGATTTCTGACCGCCGCCGCCACCAGGCTGAGCAGATCTTTGCACTGAACGACTGCGCCAGGCGAGCCATGGACGCTGAGCAGTTCAGTGCTGCGGTGGGTGCCTTCCGGGTGATTGCCGAGATCGGCGGGCTGCTGCGGGCCCCCCTCAAGGCACCGGATCCCCATGGGGGCGGGGCCAAGGGCTGATGGGCCGCATCGCCTCCACCCTCCGCCCCCCGGTTCCCAGCCTGCCCAGTGCGGGTGGGCTGCTGCTGGACCCTGCGACGGACCTCTGGGCTGACTGGGGCCTGCTGGGTGTTCCCGACCCGGACCGGGTGACAACGATCGACAAACAACGGAAATTCGGTGAGTTCATCCTCCAGGCCTTCCCCAGCTTCCAGTTCAGCCGCTTCTCCGAGCTGCTGATCGGCCTTCTCCAGCAGGTGGCCGATGGCCAGCTGACGCGACTGATCGTCTGCTGTCCACCGCGGGCTGGTAAATCCGCTCTTGTGTCGCGCCTGTTTCCCGCCTACTGGGTGAGCAGGCACCCAGAGCTGTTCTGCGCCATTGCCAGCTACTCAGCCGAGCTGGCCTACGCCCACTCCCGTGAGGCGCGCCACTACTACCGGAGCACCGGTCACGCCCTCTCCAAGGACTCCGCGGCGGTGGGCAACTGGCTTACGCCGCAACGGGGCGGCTGCATCGCTGCCGGTGTGCGCGGCCCGTTCACAGGGAAGGGTTACAACCTCGGGATCATCGATGACCCCTACAAGGGTCCGGAGGATGCCAAGTCGGCCCTGCAGCGCGAGCGGCTGATCGACTGGCTCAAGAGCGTTTGGTTCACCCGCGCTGAACCCGGCCAGAGCAGCGACGGCCAGTGGCTGCCAGCGGCCCAGGTGGTGGTGCAGACCCGCTGGGACCACCAGGACATGATCGCCTGGCTCCTCGCGCAAGAGTCAGAAGAAAACCCCGAGCACTGGACGGTGCTCAACCTGCCCGCCATCGCCGAGCCGATCAGCATCGCGATGCCGATCCCGCCCACCTGCACCCGCGTTCCGGATTGGCGCCAACCCGGTGAACCCCTATGCCCGGAGCGGGTGCCGCTGGAGGTGCTGCAACGGATCCGTACCCGGCTGGGCTCCTATTGGTGGAACGCCCTGTACCAACAGCGCCCCAGCCCTGCTGAGGGTCTGCTGTTCCGCAAGGACTGGATCCAGGCACCATTGCCCACCGCACCTGGCCAGCCCCGCCGCTTTGCGCCCCTGGTGCTGAGCTGTGACCTGAGCTTCAAGGACGGCAAGGACAACGACGCCTGCGGCTTTGCCCTGCTGGGCTTGCTGGAACCCCAGCGCCACCTGGCGGTAGAAGCGCGGCGGCAGGGTCTGGTGCTGGCCACGAACGCCGCTGGTGCTCAACGACCCGGGCAGCACCCCGGCGAGGGTGTTAATCACCCTGATCCCTGGGCGGAGCTGCAGATCGAAACGCTCTGGGCCCACCGCCAGCGGCTTGATCTGCCGGGGGTAATCAAGTTCCTGATGGCGTCTCTCGCCTCCCTGGAGCGCCAGGGCCTCCGCCCCCACGCCGTGCTGATTGAGGACGCCGCCAACGGCCCGGCGGTCTGCCAGCTGCTGAGGCGCCAGGTACCGGGGCTGATCGCCATTCCGCCCAAAGGCAGCAAGGCCTCCCGCGCCCATGCCGTTGCTCCCCTGGTTGAGGCGGGCCAGGTGCGCTTCCACCGACGCAGCGAGTCGCTGATCGAGGAGCTGCTGGCCTTCTCGCCCCGCGGCGGGATCGACGACCAGGTGGATGCCTTCTGCCAAGGGGTGCTCTGGATCGAGGGGCAGTACTGGCGCGGGCGGGGCCACAGCTCGGCGCCGCTGCCGATGGTCTTTAGTCGCTGAGGGGTCGCCATGGCACGGGTCATCGCCTGCATCGCCACACGCCTCGACCAGCCCCCCGCGGGGGGGCGGCCCCATGGCGGCCTCTGTCGTGCCAGCCAGCTGCCCCTGCCGTTTAGGCCGCCCGTGGTGGCGTCCTGTATACCGAGGCAGCAGCGGCTTCCCAAGCCCCCCAGGCCGGCCTGCAGTCAGAAGGCGGTGCAGCTGGTGCTCGCCTATCCCAGCCGACCGCGCCGCCACAGGCCGGTCAATCCCCACGCTGCTGCCAACGCCCTGGCGCTGCAGCACCGGGACATCGCCCAGACGGTTGCGGCCAACATCTCGCGCCGCACCGGCCATCCAAGGGAAGACCTGGAGCAGATCGCCATGCTCGGCATCCTTCAGGCCGCCCGGCGCTTCTCACCCGAACGTGGATCGTTCCGGCCCTATGCCCGTACCTATGCCAACGGGGAGGTGTATCACTACCTCCGCGACAAGGGCTTTCTGATCAAGGTGCCGGCGAGCTGGCGGGAGCTGCATGCGCGGGGGCAGAAGTTGCTGAGGCTGGGGTCTGCGCCTGCTGAAGTACCCGAGCGGTTGGGGGTCAGCAGGGAGCGGTGGCGGGAGATCGCTGGGGCTTGCAGTCAGCGGGTGGTGGCGATGGAAGTTGTGGAGCAGGATTGACGACCCAGATCAAGGGCTCGTGGCCGCAGGATTATCCACGCCGCTGGGCTTCATCGCGAGTCCATTTCGTCGAGTGGTTCGACAGCGGGCGTGTCATCGATCCAATAGTGCTCGACGGAACAACTCTTCACGAACGCCTCCATTCCGGAAGGGATCACAGGCGTGTTCCATTTCTGCCCCGCGAAGGCAATCAGAGCATCTTCGTTACACCAACGGCTGATCATCGCGTAGGTGTTCGGCGCCCATCGCGTTGGCATGCCGATCTCGCACGACAGATTGCCAGGCGCTTGCTTTACGGCGTCGACAGACCGAGTCCTAAACCCGGCCTCAAAGGCGGATCGCGTAACTGGATCGATCTCGACACGAAAGATGCGAATGATCACAGGAAGACTGGCGAACGCTGCCCCTGAGTGGCAGGCAAGGATTAAAAGGTGCGGAAGTTAATCATTGGTGGCCTGTCCACTCAAGGGGTTAGCTAGGCCTGCATGCGATGAATGGAGCCGAGCTCTTTCTCAGCTGGCTTAACACCGCTGAGCAGTTCTCGATAGCCATAGTCATAAAATGCTGGCGGGAAGAGGGAGTGTGTAGTGAGCGTTGTGGCGTCACCAAGCCAGTCAAGGGCTGCTTCGAGTCGAACTCGGATAGTCCCCATATGTAGTGGTAGCTGATCACTGACAGGTAGGCCAGCATTGCTCAGCCGACGGACCAAAAGTCCGTGCTGGGCGTGCGGGCGCACAAAGTGAGATGGAACTGCAGTTCGTAGATCGATAGTCTCGGATCGGTCATCCTTGAAGCGGCCTGGCTTGCCGGGCACTGGAGTCGAGTATGCAGATGCCAGCAACAAGACGTAAGCGTACTCTTGATCGACCCGAGGATTAGGTATACGCTTCTCGAAGTGCAGGTACTCTTCAGGCCACCCAACTGAACGAGCCGAGTGACAGGCAAACCAAAGTGCAATCCAGATGTTGTCGACGACGTCAAGCCAAGTAGTGCGAATGCCGTAATGCTGCAGGAGGGGCTCACGACAGTCAGAATCCACAGCTCGTAGCGCAGAGCCTTCTGCTTCGATTGAAGTCAGTAGTCTATCTAGAAGCGCCCTTCTCTGAACATTAGGTGACCCATCCTTTATGCCACGCAGCAAAGTAGGCGATAACGTCTCGTATAGGCGACTTTGACCACGGAAGAAGACCCCCTGCCCGCTCGTCTTTGCCAAGTTGTACTTTAGGTAGCCGGCCGCCTGAATCAACGAGTGAGAGGTTGGAGCATCGAATACCTCAAGTCCTGATTCTGCATCGATGGCATGCTTGCCGTACTCGTGAGTTAGCTTGGAGAGAGGGTAAGCGTGAGATGACATAGTGGTTGACTTGTAAGTCTAACTCATTCTTCGCTGGTGCCGAGAGCCACGGAGCTCACTACACTCCTGTCCGAGAACCATTTCGGCTATGGCGAGGTCGATAGCTAATAGTCCAGCGCGCATAAGGATCCTCAGGCCAGCTCCTCTGCCGATAGCCATGGTTCACGGGTCCGAGAACCACTTGTTCAATCTGCCATACAAGCCTCAACAGTCTTGGTGGCAACAGCAAGCAGCTGAGATCTTTGTACGTGCATCCAGCCCCCAACCCGAGAGCCCACGCCCCATGGGCCCTGCACCCCACCCTGAACGCGCTGCAGCCTTCCCTACAGATCACCGCAGACTGCTGGAGCCTCCTCGCCGCCCCTGACGGCACCAGCCGCAAGGAGCACTACCTCCCCAAGGGTGAGCGGGAACCGGAGACCGCCTACCGCAAGCGTTTGGATGCCGCCCGCCCCTCAGGCTTTTTCCGCGATGCCCTGCGCACCTATGCCGGCATGCTCAGCCGGGGGAGCTGGATCAGCCTCCCCGCCAGCCTGAGTTCCGTGCTCACCGACGTGGATGGGCGGGGCACGGACCTGGGCGTCTTCCTGGCTGCGGCTGACCTACTGGTCCTGCGCGACGGCGCGGCACTGGTGCTGGTGTTGCCTCCCCAGCACAGCTGGCCCAGCGAGGGGGACCGGCAGGAGGCCCTACGCCGGGGTGATCGACTGTCGCTGCCCCGGCTTCAGCTGGTGCCGCGGGCGAACTGCCTGAACTGGGAGCTGCCCGTCTCCTACGGCCTGCCGGGCCGGATCATCTGGCGCGAACCGGTGAACCGGCCGATGGGTGCTGAATCGACCGGGCCAGAGGGTGCGGTGGCTGAGCAGATCACTGCCCTGCTGGGCGATGCCGACGCCCCCGATCGCTGGCACTACCGCAGCCTGTCGCTGCTCACCACCGGCGACGCCGCCAAGGGTGGGACCGCCAGGGGCGGGGCCGTCACCGGCCTGCAGCTGGCCCACCACCCGGTCTGCGCTGACCCCCAAGCCACCAGCGGCTGGCGTTGCGATGAGCCCGTCGCCACCACATTTGAGGGGATCAGCCGGCTGCCGGCCTGCTGGTACACCTCCGATGGTTCGGCCTTCGGGGAGGGGGACCTGCCGCACCTGGGCCTGGCCCACCAGTACCTCAACCACTTCCGCTGCAAGAGCGAGTACGAGGAGCTGTTGAGCCGTACGGCCCTTCCGGTCGGTGTCCGCAAGGGGATGGTGGACGCCATGGGCAACAGCCAGGCCGGTCCGGTGGTGCTTGGCCCCAACACCTGCATGGACCTGCCCTCGGACGCGTCCTTCGAGTTCGTCGAGATCCGGGCCCGCTCGCTTGCGGAGCACCGGGCCTGGCTACAGATCCTCGATGACACCATGCGGCGCGATGCCCTGATCCCCTCTCAAAACCGCGGCGCTGCCCGCACTGAGATGGAGATCAGCCTCACCGCCAGCCAGAGCTATGCCCTGCTGCAGGCAATGGCGATCCAGAAGGCCTCGCTGTTCTCGACGCTGCTCCAGCACTGGTGCTCCCTGACTGGCGAGCAGCTCACGCCCGGTGCCGGCCTGCAAGTGACGGTGAGCCCGCTCACCCCGCCGATCCAGCCGCAGCCCCAGGTGAAGGAATGGATCGAGCTGTTCGACAAGGGCGTGATCTCTAGAGAGGAGCTGCGCCACCAGCTGGCCCTGGCCACGGCCAATGCGATCAGCAGCCCGACTCTCGATGACAGCCCGGCCACCAGGGCCGGGGAGGCCGGAGGCAGTGGCGGGCCGGCATCGGCCAAGGCACCAGCGGCTGAACCCACGCGGCAACAGGAGGCAGCTGCCCCTGCCACATGAGCCAGACCCCCACCGAATCGCCCTACCGCTGGCGGGCTGCTGACCTGGAGGGGATTCGCGTCGCCCTCGCTATTCCGGCCCGGATGCCTGCGATCCGGGCGATCAACGACGCCATGTCGGATCTGGAGCAGCTCTACCCCGATGCCATCCCCACCGCCCGGCGGGAGCTGGATGCCATCAACGCCATCGACACCGAGCTGGCGGGGCTGGGCCCCGAGCAACTGCAGGCCCCGATCGAGACCCGCCGCAAGGCCGTGGCCGCGGACGTCCTGCCCGATGACGGCACCCTGCCAGTCAAGAAGGCGGACGTGATCGAATTCGACACCGAGCTGCTGCGGGAGGAGATCACCACCCGCTACGGCGAGGGGCTTTCGATCGAGGCCGCTCTCCGGCGCCAGCGGGGCAGCCATGCCCAGGCGCTGCTGTTGATGCTTCCCACCCTGGCGAACTGGAGCCGGGATCCCCAGCTCGGCGGCCAGGGCAGTGGGTTCACCGCAGCACTGGAGCGGGGTTGAACCGTGACCAGCACCTCAGGTGCGGGGGCTTTGCCCCCCTCGGCGTTGCAGCCCTATGCCAACGCCCGCATCCTGCTCTTCTCCAATTCCATCCCTGGCGTGCTCGATTCCGAGCGCACCGGGCGCTTCCTGTTTGAGGGCTTCCTCAAGAGGCTGCGGGGGATCTCCAGCAAGGAGAACTCACCGGGCGTCGACACGGGGGACTTCACCTACGAGGGCTACCTCACCCGCGGGGCGGTGCTGGCGCTGACCCCTTCCCAACCCTGGGACTGGCTGGGGACGGCCATCAGCTGGAGCACCACCGGCATCCGTCCGGTGTCTGGCACCACGCCTGTGTTGCTGGCGCCCTGCTTCGGGGCGGTGTGGCTCGGGCCTCTTACGGAGTTGCGCGCTCCCGGCCGGTTGCCGACCCCAAGCCGCGGGCAGCTGGCCGCCTTCTCAGTGACCGAGTTCGGCGGTCTCTATGGCGCCGGGGGCATTGGCTCGTTGACCCAGCCCCTGCTGGGCGAACGCGTCCAGGCCGCCCTCAAGCCCAACCGGGTGGTGGTCGTAGCCAATGGCGAGAGCCTCAACCTTCTCGCCGAGCGACACCTCACCACGGTCACCACCTTGCGGGGCCTGAACCCCACCCTCACCGGCCGGCCCTCCGATCCACTGCCAGTGGGCAGCTGGCTGTTCATCCCCAAGCGCCGGGCCGCCGCAAACGCTGACACCAGCACCACCAGCCTGCCGGCTGGCTTCTACACGCCCGAAACCCTGGCCACCTATCTGGGCGTGTCGCTCTCGACCATCTACAGCTGGAACTCCAGCGGCTACGGGCCTCCCTTCGTGAAGCTGGGTAACCTAGTCCGTTACACCTACGAGGGCGTGGAGATCTGGCTGGCCAGGCAGCTGGAGCTCTCGCGGGGGTGAGGGCTGAACTGTGCTGGCTGCAGGGGTAAGCCTGTCGATCGAACTACAGCCAATGCAGGGGGTAGGGCATCGCCCCTGGGACCCAGCTGCTGAATCCCCAGGCCAGCACGACCATCAGCACAGATCCCGTGAGCACCGGGAACAGGAGGAAGGGCCAGGTCACGCCAAGAAACACCGTCAGAAACGCCATCCCTCCGGCGGGTGGATGCAGGCAGCGCAGCTGCTGACCCAACAAAATCGTGAGTCCAACAGCCAGAGCCAGCACCAGAGGCCCCTGGCCGAAAAGTGAGCCCAGCGCCACTCCTAGAAAACCGCCGAGGGTGTTGCCCACGACGACATTGCGGGGCTGTGCCAGGGGGCTGCGCGGATAGCCAAAGAGCAGAACGGAAGAGGCGCCAAGTGGAGCCACGATCAACACATGACCACTCCAGGCTGAGAGCAGAGCCAGCAACCCCACTGCCATCAGACCGCCAAGGGAGGTCACTCCGATCTGGGAGATCCGAAAGCGCGGCTGTATTCGACGCCCTCTGCGGCGTTCGCGCCGCTGAAGCACGGCGGCCCGCCTCACCAGCCTGCCGATGGAAGCCATGGCCTCCGGTGAATTCGCCCCTGCAGTCTGTAGGCGGCCCACTCTCGACGTGGACGGGCCAGTGGCCAGAGCCATGTATCGCCCGTTCCCTGTCCCCGCTTCTGCTACGGCGAAAGCCTGGTGGTCGAACCCGAACGGGGACTGGGCCTTCCCGCCAGTCTGTTTGTGGCGCCCCATCGGGCCTGGGAAGTTCCGAGGCCCCGGGCGCCCGCAGCCACCCCCGCTGGCGCGATCATGGCTTTGGCTTCTCGATGAGCTTTGCCATGGTCCGACACCTCCAGGTGCCCAGCGATGGTTGCGATCTGGCCGATGGCACGATCCACATAGCGGTGAGTTCCGTCCGGGTGTCGGCGCCTGTATTGCCTCTGTGCATGGCCAGGCCATTCGCACGCCTGCTGAGCCATGGGGCTTTGGATGGCCTCCTCTACGCCATCCCATCAGCACCCCCTCTGACCCCCACGCCCCATCCATGAGCCAAGCCTTGGACGGAACTCTCCCCAGCCTCACGCACCTTGATTCGCGCGGTGACGTTCACATGGTCGATGTGAGCAGTCGGGCAGCCACGGTTCGCGAGGCCGTGGCCGAGGGCTGGCTGCGCATGCAGCCGGTTACGCTGGCGTTGGTCCTGGAGGGTCAGGCGCCCAAGGGAGATGTGCTGGCGGTGGCCCGGGTGGCGGCAATCCAGGCTGCCAAGCGCACCGCTGAGCTGATTCCCCTCTGCCATCCGCTGCCGCTTTCGGGGGTGAAGGCCACGATCGGGCCTGCGCTTGATGGGTCTGGGCTGCGTGTGGAGGTGCGGGTCCGCACCACCGCCGCCACCGGCGTGGAGATGGAGGCGCTCACGGCCGTGAGTGTGGGCCTGCTCACGCTCTACGACATGGTAAAGGCCGCCGATCCCGCCATGACGATCGGGCCAATCCAGCTGCTGTCCAAGCAAGGCGGCCGCAATGGTGTCTGGCAGCGGCGAGATGGCTGAACCCAGGGCTGAACCCTTTCCCGCCGAGGGATTGCCGCTGGAGGAGGCGCGGGCGCGGGTGTTGGCCGCGCTGCGGCCTCATCCGCCGATCGAGACCCTCCCCCTGGCGGCCTGCCTGGGCCGGGTGGTGGCGCAATCGGTGTTGGCCAGCGAAGCGGTGCCCGGATTCCGGGCCGCGATCCTCGATGGCTACGCCGTGGCCGATGCCACGCCACCGAAGCCCGGTCGCCGCTGGCGGGTGGTGGGACACTCCGCAGCCGGCGCTCCCTACCCGCAGCCCATTGGGGAGGGGGAGGCGGTGCGCATCCTCACCGGCGCCCCCTTGCCGGAGGGTGCCGCGCGGGTGTTAGCCCAGGAGCAGGTGGAGGTTCAGGGGACGTCGCTGCTCCTCACAGAGGCCGTGGGCCCGGAGCCCTGGATCCGTGCCGCCGATGAGGAGGCGGCGCCGGGGCAGTTGCTGTTGGAGGCCGGCCAGCGCCTCGGGCCCGCCGATCTGGGTCGGTTGGCGGGCTGTGGTGTGGCGATGCTGCCGGTGGCGACCCGCCCGCGGATTGGCCTGCTGATCACCGGCGATGAACTGGTGAGGCCCGGTGCCCGTCGCGGGCCCGGTGAGATCTGGGAAAGTAACGGCACCATCCTTGAGGCTCTGTTAGCCCGTCTGGGCTACCCGCTGACCCTACGGTTGCAGGTGGCCGATCAGCCGGAGCGATTGGCGGCCGCCTTTGATCAGCTGGCTGCCGGTTGCGATCTGGTGGTGAGCACCGGTGGCGTTTCTGCCGGCGACAGCGACTGGATCCGCCCCCTGTTGGCCGAGCGGGGCACGGTGGCGTTCTGGAAGTTGTTCCTGCGGCCGGGACGCCCCTTTGCGTTCGGCTCCCTGGCCGGATTGCCTTTCTTCGGTCTGCCGGGTAATCCGGTGGCGGCCGCCATCACGGCCTTGCAGCTTGTGCTGCCGGCTCTGCAGGCGCTGGAAGGGGGCGATGCCGTGGGTCTGCGGCGGTTGCGGGTGAGGCTGGCGGCGCCCCTGAGGCGACGGCCGGGGCGGCCGGAACTGGCCCGGGCCCGATTGGCATTCGCCGCTGACGGGCTGCCGCTGGCGTTGCTGGAGGGCAGCCAGGCGTCGTCCCGCATCGGTTCGCTGCAAGGGGCCGAGCTGCTGTTGGAGCTGCCCGCCGAGGCGGCCACGCTGGAGGCCGGTACCGAGCTCTGGGCCCAGCTGCTGCTGCTGCCCCTGTTCTGATCCCCCTGTCTTCAAAGGGGCGTGTTGCCTTCCACCCAGGTGCCCACCCCGTTCACCCATTCCCGTTTCCAGAAGGGAACCTCGTGCTTGAGGCCTTCCAGCAGGGCCTGGCCGCACCGCTGGGCCGGGCCGCGGCGATCGGCCGCCACCGCCACCAGCACGATGACCTCGCCGGGTCGTAGCTGGCCGATCCGGTGGCGCACCAGCACTGCAGCGGTCCCCTGGGCCGTGACCATGGCCAGCTCCTGCAGGCGGCGTTCAGCCATGGCGGGGTAATGCTCCAGCTCCAGGGCCTCCAGCGGCAGGCCTAGGCCACTCACACCCCGCACCCTGCCGATGAAGTGGGCCTCAGCGGCAGGCATGCCACCGGGCAAGTCCGCCAGCTGCCTTTGCCAGGCGGCCAGGCAGGCGAGGGGATCAAGGGTGGCGGAGAGCAGCTGCAGATCCAGCCGGGGCTGCGCCGTTTCCACGGGTTCGCGCCGCTCAGCCTCCACTGATCGGCGGCAGGAAGGCCAGTTCATCGTCGGGGTTGAGGGGCGTGTCGAAGCTGGCGAAGCTGTGGTTGATCGCCACCCGCACGGTGTGCGCTGGTGCTGGATCGGGCAGTTGGCTCCAGATCTGGTGCGGTGTGAGGCCGGCGCTGTGGGGCCAGGTTCGCTCCCCCCAGCCCGCCCGCTCCCGCAGTCCGGCGAAGAGCTTGACCCTCACCGTGGCCGCTGCCACGGCGTTGGATCCCCCGTCACCTGGCCCCCGCATCGTTTTGGTCTGGATCACTCCACCCACTCTGTCGCTACCGCAGCCCCACAATGGGCCTTCCGCCGCTGGCCTGCTGTGGCCCTTTCGATCGCCCTGCTCACGGTGTCCGATCGGCGTAGCCTCGCCGACGATCCCTCCGGCGATGCCCTCCAGCAGCGCCTTGAGGCAGCGGGCCACCGGCTGCAGGAGCGTTGCCAGGTGCCCGATGACCGATACCGGATCCGAGCGGAGGTCAGTCGCTGGATCGCCGATCCGGCCGTGCAGGTGATGATCAGCAGTGGTGGTACTGGCTTAACCGGTCGTGATGGCACCCCGGAAGCGGTGGCTCCTTTGCTCGACAAGACCATGGATGGCTTCGGGGAGCTCTTCCGGATGCTCTCCTTCCAGACCATCGGCACCAGCAGCCTCCAGAGCCGCTGCCTGGCGGGGGTGGCCAATGGCACCCTCATTTTCGTGTTGCCCGGTTCTCTCGATGCGGTGTCCACGGCCTGGGATCGGTTGATTCGCGCCCAGCTGGACGCGGAGACCCTCCCCTGCAATCTGGTGCAGCTGTTGCCTCGCTTGCGGGAAGATCCCGATCAGCTCGCCTGAGCGCCGATGGAGACCTCAGCGCTGCTGCTTGCCCTGGCTGGGGTGGCCTTTCTCTATGCCTCCGTTGGCCATGCGGGGGCCTCCGGCTACATCGCGGTGCTTGCGCTGAGCGGTTTTGCCGCCGCAGAGATCCGACCCCTAGCGCTGGTCCTCAACGTGCTCGTGTCCAGCCTCGCCACCTGGAATTTCGCCGCCGCCGGCCACTTTCGGCGCGAGGTGTTTCTGCCGCTCGCCCTGTTCTCGATTCCTGCGGCGTTGGTGGGCGGCATGGTCTCCTTGCCCACCCAGCCGCTCCAACGCCTGCTTGGGCTGGTGCTGCTGTTCTCAGCCTGGCGGTTGTCGCAGCCTTCCCAACCCGGAGAGGTTTCTCTAGCCGTGCCAGGACCCATGACCATCAGCCTGACGGGGGGCCTCCTTGGCGGGCTGGCCGGCATCACCGGCACCGGTGGCGGCATCTTCCTGACGCCGCTGATGATCCTGCGGGGCTGGCTGGTGCCTCGCCAGGCGGCGGCCGTCTCGGCGGCATTCATCCTGGTCAATTCCCTGGCGGGGCTGGTCGGGTTGGTGATGGCCAGGGGGAGCGCCGCTCTGCCTGCGGCCGGAGTGGTGGGGCCCATGGCGTTGGCAGTGATGATGGCCGGAGGGCTGGGGGGCCATTGCGGCAGCCGCCGCTTTCCTTCCCTGTGGATTCGGCGCCTGCTGGCCGTGGTGCTGTTGGTGGCAAGCGGAAAGTTGCTGGGCTGGATGGGCTGAGGGCAGGCGACAGGAGTTGATCGCTGCTGCCTGAGCGAAGCACCGGCGCGATCGGCGCAGGCCTCAGCCGCCCAAGTAGGCCATCTCCGCATGGCGAGCCGCGGCGGCGGCTGGCGGGGCCGGCGCCGCTCCGGGCGTCCAGGCCGCCTGACGTTGTTCGCTCCAGCGGTCGTCCCGCTGCGCCCAGCGGGCTGCCAGCACCTGCCGCAGCGCCCCCGGCGGGGTGCTGAGCTCTAACCAAGGCCGTAGATCCAGGCCGCTGCCGGGGGCGGCGAACAGGCAGCTGTAGGCGAGGCCGTCGGCGGTCACCCGCAGGCGATTGCAGTCGCCGCAGAAGGGGGTGCTCACGGAAGCCACTACGGCTAGCAGGCCGCGGCCGTCGCGGTAGCGCCAGCGGATCGCCGTGCCGTGCGGATCGCGGCCCACGGGCTCCAGCGGCCAGCGTTCCGCGATCCGCTCCACCATCACGCCGGCGCTCAGCACCGCCTCCGGCCGCCAGCCGTTCCGATTGCCGACATCCATGTATTCGATCAGCCGCAGCTCCACCCCCCGCTGCCGCGCCAGGTCCGCCAGCGTCAGCAGCTGGTCGTCGTTGCGGCCGCGTTGGATCACGGCATTGAGCTTCAGCGCTCCCTTCCCCGGATCGAAGCCCGCATCCCGGGCGTAGTCGATCGCCGCCAACACCTTCGCCAGCAGATCGTCGCCGGCTGTCGTTCCGCCCGGGAGACCCGCCATCGCTGCCACGCTGGCCCCTGTGGCGCCATCGAGGCTCAGGGTGATCCGGTCCAGCCCGGCCTTGCGAAGGGATCGGGCCCGAGCGGCCGTGAGCAGGCTGCCGTTGCTGGTGAGGGCGATTTCAGCCAGGCCAGCGGCTCCGGTGGCCGCGGCCTGGCGCAGGGGCGCGGCGCCGCTGATCAGATCCTCAAGGCCGGGGTGAAGCAGGGGTTCGCCGCCGGTGAGGCGCAGGCTCCGGACCCCCAGCTCCACCGCGGCGCGCACCACTGAAAGGCGTTGAGACCGGTTCAGCAGCCCCGGCGGCTCGACCCCATCCGGCAGGCAGTAGGGGCAGGCCAGGTTGCAGCGGGCCGTGAGCGAGAGGCGCAGAACCCCCAGCGGGCGGCCGTGGCGGTCGAGGGGCAGGGGTGGCGCCATGGCCCGAACGCTAGGGGGCCCAGCCCCCGGCCAGCCGCTCTAGCTTCCGGCCCACCCGATCGGGCGGCCGTCGTGCCCGCTGATCCCTCTTAGGTGGTTGCTCTGGAGGCGCGTTAGGAGGAGGGGTGGTTCTGGTTACGGATGGCGCGGGGATCGAGCGGCACCACCTGGCAGGGCAGATCCGCGAGCCAGCCCTGCAGACGCCGCTCGCCCCGCTGCACCGCCGCCGCCAGGTGGGCGCGGATCGGTGCGCTGCTCGGATAGAGGCCCAACAGCGGTTGTAGCCGGGTGCCGTCATGGGCGAGCTGAAGCCGGCCGGGGCTCGCAGTCGCTGCCGCCAGGAGAGTGTGCAGGGCCGCGAGGGTGAGGTCCGGCATGTCCACGGGGCAGAGCAGCAGACGCTCCTCGGGGTGGTGCTGCATCAGCCGGTGCAGGGCCAGCAGGGGCCCTTCCCAGGGCGGTGGCTCGGCCAGGGCGGTGAGAGGGCTGTGGCCCGCCTGGGGCTGCTCCCCTCTCGGCCGCAGCTCCTTCCCCAGCCGCTCGGCCAGCACCAGGTGCTGCGGGTGGCGGCTCAGCAGCGTGATCGGGCTGTGCAGGTCGGCCAGCAGCCGCAG
This sequence comes from Synechococcaceae cyanobacterium, assembly GCA_947378425.1. GTDB lineage: Bacteria > Cyanobacteriota > Cyanobacteriia > PCC-6307 > Cyanobiaceae > Cyanobium. Next base: position 46,098 of record CANCJV010000013.1, read on the forward strand.
GGTGCGCTCCAGCCAGGTGCCGCCCTCGGGGTGGGGCAGCAGGGCCTTGTCGCGCCCCATGCGCCGGCTTTCGCCGCCGCTGAGCAGGCAGCAGCGCAGCGGCGGTGGTGGCACTGCGGGGGTGGTGATGGCAGGAACGGACGGAACGGTTTGAGCGGGCTGGTCCGGTTGGTCCGGCTTGGCAGGGTGTGATCCAGGCACGGCCTCTATGTAGCAGGGGCAGCCATCGGCGAACCCGCCGGCCCATAGGGTCGCCCTAACGCCTCTTGCCGCCATGCCTCTCTGCCCTCTGGCCGCCACGCTGCTTGCCGCTAAGCGGCGCTGCGGGCTGAGCTTCGCCGATCTCGGCGCGCGGCTGGGGGTGGATGAGGTGTGGCTGGCGAGCCTGATTCATGGGCAGGCCACCGCCAACCTTGAGGAGGCCGACAGCCTGCTGGAGGCCCTGGCGATCCCCGAGGCGGAGCGCCAGGAGCTGCGCGAGCAGCTCACCACCTACCCGATCAAGGGCGCCCTCGACCCGGTGATCCCCACCGATCCGTTGCTGTATCGCTTCCACGAGATCCTGCAGGTGTATGGCCTGCCGCTGAAGGATGTGATCCAGGAGAAATTCGGCGATGGCATCATGTCGGCGATTGATTTCACCCTCACCGTCGCCAAGGTCGAAGACCCCAAGGGCGATCGGGTGGTGGTGACGATGAATGGCAAGTTTCTGCCGTATCGCAAGTGGTGAGCCAAATGCGAACTGGTCTTGCCGGCTTGGCTTCGCTTGTCTTGGCGATCGTCCGACCCGATCCCGCCGCCCTCAGGCGTTGAGCTGACTTCCGCTCCTGAATGCTCCCGAGCCCGCTGCCGCCATGGCCCCCGACCCTTCCCCCAGCCCCCAGCCGGTTCGCAGCCAGTGCCCCTATTGCGGCGTGGGTTGTGGTCTGGAGATGCTGCCGCCCCGCCCCAGTGCAGCTGCCGCAGCCCCTGGTGCCAGCGGCCAACCCTCACCAGCCGGCCCCTGGCAGGCCCGCGGCGATCGCCTCCATCCCTCCAGCCTCGGCCAGGTGTGCGTCAAGGGGGCCACGGTGGGCGAAAGCCTCGATCCGGGCCGCCTCACCCATCCCCTTTATCGCTCCAGCCGCGATCAACCCTTCGAGCGGATTAGCTGGGACCAGGCCTTCGACGTGCTGGTGGAGCGCATTCAGACAACCCTGGACAGCAAGGGCCCCGGGGCGATCGCTATGTACGGCAGCGGTCAATTTCTCACGGAGGACTACTACATCGCCCAGAAGCTGTTGAAGGGCGCCCTGGGCACCAACAACTTCGACGCCAATTCCAGGCTGTGCATGAGTTCGGCCGTCGCCGCCTATCGCCGCAGCTTCGGCTCCGATGGCCCTCCCTGCTGCTACGACGACCTCGACCTGGCCGATGGCGTGCTCTTGATCGGCACCAATACCGCCGACTGCCATCCGGTGCTCTTTCAAAGGCTGCTGAAGCGCCGCAAACGGAATCCCGGCTCCGTGCGCGTTGTGGTGGTCGACCCCCGCGCCACCGCAACCACCGCCGCCGCCGACCTCCATCTGGCGATCGCTTCCGGCACGGATCTGGCCCTGCTGCACGGGGTGGCCCATCTGTTGCTGCGCGCCGGTGCCCTCGATCGGCCCTTCATGGAGGCGGCCACCGAGGGGTTTGAGGCCTTCGCGGCCCATGTGGAGCCCTGGACTCCGGAACGCACCGCCGCTGTCTGCAGGATCCCCGAGGAGCAGCTGCATGCCTTTGCCGAGATCTGGGCGGGCTCGGCGGCCATGCTCAGCCTCTGGTCGATGGGGCTGAATCAGCGGGCTGAAGGCACCGCCACGATCGGCGGGCTGATCAACCTCCACCTGCTCAGCGGTCAGATCTGCCGGCCCGGGGCTGGACCCTTCTCCCTCACCGGTCAGCCTAATGCCATGGGCGGTCGGGAGGCCGGTGGGCTGGCCCAGCTTCTGCCCGGATACCGCTCGGTGGGCGATGCCGGCCACCGGGTCGAGGTCGAGCAGGCCTGGGGGCTGCCGCCGGGTGCGATCGATTCCAGCCCGGGCCTGGCGGTATGGCAGCAGATCGAGGCCATGGAGGCCGGCGCCCTCGACCTCTGGTGGGTAGCAGCCACCAATCCCCTGGTCAGCCTGCCTGATCTCGACCGGGTGCGTGCCGCCCTGGCCCGGTGCCCCCTGGTGGTGCTGAGCGAGGCCTATGCCGGCAGTGAGACCGCCGCCGCCGCCCATCTGGTGTTGCCCGCGGCCCAGTGGAGTGAGAAGGAGGGCACGATGACCAACTCCGAGCGGCGGGTCACGTTATGTCCGGCCTTCCGGCCACCCCCGGGTGAGTCCCGTCCCGACTGGCAGGTGTTCGCCGAATTGGGCCGCCGCCTCGGCCATGGGAACCTCTTCCCCGCCGGAGCCACCGCGGCCGATGTTCACGCCGAATTCGTGGCCCTCACTGCCGGCCGTGTCTGCGACCTCTCCGGCCTCAGCCATCACCTCCTGGCCGAGGCCGGCCCGCAGCAGTGGCCGTTTCCACCCGGTACCCCGGCCGGCGGGGAAGCTCGGCGCCTTTACGGCGATCGCCACTTCCCCACCCCTAGCGGCCGGGCCCGTTTCCTGTGCGATGTCCCCCTGGGCCTGGCCGAGCCACCCTGTGAGCGCTTTCCGCTGGTGCTCACGGTCGGCCGATACCTCGGCCACTGGCACACCATGACCCGCACCGGTCAGGTGGCCCGCCTCTCGGCCCAGCATCCGGAGCCCCTTCTGGAGATCCATCCCGACGACGCGGTGGCCCACGGGGTGGCCGATGGCGGGATGGCCCGGGTCCACTCCCGCCGCGGCAGTGTGTCCGTGCGGGTACAGGTCACGCCACGCATCCGACCCGGCACCCTGTTCCTGCCGATGCACTGGGGGGCCAGCCAGGTTCATGCCTGCGAAGCCAACCTGCTCACTCACGAGTTGGCCTGTCCCCATTCCCTCCAGCCTGAACTCAAGGCTGCCGCCGTGTGGGTGGAGAGCCTGGCCTGATCAGGCAGGCGGCAGCTTTCCGGTCCCTGCCATCCGAGCACCCCGATATCCGGCTGGCAATCAGCGGCTTTCGATCAGATGGGGAGCGAAGCGAAGCAAGTGGCTTCCGGTTGGATCCTCCTCGATCAGGCCTTCGCGTCGCCAGCGGGCCATGTGGCGCGTCACAGTGACGCGGGAGTGGTTCACAAGCTCGGCCAGTCGCTCGTGCTTCAGCCGTACCGGCAGTTCGTACCACTCACCGCAGCGATTCCCCAGGCGATTCACTAGTAGTTGGATCAGGGCTCGGAGCCGCTGTTCAGGAGTGCTGATATGTTGAATTCTGAGCAGGGCTACGGTCCATTCGGAGAGCCCGATCGTATCGCCATCCTCCGCTGGGCTGGCAGTGCGCAGCAGACTGGTGGGTTCGAGGGCCTCCAGGTGCAGCCAGGCGTGGCGCAGCAGTTCCAGGGAGAGGGGATCGCCTGTTTTCAGGAAGCCCAGGGTGATGGGAGCTGTAATGTCGCCGTTCGGCTCACTGGTGGTGAACGCAACGCGGATCAGACCCCGGCCGACCTGCAGCCTGGTGAGTTGGCGTAGGTGATCGCCATCCAGCATGAGGGTGTGGCCCTTGGGGATGCACAGAAAGGGGGTCGCGTTTGAAGACGAGATCATGGTGCCATCAGCCGTCCTGGTGGGCATGGCGCCGGTACAGGAAATCGAGGGCGTGGTTGCGCAGGCGGCCGTAGCGGGGATCGGACTGGATCTGTTCGTAGCTTCGGGGACGATCGAAGGGAACGCTGAGGATTTCGCCGATCGTGGCGGCCGGTCCGTTGGTCATCATCACAATGCGATCGGCGAGGAAAAGGGCCTCGTCGATGTCGTGTGTGATCATCAGCACGGTGCAGTTCTGGATGCCGGGCTGCTGGGTGTTCCAGTCAAAGTTCATCCAGATTTTGAGCAGTTCCTCCTGCAGCTCCTCCTTGGTGATCGCGTCGAGGGCGCCGAACGGTTCATCGAGCACCAGAACCGCTGGATTGACCGCCAGCGCACGGGCGATCGCCACCCGTTGCTTCATCCCTCCGGAGATCTGGCCGGGTCGCTGATCGGCTGCGTCGCTCAGGTGGACCATCTCCAAGTGATGGTCCACCACCCGGCGGCGTGACGCCGGGTCTAGTTCAGGGCGTGCTGCCTTGACAGCGAGTTCCACGTTCTGGCGCACGGTCTTCCAAGGCAGCAAGGAATAGTTCTGGAAGACCACCATCCGGTCCGGCCCCGGGCGTTCAATCGGCTGACCAGCCAGAAGCACCTTGCCAGCGCTGGGCTGTAGAAAGCCCGAAACCATGTTGAGCAGGGTGCTCTTGCCGCAGCCGGAGTGGCCGATCACACAGAGGAATTCCCCTTGGTTCACCTGCAGATTGATGTCCCGCAGGGCCTCGTATCGGCCCCGCCGGGTCTCGAAGACCTGGCTGACCTGCTTGAACTCCAGGAAGCTGGGGCTTCCAGGAGGCCGGGGGGAATCCAGAAGTGGGCTGGTCATCTCAGATCGGGCACAGGAACGGCGGATGGCGGCGGCAAGGTCACGCTGGACAGGGGCGGTTGGGCCGCATCCGGCAGGGAGCGGAGGTAGTCGAGAGGGGTGTCCTGGTCAAAGGCGATGCCATCGGCAAGCAGGAAGGGATGGCGATCCGGTCGAAGGGCGGCATAGCCGGCTCGGGCCAGGGCGCGGTCGCACAGGTCTGGGCGGTACACCTGGCCCAGCAGTTCCAGCCGGTTCGTGGGGAAAGGGCAGAGCCCCCAGCGACTGAACTGGGCAAGGATCCAAGCCCCCTCCGCGGGATTGGGCACATGGGCCCGATCGGCGTGGTAGCAGTTGAAGTGCAGCAGGGTGCGGGGCTGCTCGTCGGTGCCATCGTCGAACTGGTTGCGCAGGGCGATGGCGGCCCGGCGGCCCAACCACTGGGGCTGGCTGAGCAGCGCGGCGAGCTCATCGCGTCGGCCACCGTCGTCGCAGCGGGCGCCTGCCCTCATCAAGCCGGCCCCCAGGGCCTCAAGGGCATCCGAGTTGGCCTCCGCCCAGGCTTCCGAGCAGGTGAGCACTTTCTCAGGGTGCCCGCTCCAGATGTCGAGGTCGGTGGCGAGCACGTAGCCCTGCCGATCTTCCACCGCTTCGGCGACGCGGTAGCGGCCGGCCACGAAGCCCTGCACCCGTTCGGTTCGCAGGGCGCCTTGCATCACCATCGGTGAGAGAGCCTCAAAGCGCACCTGTCGTTCTGGGTCGATGCCTCCTCCGACCAGCCAGTGACGGACGAGCAATTCGGCGATGCCGAAACGTTGGGGCACGGCCAGGTGCAGAGGCTGCTCGCACTGATCCAGCCAGCGGGCCAGGCTCAGGCGGTCCCTCACCCCGGCCTGGAGAAGGGGGCGGCCCAGGCATAGGGCATTGCCGTTCCGGCTGACCGTCATCGGTGTGATCGCCGCCCAGGGCTGGCGGCCTTCGAGGCCGAGACTGAGGTTTAAGGGGGTGGTGGCCGGTGTGATCGCAACCTGCAGCTCACCGGCAACCAGAGCCGCATCAAGCCGCTCCCAAGATGCGAACGAGATCGGCACCAACTGCAAGGAGTTCCGATCGAAGAGATCCTGAGCCAAGGCCAGGGCTAAGGGAGCGATATCGAGGCCCGGCAGGTAGCCCAGCCGCACCATGCGCGGTGCCGGCCCCACCCCCGGCACCGGCCGGCCGGGCCCGGCAGCGGTGGCGACTCCAGCGGACTCTTCAACCGACGTGGTCCCCGGCCCGGCCATGGTGGCGCGGACCGTGCGGCGCTGGCGGAGGCGGCGCTGCTGCTGCAGAAAACCGATCAGTTCAGCCCGCAGGTCGTAGTAGGCGGGATGCTCCATCACCTCCAGCCGCTGCCGCGGCCGGGGGAACGGCACCCGCAGGATCTGGCCGATACCGGCCTCCGGTCCGTTGGTCATCATCACCACGCGGTCGGCGAGGAGCAGGGCCTCATCAACGTCGTGGGTCACCATCACCGTGGTGACACCGGCCTCTTGGCAGATCTGCATCAGCTGCTGCTGCAGATTGCCGCGAGTGAGTGCGTCGAGTGCGCCAAAGGGTTCATCGAGCAGCAGCAACCGCGGCTGGATCGACAGAGCGCGGGCGATCGCGACCCGCTGCTTCATGCCACCGGATAGTTCGGCCGGGAGCTTGTCGGCGGCCTGCGTCAGCCCCACCAGCGCCAGGCTGTCGTCCACCTTGGCCTTGCGTTCGCTGGCGCTGGCACCGCCCATCACCCGGTTCACCGCCAGGGCCACGTTCTGTCGGGCCGTTTGCCAGGGCAGCAGGGAGTAGTTCTGAAAAACCACCATCCGGTCCGGTCCCGGTTCGGTCACTTGGCGGCCATCCATCAAGATGCCGCCGCTGCTCGCTTGGGCGAGACCGGCCATCAGGTTGAGCAAGGTGCTCTTGCCGCAGCCCGAGTGGCCGATCAACGCGATGAACTCGCCTTTGGTGACCTCCAGGTCGATGTTCTTCAGGGCGACATAGCGGCCGCCGTTATCGAGCGGAAACTCCTGGGTGACATCATCAACAGTAAGGAATGCGGCCATCTCAGCGGGCTCCACTGGCGATGAGGCTGCCGAGCCAGGCCACGAGCCGATCAAGGGCCAGGCCCACTAGGCCGATTACAGCAATGGCCAGAATGATCTGGCTGGTGCTGGTGTCGCCGCCGGCGTTGTACGCATCCCAGATGAAGAAGCCGATGCCGCCATCGGCCTTCAGCATTTCCGCCGCCACGATCGCCAGCCAGGCCAGGCCGATGGCGATGCGAAGCCCCGTGAACACGTAGGGAGCTGTGGCCGGCATCAGGATGTCGACCAGGTAAGTGCGCTTGCTCAGGCGCAGCACCCGGGCGACGTTGGTGTAGTCCTGCGGTATTTCATTGATGCCGACGGCCGTGTTGATGATGATCGGCCAGATGGCGGTGATGAAGATCACGAAGATGGCGGCGCTGTCGGCCTGTTCGAACACCAGGAGCGAGATCGGCAGCCAGGCCAGTGGAGGCACGGTGCGCAACACCTGAATCAACGGATCGAAGCCACGCCGCAGGAAGCGGTTGAGGCCGATGGCGAGACCCGCTCCGATGCCGACGATCGCCGCGAGGCTGTAGCCCAAGGCGACGCGCTGCAGGGAAATCAGGAGCTGCAGCCCCAGACCTTTGGCGGTGCCGCCTTCATCAAAAAAGGGATGTTTGATGTAGGGGTCCCAGGTCTGGACGATCACTTCAATCGGACCTGGGAAGCCGTTCCGGTTGATCTGCGTCAGGAGCTGCCAGAGCAGCAGAGTCAGGCCGATGCACACCACCGGGGCCTTGATCTGAAGCGCCAGAGGTGAGCTCAGCCAGCTCTTCGCCGGTTGGCGCTTGCTCTGGGGGGAAGCGGTCAGAGTGGTCATCAATCGGGGGCGCTGACGGTGGGCAAGGGTGAGGGACTCGGGCAGTCCCACATCGTTCAGAACACGGGGAGACTGAGGCGTGGAAGAGAGTTTGGAGTGGTGCGGGAGATGAACAGGAAGCCCATCACCCCGGACGAGCGGGATGATGGGCCCTCAGATCATTTCAGAGCCTTGATCTTGAGGCTGTTGAGATAGGCCTGGGGATTGTTGGAGTCAAACTTGGTGCCGTCAAAGAACACCTCCAAACCACGGGAATCGCCGGCGGGACCAGTGCCGTAGCCATTGGCTTTGGCAGCGGCCCGCCAGAGGTCGCTGCGATTCACTTGATTCACCAGGGACTTGATGTTGGTTCCCTTCGGCAGATAGCCCCAGCGGATGTCTTCGGTCACAAACCAGGTGTCATGGCTCTTGTAGGGGAAGGAAGCATTATCAGCCCAGAACTTCATCTTTAGGCCGGGGATATTCTCAACCTTGCCCGTGCCAAAATCGATTTTGCCCTGAAGCCGGGGCAGGAGATCATCCACGGTGGCCTTGACGTACTTGTCTTCAGAAAGGATCTTGGCCAGTTCATTGGTGTTGGCAGGGTTGTCGGCCCACTTCTGGGCTTGTTGCACGGCCATCAGCAGGCGCAGGGTGGCATTGGGGTTCTTCTTCACCCAGTCGGCGCGCATGGCGAAGGCCTTCTCAGGGTGATTCTTCCAGATCTGACCGGTGATCAGGACGCTATAGCCAAGCTTTTTATTGACCAGGCGCTCGTTCCAGGGCTCGCCAACAGCGAAGACATCCATGGTGCCCGACTTCATGTTGGCCACCATCTGCGGCGGCGGGATCACCACCAGGTCAGCCTTCTTGTTCGGGTCGACGCCATTGGCCGACAGCCAGTAGCGCATCCATAGGTCGTGGGTGCCGCCCGGGAAGGTCACAGCAGCCTTGAACTTATCTCCAGTTGCATTCTTGCGGTCGACCGCCTTGGCGAGACCAGGCGCTTTGACACTGAACTTGTCCTTTAGAAAATCGTTGGAGGCTGAAATGCCCTGACCATTGAGGTTCAATCGCGCCAAGATGAACATCGGCACGGGCTGCCTGCTCTTGGTGATCGCCCCGCTGGTCAGCAGATAGGGCATCGGTGACAGGATATGGGCACCATCGATGCCGCCGCGGGCACCGCCCAGCTCCAGGTTGTCGCGGGTCACAGCCCAAGAGGTCTGCTTCTTGAGCTCCACTCCGGTCATGCCCTGCTTAACGAAGAAGCCCTTCTCCTTGGCGATGATCAGGGGGGCAGCATCGGTGAGGGCGATGAAGCCCAGCTCCACACTGGTGGTTTCGGGCTTGCCGGGGGCAGCCTGGGCGGGGCCGGCGCCCAGCAAGGTGGCGAGACTGCCGAACTGAACCACCGCACCGGTGGCGACGGCCAGGCCGGTGCGCAGGACTTGGCGGCGAGTGAAAGGGGTCATGGGGTGATCAGGTAGCGGAAAGGGGCGACGATCGGCCGCCGGGACGGGAACTTAGAAGTGAATAGAGTTGCTGCCGGTCGGCAAAGCTGGAGGGTGCGGCCGGCTCCGTCGGTACAGAGCCGTCTCCAGGCGGGGGGTATCAGAGCCAGGAACCCAGTGATGGAAATCCTGGTAGGAACGACATCCCTGCAACCTCAGTCCATGGGTTTCGGATTAGAAACCTATTTCCAACCCCAAGGGGGAGGGAATAGGACCCGATGGTGGTCATCAGGATTGGTTGAATCCCGACGACTCCTGAACTGAACCGCCCGGTTTATCGCATTACCTTCCCTCAGCATCTTGGGGACAAGACACTGTTGAGTGGTCAGCAAAAACCTTGAAGGCAGTGCTAGTGGGGAGCTGGTGGATGGAGAGCGGCCGGCCAGCGACATCAGGGCTTCACAACAAAGAGCCCATGGCGAATGTTTTGATCGGCGCTAATGCTTGCCGATGCATCTACAAAATCATGCGTCCCCAGACCGCGTCCGTGGCTGTCGTTACAGAAACGCCCTCATTGTCAGATCTTCAGGCCAAATTCTTCCAGGGCCCTGGGCAGGTTGCGGTGCTCGTGGCCGGGATGGCAGAGCTTGACAAGAGCGAAACGTTCCAGTTCATCAAGTCGGCTCCATCGCTCTTCGTGGAGGGTGACTCCCAGCTGCCGACACGACTCCAGCAGGATGTCCGGGATGCATCCGCCCCGTAGCCAGGCCGCAGTGAGGAGGGGATCGATCGCTCGGGCCGGCCCCTGGGGCAGGTCGGCGCTGCGGGAAAGCAGCCACCGGCGCAACCCCTCCAGCTCGTCCGTGCTGTCGGGCCAGGCCAGCAGGTCGCGCCGTTCCGCCTCGCTCAGGCCATGCCAGTGCACCAACTTCAGCTTCACCCCCGCCAGATCGAGCTTGCGACGCACCGCCATCGGGATGCAGCGCAGATCGCCACTGAAGTCCGCCTCGAACGCGAAGATGCGCCGGTGTCGGTCGCCACTCATGGCGCCAGCTCCTGACGCAGCCGTTCGCCGCAGCGCGCCTGCAGCAGGGCCCGGGCCTGATCCAGGCCTGCCGGCAGACTGCTGAAACGCCCTGCCAGCCAGAGGTAGGCTCCCAGATTCCAGAGTAGGGCTTCCGCCAGGGGACCTTCACCGCGAAGCGCTGCCAGGCCCTCGCTTTGCCAGGTCTCCAGGTTGGTCCAGGCCTGCTCGGGGGAGTTGATGCCATGGTCGCGAGGGTGCAGCAGGATCCGCTCCACGCTCCCGTCACGAACCCGTGCTGTGATTCCCGCCCGCGTGGTGGGCAGATCGGTGGAGCCCTCCAGTCCCTTCACCGTGAGCAGATTGGTTTCACCGGCTGCCGTCAGGGCCTCCCAGGCGCGGGTTTCCGTGGGGGGATGCACAAAGCCACTGACCAGGAGATGCTCGCCGCGATGCGGTGTCCAGAGCAGTTCGAGGCTGGCTACCGGGGGCCGTTTGCCGATCGCGTCCCGAATCGCGACCAGCCGCTCAGCGCCAGGGAAGTGATCGGGTTGGTGGGTGAGGGCCAGACCATGCCGATCGAGGCGTGCCTGCACGGTGGCCAGGGGCAGGCCGCACCATTCGATGCCCAGGCTGCGGAACAGCTCCGCCAGGGTCACCCCGTATTTCACAGGCATCGGAGCGCCACCGTGCAGCACCACCGGCAGCCCGGCGGCGGCCAAGCTGAGGGCAAGCAGGGGCAGCAGGGGGGCGGTGCGGCTGCGGCCGTCGTAGGGCACGCCGAAGCAGAGGGGCGCTGGACCGCAGCTGGTGAGGCTTGGTCCATGGTCTCGATAGCTCTCCAGCATGCCGGTGAGCTCCAGGGGGGCCGGACGGCGGATGCGGTGGGCAATCAGAAAAGCCCCGATCTGGGCCTCGTCAACCTGACCTGTGAGCATCAGGTCGATGGCGGTGCGGGCTTCTTCGCGGCTCAGGCCGGTGCTGGTGTGTTCACCGCTGCCTACCTTGCCGATCAGCTCGCGGAACAGCGCCCGCTCCGGACCGAGGGCCCGAAGTTGGGCGGCCCGGCGCTCCTCCCCGGCCGCTGGCAGCGATGCCATCTCTGGATTTGGTGGCGATTGCAACAGGTCGCAACGGGGTCGACGTGGTGACATTGTCGCCGAGAGCTTGACGGCCAGAACCAGTCGACCCCATTTCCCTGAACCCATCGGCCGATCGCTTCTGATCTGCTTGCTGTTTCGGTTCGGGTCTGTTGGGCATCTGAGTGATGCTGAATCGTGCTGTTTTCCATAGCCACGGAAGCATCGACTGCAGTTTATGGCTGCACGATGTTTGCCGATATCTTTCTGGCATTTCGATCTTGCTATCCCGAAGCTTTTGTGCACGGACTTTTCTTCCTCCGGCGCTCATCTGCTCTGTCGCTCCGATTTTTCATCCCTTCTTGGTAGCCCAGCCAGCGCAGGCCTCCCAGGTTCAGGCCCCTGGCGTTATCCACTCGTCCCCGATCTGCCCATGTCCGCTTCGGCTACCCCTTCCCCGGCCGCGCCCCTTCCCCGTCTTGAGGAGGCCAAGGCTAGTTTCAGCGGGCTTGATCTCGCGCCCCGACTGGAACAGTTGGGGCGCGACGGCTGGGAGTCTCTCGATGAAATGACCCTCACCGTGCACCTCAAGTGGCTGGGGATCTTCTTCCGGCCGGTCACGCCGGGACGCTTCATGGTGCGGCTGCGGCTGCCCAATGGAGCCATCCAGGCTAAGCAGTTGGCAGTGCTCGCTGAGTTGGTCGATCGTTGTGGAGAGCACGGCAGCGCCGATATCACCACTCGCCAGAACCTCCAGCTCCGGGGTCTGCTCCTGGAGGACATGCCCCCCCTGATGGAGGCTCTGGAGCGGCTTGGGCTGACCAGCCGACAGTCGGGTCACGACAACCCACGCAACATCACCGGTAACCCCCTGGCCGGTCTTGATCCTGAGGAATGGGTCGATACACGGCCGATCGTGCAGGCCATCCAGATCGCCTTGCTGGGCCCTGGCGGCCCCCGCAACCTGCCCCGCAAATTCAATGTCGCCGTCGGTGGCGCCCCCGACAGCTTTCTGCTCCACAACGACCTCGCCTTTCTGCCCGCCCTGCGGGACGGCGAGCTGGGCTTCACGGTGATGGTGGGCGGCTTCTTTTCGGGGCAGCGCAACGAGCTGGCAATTCCGCTGGGGCTGTGGCTGCGGGCTGAGCAGCTCCCTGGTTTCAGCCTGGCGGTGCTGCGCCACTTCGAGCGCCATGGCAATCGCAGGCAACGCACCAAGAGCCGTTTGATGTATTTGATCGATCAGCTCGGGCTCGAGGGCTATCGGGCGGCGGTTCTCGACACCTGGCGCGAGCTGGTGGGGCAGGCCGCCGTAGCCCTGCCCCACAACGGCGCTCACTTGGTGAACCGGGCGCCGCGGGATTGCCTGGGTGTGCAGCGACAGAAGCAGGCAGGCCTGCACTGGCTGGGGTTGCACGTGCCGATGGGGCGGCTTGATGCGGCGACGATGCTGGAGCTGGCCCGCCTGGCCCGCAGCTACGGCAGCGGCGAGCTGCGGCTCACCGAGGCTCAGAACGCCCTGATCGTCAATGTGCCAGCCGATCGGGTTGAGGCATTGCTGGCAGAACCCCTCCTGCAGCTCTACCGCCCCGATCCATCACCCCTGCAGGCCGAGGCGGTGAGCTGCACCGGCAACGCCTACTGCAGCTTCGCCCTGATCCCCACCAAGGCCACGGCCCAGGCTGTGCTGGAGGAACTGGAGCGCCGGCTCGAGCTTCCCCATGCCGTGCGCATGCACTGGACCGGCTGCCCCAATGCCTGCGGCCAGCCCTACATGGGCCAGATCGGCCTGATGGGTGCCAAGGCCCGCATCGATGGCGCAACGGTGGAAGCCGTCAAGATCTTCCTGGGGGGCACCATGGACGCTGAACCGAAGCTGGCCGAGCTGCATGACAAGGGCGTGCCGCTCAGCGATCTGCCCGATGTGCTGGAAGCGTTGTTGATCGACAACTTCGGTGCCCGTCGGCGATCGGCCGCTGCTCCTCTGTCAGTGCCATCGTGATGGCGACACGGCTGAGCTGTGCCAACTCGCGCCACCCCGCCGTGCAAGCCCCCCTCGACCCCGCCGACCTGCCTTCGCCGGCTAGCGAGGATCGTTGGGAGTGGTTGCAACGGTTGCGCGCCGGCGTCTTTCCCCTAGAGCCCTGGCTGGTCGCGATCGAGGCTGGTGGTGTGCCACCCGAGTCCGATCTGATCGCCGTTTTGGCTGACCGCCTCGATGGTGCCGCCACGGTGCGGTTGCTGCGATGGTGGCTGGCCCAGCCCCTGCGGGACCCGGCCTTTCCCCAGGGCATCGCACGGCATCGTGATCCTGTGGTAGCCACGGCCCTGCGCCAGGCCCTCGGCGACCATTGCGCCACCGAAGTTCAGGTGGCGCTGTTGCCCCTGCTCGGGCACCAGCGCCAATCCCTTGATTTCGGCCTGTTGCAACGCCGGGCCCTGGAGCCGGCACCACGGCAGCAGCGTTGTGCCGCCCTGGAGGGCCTGGGGCTTGGATTGAGCGTCTGGCCCCTGGGGGCCTTGCGCTCCACCTTGATCCAGCTCACCACGGACCTGGATCCCGCTCTGGCCGCCGCCGCGGTAGATAGCCTGGCCCGACTTCCCGATGGCCGCTCCAGTTTGCTGGCGGTGCGTTCTCGAGCACTGGAGCCAGCCGTGACGGCGCGGCTGGAGCGTCGTCTGCGGAGTCTGCCGATCCGTCCACTCCTGTTGCTGGTGCACGGGCGAGCCCAGGGGGAGATTCCGGCTGAGATCCGAAGCCTGGCCGCCGAGCTGCGGGAGCGGCGTGGTGCTCCGGTGCTGTTGCGGGCCCTGACGGATCCGCAGCCCGCAGAACTCCCAACCCTTGAGCACCCCCTGGCTCTGGTGCCGCTGTTGCTGCTGCCGGGTGAACACGTGCGCCACGACCTGCCCCGTCTGCGCCTCGAAATTCGGCCCAGTAGCGGTCTAAAGGTGTTGCCGTTTCTAGGCAGCTGGCCCGTCTGGCAGCGTGCCCTGGCGGGTGAGCTGAGTCGTCAGGTGGCCGATCGGCCATCGCCGCCATCGAGCCCCCCCCTGCTGCTGCACCATCCCATCGCTTCTCCCTTGGGACGTCGTTATCTCCGCCTTCTCGCCGCCATCACGGGCGCCACACCCCTGGAGGCTCCGTACAGTTCGGATCGAATCGAGGCCAGCCTCCTGGGGCATCAAGGTCCCGTTCTGCCGCTGGCTTTGGCGGCCAACCGGCTCACCGAGGTACTCACCCCCCGCTTCGGAGAGGCGGCGGCCCCGCTGCTCAGCCGTCCGGCCCTGCGCCAGGTTCTATTGGAGCAGCTGGAGGCCTTGCCATGACCCTCCCGGCACCCAGCGGTAGCGAATCTCCCGCCCCGGAGCGGACCGGCCTTTCCTCCCCCGGCACCGTCTACCTGGTGGGCGCCGGCCCCGGCGATCCCGAGTTGCTCACCCTCAAGGCCCATCGCCTCCTGCGGGGTTGCGATGCCCTCGTGCACGACTCCCTGGTGCCGAAGGCCCTGCTCGATCTGGTGCCCGAGCACTGTGAGCAGCATTTTGTGGGCAAGCGCCGCGGCCACCATTCGGTGCCCCAGCCCAGCACCAATGCCCTACTGGTGGAGCTGGCGGGGCGCCACCGCACGGTGGTGCGGCTCAAGGGTGGTGATCCTTTCCTGTTTGGCCGCGGCGGCGAGGAGGCGGCTCACCTGGCCCGCCAGGGCATCCCGGTGGAGGTGGTTCCGGGCGTCACCGCCGGTCTCGCCGCCCCTGCCTACGCGGGCATTCCGGTGACCCACCGCCGCGCCGGATCCTCGGTGACGTTCGTGACCGGCCATGAGGAGATTGATAAGGGCCGCCCCGGTGTGGATTGGCGTGGTCTGGCCCGCAGCAGCGATGGGCTGGTGATCTACATGGGTCTCCACAACCTGCGCCGCATCGGCGAGGAACTGGTGGCCGGTGGTCTCGATCCCGCCACTCCGGCGGCGGTGATCCAGCAGGGCACGGTGAGGGGCCAGCGGCTGCTGCTGGCCAGCCTGGGGGAGCTGGCCGATCAGGTGGAAGCCCAGGGGTTCGCCTCGCCTTCGATCGTGGTGGTGGGGGAAGTGGTGGCCCAGCGGGTGGAGGCCTGTGCGCCGGAGCCGGCCGACGCCGAGCTCCCGATTCCGTTCTGAACGGCCGCCAGCCTTCACCCCAGCCGCTTCACTGCAGCCTTCACCCCAGCCGCTTCATTCCAGCGGTCTCATTCCAGCCGCAAGGTCCCGCCGGTGCGCTCCCGGCGCTTCTGGACGAGGGCGGCATAGCGGGCCAGGTCAATACTCCGAGTTGCCACTGCCTTCGCCACGACTGGATTGAGCCCCGAACTGCTGGAACCACCGCTGGCAGAGTCGCTGCTGATGGACTGCAACAGGTGGGTGACCCCTGGTTGAGGCGGATGAAGGGCAAGGAGAAGCATTTTTCGACGGGCGACATTGCCAGCGGATTGGCCGGCAGACCGTGGCCCCCTGCGCAATGCGCAGAGAATGGTGACCGCCTTCACCACGCTGGTGGGGGCCGCAGGCTGTGATGCCCTGGGTATCGACCGGATATGCACAGCCCTCGATGCCGACACCAGTACCACCAGCCTGCCGGCCGGTTTCTACACGCCGGAAACCCTGGCCACCTACTTGGGGGTCTCCACCTCCACGATCTACAGCTGGAACTCCAGCGGCTACGGCCCGCCCTTCGTGAAGCTGGGCAACCTGGTCCGCTACACCTACGAGGACGTGGAGATCTGGCTGGCCAGGCAGTTGGAGCTCTCGCGGGGGTGATCCCTTCGAGAACTGCAAGGGCGAACAACTGGTGAGATCGAGAGATTGGGGAATACTCGCTCAAACTGGGTGCCCTGACCGTCATGTGAATCTTGGAGCTCAGCAAAGCCTGTTTGCGATATATTCAAGATTCCTTCGCCATTGGCCGGCTTTTGAGACTATGATTACTTATATTTTTTTCCATCCTTGACAACAGCTCTCCCAATTCCCAAGATCCTTGACAAGGTCGTACAGGCTGCATTCCTTCTCGCTTGTGGAGGTCCGCTCTTGTCGGCCGGCGTGGTGAAAGCTGCTACTGAAAGCTTTACCGGCTTCAACACTGCCTTTGCCACACCTGCCACGGAAGGTGGTGCAACAATTCAAGGACTTAGTGGGCCTACGGTGGGAACAGGACAGATCGGATTTGGGAACCTCTCAATTGATGCGCCACCTTTCGAAGTGTGGGAAGTAAATATTAATTTCAGTCCTCTATTAAGTGGCAGCACGTCCAGGGGATTGTACGCTTATAGCCTAACAGCATCCTCAGGCAAGGCCTGGAACTCGTTCCGATTGAGTTTAGAATCCCTGGATGGCGGCTTTACGGCTAGATTTGCAATCTGCTCAGACAGCGACTTTGTGGCCGACTGCCAAGGATATACACTAAAGCCCGGAGGAGTTCCTCCCATTATTAGCCTGTCAATTCCTTTGAGTGCGGTTTACGTCAAAACTTCCTACGCCGGAGTCGAGTTCGATAGTGTCAGGAGGATTTCAGCTGAATTTTTTGCTGAAGCAGCTCCAATCCCCGCTGCACCCGGCCCCTTGCCCATCCTTGGAGTTGGCACAGCCTTTGGCTTCAGCCGCAAGCTCCGTAAGCGCATCAAGGCCTCACGCTGAACTGACAAAAACAACGATCGCTTTTCATGGGCTATTGATCCTCGCCCGTATTCACTCAGTTCAGGAATATTTGATTTACGCCATCCCCTTTGGTCGGCGGAGCCCGTAGTAAACCTGCCCGCCAGTTCCCGCCCGAATTCCTTACGAGACGGGGTGCGAGCCGTAAAGGACGGGGGAAAGAGGTCGCTGATGGCTGCGTGCATGGATCGATTTCCAGCCGGTGCCCCTGGCAATAGCTGGAGAACGCAGCCCGGACGGGGCGTTCATCCACGACAGCCGCGATGGGTCATGGCCACTGCCACCTCTGCTTCTTCCACCTCCAGCCCCGCCGCCTCCAGCGGCCAGGGCGCTGACGACAACTACACCTTCCAGTCCGCCGCCGATGGGGGTGCTGATCCCCAGGGCAGCGACAACCTTCCTGGCGATCCGCCTGCGGCCACCCAGCCCCCGGCTGCGGCAACGCCTCCCGGCGACATCGGAACCGACGACAGTCGGTCCGCCGATCCGCTCAAGGCCGAACGCCGCAAGAACAACCAGCTCGAAAAGGAGATCCGCACCCTCCGCCAACAGCTGAATCGCTTCTCCGAGATCAACCCCGAGGAATACTCCCGCCTGCAGGAGGCCGAACGCCAAAAGCAAGTCCTCGAGGAGCGCATGGAGCTGCGCGAACGCCAGATGGAAGAGGCCTCTGCCCAAAGGGTGGCCGCCGTCGCATCCGAGCGCGATGAGGCCAAACAGCAGGTGCTCCAGCTCCGCAAGGACCGCCTGCTGGAGCGCGCCTTTTCCCAGGCCGAGGGCCGCAATGGTGGTGACCGGCGCGGCACGTTCTTTGACATCTTCAAGGGCCAGCTGGGGAGCTGCTTCCGCCTGGGGACCGACAAGGAGGGCAAGGACGTGCTCGAACCCCTCGATGGTCAAGGCAAGCCCCTCCTTGGTGATGACGGCCGGCCCCTGACCACCGCCGACTTCCTCGATGAGATGCGGGTTCATCCCGTCTACGGCTTCCTGTTCCAGCAGCGGGGCCCGGCCGGCATGCAGGCCGCCGGTGCCATGACGGCCTCCGGCATCGCCAGCAACGGCGAACCGCTCAACCCCCAGGCGATGTCGGCCTCCGAGCTCTACCGCGCCTCCTTCGCGGTCAACGGCCGCACCCAGTCGCGTCGCTGAGCGACAGCAGTGCCTGCTCAACCCCGAGGTGTCCCGTGACCCTCCGCTTCCTTCAACTCCTCTTCCATCCGTTCCGCACCATGACTGCCCTGCTCGATCGCATCGTCGGCGTGATCGCCGGCTTCCAGTCCCGTGAGGCCAATCTCCGTCAGCAACTGGCCGAGGCCCTGGCTGATGACGCGGCCGATGACGCCGCCATCGCCGCCGCCCAACGCGATGCCCTCACCGCCATGGAGCGGGCTGCCACCGCCGAGGCGCTGATGGCCCAGCTGCAGGCCAGCGCAAAGGACGCTGACACCCAGCTGCAGGCCATCGGCGCCTACATCGATCAGTTCGTGCCGGCGCTCACCGAGCAGCCCGAGACCCCTGCTCTTCCTGGTGGCGACACGGCGGCGGTCCCTGCCGAACCGGAGGTTCTCGCCGGCGATCGCGACGGCGCCGATGAACCGGAGGCCAGCGCTGCCGCTGCCGATCCTGCCCTTGGGCTGGGCGCTGCTGACCCCGAGATCGGCAGCAGCCCCGATCAGCCCCCGTTGGCCTGATCACCATGCCGCGCCGGGGCAAGCAGTTCTATGGCGGCATCTCCTTCCAGCCGCCCGCTCCTGTCGCTGCTGCTGCCCGTCGTGCCCTCGAACGGCGGGCCCAGCAGCCAACGTCCAAACGCGGCATGACCCCGGTGGGCCTGGCCAGGGCCCGGCAGCTCGCCAATCGCCAGGAGCTCTCGCCCACCACCATCGACCGGATGGTGAGCTCCTTCGCTCGCCACGACGTCGACAAGGTGGGCTCCAGCTGGGGCGCCTACGGCAAGGGCCGCCAGGCCTGGGATGGTTGGGGTGGCGACCCCGGCCATCGCTGGGCACGCGCGATCGCCCGCCGCATGGATGCTGCTGAGCGTCGAGCCTGATCGCCCGCCGACACGGACACAGCCAGCCGTCGCCACACCAAACCAACCAGGCGATCACTGACTTCTCCGTCGTCACCAAAATTCAGCAGCGCCGAAATAACCAACCCTCAAAAGGGGAGAAAGCAACGCAGAAAAAATTGAAAATTCTCCTCATAATTTCACTTTCAAAATCAACTCCCTGCAACTCCTTGCAAGCCCCTGTAGAAGCGCGTAGAAGAATCAAAACCGGAGGGGTATTCCCCTGTTTCTGGAAACGGCTGCAGAGCCGCTCGGAAAATTTCTCAGTTCTGGGAAATCAATCCGCCGCCCTGCTGCCCTGATCAGCCATCAGCAGCGTGGCGCCGGTGTCGTGCTCTACCTGTAGTGTCCTGGCTCCCTCGGTGCCACCATGGGTGGAGGAAGGGGATCTAGCGCAGGTGGCGATCACCAGCTTCAACCTGCAGAACCTGCGGGGGCAGTCCCTGCTGTTCCGCTGTCTGGACACTGGTTTTGTCACCACGGCCCCAGCCCTCACCCGCTACCAGCAGGGCCGTGGCATTGACCCCAGCCGGCGGGAGCTGGTGGGCGAGCGGCCGGCGCAATGGTGCAGGAGTCGCCCCGTGACGATCTGCGAGCACTGCGGCCTGGCGATCAAGGGAAACCAGTGGACCCTCCGCCAGCACCAAGAGAGCAAACGCTGTAGAAGAACCAGGACGCCGCTGCCGCTCTGATGGCCCATCCGATCGGGCTCCTGCTGCCCTGGCTGGTGTTCGCCATCGCCGTGGGGCTCAAGACCTGGAAGGTGTCCCGCATGATCAACCGTCAGGTGCGCAGCAGCCCCTGGGGGAGGGAGCGCTTTCGAGCCGCGCTGGAGCGGAACTGGCAGCGGAGTGAGTCGCTGCGTTGAGAGCAGCGAAAGCCCCGGCGAGCTGCTGACCCGCCGGGGCTGAGCCAAGGCCCAACGGCTCAGAGCACCGAGACGGTGCCGAGACGCCGGGCCTGTAGCTTGCGGGCCCACTGATGGGCAAGAGCCGCCGGGATGAAGCGGGGCTTTTTGACGGGGCGACCGCGGCGGCCATAGAAGACCGTGATGCGCTCAGCACCGGGGGCCTTGCTGCCACCGGGATAGACGTGCACCAGCAACTGGCGGATTTCGCAGCTGGGGAAAGAGGAGGCCATCACAAGAGAGGCGAGGGACACCCGCGTCAGGCCTCGGCTGTAGCGACCCACCGGGGCGAGACAGCTGGGGCAGCGGTGCAGTCCTCCCCCCTCGCCGACTGTGATGGCTCCGGTCCCCGGCAGTGCTGAAGCCCTCCGCCAGTGGGGTCGTCGTGTCATCGGTGGAGTAGCCGCCAGCACCTGCCAGCTCACGGCTGCTATCTGCAGTAGGCAGCGCCGCATGTCCCGCTGACCCGCATTGCACTTGGCCCAGCGTCCAAAAAAAGAGGCCCCCCTGGGGCCCCCCGGGTGGCGGCTGAGATCAGAAGGGGATCAGGGCCTCCAAGGCCGGATCAACCGCCACCAGCGGCTGAGCCGCCTGCTGCTCGAACAGCAGCTGGGCCGCCAGCTCAGCCAGGCGGGGATAGCGCTCGCTGCAGAACGCCAGATCATCAAGCAGCTCCCAGCAGCACTGCTGCAGGCGGGCTTTGCGGGACAGAGAAGCCATGGGAGGGCTCCGCGTAGGACCCTTCAGCCGGCGGGGGGCGGGTCAAGGGCCCGTCCACCAGTGAGATGCGGAGCGGAGCGCAGCCAACGTCCACAGCGGCGGGCTCGTATCACCCTTGAGGCGCCCCCCGACCATGAAGAGGGCCGGAGCGGAGCCCGTTCAGGAGCTGGTGGAGACCGCTGCGGAGGATTGCAGCGATCCCTGGCAATAGCCCGTGACGTGACTGGGGCTGATCCCCGGGAGTGCAGCACCGATGGGCCTCACCTTGATCGAGGCAGCCAAGTACGAGAGCCGCCTGGAGCACCTGGCGGTGATCAAGACCTTCAGCGAGGGGGAACTGCTCTCGCGGCTGCCGTTCATGAACATCTCTGGCGGCGGTCTCTTCTATTCCGTCGAGAAGGAGCTCCCCTCGGTGGGCTTTCGGGCGGTGAACGAGGGCTACAAGCAGAGCTACGGCGTCGTCGATCCCCAGTCAGAAGCCGTCCACCTCTTTGGCGGTGACGTCGATGTGGACCGCTCGATCGTCGACCTGCAGGGCCCCGAGGCCCGCGCCTCCCAGGTGGAGATGAAAGTCCGCTCGATGCGCCTGACGCTGGAGGCAACGCTGATCAATGGCGATGCCACCGCCAGCCAGGCCCGCGGCTTTGACGGCCTCGCCAAGCGCCTCACCCCCGGCGCCGAGATGGCGATCAACAATGGCGCCACCGCGCTGGACTTCGACAAGCTCGATGAGCTGATCGATTCGGTCAACTCCTACGGCGGGATGAAATACCTGGTGATGAGCAAGGCAATGCGCCGCCAGCTCAATGCCCTGGCCAGGGCCACCGTCGGCCAAGGGGTTTACAACGTCACCACCAACAACCTGGGGGTGATGGTGCACCACTACCAGGAGTGCCAGATCCTCACCGTCGACCGTGACGCCCAGGGCCAGGAAGTTCTTGGCTATGGAGAAGCCGGCGGCACCAGCTCGATCTACTGCTGCACCTTTGGCGACCAAGGCGTCACCGGCCTGCAGGGCCCGTTCCAAGGCCGCTACGGCATCTCCGTCCGGGATCTCGGCGAAGTGCCCGACGCCCCCGTCTTCCGTACCCGCATCGACTGGTACGTCGGCTTTGGCGTCATGCACCCCCGCGCCGCCGGCCGCCTCCACAACATCGCCCCCATCACTTGATGCGCCAGGGGCGCCCTCGATAGGGGGTGCTGGCTGCGTTGTGGCTGGCCTCCTTGATCCCTCTCTCATTCCCTCCTCGCTTTCTCTTTCGGAGATCGACCCATGAGTGCCTACAAGGCCAATCCCCTCCTCGACGCCGCCACCGTGCTCGTCGGCTGGACCAATCGCTCCGCCACCCGGGACACCGAGCAGCTGTTCGCAAGCGGTGAGGTGGTGCGGCTCAACACCAAGCTCGATGCCACGCTCCACTTCACCCTGATGGTCAGCCATCCGGGCAGTGAAGTGGCGGTGGAGACCCAGCTCGAACTGGCTCCCCTGCTCCGCGACGGCACCATGGGCACCTTCGTGGCGGTGGCGACGGTCGCCATTCCGGCAGAAGGTGGCCGGGTTGAGGCCTACATCTCCGGCAAGGACATCCAGCTGGATGCGGCCGACCGGGACAACGTCGATGGCGCCTCCCTCTGCTTTGCCAGGGCCCTCGTCTCGCCCTCCACACCGGTGGGGATGGTGGTCGGTCTGACCGCCACCCTGCCGGCCTGAGCGGAGCGGAGCCATGACCGATCGCTTCCCCTCCACCACCGTTGCCACTGCTGCCCAGCAGGGGATGGTGCGCATCCACCGCGGCGCCGAGGTGCGCTACGTCTGGCCGGTGCATCTCGCCGGCTGGTTGAGCAGTGGCTGGCGCACTGGCGAGGAGCAACGCCCTCCCCAGGGTGTGTCTGCAACCCAGGTGATCCCTCAGCGCCCCGGTGCGGAGCCGCCGTTGGCCGTGCCGATGGGAACCTCGCCGGCGGCACTGGAGTCGCCCACGGCAGAACCGCCCGCGGCTGTAGTGGCTGGGCCGGAGCGTGAGCCCTTTGATGCCCACCTGCCCACGAACCTGCTCGATTTCGACCTTGAGCCGGCACCGCCAGAAGCCGCTCCCCAGAACGATCCCGAGCGGAATGATGCAGGTTCTGCATTATTCGCGGGTAGCGAACCTCTGGCTGATGCTCCGGCTGGCATCGAGGGCCTGGTTGCTGATGCGGCCTCGCTGGATGCCCCCGCTGAATCCGCTCTCGAGGAGGTGACCGCTGCCGCTGCTGCCACGGATCCTTCCCCAGAGGCTCCCCAGGCCCCGGATCCGCAGCAAGCACAAGCTCCTACCCGCCGCGGTCGGCCCCGCAAGGCCCGAACTGAACTGGGCGCCCAGCCCGAGACCCAATCCGAACCGGACGCTCAGCCCGAGGCGGAGACCCCTGAGCAGGTGCCACCTTCCGCCAGTGAGAACACCGGGGAGCAACAGGCCCCAACCTCGCTGCTCTTTCCCTCTGGTGACGACCCCTTTGGGATCGATCCCCTCCTCTGATTCCTCTCTGTTTCCCTCCCTGATCACCTCCACATCGCCAGGGCCTGCATGAGCACCCCGAAAAGCAGGCTGTTCGAGCGGGTGGAGGTGTTCAGCCGGGCCACCACCGATGCCCTCAACAAGGCGATCACCGAGGTGCTCGATGCCAGGAGCCCCTGGCAGCTGCTCTATCGCCTCAGCCGCATCGTCTTCCTTGGCCTGGTGCTCTATCTGGGCTGGATCCTGGTGGTGGTGCAGCCCGATCTGGCCAAGCGGCTGATGCTCCCCACCGGCCAGAGCCTTGCCCAGCGCTACGGCCTGCACCGCGAACAAGTGCAGACCCTTTTGCGCTCGGCGATCGCCGCCCAGCCGTTTGGGCTCAACAACCTGGTGATCGCCGACTGGGATGGTGCTGCGACGCTCCAGGTACTGGCGGCCGAGGGCCGCACCCCCCAGCTGCCGCTGCAACCAGGCCAGGAGGCACTGGTGAGCGTGGCGATGGCCAAGGTGCTCGGCCATGCCGCTCTGGGTCTATGCGAGAGCGAGCGGCCGTTGGCCCTGAACCTCGATGAAGCCGAGCTGCCCAAAGGCGCCACCTTGATGATCTGCCCGATCGGCTGTACCGCCAAGGCCCAGCCCACCGGCCTGCTGGTCGCCCTCTACGACCGACCCAGCAGCGCGGCGCTCCCAGAACCGCTGCCGGCTGGTAATGCCTTGGCGGCCCGCGAACTCCTGCAGCGCCGTCAGCGCGAGCAGCTGATGCTCCTCGCCCGCCGCCTCGGCCAGCTCCTCGAGGGGGCCTGATCTGGGGGGGTAGCGCCTCAGCCCCTGGCAACAGGGGGAGAGTGCCGCAGCCCTATGGCCCATGGCCCCTATCCCCGCTTCCCCCCCAGATCCGGCACCGTTGGCGGTGCTTCCGCCTGCGGCCAAACCTGGCTGGCTGGTGCACTACGGCGCCGTTGTCGACCCTCAGGAGACTCCCTGGAGGCGGCCCAGTCAGTGGCGGCCCCTGCCGGAGCTGGATCCCCAGGAGGAGAAGTTCATCGGCCTGGCGGCCATCTTCCCCGGTGATCGCACCACCGTTGCCGTCGGGGCCAGCGGCAACTTCCATGTCGACTGGGGCGATGGAACCCAGCAGGAGGTCCTCTCCCCCAGCCCAGCGATCGACTGGTGGGGTTGGAGCACTTACCGCTCGCAGCAGGCCTTTGAGCTGGAGCTCCCCCTGATGGGCAATGAGTTGCCCTGGCTCAACCTCCTTCCCGAGTCCATCGCGGTCCGCTACGCCGGCCTCAGCGGCTTCCTCCCCTCCAACGCCTACCGGCTGGAGGTTCGAGGCGACAACCGGGTGATGGTGGTGCTGGATCCACCGCTGTGGACCGGTGGCATCGGCTACATGTTCGAGATCCGCTGGAAGTACGCCACCAGCCAGCTGGTCCCGACGGTCGTTCGCCACCGCTACGACCATGACAACCCATTGCTGGCCGGTACGGAGACAGATCGGGGCTACAGACAGGCGATCGTGACCGTGACACCGCAGGCGGGCCAGAGGCTCACCGCACTGCGCCTCCAGGACGATCTCGCTGATGACGAGAGCATCAGCAGCTGGCTGGATATCGCGATCGCCTCTCCGGTGCTGGAGAGCCTCACGATCGGCAAGAGGTGGTGAACGCCATGCCTGATCGCCACCACCGATGATCAACCACCCCCTGCTGGAGCGCGTGCGGGTGCGCTCCCATGCCATCACCAATGGCTCCGGCCTCTTCTCCTTCCTCACCGGCCTTCGGCATGTGGAGATCGATACGGCGGGTATCGAGATCTTCCAGCAGTTTTTCTACTACTGCTGTGCTCTCACCACCATCCCAGCGATCAACACCAGTGCGGGTGTCAACTTCAGCAATATGTTTCAAGGCTGCTCCTCCCTGCTGGCTATTCCGCCACTGGATACGAGCAAAGGAACTGATTTCAGTGCCATGTTCGCCTGGCTGATCGACTATGGCGGCAGGCTCTGTCAGATCCCGTTGCTCGACACCAGCAACGGCGAGATGTTCTCCGCCATGTTCATGGGTTGCTCGCTGCGCTCGATCCCACCACTGGATCTACGGCGCCTGCGGGAGGGCATCGAGTTCAATTACTCGCGCTCCCTGTGCTTCATTGATGTCCGCGGACTCGGCGCAGGACTGAATCCTGAAAGCCAGGATCGCATCTGGGTAGGACTGGAGGCTACCGGCCTCGATGCGGCGGCACTGAATGCCTTCTACACCAACCTCGAGCCGGTAAATAACCGAGGCACGATCTACCTCAACGGCACTCCCGGTGTATTGGAGGCAAGCCATCAGCCGCAGCTGGCCACCAGCAAGGGCTGGACAATCACCTTCTGACTCATCTGAACAGCAGCTATCTCCACAGCAGTCACCTCCACAGTCGCCATCGCCTCAGCAGCCATGACCACAACACCTTCTCCTGATGCCGCTGACCCCAGCGTCAATGCTCCCAGCGAGGCACAGCCGTCCCCGCCAGCGGTGCCAACGGCGAACAACAGCGGCTTCTACCGCCTCCAGGGCCAGAGCCTCCAGTTCGCCCCCAACGAGGTGCATGCCCCCGACTACACCCTCTCGCGCAGCAATCGGGCCGGTACGGCCCTGCCCAAGGACGGCTGGGACTGGTTCGACACCACAGAAGCCGCCTACGCCCACCACAACCTGCCGCTGCCCCAGCCAGAGCAGCCCGGCCGTCCCCGTCGCCCTGAGCCTCGCGCTGCTGGGGGAAGCGGTCGCTGATTGGACTTGCACACCCCGGCGGCAATAGCGGGGGAGTGCAGCACCTCATGGTCATCGCCAGCCCCCTGATTCCCTCCGCCAGCAGCATCGGAGCTGGCGCTGCTCGGCCCGCCGTGCAGCTCAACTACGGGCAGTTGACCCACAGCTCCGAGCCCAGCGAGCTGCCGCCCTGGCAGCGGCCCGCCGACTGGCTGGAGCTGCCTCAGATCGCCGCAGGCGAGCAGAAGCTGGTGGGCCTGTTCGCCGTCTATCCCGGTCCGGGGAACGTGCTGGCGCTACGGGCCGCCGGCAACTTTTTCGTGGATTGGGGCGATGGCAGCAGTGAGCAGATCAGTTCGCCTGGGGAGGTGATTCACCCCCAGACCCAGTGGTTCGCCAACAACTTCTATGGACCGCTGGAGCGCATGAGCATCGCCAACCCAGGCGATGTGCAGTGGCAGCAACGGATCGAGGGCACCCTGGTGGTGCGGCAGAACGGGGTGCTGCTCGATCCATTGGCCTACATGGTGGGAGTGAATCCCAGTAGCAACAACGTCGAGCTGGTGCTCACCACACCGGTTCCCGATGGCGTGCTCGCCAACATCCAGGCTCTCTGGCAGTGGGGAGAACCGGTGATCGAACCGGTGACGGTCGAGCACCGCTACGACCACGACACCATCCCCGCTGCCACCACCTGCAGCCGGGGTTACCGGCAGGTGATCGTCACCCTCACCCCCCAGGCCGGTGCCGACCTGACGCAGGTGGACCTGAGCCCGCGGCACAGCAGCATCAGCCAGGACGATGCCTCCTGCCCCTGGCTGGATCTGCGCCTCTGCCTGCCCAGGGCCGCCGCCGGAGCCAGCATCGCCCTCTGCGGCTATGAAACCCGCGGCACCTACGACTATCTGGGCAGCGTCGAGCGCATCGAGATCCTCGATGCCGGTGGCGCCACCAACTTCAACTGGCTCCTCTATTACGCCGGTGCGCTGCAGGCCTTCCAGCTCCACCAGGCCCCGGCCCTGCAGCAGATGAATGGCATGTTCACCTACTGCTCCTCACTAACGGCAGTCGAGCTGCCGGCCCTGCCGCAGGTCACCACCGCCAGGGAGTGCTTCTACGACTGCCGGGCGCTGCAGTCGATCCGGCTGGTGGGCATGACCGCCCTCAGCGATGTCAGCTCGTTGCTTTATGGCTGTCTGACCCTGCGGGAACTGCAGCTCAGCGGCCTCGCCAGCCTCAGCAGCTTCGGGGATGCGCTGCGGGATTCCACCTCCCTGGAGCGGGTATGGATTGAGGGCGCCTCCGCCCTCACCAGCGCCGAGGAGCTGTTCGCCGGCTGCACCCACCTCCGCCAGGTGAGCCTCACCGGCGCCGGCGCCATCACCTCGATGCAGGGGATGTTCCGCGGCTGCCGTTCGCTCGTGATCGCCCCGCCCCTGGAAACCAGCGTCGTTGTGACAATGGAGGCGATGTTCCAGAACTGCAGCGCCCTGCAGGTGGTGCCGCTCTACGACACCGCAGCGGTGACGACGATGGTGAGCCTGTTCTCCGGCTGCCGGGCCCTGGAGGCCATCCCGGCGTTCAACACCGCGGCGGTGAGCACCATGGCCTCGATGTTCGAGGGCTGCTGGGCGTTGGAGCGCCTCCCGGCGTTGGACACTGCCTCGCTACAGGACATGAGCGGCACGTTCTCCAGCTGCTGGGGCCTGTCGGTGCTGCCGCTGCTGAACACCGCGGCAGTGACGACACTGCAGAACACCTTTTCGGGTTGCTACGCCCTGCTGCACCTGCCGGCGCTGAACGTGGGAGCAGTGGAGAGCTACGAGAACGCTTTCTCCAACTGCGTTGTGCTGGCGGCCGTACCGCTGCAGGGGATTCGGCGGGATCTGTCGTTCTGGGGCTGCGCCCTCGATCGATCTGCCCTGCTGCAGGTCTTCTCCGGCCTGGCGGAGGTGAGCGAGGGCCAGAGCCTCGACATCAGCTCCAACCTCGGCCTGGCCCAGCTGAGCGAGGAGGACCGAGCGATCGCCACCGCCAAGGGCTGGACCCTCATCTCCTGAGGCCCGCGCCATGCCCTACCCCCTGCCGGAGTCCCCCTTGGGCACGACCACCCCGCGCCTGCGCATCCTTCCCCCCGTCGGCTGCCCCGGCAGCGAGCAGTGGGTGCTGCCGATGGACCTGCCCGGCTGGCTGGAGCTGGGCTACCGCCGAGGGCCGGTGCCAGCCGATGCGCTGGAGCTGGCCTGGCTGCCGGCCGATCCGCGCTGGAACGAACCCGTCGCGGCGGTGCCGATCGAACTGCTGATTCAGCCGCGCCTACCGATCAGCGCACCCCTTCAGGTGAGCTGGGGTGACGGCAGCAGCGAAACCGTCCCCTGGCCCGCAACCGCCCGGCAGGCGCCAAGGCTGCGGCACCTCTACGGCGAACGCTCCGATGTCACCGTCCAGGTACAGATCGGCCTGCTGATCGCCTCCCTGCGCGTCGCCCTGCTGGGCTGTCCGGTGCCGCCGAGGCAGCTGCTCCAGCAGCGCGATGGCGGAGGCAGCACGGCTGCTCAGGTGCAACCGCTCATCCCCAGCGGTGGCCTGGCCGGCGAGGCCTTCGATGGCCGCCATGCGGTGCTTTGGCGGCTGCGGCTCCATCCCAACGGCGGCCTGGGGCTGCTCCCCGACCCGGCCAGCGGTGAACCAGCCCTTGCGGTGGTGCAGGAATCCAGCGTCGGCCGCCGCGCCACCCGCTGGTACTCGGGCGATGGCCCGCCACCCACCACGCTGCAGCCGACGCCGGTGGTGGGGGACTTCTACCTCGATCGCCTCAGCGGGCAAGTTTATGAGCTGGCGGGGTGAGAGAGCAGCAACACTTGCTCCTCGCAGCATTATTCAAAAAAGACAAAGACTTGCAAGATGTGTCGGCGAAGACATTG
>CANCJV010000014.1 GCA_947378425.1 Synechococcaceae cyanobacterium
CTCTGGTGGGGAGCTCCGGTTCCGGCAACTCCACGATCATGCGGCTGGTGGCCGGTCTGGAGCGGCCGACGGCTGGAGCTGTGCTGCTGGATGGCCGGGCGGTGCGCGGGCCTGGCTCCGACCGCGGCATGGTGTTTCAGAAGTACAGCCTCTACCCCTGGCTGACGGCGGCCCAGAACGTGGCCTTCGGCATGGAGCTCCAGGGCCGGGGTCGCCCCGAGATCCGCGAGCGCACGGCCTATTTCCTGGAGGTGGTGGGGCTGGCGGCCTCGGCCTCCCTCTTCCCGCGCGAACTCTCCGGTGGCATGCAGCAGCGGGTGGCGATCGCCCGGGCCCTGGCGGCCGAGCCCCAGCTGTTGCTGCTCGATGAGCCCTTCGGCGCCCTTGATCTGCAGATCCGCGAATCGATGCAGGAATTCCTCTATCAGCTGTGGCAACGCACCGGCCTGGCGGCGCTGTTGATCACCCACGATCTCGAAGAGGCGATGCTGCTGGCCCAGCGGCTGCACATTCTGGCACCGCGGCCCGGCCGGATCGTGCGCACGATCAGCCAGGACTCGCAGCGCAGCAACCTGGCCCATCTGCGGGTGTCACCGGAGTTTCTGGAGCTGCGCGAGGACCTGGCCCGTACCCTGCGCAGCCTTGACGGTGCCCAGGGCGTTTGAGTCCAGCCGCCAGCGGCGGCGTCGAAGGGTCGGCCGGTTCAGCGGGCGTCAATCCTGATCTCGCCGGGGATCTCCAGCAATTGCGGCTGGATTCCCAGATAGACAGCCTCCTTGAACAGGGCCTGCTTGGCCAGGGCATCCTGGTGGTGCACCGCCTCGGCGTAGCGCAGCCGCAGCGACTCAATCAAAGCCTGGCGGCGGGGATCATCTGAAGTCATTCGGCAAGTTTATCGGCCGCTGCCCAGGTCAGCTGCGTCGACTCAGGAATCGCTCTGCACGGGGCCTGGGCTCGGGGCGGTTGGGGAGTGATCACCAGAGCCCCAGGAAGGGCCAGTCGTTATCGTCGTAGGACTCAAACTGCCAGTGCACGTTGTCACCGCCCCCGGCCTTGGGTGGTCTGGGAGGGCCGCTGAGGGTTTCCGGCGTCATGCCGGGACTGGGAAGCACCTGGCAGGAGCAGTGACAGGTGCCATCCGGGTTGAGATAGCCCACGCTGGGCTGGCTGCAGCCGCATTCGCAGGCCTGGGCCAGGGCAGGATTGGCTTGAGCCGTCAGGGCCAGGGCTGCGATGGCGGCCCCCAGGGCAATGCTGATCGCAGAACGGCTGATCGCGGCGGCGCTGATCGCAAACTGACGGGGACGCATGGCTCGATTCCGCAGGATTCCAGTGTGGCCTGCCGAGGGCCTGCCGACTGGAGGTCGGCTGAGATTGATTGCGGGAATGGTATCGAAGTTACATCCCTTCGCCAACATCTCATCACCTTGGCCGACTCGAAACGCGATCCATGATCAAGCGACTCACCGGGGTAAAATGGTGCTTCAGTTATGGATGCTAACAGGGCTGATGTTGTTGATCATCTTGTTCATTGGTTATTACACTGCTTCGCCCTGGGCTGATGACTGGATCTTCCTCGGCCGATCTGAGGCCTTCGCCGATGCAATGGCTTAAATCTTGAAAAAGCTGACACGCTGGAGTCCCTGGCCAGCATCGGAGCCAACGATATTTGCCATGCTTTTCTTGCCCATAAACTTGGGCTTGCCGCTGATAGTCTTACCCATCCGCTCTTGTTGGCAAGCGATATTCAGTCTCTGTTGCTTCTTTTATGGCCGCTGGCATTCTAACCCTCCCGGGTTGTCGGTTATGGCAGTCTTTCATGTTCAACCTCCTCAGTCTTCCTGGCCGTCGCCCTCCTGTATCCGCAGCAGATTCACGAGGTGTTGTTCTGGGTTTCGGGTTCGGCTGCCTACCTGCCAACGCTTGCGGCCTGGATCAGTGGACTCTTGAGTGTCTATGCCTGGGCGGTCACAAAGGAGCGAATTTTCTTCTGGGTCGCTCCTGTCCTTGTCGCTTGTCGTGATGCCTGTCGCCTTGAAGCGGCAGAGCACGGAAGCGGTGGCAGAGAGGGGTCCCATCTGGATGCACTGCTGTCGGTCCTGCAGTGGCCCATGGGTCGGACCTGCGATCTGCTCAGCCATCCGGGTGTCTTGAGTGTTCCACTGGTCCTGCTGCTGGCAGTGCTCCTGGTTTCGCAGGTCAGGTTCCCGGGCCCGGCCGCTCCGGTCTCAAGGCTGCACTGACGGGCCTTGGTCATTTATGCCGGGTCATCGTTGCTGACTGCTGCTGGAATTCGCTCTTGCCTCGCCTCCGCTTTCGGTCCGCTCGTTGTTTATGGATAGCGGCATGAAATTATGTCACTGTTTCTGCTGATTCTGTTTTTGGCAATGGCGCTGGCGGCTGTGATGCCAACTGTTTTGCTTGATTTGTTTCGCTCTCAAGGATCCCAGGTTATTTCGCTGTCGCTCCCGATCCTGTGACTCCTGGTGATACTGTCACCGTCGATTCGTGGAATTATTGGTGATGCGTTAATCAAGGTAGCTGGCCGCGAGTCATTGCTAATTCTCGTGGCCAGTGATGGAAAAGAAGCAAGCCACGATTTGCGTTGCAAGCGCAGTGCTCATGCTCTGGTGTTGCCGACAGGAGAATGGTCAAGGCCTTCTCTTCAAGCCCGTATTCAGTCCGACCATGCTCCCGGGTCTGAGCTGCAAACGCTCAACCTGTCGCTGCTTGCGCATTCAGCGGCCTGGGTCGCCAGCTGGCCGGATCAGCGATACTCGATCAGCTCCGAGGCGGAGTAGCGAACCTTGGCCAACGCGGCGTATTTGTCTGCGTCGCTGCGATAACCGCAGGCACAAACCACACAGGTGCGGTAGTCACTGGCTTCCAATCCCAGAATTCTGTCGTAGTCCGGCGGTGAGAATCCCTCAATCGCGCAGGTGTCGATGGAGAGCAGGGCTGCAGCGGTGATCAGGTTGCCGAGAGCGATATAAACCTGATTCGAGCTCCAGCGATCGATGCTCTGGCTGCGGGGGCCGTCGATCAGATCAATCTGGATCATCTTGCGGTAGCCATCCAGGCTGCTGGCTTCCACCCCCCTGGCTGCGGCGGTGGCGTTGATCAGCCGCTCCGAATCCTCGGCCTTGATGGTGCGTTGGCAGAGCATGACCACCAGATGGGAGCAATCGGTGATCTGGGACTGATTCCAGGAGTGGGGCCGCAACTCCTGGCGCAGGCCCGGATCCTGGACCACCAGGAATTTCCAGGGTTGCAACCCATAGGAGGACGGTGTCAGCACCAGGGCCTGCTCCAGGGTCGACCAGAGCTGGGCGGGGATGATCCGTTCAGGGTCAAACACCTTGGTCGCATAGCGCCACTGCAGTGCTTCGAGCAGGGATTCCGGCGCGATGGTCATGGCGTTCGTCCTGATTCAGGTTCCACCCTCTCACGTTGTCGTCGTTGTGGTCGTGCCGGGATTCGGCTCGCTTCCTATCGGCCGAAACGGGCCGGTCGCCCCGCGCAGCTAGCCTTCAGGCCGCTCCAGGGACCCCTTCGCCGCCCCATGTCCCTTCCCTCCAGCGGCCCCCAGCGCTCCCTTGCGGCCACGGCCCTTCAGCTGGTGGCCCTGGTGCTGACGGCTCTGCTGATGCTGCTGCCGTTGCTGTGGCTGGTCAGCACCTCGCTCAAGGGCCCTGGCGAGAACATCTTCACCAGCCCGCCGGCCCTGCTGCCCGCCCAGCCCAGCCTGGCGGCCTACCGCCAGCTGTTCGCGGCCAATCCGATGGCCACCTATCTGCTCAACAGCACCATCGTCAGTGCCCTGGCGGTGCTCGCCAACCTGCTGTTCTGCTCCCTGGCGGCCTATCCGCTGGCGCGCCTGCGGTTTCGAGGGCGGGGCCTGGTGCTGGCCCTGGTGGTGGCGACGATCCTGATTCCGTTTCAGGTGGTGATGATCCCGCTCTACCTGCTGATGGTGCAGCTGGGTCTGCGCAACACGCTCTGGGCTCTGATTCTTCCCCAGGCTGCCACCGCCTTCGGCATCTTTCTGCTGCGCCAGAGCTTTCTCGGGGTGCCGGTGGAACTGGAGGAGGCGGCCCGCATCGATGGCTGCACGCCGATCGGCGCCTGGTGGAACGTGATGATTCCTGCCGCCCGGGCCGATCTGATCACGTTGGCGATGTTTGTGTTCATCGGCACCTGGAGTGATTTTCTCTGGCCCCTGATCATTCTTGACGATCCATCGCTTTACACCCTGCCCCTGGGACTGCAGCAACTGTCCAGCAGTTTTTCCCTGGACTGGCGGCTGGTGGCGGCGGGATCGGTGGTCTCGATTCTGCCGGTGCTGGTGCTGTTCGTGCTGCTGCAGCGCTACATCCTGCCCAGTGCCACAGGGGATGCGGTCAAGGGATAGCCCCTGCTGTCCATGCGCTGGAACTGGCCTGCTGGAACTGGTCCGCCCGATCTGATCGGCACGATCGGGGCGTCCTGGCGCTGAGCAGACCTCGGCGGCCCTGATCCGCCGCGTCACGCTCAGAGATTTCCCGCTGGCGGGCGCAGCAGGGTGGCGCCCGGTCGGGGTGAGCCCGGCAGCAGGGCGGAGGGGCGCGTAGGGCTGGCAGCCTGGGGTGTTGAGATCGGTCTGGGGGGCTCGGAGGACCCTTCGATCGTTGGTCTTGAGAGACTGAGCAATTGCTGGAGCTCCTGCCTGAGGGCCTGCTGCTGACGGTCCACATCGCGCAGATGGTCGCCGACCTTTTCCACCGATTGCAATCGCTGGATCATCGACTCAAGCTGTTGTTCCATCGCCGTGGTGCGATCCTGCGACCGTGAATTCTCGATCGTGCTGAGCTTCTGCTCCAGCTCGCCGACGATGGCGGCCTGCTCCCGCACTTTGCCGAGCACCACCAGAAACAGCACCACCAGCATGGTGCTGATGCTGAGCTGCACCCAGGCCAGCCACAGGGGCTGGCCCCCCGGTCCCGGTCGGCGCTGGACTCGGCTTCGTTCGCCGGGGTTGCCGTCGCGATCCGAGGCGCCGTTGCGTGGGTGGGAGGGGGCCATGGTGCGCTGGAGGGGCCGAGATCGTGTTGCCTGGATTCTGCTGCCACGCCCCCGCCGCTGACCACGGCTCTCAATGGTGGCACTGCTTCAGGGAATTGCTTCAGGGATCTGAGTCACGGCGCCGGCCTCGCCGCCACGACCCCGCCATGGTCTCGCCAAGACTCCGCTCGCTCAGTGCTCGGCGGAACGGGCCGCTCCACCCGCCAGCAGGGCCTTGCGGGTTTCGTCGTACACGGCCTGGGCCGTGGCGGCACTGTCCCCCATGCAGGTCATGCCCAGCTTGCCGAACTCCGACAGGCAGCCCAGCAGATGGAAGACACTGCCCCGCAGTCGGGCCGGGTCGTAGTGCAGCCCGGCCTCGGCGACGATGTCGACCAGGTCGAGGGGCAGCAGGCCCCGCAGCCGGGGATCACAGAGGTTGTCGGTGGCGACGTAGTGCACCGGCTGGCCTGTGGGGGAGAGAAAGCGCCCGCTGAGCGGGTCGAGATCGCCGTTGGTGATCGCCCGCAGGGCCATGTAGGGGTGGGTGGTTCCCCCCTGGCGCAGGTTCACCTCGATCGCCTGCACGTCCCAGTGATCGCCGAAGCGCCGGGCGATGAAATCGACGGCGTAGCGCTCAAGGGCACCCTCGGCGGCCAGGGCCTCGCCCACCGCCTGGCCATGGCGCATCAGTTCCAGCCGGTAGGGATCCTCGGCAGGGAAGCGGCAGCCCAGGTAGGTCTGGCCGCTCGCTCCGCCGAGGATCTGTTCGTGGGTGGAGAGCACCTCGACGGCACCGCCGGGGTGGATCGTGCCCTGAACGCTGGGGGACGTGAGCGCATCGCCCCCCTGCAGCCAGGCCTCCACCAGGGCCCCCTGCTCCGCCACCAGCTGCCGCCACTGGGGCGGCGGCATCGGCAGGCTCTCCATCGCCTGGCGCAAGCGCCGGCGGCGTTCCGCCGGGCTGTGTTCGGCCAGGGCCAGGGGCTCAAGCTCCAGCGGGGCATTGCCCTCGCCGCTGAAGCCCTGGTTGAGCTTGACGACGCAGCGTCTGAGATCCGGATGGGCCTCCCAGAGCTCGGCGGTCACCTCCGCCAGGCCGTCGAGATTATGCACCAGGCCGCTGCCAGGCGGATGGGGCACGCCGCAGCGGGCGAACAGCTCGCGGCTGCCTGCTTTGCTTCCCCAGTAGCCCAGGGCCGGATCGGTACCCAGCAGCGGCACCTGCAGCAGCTCTGAGAGGCGCTTTTCCAGCTCGGTGACCACGTAGCAGGCGATGAAGCTGCGGCCGGGCCGGAGCAGCTCCTTGATGCGGGCCAAGAGGGCAGGGCGCTCCAGCAGCTTTTCGGTCAGCGGCCGGCTGGAGGCATCGTCGGCGTCAAACAGGTGCAGCCGCTTGCGGGCATGGGAGGCGGGCACGCCCGGCAGCAGCTCCAGCACCGCATCCACCACCAGTTCGGGCAGCAGCTTGCTGGTGACATAGATCATCCGCACCCCGGGATCCCGCAGCCGGATCAGGGAGAACAGCTGGCGTTCCTCGTAGTTGTGCGCTCCGGTGACCAGCTCGAGCTGGGCCCGGTCGACCGACAGCGAGGGCAGCATCAACAGGTCGAAATCGAGACCGTTGCCGTCGTGTTCGCGGCCCCATTCGGGCCGCAGCTGGGCCTGGAGCTCGGCAAAGCTCAGGGTCATGGAGGCTTTGGATTCACTGCTCATGCTGCTCGCTCACGGGGCTGGTGGTCGGGATGAAACCGGTGGCGCCGTGGTTCGCCATCGCCCGGATCGGACCCGCCCTGGTTGTGGCATAGACCCGCTGAAGGGCAGATTACGGAGCCGTCACCGCCCCACTCCATGGCCCATCCGTTGCCCGTGACCTTGCTGGGCTACGGAGCGGCCACGCTCACCACCTTGAGCTTCTTTCCCCAGGCGATCAAGACCGTGCGCAGCCGGGACACCAGCGGCATCTCCCTGCCGATGTACGTGCTGTTCACCCTGGGCATCACCCTCTGGGGGATCTACGGCCTGATCACCCACGACGGCCCCCTGATCGCCGCCAACGCCATCACCCTGGTGCCGGCGATCACGGTGCTGGAACGCAAGATCAGCTCGATGCGGGCCAGTGAAGGAGCCAGGCTCTGGCGCGGTTTCTGAAGGGGGCGGCTGCTGCTCCCCGGACGGAAATCAGGCGCTGAAGGCCTTGCGGGCCGGGATCGGATAGGGGATGCGGCGATGGCGCATCCGTTTCCACACCCGCACGAAGGCCCGGATCACCAGTTCCAGTTCGGCCCTGCCGATGCCGCTGCCCGCCAGTTGGCCGTCACTCTGGCGGGCCTCAACGATGCGCCGCACCATGGTCCGGGCCTGCTCCTCCGTCGTCCCCGGCGGCAGGGAGCGCAGGGCGGCCTCGCAGCCATCGGCCAGCATCAGGATCGCCGTTTCGCGGCTGCGGGGGATCGGCCCGCGGTAGCGGAAACGTTCCTCGGGGATGGAGGGGTCCCGTTCGCGGGCCTGGTGCAGGAAGTAGCCCATCTTCAGCATCCCCTGATGTTCGGGGATGAAGTCGGCCAGTGGCCGGGGCAGCCGGTAGCGCCGGGCCAGCTTCAGACCCTCGTCGACATGAGCCTGCAAAATGGCGGCGCTGGCCACGGGATCGTCGAGGCGGTCGTGGGGATTGCCGCCGGTTTCGTCCTGGTTCTCGATGAACCACTGGGGGCCGTGCAGCTTGCCGACATCGTGGTAGAGGGCGCCGGTGCGGATCAGGTCGACGTCGGCCTGGATGGCCCGGGCCCCCTCCTCCGCCAGGCCACAGATCATCAGGGTGTGCTCGAACGTGCCCGGTGCCTCGGTGGACAGCCGCCGCAGCAGGGGCCGCTCGAGGTCGGCCAGTTCCATCAGCCTGGCGCGGGTGAGCAGGCCGAAGAAGCTCTCCACCAGCGGCGCCAGGATCAGGCCGGCCATCAGCAACCCCCCCACCATCAGCGCCTCGCCGAACAGGTCATTGCCCCGGGGCCAGTGGCCCGGAGCCGCTGCGCCCAGGCCGCAGAGGCTGGCCAGCTGGATCACCAGCCCCTGAACGAGCATCGCCCCCAGGGGCAGCAGCACGGCCAGCTGCAGCAGCTGGGCCCGGTTGCGCTGGCGTCCGGCCAGCAGGGCCGCCAGCACCCCCACCAGCGCCGCGATCGCCAGGCGGCATTCGAGCAGGTCGTTGAGGGGATAGGGCCAGATCAGGCTGGCCGCCGCCAGCCAGGCCAATCCCGCCACCGTGCCCAGACCCTGGGCCAGCAGCAGGGTGGGGGGAACGAGCAGGGCCAGGGGGCTGGCGTGGACGCCGAGCACCAGCTTGAAGCCCTGCACCGTCAACAGCATCGCCAGGGCCAGCAGGGCCTGGCGCGGCTCCAGGCTGGCCCGCCAGCGCCTCATCACCAGCAGCATGACGGTACAGGCGGCCAGGGCTTCGCTGAAGTGGCCCAGCCAGGGCAGGGGGCGGGGGCGGCGGTTGATCAGTCCGAAGTAATCGAGCACATCGAAAGCCTGGGAGCTGATCAGCTCGCCCTGGCGGGTGATCAGGTCCCCCTGCCGGACCGTGATCGTCGGCAGGCCGTGTTGGCTGACCAGTTCTTCGATGCGCCGCTGGCTGAGGAAGGTGTCACTGCGCAGGTTGGTGCGTCCCTCGAGGCTGGCGGCGATCAGGCGACTGCCCAGGCTGCGCCCCGGCAGCGGTTGATCCTCCAGCTGCAGATTGGCGGCCTCGAGCAGGGGACCATCAGCGACGCTCGCCACCACGCCCTGGCTGAGCATGCGCAGCTGGGCCTGGCGCACGGCCCGCTCCCAGCCCGCCAGCTGGCTTGGGCCGAGACGCTGCAGCCATTGCCGCTCGGCGGCGGTGAGATTGAGCGGATCGACACGGGCCTGTTGGCTGCCCCGTTGCTGCTGCACCTGGCTCAGGCTGCGATCGAGCTCGTGCTGCAGTTGGCGGCTGGCCCGCTCATCCACCACCTGCACCTGGGTGCGGGGCATCAGCTGGCTGCGCCGCTGCTCCAGGGCCGCACTGTCCATCACGGTGGCGTCCTTGGGCGCCCGGACAGTGAAGGGGGCCGGCAGACCGGGCCGCGGGCTGGGCTCCACCAGCCAGGGCCAGCTGGTCAGCAGGGCCACCAACAGGCAAGCCAGCACGACAGCCCCCATGCCGCTGGGGCGCCAGGCCACGATCGCCAGGCGGGGGCGCTCCAGCCTCAGAAGGCTGCGCCACAGGGATCGGAGCCGCCGGAGGCCGTTGGCCATGGATCAGGACGGAAGCGAAAAAGCTAGCGGTGTCGAAGCCGACAGGGTTCTTTGAGGCTCCATGCTGATGGTGGAACGCCCAACCTTTGATCTCATGGCCACTCTGCTGGACGGACGGCTGCTGGCGGCCGCGATCGAGCAACGCCTCATCGGTGTGATCGCAGCGGGACTGCCGCTGGCGGGTCGTCCCCCAGGCCTGGCCGTGCTGAGGATCGGGGACGATCCGGCCAGCGGCGTCTACGTGGCCAACAAGGAGAAGGCCTGCTGTCGCGTCGGCATCCTCAACCTCGGCGCCCACCTGGCCGCCGACTCGGCGGCGGCGGCGGTGCTGGAGCAGATCCAGCGGCTCAACGCCGATCCCCGGGTGGACGGCATCCTGCTGCAGCTGCCCCTGCCGGCCGGTCTGGAGGAGGGCCCCCTGCTGGCGGCCATCGATCCCGACAAGGACGCCGACGGCCTGCACACTCTCAATCTGGGCCGCCTGCTCAAGGGAGAGCCCGGTCCGCGCAGCTGCACCCCGGCGGGGGTGATGGCCCTGCTGGCGGCGGCGGGGGTGGAGCTGGCCGGCAAGCGGGCCGTGGTGGTGGGCCGCAGCATCCTGGTGGGCCAGCCGATGGCGCTGATGCTGCAGGCGGCGAATGCCACCGTCAGCGTGGCCCACTCGCGCACCGCCGATCTGGCGGCGCTGACCCGTCAGGCGGAGGTGCTGGTGGTGGCGGCGGGCCGGCCGCGGATGATCGGCGCTGAGCATGTGACGCCGGGGGCGGTGGTGGTGGATGTGGGCATCCATCGCAAGCCCGAGGGCGGCCTCTGCGGCGATGTGCGCTTCGAGGAGGTGGAGCCGATCGCCAGCGCCATCTCGCCGGTGCCCGGTGGGGTCGGCCCGATGACCGTGGCGATGCTGCTGGTCAACACGGTGCTGGCCTGGTGCCGCCGCCACGGGGTGGATGGGGCACCGCTGGAGGATCTGCTGGTCTGAGCCTGGGCTGCTCTGAATCCGGGCTGACGCCGCGGCTACATCTCCCCCCACCAGGATCTGGATCAGCCCGGCCGCGGCCTCGTGGGGCAGGACGTCAGAGCGGGATCTCCGCTATCCGGTTCCCGAAAGACCTGGTTGTCCAGGGCTGGTTCAGGTCCGCTGGGGCCAGGACGGGGCACCGCTGGCTGCCCGGCCCTGTTAAGCCGGCGATCGCTCTCGGGGGGCAGGCTGCGAGAATCGTCGCCGAGCACCCAGTCCCCCATGACCGCGTCGGTGAGCACGGCCCAGGATCCGGCCCAGGACGCGGCCCCAGCCCAGGATTCGGCCCCGGCCCATTCCTTTGATTTCGCCGCCTATCTGGAGGCGGCCAGGTTGCGGGTGGAGGGCGCCCTGGATGGCTCCCTCGGTCCGGAGCGGCCCGAATCCCTGCGGGAGGCGATGCGCTACTCCCTGCTGGCCGGCGGCAAGCGGTTGCGGCCGATCCTGTGTCTGGCGGCCTGCGAGCTGGCCGGCGGTGATGGCGACCTGGCCATGCCCACGGCGGTGGCACTGGAGATGATCCACACCATGTCGCTGATCCATGACGATCTCCCCGCCATGGACAACGACGATCTGCGACGGGGCCGGCCCACCAACCACAAGGTCTTCGGCGAGGCCAACGCCATCCTGGCCGGCGATGCCCTGCTCACCCGTGCCTTTGAAATGATCGCCCTGCGCAGTCCAGGCCTGCCGGCCGAACGGTTGCTGGCCGTCGTCGGCGAGCTGAGCCTGGCTTCCGGCGCTCCGGGGCTGGTGGGGGGCCAGGTGGTGGACCTGGAATGCGAGGGCAAGGCGGTGGATCTCGAGACGCTCGAATACATCCATCTGCACAAGACCGGCGCCCTGCTGCGGGCCTGTGTGATCAGCGGTGCCCGGATCGCCGGCGCCTCCGAGGCCCTGCTCAGCGCCCTGGGCACCTATGCCCGCGGCATCGGTCTGGCCTTTCAGATCATCGACGACATCCTCGATGTCACTGCCAGCAGCGAGGTGCTGGGCAAGACGGCGGGCAAGGACCTCACCGCCGACAAGACCACCTATCCCAAGCTGCTCGGCCTCGAGGAATCGCGCCGCCGCGCCGAGGTCCTGGTGGCTGAGGCCAAGGCGGCCCTGGCCCCCTGGGGTGCCGGCGAGGGGGAGGCCAAGGCCGCCCCTCTGCTTGCCTTGGCCGACTACATCACCAGCCGCGATCGATGACCTCTGCCATTGCCAGTGATTCGGGCCACCTGCTGCTGATGCTGCGCGATCTGCTGGATAACGCCGTGCTCTGGTGGGGGCTGGCCGCCTGTGGTCTGGCCCAGGTGTCCAAGCTGTTCGTGGAACTGGCGCTGCATGGCCACTGGCGCCCCGCGGTGCTGTTTGAAACCGGTGGGATGCCCTCCAGCCATTCGGCCCTGATGACCGGCACCGCCGCCGGCATCGGCTGGAGCCAGGGGTTTCAGGATCCCCTCTTCGCCCTGGCGGCGACCCTTTGCTTCGTGGTGCTCTACGACGCCAGCGGGGTGCGCTACGCCGCCGGTCGCACCGCCGCCCGGGTCAACACCCTGGTGGGGGGGAACGAGATCACCGGTTCGATCTGGGACAACCCGCTCAAGGAGAACCTCGGCCACACCAAGCTGGAAGTGCTGGCCGGCAGTGTCATCGGCCCCCTGGTGGCCCTGCCCGGCCTGGCCCTGATCGGCACCCCGCTGCATCTGATCCAGAACGTCAGCCAGCTGCTCAGCCCCAGCCTGCCTGCGGCCCTGGGGTGATCGCGCCGCCCTCCCCCGGCCCGGCCCTGACCCCCGACCAGCAGGAGGCCGCCGCCGCCTTTGCCGACTGGCTGGCGGCCCCGGCCGATGGCACGCCTTTCGTGCTCAGTGGCTATGCCGGCACGGGCAAGACCTTCCTCTCCACTCGTCTGCTGCAGGAGGTGGAGGCCGGCGGCCTCTGCTGGACCGTGGTGGCGCCCACCCACAAGGCTGTCGGGGTGCTGCGGCGCCAGCTGGAGCTGGTGGGTCTGCAGCCCACCTGGTATCCCTCCACCATCCACCGCTTGCTGCGCTTGAAGCTCAGGCGCCAGGGGGATCTGGAGCGCTGCGAGGAGACCGAGCAGACGGCCATGGCGCTGGAGCACCTGGGACTGGTGCTGATCGATGAGGCGTCGATGGTGGACAGCGATCTGCTGGAGATCGCCCTGCGCTGCGCCCATCCCTTCCGCACCCGCCTGGTGTTCGTGGGTGATCCGGCCCAGCTGCCGCCGGTGGGCGAGCCCGTCAGCCCCGTGTTCGCCCTGGGCCGGGCCAGCCGGGCGGACCTGCGGCAGGTGGTGCGCCATCAGGGGCCGGTGCTGCGCTTGGCGACGGGCCTGCGCCAGGGGGATCTGCCCTGCCGGCGGCCGCCGCTGCTGGCGCCGCTGCTCAGCGATGCCGGCATGGTCTGCGCCCTGGATCGCACCGGCTGGCTGTCGGCGGCCCAGGCGGCCCTGCGCCGCAGCTGCGACACCGACAATCCCGATCTGGCCCGAATCCTCTGTTACACCAACCGCTCCCTGGAGCAGCTGGTGCCGATCGCTCGCCGGGCCCTGCATGGCGAGATGGCCGACCAGCTGCCGGTCCTGCCGGGCGAGGTGCTGATCACCCGTTCGGCGGTGATGGCGCCGGCCTGCCGGGAGGGGGCTGAGGCCGCCGAGGAGCCGGACATGGTGCTGGGCTCGAATCGGGAGCTGGTGGTGCGGGATGTCAAGCCGGAGCGCTGTGATCTGGCCGAGTTCGGGATTGGCTTCG
Organism: Synechococcaceae cyanobacterium; assembly: GCA_947378425.1. Taxonomy (GTDB): domain Bacteria; phylum Cyanobacteriota; class Cyanobacteriia; order PCC-6307; family Cyanobiaceae; genus Cyanobium. The sequence continues at coordinate 13,102 of CANCJV010000014.1, forward strand.
GCAGCCTGGATGGGCTGGGGGCCCCGGTGATCGATACGCTCACCGCCAGCGTGGAGGCGGGCGAGACCCAGCTCGCCCTGCGGCTGCTGCCACCACTGGGCAGTGCAGCCCGGGCCAGCCTCGAGGCGGTGCTGCAGGGGCTGCGCCTGCAGGCTCGCGAGGCCGGCAAGCGCGATGGCCGCGCCCTCTGGCGCCGCTACTTCTTGCTACGGGATGCCTTCGCCTCCCTGGGGCCTGCCGCCGTGCTGACGGTGCATCGCAGCCAGGGCAGCACCTTCGGTGAGGTGTTCGTCGATGCCGATGTCTTCTGGCCCAAGGATGAAATCCTGCGCCGCCAGCTCGTCTATGTGGCCGTCAGTCGCGCCAGCCAGGCGGTGACGCTGATGGCCGGAGCGGGCAGCGAGCGGGATGTCGCGCTCTGGCAGGAGTGGCTGCGGGATCCGCAGCCTCAGGCTGGCGAGCTGAGCCTGGGTTGAAGCTCCTGGTGGAAGCCCTGACCTGCTGCTGCCCTGGTTCCAGGGCTTCGAGGCTGGATCAGGGCCCTTGATCTCGATGATCCATCGCCAATGGCGGGGCCACCAGGAGGCATCCGGGCTGTGCGACCTGGGTCGCGAAAGGGCATCGGGGGCCGGGCTTGGAGCCACGGTCCCGCAAGCTGGGGAGAGGCCTTATGATTCATTTACATGCTTATAGCCCGCATGCTGCAGTTTCATGGTATTTTAGTAGCCGTTATGGCTCTATGACTGGGCCGTTGAGCGCCGTGTCGTCAGCGTTGAAATTGCTGTTGAAATGCCTGGGTCCAGGTGTGGCTGGAGTGGCTGTTTCAATGGTTGTCTTCGAGCCATGTTTGGCACTTCAGATCACTCTCGATCAGCGCCCTGATCTTCAGGGCGAGCCGCTTCAGAGTCCCCGGATGCGCTCTGGGCAAACCCGATCAACGGAGTTCCGACTCTCTGGCGCGACTGATCATGGCGATCGGGGTGTCGCCGGGGCAGGCTCCGGCTCGATCAGGCCGGCTGAAACCGATTCCGCCGATGGTCTGGCCGCTCCAGCTGCTGATCCTGCCGACACCGTTGGATCCGCTCTGTCCTTGGCTCAGTACTCTGTCGACCCGCTGCCGGCCGGTCGGCCTAATACTGGATTTGCCAATCCTCACTCCCAGGGGCTCGGTGAGGCGCTTGTCGCCTTTCTGGTTCTGGGACTCGGCCTGGGCTCGCTGCTGCTTTGGCGCCAGGGTTGGTTCCGGAGGCGGCGTTGGAATCGCAGCGACCGGGGGGGTGAATGGCTCCTGCCTCCGCCACGGTTCCGTCCTCGCACCCCCCACGAGCGCCTGCACGATCCGGTTTATCTGCGGCGCATGCTCGAAGCCGAGCAGCTCGTTCGTGGCCAGCGGGATGGGGTGGATACCAAAGTCTGAGCAGGCCTCCTCGAGTGGCTGGCAGCGGCATCAGGCTTCAGCGGCCGGCACAGCGAGCCAGCGGCACCTGAATCTTCGAACCGAAATCGAGATTGGGTCCAGCCGAGATGATTCTTAGCGACATCGAACTCAGCGCGACATCGAATTGAGATGGCCGTGATTGAATCTGAACCTGCTGGCTCGTTATGAGCTTGCGCCCGTTGGGGGTTCAGGGAGGGCGGGAGGATGGGCGGCTGACGATGGCGAGAATCGCACCGCAAGGGCGTCGATCATGAACCTGTATCCCCTCCGCCTGGCGCCGGGAGTGGACCTGCTCCACTCGCTCCAGCACTTGCCGATCGAGCAGGGGCAGCAGGCCGGCATGGTGCTCAGCGGCATCGGCAGCCTGGCGGGGGCACGGCTGCGGCTGGCCGGTCAGTCGTCCTTCAGCACCCTCAGGGGTGATCTGGAGATCCTCTCCCTGGCCGGCAGCCTCTCGACCACGGGCGCCCACCTGCACATCAGCCTGGCCGAAGGCACCACGGGCCGGGTCATCGGCGGCCACCTAGGTGCCGGCTCGCGGGTTCGCACCACCGCCGAACTGCTGGTGGTCTGGCTGCCTGAGTGGACCTTTCAACGCGTCATTGACGCGGCAACGGGCTGTCGGGAGTTGCAGATCGAGCGGCGATCTCAGCCGGCAGCGGTCGTCGGCAGTCCGATGCCAGCTGCTGGCGCCGACGAAACACCGCCCGGGCTTTGCTGACGTTCCACCGCCGGCCAGCCTCCCAGGCCCGACCAGCCCAGGCCATCGGCTCCCGCGGGACCTGATCCTGGCGCGAAAGGAGGTGCCTTCTACCCATGGGGAAGGGAGATCTGGCTGTCGGGATCGCCAGGAATGGATCGGTTGTCTGCATTGATCGACAAACTCTCCTTTCAATCTGTGTCCTTCGCTTTGCAGATGTTGGCGTGCGGGAGTCACGTTGACCTCAACGGCAAAGTCGCGAACGCGGGAGCCGATTTCAGTGCTGGCGAGATCTTCACCGGCGCCATGCTGCAGAAAGCAGCCCAGGCCGCTCCCAGGCCCAACTGGCAACGTCGGTCGCGCAGATCTCGAATCGCGATCCATCGTTGGGGCCTTGAATCCTGGCCGTTGCTGATCAGCGCCGTGCCCCAGTGCAGCAGGATCCAGACAGGTTGACTCCGGGCGATTCAGAAGGTGTTCGCCAGGAAGCTCGCTGCCTCCCTGCCGCGAGCTTCCTGGGGGCTGAGGCAGGGGTTGTTCCCGGCGACCGCCATTACTGGATCCACCAGACCACGGCAAGAGGCATGACCACGGCAAGGGTCATGACCACGGCAGTGGCCATGGAAACGGCATGGCCAACGGCAAGGTGTGGAGCGAGTCCCGGGCTCAGCTTGGAGGGCGTCGATGCGCTTGAAGCCGGTGATCCCCATGACGGTGAAGCTGGCGCGCCGAAGCCTGCTCCGGTCACGGCCAGGGCAATCCCTGGCCCAGGCTGCGATGGCTGGCGGCTGTTCCTGAGTGCAACCCGATGCCGCCTTCCCCATGCCCGTGGCAACGGGGAGCAACGGGCCGCAGCCGCTTCAGCTGGAACGCAGCTGCTGCAGCTGGGCTTCCAGTCGCTGTCTCAGACGGGTCTGGACCAGGGTGCAGAGTTCGTCCACCAGCGCACTGTCGGCACTCCAGATGGTGCGCACGCCCTCGCGTTGACAGCGCACCAGGTCGGCCCGTTGCAGCTGGCCGAGTTGGCGACTGATGTGCGACTGGGACAGGCCGGTGGCTTCGATCAGGCCGGCCACATCCATGGGGCCCGCTTTGAGTTGGCAGAGCAATTGCAGCCGGGCTGGCTCACTGAGCAGCCGGAAGAAGCGGCTGTACTCCTCCAGGAGCTGGGCGGAAGGCATGGAACCGGCGGGGCCCATCCCGATGGTGTATGACGATCAACGCATTATGCACTGGCACTGATGTCCGCCAGTTCTGGGATGCCCGCTGTTCTGGGCCGTGTTCGCCTGGAGTGGCGCTCCCAACGACGTTCTGAGGCAGCAGGCCGCCGGCCTGCCCCGGGGTCTGACGGAGAACGACCTCTGCTGTGACCCGGGCGACTTCGAACCGAGGCTCTGCAGCATCGACCTGGTGGTGGCGATCTGGATGCACCTGCCGCCCGATCTGCGGGGAACGGCGCTCCGCCGCGCCGTGGCGGCCCTGCGCCCAGGCGGCCATCTGATCCTGGAGGCCCCACACCCCGCGCCAACGGCAGCTGGGCAGCGGCGGGGTCCGCCCGGTCTGGAGCTGCTGATCGAACCGGAGCCCTTGCAGTGCCAGCTGGAGGGGTTGGCATTGCTGATCCTGCAGGAGCGTCAGCGCTGGATCGAGGCGGGGCCTGTCCACCACGGGGAGAGCGCCGTGGGCCAGGTGCTGGGGCGCAGGCTGGCCGGCCTGGGCTGAGCCTCCGGCAAGGGCTGAACCTGCGGCCCCGAGATCGTTGCTGCCTCCGCCCTGTCTGCCTGTGATCCGCGGCTCATGGCCGGTGATCGAGCGAGCGGCAGCGACCTGATCGCTGGCTGCCTGGCCGCTCTGAAACCGATGCAGGAGGTCCTTCGGAGCTCAGCCGTCCATGGACGGCTCAGGCATCAGCCGCGTCGGACGGTGTGGTGAAGCGCTCGGCCCCCTGGGCGGGGCTGCCGCAGCGGTCCGCCAGGGGGATGGCCAGCTCCTGCAGCCGTTGCAGCAGTTGGGTCAACAGGGCGGCCTTGGCGGCGTTCTGCTGGCCGCTGCGGCAGATCAGCAGCAGGCTGACCGTGATCCCATCGGGGCTCACCGCCGTGATACCCCGCAGTTCCGGTGGTTCGAGCATCAGGCTGCCCCAGAGGGGATCGGCGCCGAACCGGGCCGTTTCCGCTGCCAGCAGGGCAAGCACGTCGGCAAGCTGGCGCACCGCGTGGGACAGCACCAGCTGAACTTCCACCCCGGAGCGCAGTTTGGTCTGATTCACCACCCTGCCGCAATCGCTGTTCTGAAGCACCACCACCCGTTGATCCAGGCAGCGCAGCTCGGTGCTGAGCACCCCCACATCCACCACCGTGCCGCTGAAGCCCTGGATCTCGACGCTGTCGCCGATGGCATAGCGATCGTCGAAGAGCAGCACCAGTCCGGAGACGAAATCCCGCAGCAGCCCCTGGAACACGATCGCCAGGGCACCCAGCAGGGCGCCACTGGCCAGCAGGGCGCTGCCGGAGAGCTCCGCCACCCCAGGCAGTTCGCCGATGATCCACAGCCCCACCACACTGAGCGCCAGCAGGTCAATCAGGCGCCGGAACACCAGCCTCAGGCTGAGAAAGCGTTGATCGCGGCGGGCCCTCCTGGCCGGCGGCACGTCGACATTGCTGGCCCACTGCCGCAATAAAAGCACCGCCAGGGCCTTCAGGGCGGTGGCCAGGATCCAGCCGAGCAGCAGCTTGGCGGCGATGCCCCAGGGCTGGAACAGCAGATCCAGGGCCCGCGGCACCTGGCCGGGAATCGTGAACAGGGCCACCCCGGCCATGGCGAACAACAGGGTCAGCACGGCCGCCATCAGGGCGCGGCAGAGCGCCTGCAGGCTGTGCAGTCCCAGGTTCTGGAGGCGTGTGCGCCGGTCCACCGGCCAGCGCTCCTCCAGCCGCAGCAGCTGCCGGCGGCCACAGCGCCAGAGCAGCAGCACCAGCGCGATGGCGATGGCCAGCCCCAGCTCCAGCCGGATCGCCAGGTTGAACCGCCGCTGCAGGTTTTCCGGGCGCATCAGCTGGCGGGCGAAGCGCAGCCGCCGTTGCAGCAGGCTGCGCCAGCGCTCCGCCAGTTGCTCCCGGCCCAGGCCGTTGAGCCGCACGTCCTCATCGGTGATCGTGAGCAAGGGCAGGGGCTGGGCCCGTCCGTTCATCCTGGCCACCAGCCGAGCCGGCCCGTCGCCGTCCTGCACCACCTCGACTTTCAGGGCTCCCGGATCGCCCAGCAGTCCCAGGCTGTCGCCGTCGCAGGCCCGTTCGCGGCCGTGGAGGAAGACCTGTTCCAGGAAGGTTTCGGCCAGAGTTTCGCCGCCACTGCAGATCTGGTGTCGCTGGTACAGCAGGGCCAGGTTGCCCTCGATCACCTGGGCGCGGGTGCTGGCATCGGGACCCCGGCCGTCAGCCGCCACCGTGGGTGTGGCCACCGTCAGCACGGGCACCCCCAGGATGTGCACCTTGCCCAGCTGGAAGCTGCCGGCTCCGCCGCCACTGCTGTAGCCGGTGTGGGGGGCACCTGCCGCCGTGCCGTTGGTGTCGGCGGAAGATCCCATGGACACCGTGGCGCCATCGGCCCAGGCGGCCTTCAGGCCCGGGCCGCTCAGCAGGGCCAGCAGCGCCAGCGCCAGCAGGCCCGACAGCCAGCGTCGCCCTCTCCGCGGCCGAAGCCTGTGCCCCCCTTGCCGCTCTGGGGCGCGGGGCGTCCCGCTTCGGCGATGGGGCCCGGACTGGCGAACGGGCTCGGGCTGCCGGCCGCTGCGGCCCGGGGTACTCCCGTTGGACTGGAGTCGAAGATCGGGACGTCGCAGGCTCATGGTTCGGGCTGGCTTGCCTGACGTTCGCGGCAGTCGCTGCAGAGGCCGAAGAACTCCAGGGTGTGGAACAGGGGCAGGAAGCCGGTCAGGTCGGCGGCGTGGAGGTGCAGGTCGTGCACCGGGCAGTGGGAGAGCCGCAGGGTGCTGCCGCAGTCGACGCAGGTGAGGTGGTGCTCGTCGCGCTCGCTGGGGGCGAACAGGGCTTCGCCACTGGGCAGATGGCGGCAGCGCACCAGCCCCTTCTGCTGCAGCTGGCGCAGATGGCGATAGACCGTGGCCAGGCCCATGGCTCCAGCTCCGCCCCGCAGGCGCGCATGCAGCTCCTGGCCCGAGAGCTCCTGCTCGGCGGCGCGTAACTCCGCCAGCAGCAGCTCCTGGCGGGCGGTCAGGCGGGGGGCGGCGCTCAGGGGCATGGCGGCATTTCGCTGTCCGGTTCTACCCCGCCGGCCGCGGCAGTGATCGGCGCCGCGAGCTCAGGGCGCTTCCCAGAGGCCAGCGCGGTCGGGTTGCTCCTCGCTGCTGTCGCCGTAGGCGGCGGCAGGTTCGTCGTAGGAGGTTTCCCTGTAGGGAGTTTCGGGCCAGGCGTCATCGGGGTAGCCATCGCCGAGGGTCTCGGCGGCGGTTCCGCTGAACCAGGCGGGGATGGCCGTGAAACTGGCGGCGTTCTTCTCGTTCTCGCGGGCCTCGACGCGAAAACAGCAGCTGCGCCCCCCCTCGCGGGCCTGCAGCAGCTCGTTGGCCCAGCCCCAGACCAGCTCGGCACTAGCCTCCATGCCCACGTTGGTCATCACCCTCAGATCGAGGGCCCCCTGGTCATGCAGGGCCTGCCAGGTGGTCAGCAGCGGATCGTCGGCGTTGGCCAGGAAGGTGTGATCGAACTGGTCCGCCAGGCGCTGCTGCAACGGCCTGAGGCTGGAGAAATCGACCACGAAGCCGTGTTGATCAAGGCTGCGGGCCTGGAACCAGAAGTGGAAACTGCGGCTGTAACCATGCACGAAGCGGCAATGCCCGGCATGACGCCACTGGCGATGGGTGCAGGGGAAGCCGCTGAAGGACTTGCTGCAGGTGTAGGCCGCTGGTGTGGACATGATGAAGGGCACTGGGGCCATCATCCCAGTCTGCTGCGGCAGCGGCTGGAGCCGGCTGCTCCCCTCGGTAGCGTGGGGCCAGTGGCCGCCATGCCGTGAATGAGAGCCCCAGCGGCCCCGATCCGGGTGCTCCCGCCTGGATCGATGACCTGCGCTGGAATGAGGCCGGTCTGATTCCGGCCGTGGCCCAGGACTGGCTTGACGGCGCGGTGCTGATGGTGGCCTGGATGAATCGCCAGGCCCTCGAGAGCAGCCTGCGCAGCGGTGAGGTGCACTACTGGAGCCGCTCCCGCCAGGAGCTGTGGCACAAGGGGGCGACCAGCGGCCACATCCAGAAGTTGCGCGGTCTGCGCTACGACTGCGATGCCGACGTGCTGCTGCTGACGATCGAGCAACAGGGCGACGTGGCCTGCCACACCGGCGCCCGCAGTTGCTTCTTCGGCGAGGGACACCCTGGGCGAGAGGCCGGAGCCGAGCTGGACCAGGCCGTCGCTGGCGGCCCCTCAGCCCAGCCGCCACCGGCCGATGTCTGCACCGAACTGGCGCGGGTGATCGAGGGGCGCCGCGATCAGCCCGAACCGGGCAGCTACACGAACCGCCTGCTGGAGGGCGGCGATAACCGCATCCTCAAGAAGATCGGCGAGGAGTCGGCCGAGTTCGTGATGGCCTGCAAGGACGACAACGCCGCTGAAATTGCCGGCGAGGCCGCCGACATCGTCTTTCATCTGCAGGTGGCCCTGGCCCATCACGGCGTGCCCTGGCGCCGGGTGCAGGAGGTGCTGGCCCAGCGCCGCGGCGCCCCGCGCCGGCCGTAGGCGGCCGCCATGGCGGCGATGGCAGCAACATGGAGGCGAAAGCCGGGGAACGAATGAGCGCTGCGATCCACCTGGCCATCAGCCGTCGCCTCGCCGATGGCCAGCGCCGACGCTGGCTCTGGGCCTTCGGCTCGGCCCTTCCCCTGCTGGGATTGCCCCTGCTGGCGGCCCATGCCATCAGCCGCCGCACCCTGATTCCGCCGATCTTCGGCCTCACCTCCCTGGGAGTGCTGGCCTTCATCCCGGCCACCTTTGTGGTGATCCAGCCGGGCATGCTGAAATCCCTCAACAACCAGGGAGCCCAGCCCCTGGTGGTGCTCCTGGCCATCACCGGCTTTGCCTGCGGCCACAAGCTCGGCCAGGACAAGGCGGCCCTGGACGGGCGTCACTGGCTCGCCCTGGATCGCTGAAGACTGCTCCGCACTGGCGGGCTTGTCAGGCAGCGGCGGCACTGAAAGCAACCGGCGCCAGGTTGGACGGGGCCCTTCGTGAGGGCCGCTGACTCACAGGAGCGACGGTCTTTGCTTCTGTGGATGAGGCACGCTTCCGCTCACTTCGCTGGATCACCGGCTCTGTCCCTGAGCCAGCGGCCCGGCTCAACGGCACCAGCGATGGCTTGCCCCAGTCCGGAACCAGGGGGTGGCGCTCACGGGTCCCGTTTGCTGCTCAGTCGCTTGGTGTGGCGGCAGATGGAGGCCAGACAGATGACGGTGAAGCCACCGGCCACATTGACGGCCTGGGCGGTGTGTTGGTCGGCGGTTTTGCCCTGGCTGCTCAGACCGGTCAATACCATGGCCGCACCGGCGACGTAGCCGATGATGGCGGTGATGCTGAAGTCCTGGAAGGGTGAATAGGGCTCCAGGCCCTTGGGCTGGCTGCTCAGGATGCGTTGGATTTCCTCATCCGTTGGCGGCCGCCGGGCTTCCGTACCGGCCGGCTCCAGCTCCGCCGTCAGCGAAGGGGGCGGCGGCGGCGGAGGTGGAGGCGTGGGAAACGCCATGGGCGCTGGCACGAGTGAACCAATGATGGACCAATCAGCTTCAAGCTGACCATCGTTCTCACTGAACCATCCCTGCTGCCGCGCATCCCTGACTTCAATCCTGGGCTAGTGCTTCAGCCAAGGACTCAACCCAGCATCTCAGCGATCAGGTCGGCCATCCGGGTTAGGCACGGGCCGGTAGAAGGCCAGCCCGATCACGCCGTGGCTTCCCTTGGCGTAGCCGGCCAGATCCAGACTGCGCATCACCCCCGAGCCGGAGGCGGCGTGGATGGCATTGATCTGGTGGCCATTGACTTCCACCAGACCCACATCGCTCACATCCAGACCTGGCCGTTGCGTCACGAGGGCGAAAAGATCGGCGCTGCGCAGGGAAGGCAGGACCTGCCAGAGGCCCTTGAGGGGCACATAGGCCTGGTCCACGGCCTGGCTCTTCTCCAGGGTTGTGACGCAGTCCCTGCGATCGGCCTGTTGCCTCGCTGCGTCGGTTGCCGCCTGGCTGGACTGAACGCTCAGGGGGATCCGCCGGCTGGTGGCGCCGGGCAGAAAGGGGGTGAGGTTGACCAGGTAGCCCTGCTGCTGCGCCGCTTGGGCCCAGCGACTGAAAGCGTGATGGCGTCGGCAGAAGGAGACCTGAGCACCGCTGTAGCGCAACTGGCGCACGTGATCGCTGAAGCGGTCCACCGCTTCGGTGCGGGTGCTCACCTGGCGGCTGTTCACCAGGGCCAGCAGGTTCTCGACGAAACGGAGTTGGTCGACGTGCTGGAGATCGAGCAGCAGGCGTTCGGTCGGCAGGTGATCCAGGGGGAAGGCTCGGTAGGGAAGGCCCAAGGAGCGGCGGGCCAGGGCAATCAGGGCCTGGTTCATCGGTGCGAGGGCCGTGTCGTCGATCGCCTGGGCCGCAAGGCGCCGGGTCTCGCCGATGTACAGGGGCAGATTGGGATCGATCCGCTCCGTGCTGCTCAGGCCCCCGGGTCGCAGGCCCGCAGGGGTCGCTCTGGGGCGCCGGGGCGCCGTCGCGGCCGGCTTGCTGCGGAACCGGCGGCCCAGATCAACCGGACTGGTGAGCCAACGCACGGCCTGGATGCCAGCCACGGCGACCAACAGCAGAGAAAGCCCCAGCACCAGCGTGGTCCTGCGCATCAGGGTGTGCCGCGGCGGCAGCGAGATTACCGGCAGATCCCCGCTTTCAGCTGGTCAGCCAGTCGGCCAGGGCGACGGGCGGTTGCTCCCGTCGGCTGGTGATCTCGATGATCCGCCCGATCGCTGCGGGGGTCTGCAGCGCATCGAGACAGACCCGGGCGACCAGGCGGCGGGGAATGCTGTCGCTCTCCTGTTGATCCGCATCGCTGAACACGATGCCTTCCGCCTCCAGGTTCTCCTCGCTCTCCTTCAGGCCGCCGGGCCTGATCACGGTCCAGTCGAGGCCGCTGGCAGCCAGCCAGCGTTCGCCCAGGCCCTTCCAGACCAGGATCAGCCCGAACAGGTTGAGCGGATGCAGCAGTCGGCCACTGCACAGGGAGCTCACCAGCAGCACCCGCTTCACCCCGGCAGCCCTGGCTGCCTGCAGCTGGTGCCGGATCGCCAGGGCATCCACCTTCAGCGGCCCCAGCAGATCGATCGAGGGCCGGGCACCGGTGGCGATCACCAGGGCCTCGCAGCCCCGCAAGGCCTGTTGCAGGGTGGCGATGTCGCGGAGTTCCAGGCGCTCGATGCGGGCACCGTCGAGACCCTCCGGTGCGATTGAGTCGGGCCGCAGGATTGCGGTCACCTCAAGGCCCCGGCTGATGGCCTCCTGGACCACGCGCCAGCCGGTCTTGCCGGAGGCGCCTGTCACGGCAATGCGCATCGTCGGGCTTGGATGACAGAAGGAAGAACTGTATGCACTGCGTCCCCGTCAGCGCGCAGCACGACCAGGTCGGGCCGGGTGCAGCAGGCCCGGCCGTATAGAATGAGAACCATTCCCATCGGCGAGCTGGCGGCGTCTGTTCCGTGGCGTTTCTGTCCTTGCCTGTTGATCCTGTGATCCCTGTTCCTCCGCGGGCTGAGCCGGGGCGGCCCCGGCGCCGGCTCCCGCTCCGGCTGTCGCAGCGAGTGATCGTCTCCTGGCTGGCGGCGCTGTCGCTGTTTGGTTGCGTCGCAGCTCCCCGCCCAGCAGCACTGCGCCCCGGTCATCAGCCCCTCAAGGTGATGGCCAGCGTGTTGCCGGTCACCCTGTTCACCCGGGCCGTGGCCGCTGGCTGTGCCCAGGTGGAGAGCCTGGTGCCGGTCAATCTCAGCCCCCACGACTGGCAGGCCACACCGGCTGACCTGGCCCGGCTCAGCCAGGCTGACGTGCTGGTGCTCAATGGCCTGGGACTCGAGAGCCATCTCGACAGGTTGGTGGAAGCCTCGGGCAACGTCAGCCTGCGGCGGATCGACACCAGTCGCGGTGTCGCCCCCCTCCCCAACTCTTCCCCGGCCGCTCACGCCGATCACGGCCCCCTCAATCCCCACATCTGGCTCGATCCCCACCGGGCGGCCCGGCAGGTGGCCACGATCCGCGATGGTCTGATCGCGGCTGATCCGGCCTGCCGTTCCCGCTACCGGGCCAATGCCGCTGCCTTCCTGAGAGAGCTCGATCGGCTCGATCGGGATCTGGCCCGCCAGTTCGCGCCCCACGCCGGACAGCCGCTGTTGGCCTTCCATGCCATCGGCCCCTATTTCGCCCAGCGCTACCGCCTCAGGAGCGAGGCCCTGGTCGAGGATCCCGAGCAGAGTGCGTCGGCTGGGGATCTGGAGCGCTTCAGCCGCCTGGCCAGAACGAGTGGCGTCCGCGCCTTGGTGAGCGAACCCCAGGTTTCCAGCAAGGCTTTCCTGGCCCTGGCCCATGACCTGGGATTGCCCCTGGTGAGCCTGGATCCGCTCGAGATCGCCCCGGCCGATCCCAGCCTGTCATCGGCCTACTACCTGAGCACGATGCGCCGCAATGGCCAGCAGGTGCTCCAGGCCCTCCGGCGTTGATGGCGTCCCGGGATGACGAGCGCCGATCCGTCGGTAGGGTGAAACCATGGCGGAAATGATTCTCGAAGTCAGCCACCTCACCATCTGCCGTGAGGGCAGCACGGTCGTGGACGACGTCAGTTTCAGTCTTGAGGCCGAATCGGATACGGCTCTGGTGGGCCCCAATGGGGCCGGCAAGAGCACCCTGGTGCAGGCGATTCTCGGGGTCTTGCCCCGCCGCAGCGGCCAGGTGAGGGTGCTGGGTCATGCCCTCGGAGCCCGGGGGCAGCTGCCGGCGGCCGTGCGCGATCAGGTGGCCTATCTGCCCCAGAGCATCGCCCTGCGCGGCCGCTTTCCGCTCAGTGTCGCCGAGTTCGTGGGCCTGGGCTGGGAGCGGGCCGGCCTGGCGCTGCCCTGGCGGGGCGGAAGGGCTCGCCGGGCTGCCGTGGCGCTCGCCCTGGCCAAGGTCGGCGGCGAGGCTCTGGCGGATCGGTTGATCAGCGATCTGTCCACCGGCCAGCTCAAGCGCGCTCTTCTGGCCTTCTGTGTCGTGCGGCCCAGGCGGCTGCTGGTGCTGGATGAAGCCCAGGCGGGCCTTGATGCCCAGGCGGCCGAGCAGTTCCACGGTCTGCTGTTCAACCTGCGCCGCAGTGAGGGCTGGACGATCCTGCAGGTCTCCCATGATCTGGACATGGTGCGCCGCACCTGCAGCGGCGTGCTCTGCCTCAACCGCAGCCTGCGCTGCTCCGGCAGTCCTGATCACGCCCTCAGCCCTGCTCAGCTCGAGCATCTCTATGGGCGTGGCTGGGTCTCTTATCACCACCATCATCCGGGCGCCAGCAGGGGCTGATGCTGGATTCAGGTCTCGATCCGGCCCATCTGGCCCAGCTGCTCGCCCTGCCGTTCATGCAGCGGGCCCTGGTGGCGGGATTGCTCACGGGGCTGCTGGGCGGGGTGCTCGGCAGCGTGGCCGTGCTGCGCCAGCTCTCGTTTTTCAGTGATGCCCTGGGCCATTCCGCCCTGCTGGGCATCAGCCTCGGCATTTTGCTGGGGCTCAATCCCACCCTGGTGCTGATTCCCTTCGCGGTGCTGTTCGCCCTCGGGGTCAACCATCTGGCCGGCCGCAGCCAGCTGCCCACCGACGCGATGCTCAACATCGTCTATTCGTCGTCGCTGGCCCTGGCCGTGCTGCTGCTCAGCCGGGTCCGCAGCTACAAGGGCGGCATTCAGCAGTTGCTCTTCGGCGACATTCTCGGAGTCTCCTGGCTGGATCTCGGCGTGATCCTGCTGCTGCTGCTCGCCGCCGGCGGCTATCTGCTGCTCACGCGCCGCAGCCAGATTCTGCTCACCATCGACGAACCTCTGGCGATCTCCCGCGGCGTGGCGGCTGGCTGGCACCGGATGGTGTTCATCGTCGTGCTGGCGGTGGTGGTGGCGATCTCGATCAAGGCGGTCGGGGTGCTGCTGATCAGCGCCTTCGTGGTCATTCCCGCCTGCGCCTCCCGGTTGGTCAGCCGCAGTTTCGGCACCTATGTGCTCGTGGCGGCCCTGCTCGGGGCGGGCTGTGCGGTGCTGGGGCTGCTGGCCTCCGGGGTCTTGGATCTGCCGTCTGGGCCCAGTGTGGTGGTGGTGCAACTGCTCGGGTTCCTGCTGGCCCTGCTGCTGGCTCCGCTCAGTCGATTCGCTCGCCCCGGAGCCTGAGCCGGTGGGATCACGGCGAGATCGCGGCCCCGGAGCCCGGTTCTGCCCCTTGTCCAGGGCCTGGACCAAAGCGGGTCGGCTGGCCATACAGCCAGCGCACCGTGGCCTGATCCCTGCGGCTCAACTCCAGGACGGGGACCGCACCGGGAATGGCGGCCATGGCGTCTTCGGAGCGCTCGCTGTGCCCCCAGAGCCCGAAGGCATGGCCGAGTTCGTGCAGGGCCGTGGCCTCGATGGCCAGGGGGCGCTGGTCCGGGCTGATCAGCACCTCCACGCTCGGTTCCGGCCGGGCCAGTCCGGAGCGGCTCACCTCCAGCAGCTGCAGGCTGGTGCGCCCATGGCTGGCCCGCAGCCGACCATCGGCACCCTGTTGCCTCGGCGGCCTCTGCCGCCGGATGCGGATCTGGGCGGCGGCGGGATCCTCCACCAGGTCGATCGGCAGAATCCTCTGCCAGTGCTGCAGCGCCTGGCGGGTGGCCTGCCACCAGCGCTGTTCCCAGAGGGCGGCGGGACCCGCCGAGCTCGCGGGCTCAAGCCAGACGCACCAGTGATCCAGCCGCGGCCAGCCCAGGGCGGTGCTGGCCAACTGCTGGTGGTAGTCGTCGCTGCGGGGATCGGCATCGGTGAGGCCATGGCTCGGCTGCAGCAGGGCTCCGGTCGGCAGGGGGATTGGCCGGGTGGTGCTGGCCGCCTCACAGGCTGGGCGTTGCAGCGAAGCCCCGTGACTGGCCTGGGATCCACCGTCAACCGGTCGCCGTTCGATCGCCGGGTCTGATCCACTGACCTGAAGGGTCGTGCCGGCTGGCCGTTGGCTCGTGGCGGCTGGCAGTTGCCTCAGGCCTGCAGGCACGAAATCGGTCCCGGCCGGCAGCAGGACCAACGCAGCCACCAGGCCATGCAGGCCGGCTGGCCCCTGGCAAGAGCGAGCCAGAAGCAACAGCCTGGAACGAGCCATCAGCTGGGCAGGCCCACACCCCGGGCCATCAGCGTGGCGAGCAGAGGGATGGTGGCGAAGCCCACCAGCTCAATGTTGAGGATCCAGCGCAGGCGATTGGCCAGGGCCTCGCTCACCTGGGGCAGTTCGCCTTTGCGCAGGGGGATGGCCCAGAGGATGTAGGTCACCGTCGGGTACAGGGAGAGAGCCCCGACGGCCAGGTAGGTGCCCACCTTCCACCAGAACAGGGGGTTTTCGGTGTAGAAACTGGTGCCCTGGCCGAAATGCAGCACCCGGGCGATGCCGCTGAGCAGCAGGGTCAGGGCGGCGATTCCGTAGACCACATCGGTGATCACCATCAAGGTGGCGTCTTTGCGGTCGGGGTTGGGCCGGATCAGGCGACGCTCCAGCACCAAGGCGCCGAAGCAGACCATGAAGCTGAGGTAATGGGCGTAGGCGACGCCGGCGCTGGGCAGAATTCCTGAGGAAATGGCGGCGTTCAGGGCGGCAAAGCCGGCCATGGGGACTACGGGCAGGGGCCGTCAAGGTAGCGGTCCGGCTCCATCGCCTGAGCTGGGCGCCCGCTGCGACGGCTGGCGGATCGGGATTCGCGAACCAGGAACGGCTGACAACGCCAAACCGGGATGGTCTGGCGTTGTGCAGAGGTCAAATCAGGAATGAAAGCGAAGTCTGAAGCCTTTCCGTGGGTTCAAGTGATGGCGGAAATCAACCCTAAGTTCAATCAACAGTGTTTCGGCCGATCCATGGCAAGTTCCCTGAGTGCCTTTCTCGGTGAAATTGGTCGGCATCAATTATTGACACCCGAACAGGAACTCACTCTTGGCCGCAAAGTTCAGGCGATGGTGGCACTGCAGGAGCGCTGCAGCCTCGCCGGTGGCCTGGGGGAATCCTGCTCCTACGACGACCTCGAGCGTCGCACCCTGCGCAACGGCGAGCGGGCCAAGCAACAGATGATCACAGCTAATCTGCGACTGGTTGTGAATCTTGCCAAGCGGTATCAGGGCAAGGGGCTGGATCTGCTCGATCTGATTCAAGAAGGCACGATTGGCTTGAATCGCGCCGTCGAAAAATTCGATCCAACCCGTGGGCATCGTTTCAGTACTTATGCCTATTGGTGGATTCGTCAGGGTCTCAATCGCGCCCTTTCCACCCAGAGCCGCACGATCCGGATTCCCGTCAACGTCAACGAGAAGCTCACCCGTCTGCGGGCTGCCAAGGCCCGGCATCTGCAGGCCCACGGCCAGGCCCCCAGTTCCGTCGATCTCGCCACGGCCCTGGGCCTGCCCCTGGCCGAGGTGGAGGAGCTGCTGGGCTGTGAGTTGCGCAGTGTCACGGTCAGCCTCCAGGGGGCCGTGCGCTCCAAGTCGGATCCGTCCGAACTGGTGGATCTGCTGCCCAGTGAGGAAATGCCGCCGATGGAGCGAGCCGAGCTGGCCGAGCGCTCCGCCTCGGTGTGGACCTTGCTGGAGCGTGCCAATCTCACCCCGAAGGAGCGCACGGTTGTGATGCTGCGCTTCGGTCTGGATGGCAGCCACGAATGGCGCACGCTGGCGGAGGTGGCCCGGCAGCTGGAGTGCAGCCGCGAATATTGCCGGCAGGTGGTGCAGCGCGCCCTGCGCAAGTTGCGCAAGGCGGGTCTGGAGAGCGGCCTGGTCGACGCCTGAGGCTCAGCTGGACCTTCTGCCGGTTGCCCTCACCTTTCGTGGGGTCAACCGGCCCTTCTCATGGCCGGTCAGAACTTCCAGAATCATGGCGCCGTTCCTGAGCGCGGCACCACCCAACCAGGAGATCGAAGATGTCCGCTGCCCAAGCTGCGGGCCCTGCTGCCCAACCTCAGCCCTCCGCCGACGGGGTCGAGGCCACCGTCGTGGATGAGGCGCTGCTGGCCAGGCTCCTGCGTCGTGCCGGCCGCACGATGGCCCGTCCGGCAATTGAATGCTTCGAGATGCTGATCGATCGCAGCACGCCTCACCAGGCTCGTCTGACCGTGCTTGCGGCGCTCACCTATCTCGTGTTGCCGCTCGATCTGATCCCTGATTTCATCCCGGCGGCGGGGTTCAGCGATGACCTGGTGGCCATCACGGCCCTGCTCGGCCTCTGCAGCCGCCATCTGACACCTGACATTCGGGAGCGGGCGCAGCGCAGACTGGATGAGTGGTTCCCTCCGAACCCTTGATGTCTGCCCGCCGCCTCTCTCTCCGGTGATGTCCACCTTCAGTGCCGACCAGCTCGACGACCTTCAGACCTTCCTCAAGGACTGGTTGCGTCATACCGGTCGCACCCAGGCCGATCTGCGCCGTGCCCTGAGGGCGCCCTCGATCCGCATGCCCGTGCTGATCGAGGAGCTCCAACGCACCCATGCCAAGGATGGCCTGAGCGGCCTGGCGGCCAGGCTCTGCGGGATTGAGCAGTTGTGGCAGGGCGAGGATCAGGGGCTGGAGCGCGACGACTCCCACCCCGACTTCGATGATTCCCTCGGCCAGCTGGATCTGCTGTTGGAGGAGATCCGCCAGCAGCAGGCTTAGCGAACAGCCGCCAGAGTGGGAAGGTCACCCGCTGATCCGCACCGTGAGAAGTGTTCCGTCCCCCCACCTGCAGGCCTTTTGTCGCGGCCCACTGCTGCACTTGGGCGGTGCGGTGCCTCTGCTGATTGCGGTGGGCTCCGCCCTGGGATGCCTGGCTCAGCCTGCCCTGGCCCAGGTCGAGAGCTTCATGCTCAAGCCGGGCAGCAAGGTGGGCCCGGCCACCCAGATCGTGCCAACCAACTGCGTCACCGCTGCCGACGGCTCGGTCACCTGTGACACCAAGATCCAGAACTCGCCCTCCGATACGCCCGCCAAGCCCTCCTATCAGCCCTTCAAGAACTGATGGCCTGGTTGAAGCGTGTCCGCAGTGACGACGTTTTCCTGTCCCTGGTGGATCGGGCCGAGCGTCAGCTCGCCAAGGTTCTGGCAGCCGGTCTTCTGCTGGTGCTCGCGGTGGCGGCCTTGCAGTTGGTCGTCGTCATGGTCCTTGATCTGGTGCAGTTCCGCACCATCTGGACCGGTGAACCGCTGATTCGCCTGCTCGGCGATCTGCTCACCCTGTTGATCGGTCTGGAGGTGTTGCAGAACATCACCTCCTATCTGCGCCGCCGGGTGGTCCAGATCGATCTGGTGCTGCTCACGGCCATGACAGCGGTGGGACGCAAGGTGATTGTCCTGCCCCCCGGTTCCGAGAACAAACCGCTGCTGCTGGTCGGCCTTGGCGTCGCCGTGGTCGCCCTGGCGATGGCTTACTGGCTGGTGCGCCATTCGGCCCAGCTCAGGGCTGGGGCCAGAACAGAGCCAGCCAGATCGTTCCAGGGTGCGGATCCGTCCGCTCGACCCGATGACGGCGATGGGCACTGATCAGCAGGCTGTCGCCCTGGTTGAGCTCCCGGTGCCCTGGCTCATCGGCGAAACGAATCTGGGCACTGCCCTGCAGGATGGTCACCCATTCCTGCTCGGGCTGGTCGTACCAGAAGTCAGTGGGGCTTGAGGCTTCGCAGGAGTGAATCCGCTCCAGCCTGAGGCCGGCGGTTTCGATCAGCGACTCGATTCGCTCCTGGCCTGGGGCCGGGCAGGAGCTCGCCAGCAGGTTGGCGTCACCGCTGTCGCAGATCGCTGGCTCGCCCCAGCGCCGGCCGATCTCGAATCCCTGCTGGCGTGCCAGAGTCACCACCTCCTGGTGATGGCTGCAGCGCCTCAGGGCATCGCGCAGCTGGGGATCGACCTCGCTGAGGGCAACGAAGGCGTTGAGCTGTCGCACCTTCTCCAGAAACGTCTGCAGCTGGGCTTCGGCCATGGCGGCGGCGGTGATGGTCAGGGCAGGTCCTTGATCATCCGCCAGCGCTGGAAGGGCTGGCCGGCAAAGATCAGTTCCTCCTCCGCTTCGATCCGCCAGCCCAGCCGGAGCAGCAGCGGTCTGGACAGTTGGCTGGCCTCGGTGCGCAGGCGGCGGCAGTGGTGACGCCGGGCCTGGTGTTCGAGGGCCTCCACCAGCTGGCGTCCCCGACCCTGGCGGCAGGAACGGCCGCGGCAATAGAGCAACGAGAGGCGATCAATCGGATCGAGCAGGGCGAAGGCCTCAATCACGCCGGGATCGGCCGCGTCGCAACTGGCCAGTCCGTAGCCGCGCCGCACGGCGCTCAGTACCGCGGGATTGGTTTCGGCATGGTGAGCCCAGGCCTCGATCTGCTCCTGCCTGTAGAGCCCCACCGCCTGAGTGACCACGGCATCGCGGTAAACAGCGATCAGCTGGGCCCCGTCCTCGGTCCTCAGGCGACGGATCATGGGCCGTGACCACGGCGGCAGACGTTCATGCGGCGGCGCGGGCCCAAGCTTCGATTCTGCGCTCCAACCGCAAGGATGGGGGCGCCCCCCGCGTCAGGCCTGTGCTGCGTCTTGTCCCCTGGCTCGCCAGCCTGGCTGTCTCGGCCTTGTTGCTGCTGCCAGCCGGCTGGTGGGCCGCTCCGGCCTGGGCCGCCCCGATCGTGGCAGCCCCTGTCTTGGGCGCGGACACCCTGACCGTGGCCCCCGGGCGGGGGCAGGAGCTCTTTGCTGCGCATTGTGCGGCTTGCCATGCCGGCGGCGGCAACATCCAGCGCCGCGGCAAAACGCTGCGCCTGGCGGCCCTGGAGCGGCGCCAGCTGGCCAGTGCCGAGGCCATCTCCCGCATCGCGGCCGCAGGGGTCGGCCAGATGTCAGGCTACGGCAAGGTTCTTGGTGAGGGTGGCGCCGAGGCGGTGGGGCAATGGGTCTGGTCCCAGGCCCTGGCGGGCTGGCCGCAGAGTTGAGTGAACCCGATGCACTTCTGAACCGGGCCGATCTGCACTTTCGTAGCAACAACGTGAATCATCAACGGTTGTGACACGGTGTCCAGTGTCCATCGAGCCGATGTTGTCAAGGAAAGGGTATCTAGACCGACAGTGGTGTGAGATTGATCTCCAATGTCTTTCAACTTCCCCACGGGCGCCTTGCACAAGGCCGCCCTCCGCAGTGCCGGTGCCGCTGCCGTCGGCGCTCTCGTCACTGCCCCCGCCCTAGCTGCTCCCCAGACGGGTGCCGAGCAGCTGCGCCTGGATGGCGCCCAGGCTGTCCCCGCCCAGCCCCAGGAGATCGCCCAGACCTATGTGCCCCTGGTGGGCGAGGTCGGCAGCGGTGGCTTCCCCCAGGCCAAGGGCTGGTACTTCACCCTGGGCGCCGGTGCATCAGCTCCCCAGAACCGCACGACCGACGTCAATGTCGGTCGTGACAACGTCCAGATTCCGGTCGACAGCTCCTATGGCGGTGGCTTCGCCCTTGACACCGGCATTGGTTACGACTTCGGCGCGATCCGCACGGAACTCACCTATTCCTACAACCGTGCCAGCCTCAATAACCTGAGCGCCAGCTACAACGGCCGTGACCTCAGCACCAACAATGTCAGCGGTGCCATCAACAAGAACGACGTCTTCGCCAGCGCCTACGTTGACTTCCCCTTTGGCCGTTGGTCACCCTACATTGGTGGCGGCATCGGCTATTCCAACCTCAGCACCCCCAGCTTCACGATTGAAAACCAACGCTTTGGCAATCTCAGCTATGGCGGTTTCGGCTGGCAGGCCAAGGCGGGTATCTCCTATGCCTTGAGCTACAACTGGGATGTTTACGCCGAAGGTGTCTATCAAGGCGTTTCCGGTCACGACCCCAACAGCGACGTTCACTTCGGTGCGTTCAACAACTGGGGTGGCAAGCTCGGCTTCCGCTATCGCTTCGCCCATCCGGCCGTGGTTGTGGTGGAGCCGGCTCCGGCCCCCGCACCCGCTCCCTACATCGAACCCGCTCCGGCCCCCGCTCCCGAGCCCGCTCCCCCGGTGCGCGGCCTTTGGTGATCAGCTTCTGGTGATCGGCCTTCGCCTGTGAAGACTGCGATCGTCACGGGTATCAGGAGAGGGAGTGGGTTCGCCCGCTCCCTTTTTTTGATGCTTTGCCGATGAGAAGCAGAAGCTTCAGAAGGCCTGAATCCAGGGGTGGACACACAGCTGGGTCCAGATGCCCTGGCGCCAGTAGATGTCCTTGTGCAGCAAGTCCTCCACCTGTTCCTGGCTGTCGGCCTCATAGATGCCGAAGACATGGCTGCTGTCTTCGGTGGGGCCGAGGGTGATCAGCAGGCCGTCATCTTTCTGGCGTTGAAGCCCATCCAGGTGTTCCTGGCGGTAGGGGCCACGCTTGTCGATGGCGTTGTCGCAGTAGGTGCCCCAGAGGACGAATTTCATGGTGGAAGTGCTTGCCGTTGATTCAGAGGAGAGACTCGCGCCGCAGATAGACGCGGATCAGCTTCTCATCCATCAGACCTTCGCGGGCGTAGGGCTGTTCGTTGCAGAGCTCAAAGACTTTGATCAAGGTTTCGGCCCGGAAGCTCTGGCCGCCGGCCCTGGCGATGTCACTGACTTCCATGGCGGTCTGCACCAGGTTGAGCTGCTCGCGCAGGGGCGGCTCCTGCTGAATGCGGGCCAGGAAGGCCCACAGCTGCTCCAGTTCATGACGATCGAGTTGATCGCGATCCAGGGTGTCACTCATGCTGGTGGCCGTTGGTGTTGGCCATCGTGATCCACACCCTCACCCCCCGTCTACCGGGAGCCTGATCTGGGGCTGCTGGGATGGGCTGGCGGAGCTCATGATGGAGATGGTTGCGTTGATGGCATGGCTTCGGTTCTGCGCTGGCTGCCGCTGGGATTGCTCGCCTTGCTGACGGCCTGCGGGCCCGTCTACCGGGTCAGGGCCGAACCGGCGGCTGTGCCGATCGGCAGCGCCGAGCCCAATCCCCGCCGCCTGCTGGGCACCTGGGCCCTCACTGACAACGACAACCTGCTGTTCAACCTGCTGCTGCGGCCCGATGGCAGCGCCCTCACGGCGATGGGCAGCCATGGCCCCCGGCCGCTGGCCGCCGGCACCATGGCGCCGGCGGAGCTGATGGAGCTGGGCCACTGGAAGGGGTGGGGCAATGGGGTGCGGGTCGATTACGCCGATGGCTGGACCGACACGATCCTGATCGCTCCAGGGGGCCCGATCCAGTGGTCGTGGGCTCCTGGGAGCAATCGCGACGAACCTCCCACCAACACCGGCAAGGCGGTGCGGCTGAAGGGCCCGGAGGCGGGCTGGGTGGGTGTCTACCGCTTCGCCCCCACCCAGAGCGACAATCCGTCCTACCTGGCCAGCCTGCTCTCCAGCGGCCGGGCGATCAACTCGATCGACACGATCGCAGCCGGCTCCTGGCGCCAGGAGCAAGCCCACCTGGTGATCGACTGGGCCAGCGGCTGGCGTACCACGATCGAACGGGCGACGCCGCCGGCCGCCGGTCAGTCCTTTGTCGTGCGTCACTGGGCTCCAGGGGTGGACCGGCAGGGGGCCGCCTCCAGCCAGCGACAGGGAGAGCGGCTCTGAGGGCACAGGCGGACCCTTCGAGGCATCGTTGTGCCGGGGCGAGATCGGATGCAGCCGGGGACTCGGCCCCCTGGTATCGGTCAGGCAGGCATCTGCAGCGGCGGGGTCTGGCTCAGCTGTCGAGGGCGCTGCGCAATTCGGCGCAGAAGCGGCCGGCGGCGGCGGCCACCGGCTCCCCGGCCTCCTGGGCCTGGGCCATCACCTTCACCAGGGCACTGCCGACAATGGCGCCATCGGCTCCCCAGTCCCGCACCTGGCGGGCCTGGGCCGGCCCGGAGATGCCGAAGCCCACGGCCACGGGCGTGGATCCCTGGTGCTTGAGCTGCTGCACCAGCGGCTCCACCCGCGATTCCAGGTTGGTGCGCACCCCGGTGACGCCGGTGACACTGACCAGATAGGTGAAGCCGCGGCTGGCGCTATGGATGCGGGCCATGCGCTCGGGCGGGGTGGTGGGCGCCACCAGCAGGATCAGATCGAGGCCGGCAGTGGCGGCGATACCCGAGAGTTTCTCGGCCTCCTCTAAAGGCAGATCGGGCACCACCAGACCGGCGGCACCGGCGGCGGCGGCATCGCGGCAAAAGGTCTCCATGCCGCGATTGAGCAGGGGGTTGCTGTAGGTGAACAGCACCACCGGGGTCGTCAGCTCGCCGGCCAGGCTTGCCAGCATGGCGAGCACGGCACCCGGCGTGGTACCCGCGGCCAGGGCCCGACCGGCTGCGGCCTGGATCACTGGGCCATCGGCGAGGGGATCGCTGTAGGGGATGCCGAGTTCGATCAGATCGGCGCCCGCTTGCTGCAGGGCCAGCAGGGTGGCTCGGGTGGTGTCAAGGTCGGGGTCGCCGGCGATCAGGAACGGCATCAGCGCGCACCGCCTTTCTTGTTTCAGGTCACTGAAGCGTCGCTCGATCGCGGTGGGGCCGGTGGCGGCGGTGCTGAGGATGGTGGCGCTCATCGGCGCGGACTGGCTGGCGTTGGCTGCGAGCCTACGGGGCAGGGGCGAGGCCAGGGCTTGGCTGCCGAACCCTGGATCGCTCAGGACTCACATCTCGGCATCCGCCTGGATCTGTCCCACTTCCGCCAGCAGCCTGGCCTGCTCCTCGGGGCTGAGGGAATCGAATTTCGCCTGCAGGGCGTCGTCGGTGATGGCGTCGTAGGCGCTGCGGTATTGGCGCCTCTGCTCCATGTAAGTCATCTTGCCGCTGACGACTCGCAGCAGATAGCTGCTCGTCCAGCCGACGACGATCAGCATCAGGATCGCGGAAGCGGCGATGCCGGGCCCAAAACCCTCCAGACCGCTGGCCTGGAAGCCCAGGTAGCCCAGACCCCCGAGGGCGAAAACCGCCAGGCCCAGCAAGATGACGGCTTTGCGGCTCACGCCCGTGCGCTCCCCTGGCCGGCCATGCGCAGATTGATGAAGGGGGCGAACAGGATCAGGCCAGGGAAAAAGAGGAACACCAGGCCATAGACGCCCGTGCGCTCGATCTTGCCCATCACCGTCCAGCGCTTGACCAGCCACCAGTAGAGAGCCAGTGGCACCACCACCAGATAGGCCCCTGCCAGGACGGTGTACAGGGCCAGCACCAGCAGGGTTTCACCCGTGAGCTGAAACGGCAGCGCGAACGGAAGCGCCGCGATGATCGAGCTCAACAACCCTGGGAGGGGCACGGCACGCAAAGCCAAGGGAACACAAATCTAGGATGGGCCGGCGGGGGCATGGCGGAAGTGGTAGACGCAGCGCACTTAAAATGCGCAGACGGCGACGTTGTGGGGGTTCAAGTCCCCCTGCCCCCATGGATCTGCTGCCTGATCCCTGAGCGCTGCTGAGGATGAGAATCGTCACGCTCGGGCTGCCGCCGCAGACGAACGGCCCCGGACTGGCTAGCAAGGGATCAGGACGGCAGCGGGGTCATGGCGGCGGCCACTCCAGTTCCAGGCAGCACTGAGCCGGGCTTCTGCCCAGGCGCCGCTGGGCATGCCTCCCCGCCAGTGCCTGCTGAGGGCCAGGGCTCAGGTCGTGGTGCCGTTTCCGGGCCAGGCCAGCTCGCCAGCCATGAGGACGAGCGCATCGCCCGGTTGATCCGCCGCCAGGGCGGCCAGAGCGACGGCCTGATCGAAGTGCTCCACCAGGTTCAGGAGCTCGACGGTTTTCTGTCGAAGCCGGCCCTGCTGCAGGTGGCGCGGGGGCTGCAGCTTCCCCTGAGCCGGGTTTTTGGCGTCGCCAGTTTTTATCACCTGTTTCGGCTCCAGCCCCCCGCCGAGCATCGTTGCGCCGTCTGTCTCGGTACGGCCTGCTTCGTGCGCGGAGCGGGGCGCTTGGCGGTGGGCCTGCGGCGGCGGCTGGGCCTCGATCTCGATCAGACCAGCGGGGATGGTCGCTGGGCCCTGGAGCGGGTGAGCTGCCTGGGAGCCTGCGGTCAGGCGCCGGTGCTGGTGCTGGATGGCATGTTGTTCACCGCGCCGCCGGCCGATCAGCCACAGGCGCTGGATCCCTGGCTGACGGCACTGGGCCTGCCGGCAGCGGTTGGCCTGCCGGCAGCGGTGGGGGAGCCCTGATGGTGGCCCTCCCGCCCCGCGAACGCTCCCAGTTGCGTTGCTGTGGCGCCAGTGGTTGTCGCAGTGCGGGGGCCGGGCCGCTGCTGGCGGCCCTCAGGGCGGCCGCGGCCGAAGGGGCCGTTGAGCCGTCTGCCACTCCTGCGCAGACGTCAGGAGAGCCAGGGAGTGGCCTGGAGGTGCGCAGCGTGGGCTGTCTGCGCCTGTGCGGCCAGGGACCGCTGGTGGCCTGGGATGGTCCCGAGGGAACCCAGCTCTTCGGCGGGTTGCCGCCGCAGGGGGCTGCGGCCCTGGTGGCCCAGGCCCGGGGGCTGGCACCGATCCCCTTGCCGGCGGAACCTGCCCTGGCCAGCCATCGCCTCGATCTGGACCATCCCTTCTTTCGGCTGCAGCGGCCGCTGGTGCTGGAGAACTGCGGCATCGTCGATCCCGAGCGCATCGAGGACGCCATCGCCCATGGCGGTTACGTCCAGTTGCGGCGCGTGCTGGAGGAGCTGAGCCCCGGGGAGGTGCGTGAGCAGGTGCGCCGCAGTGGCCTGCGCGGTCGCGGTGGCGGTGGCTATCCCACCGGCCTCAAGTGGGACACGGTGGCGCTGCAACCGCCGGGGCGGCGCTATGTGGTCTGCAACGCCGATGAGGGCGATCCCGGTGCCTTCATGGACCGGAGCGTGCTGGAGGGCGATCCCCATCGGCTGCTGGAGGGTATGGCGATCGCCGCCTACGCGGTGGGGGCCGATCACGGCTACCTCTATGTTCGTGCCGAGTACCCCCTGGCGATCGAGCGGCTGCGGCTGGCCCTGCAGCAGGCGCGCCGGCATGGGCTGCTGGGTCAGGGCATCGCCGGCAGCACCTTCAACCTCGAACTGGAGGTGCGGGTGGGGGCCGGCGCCTATGTCTGCGGTGAGGAGACGGCCCTGCTGCATTCGATTCAGGGCCAGCGCGGCACTCCCCGCAGCCGACCGCCCTATCCGGCCCAGGCGGGGCTGTGGGGAGCGCCGACCCTGATCAACAACGTCGAGACCCTGGCGGCCGTGCCGGTGATCCTGCGGCAGGGAGGGGATTGGTATGCGGCCATCGGCAGAGAAAAGAGCCGCGGCACCAAGGTGTTCAGCCTCTCGGGCGCGATCCGCCACACCGGCCTGGTGGAAGTGCCGATGGGCACCAGCCTGCGCACGGTGGTGGAGACGATGGGCGGCGGCGATCCCGATGGCGGTGCCGTCAAGGCGGTGCAGACCGGCGGCCCTTCCGGGGGTTGCATCCCCGCCGATCTCCTGGACACCCCGGTGGATTTCGAGAGCCTGCTGGCCCTCGGTTCGATGATGGGCTCGGGCGGCATGGTGGTGATCGGCCAGGGCACGGCGATGCCCGAGGTGGCGCGCCATTTCATGGCCTTCAGCGTCAACGAGAGCTGCGGTAAATGCGTGCCCTGTCGGGCTGGCACGGTGCAGTTGCTGGCCCTGCTGGATCGCTGCGTGGAGCGGCGCGCCACGGCGGCGGATCTGGAGGCTCTGGAGGCCCTCTGCGCCATGGTGAAGGCCACCAGCCTCTGCGGCCTGGGGCAGGCGGCGCCGAATCCGGTGCTCAGTACCCTGCGCCATTTCCGCCAGGACTACTCCATGGCTTCGGGGGCGGGGCCATGAGCGTCATCACCCTGCGGGTGGATGGCCTCGATGTGGCGGTGCCGGCGGGATCGACGCTGCTGCAGGCGATCCGGGCGGCGGGGCTGGCGGTGCCCACCCTCTGCCATCTCGATGGCCTCGATGCGGTGGCGGCCTGTCGCCTCTGCCTGGTGGAGGTGGAAGGCAGCCAGCGCCTGCTGCCGGCCTGTGCCAGCGAGGCCACGGAAGGCCAGGTGATCCATACCGCCACGGCCCAGCTGCAGGGTTATCGCCGCATGGCGGTGGAGCTGTTCTTCGCCGAAGGCAACCATGTGTGCGCCTTCTGCGTCGCCAATGGCGACTGCGAGTTGCAGGACGTGGCAGTGGCGGTGGGGATGGATCACAGCCGCTTCCCCTATCAGTACCCGCAGCGCTCGGTGGATGCCTCCCATCCGCGCTTCAGCCTCGACCACAACCGCTGCATCCTCTGCACCCGCTGCGTGCGGGTCTGCGATCAGATCGAGGGGGCCCACGTCTGGGATGTGGCGGAGCGCGGCAGCGACTGCCGCATCGTCGCCGGCCTCGACCAGCCCTGGGGCGAGGTGGACGCCTGCACCTCCTGCGGCAAGTGCATTGACGTTTGCCCCACCGGCGCCCTGTTCGCCAAGGAGGACACCACCGCCGAAAAGCATCCCCATCCCGAGCGGGCCCAGCAGCTGCGGCAGGCCCGGGAGCACCAGCAATGGCTGCGATGAGGACGTCTCCTCCCCAGGCTCCTGATGAGGCCGCTGGGCCGGCCCGGTCCAGGCTGCGGCTGGCCACCGTCTGGTTGGCGGGCTGCTCCGGCTGTCACATGTCGTTTCTGGATCTCGACGAATTTCTGTTCGAGCTCGCCGAGGCGGTGGAGATCGTCTACTCCCCGGTGGCGAGTGACATCAAGATCTATCCCGAGCAGGTGGATGTCTGTCTGGTGGAGGGGGCCGTGGCCAACGTCGACAACCTGGAGCTGGCCCTGACCGTGCGGCAGCGCACGGCGCTGGTGATCTCCTTCGGCGACTGTGCCATCAGCGCTAATGTGCCCGGCCTGCGCAACCTGTTCAGCACCCCGGGCCGCGACAGTGCCCGCACCGTGCTCGAGCGTGGCTATCTGGAGCTGGCCGATGCCAGTGGCCAGCTGCCCCATGCCCCCGGCATCGTGCCGGAGCTGCTGCCCAGGGTGTTGCCTCTGCACGAGGTGATTCCCGTGGATCTCTACCTGCCGGGCTGTCCGCCCTCGGCCGAGCGCATCCGCGCCGCGATCGCGCCGCTGCTGGTGGGGGAGAGGCCCCGCATGGAAGGCCCGTCGATGCTGAGGTTCGGCTGATGGCTCGCACCGTCGTCATCGATCCGGTCACCCGGATTGAGGGTCACGCCAAGATCACCCTGCACCTCGACGACGACGGCCATCTCGTCGACAGCCGTTTCCATGTGGTCGAGTATCGCGGCTTCGAGACCTTCTGCGAGGGCCGGCCCTTCACCGAGATGGCGGGCATCACCGCCCGCATCTGCGGCATCTGCCCGGTGAGCCATCTGCTGGCGGCGGCCAAGACCGGCGACAAGTTGCTGGCGGTGCAGATCCCGGCGGCGGCGCTGAAGCTGCGGCGCCTGCTCAACCTGGCCCAGATCACCCAGAGCCACGCCCTGTCGTTCTTTCATCTCAGTAGCCCCGATTTTCTGCTGGGCTGGGAGAGCGATCCGGCTCGCCGCAACATCTTCGGCCTGATCGCCGCCGACCCGGAGCTGGCCCGCGCCGGCATTCGCCTGCGCCAGTTCGGCCAGCAGATCCTCGAGCTGCTCGGCGGCCGCAAAATCCATGCCGCCTGGGCGGTGCCCGGTGGGGTGCGCTCTCCCCTGAGCGTCGAGGCGCGGGACTGGATTCTGGCCCGGTTGCCCGAAGCGAAGGAGACCATCCGCCTGGCCCTGGAGCTGCACAAGCGTCTGCTCGATGGCCCCCTGCAACAGGAGCAGCGCTTGTTCGGCACCTTCCCCAGCCTGTTCATGGGCCTGGTGACACCGGAGGGGCTGTGGGAGCACCTCGATGGCCAGCTGCGCTTCCGGGACAGCGAGGGGACGGTTGTGGCCGATGACCTGGGGGAGGACGACTACGCCAACTTTCTGGGGGAGGCGGTGGAGCCCTGGAGCTATCTGAAGTTCCCCTACTACCGGCCGCTCGGCTATCCCGACGGCCTCTACCGGGTGGGCCCCCTGGCCCGCCTCAATGTCTGCGAGCGGATCGGCAGCGCCTGGGCTGACCGGGAGCTGGCGGAATTCCGCCAGCGCAGTGGCCGGGTGGCCATCTCGAGCTTCGCCTATCACCATGCCCGGCTGGTGGAGATCGTCGCCTGCCTGGAGGCGATCGGCGACCTTGTCGAGGATCCGGAGCTGATGCATGGGCGAGTGCGCTCCCATGCCCGCCTCAACCGCAACGAGGCGGTGGGGGTGAGTGAGGCGCCGCGGGGCACCCTGTTCCATCACTACCGCGTCGATGACGACGGTCTGCTGACCAAGGTGAATCTGATCATCGCCACCGGTCAGAACAACCTGGCGATGAACCGCACCGTGCATCAGATCGCCCGGGCCTATATCCCCGATCCTGTGCCGGCGGGGGTGGAGATTCCCGAGGCCCTGCTCAACCGGGTGGAGGCGGGCATCCGCTGCTTCGATCCCTGTCTCTCCTGCAGCACCCATGCCGCTGGTCAGATGCCCCTGGCGATCAGCCTGGTGGCGGCCGACGGCCGGGTGCTGGCGGAGCGCTGCCGTGGATGAGGGGCCGCCCGCCCGGGGGCGATCCCCGCGCTGCCCGGGCGGCCCCGACAGCGCTGATGCGGAGGGTCGGGACGAAGATCGCAGTGTTGCAGCGCGTCGTGGTGCAGACGCTGGAGATGAAACCGCGGTGATGAAGGCTGTGTTGACGAAGAGCGCGTTGACGATGACTGGGTCGACGAAGATTGAGTCGTCCAAGCCCGTGTTGACGCAGACTCCGGCGTCCCGGGCCCCGGTGCCGCAGGCTGCGGTGGCGCAGAAGCTGATGGCGTGCCCGCCCCGCTCGCTGGTGATCGGCATCGGCAATCCGCTGCGCAGCGACGATGGCGTCGGTTGGCGCCTGGCCGAGGAGGTGGGGGGGCTGGCTGTGCACCAGCTCACCCCGGAGCTGGCGGCCGAGTTGCTCCGGGTGGATCGGGTGCTGTTTGTCGATGCCTGGCAGCTGCCATCGGCGGCGGCCGCTCAGGGGCGGCTGCGACCACGGTTGTGCCCGCTCGCTCCAGGCAGCGCGGGCCAGACCTCCAGTCATCGGCTGGAGCCGGCCCAGCTGCTGGCCCTGGCGTTCGCCCTCTATGGGGCCCGGCCCGCGGCGGCTGAGCTGTTGCTGCCGGCCCGAGAGTTTGCCCACGGCGTTGTCCTCTCTCCCGCCCTGCGCCGCCAGCTGCCGCAGGCGCGGCGCCTGCTCAGGCACTGGCTGGGGCGAGCTGATGCATGAGCTCAGCCTGATGGATCGGGTGCGGCAGCTGGCTCTGGAGCGGGCCGGCGAGCACGGGGCCAGCCGCATCCGTGCGATCACGTTGCGGATCGGGGCCCTGGCCGGGGTGGATCCCGAGGCCCTGCGCTTCGCGCACGAGGTGGTGATGGCGGACACGATCGCCGCCGGCAGCCGCCTGCAGCTGGTGGTGGTGACGGCGCTGTGCCGGTGCGGACCCTGCGGGGCCCCGTTCGAAGCGGCGGACGGGATCTGTGTCTGCCCGAGCTGCGGCACGATTAGCGGCGAGCTGCTGCAGGGACGGGAGCTGGAGCTGGCTTCGCTGGAGCTGGATTGAGCCGTTCCGGCGATCGGATGCCTGATGGCCGATGCCGGGAGCGGTCCGAGATCAACGGCCGGGTGCCGGTATCGCCAGGACGGCGTGGTGTAGGCCGGCATGGTCGTGAGGGCGTGACATCGGACGGCAGGGCCGGCGAGATGGTGCCGGTCCGTCCCCTCGATGTGGCGCGCTGGGTTGGAGCGCTGGGCCGGTGCCCAGACCGGTGGCGGCTTCAGCTGAAACGGTCCGTGGGGTGGCGGACGGCGTGCCACTGGCCGTCCTGCCGGCGGTAGCTCGTGGTGGAGCGGATCTCGACACGGATCGGTTCACCGGCCCGGCTCATGCCGGCCCCCGTCTCGAGGCAGGTCCCGCACCCCATGTCGCTGGTCTCGACGATGTGGCGGTCGATTGCGACCGCCACATCGTCGAGACCAGCGTCGATTCTCGGATCAGCTGGGCCATCACGTCGCCCCGTTCCCGCTGAATCGCGCCGCTGGGGCCCATGGCACTGATGTCGTGCTGCTGCGACCAGATCGCCTCAATAGCGGCGAGATCCCCCTGGACCATTCGGTTCAAGGCGTCGTAGGAGGCCTTCACGCTGGCTTCAAGGGACCGAGTCATGCCGAGGAAGGCCGCAGCTGGCGGCGATGTTCGGCAACATCGCTAACTTGCAGGTTGTGGCGGTGATCCGTCACGGGCCGCCATCACGAACCGCCGTCAGGAGCGCATTCGCCATGTGTGTGGACTGCAACTGTGGCCGCAGCGATCCAGGGGAGGTGACGATCTCCGGGCAGATCGCCGGTTCCGCGCCACCAGCCTCGGCGTCAGGGCCACGGCCAGGGCCACGGCCGGAGTCACGACCAGGGTCACGACCAGAGCCCCTGTCGGTGCCATCGATGGCCTCCCAGCACCCTGATTCCGCTCTCGCTCCTGTCCACGCCGCTGAAGTCCCTGGCGATCTTCCTGGCGATCGCCATCACCAAGGCCAACACCATCACCAGGATCTGAGCGCCACCTGCGACCGACCGTCGCAGGATCCGCCGTCGCAGCGGCCGTCAACCCACGGCCATGGTTCGCCTTGGCAGCCACCGCAACCCCAGCTCTTGCAGCCTCGGCCAGCTCAGCCACCGCCGTCCACTCCCCCAACCCCGTCTCGAGCCGAGCTCTCGTCGGAACCGGGGCTGCCATGGCAAGCCGAATGGCCATCGCCGTCGCACTCTCAGCGGTTGCCACCCTTGCCGTTCGCAGATCAATTGCCGCTGCCAACGCCATCCCAGTCGCCGGCGCGATCCAGTTCACCGTCAGTTCCGCCGTCACTCCCTCCCCGCTCGCTGACCCTGACGGATCGGCTCCTGGCCCATAACGAGGCTCACGCTGCTGTCAACCGCCGGCGCTTCGCGGCGGCGGGGGTGACGGTGGTGAACCTGCTGTCTTCGCCCGGTTCCGGCAAGACGGCCCTGCTGGAGCGGCTGGCTCGCTCCAGCAGGGGGGCGATGGCGGTGATCGTCGGCGATCTGGCCACCGACAACGATGCCCGTCGCCTGCGGGCCGCCGGTCTGCCGGCGGTGCAGATCACCACCGGGCAGGCCTGCCATCTGGAGGCGGCGATGGTGCAGCGGGCCGTCGATGTCCTCGAAGCCCAGGGCCAGCCCCTGGCGGAGCTGGAGCTGCTGCTGATCGAAAACGTCGGCAATCTGGTCTGTCCCGCCGCCTACGACCTGGGCGAGAGCCTGCGGCTGGTGCTGCTGGCGGCCGGCGAGGGCGAGGACAAGCCGCTGAAATATCCCGCCCTGTTCCACTCCGCCGATCTGGTGGTGATCAGCAAGAGCGATCTGGCCGAAGCGGTGGCCTTCGATCGGCCCCAGGCCCTGCGGGCGATCGCCACGGTGGCGCCGAAGGCCCGGGTGTTCGAGTGTTCAGCCCGTACGGGCGCCGGCATTGAGGCCCTGCTGGAGGCACTGTCACCTCTGCGCCTGCCGGCATGAGCGGCGAGCGCGCCGGCCTGCGGCTGCACTGCCGCGGCGTGGTGCAGGGCGTCGGCTTCCGTCCCTGGGTGCACCGGCTGGCAACGGAACTGGAGCTCGACGGGGCCCTGTTCAATGGCGCCGAAGGGGTGTCGGTGGAGCTATCCGGCCCCCGCTCGCAGTTGCAGTGCTTCCTGCGGCGCCTGGTGGCGGAGCTGCCGGCCCCGGCCCGGCTGGAGCCCCTGCTGCCGCAATGGGGCCCAGCCATGGCGGCCCGGGGTCAGGGGGTGCGGATCGACGCCGGCCCGCCTCAGCCGCTGGGGGAAGGTTGGCTGGCGCCGAGCCTGGCGCCTGATCGTGCCCCCTGTGCTGATTGTCTGGTGGAGCTGGAGGATCCGGCCAGTCGCCGCTTCGGCGATCCCTTCCTCAGCTGTGCCCGCTGCGGCCCCCGCTACAGCATCGCCCTGGCTCGCCCCTACCGGCGTGCCCACACCACCCTGGCCGGCTTTTCCCCGTGCGAAGCCTGCCGGCGGGAGTTTGCCGATCCCGGCGATCGCCGGTTCCATGCCGAGACGATCAGCTGCCCCCGGTGCGGACCGCGCCTGTGTCTCTGGGATCAGGCGGGTCAGGCGAGCGGCACCACCGATGCCCCGGCTGGTCTCCAGGCCGATCCCCTGGGGAGGGCCTGCGAGCTGTTGGCGGCCGGTCGAATCCTGGCGCTGCAGGGGGTGGGCGGGTTCCAGTTGCTGGTGGATGCCGCCGATCCGGCTGCCGTGGCCCGGTTGCGGCGGCGCAAGCGGCGGCCGGCGAAGCCCTTCGCCCTGCTGGTGGCCGATGAGGCCTGGCTGGCGGCGGCGGTCTGGATCGACGCGGCTGAACGCCTGGCCCTGCGCGATGGAGCGGCGCCGATCGTGCTGCTGCGCCGTCGCCCGGCGCCGGTGGAGCTCTGGCCCGGGGTGGCTCCGGGCAGCCCGGCCCTGGGGGTGATGCGGCCCGCTTCGCCGCTGCACCAGCTCTTGGCGCAGCGCCTGGGCCGGCCGCTGGTGGCGACCAGCGGCAATCGCAGCGGTGAACTCCTCTGCCGCGATCCGCTCGAGGCCCGCCAACGGCTCGCCGGCATCGCCGATGCCTATCTGGTGCATGACCGACCGATTGCCCGGCCCCTGGATGACTCGCTGCTGCAGGTGATTGAGGGGCGGCCGGTGCTGCTGCGCCGGGCCCGGGGCTACGCCCCCGAGCCCCTGCTCCTGCCGGCGGCGGATCCGTCCCTGCCGGCGGGCCCGGCCCTGCTGGCGCTCTCGGGGGATCTCAAGTGCGCACCGGGATTGGCGTTGGGGGATCGCCTCTGGCTGGCGCCCCACCTGGGGGATCTGGCTGATCGGCGCTGCCAGGAGCGCCTGGTGCAGGGGCTGGCGGAGCTCACCGGGGTGTCCCTGGGCCAGCTGGAGCCAGGGCGCCTGGCCTCTGAGCCCCTGGCCGCGGCGCCGCTGGTCCCTGGGCTGCAGGAGAGCCGTACTGCCTGTCCGTCCGGCCCTGAGCTGCAGGCAGGGCCTGGGCCGCTGGCGATCACGCTCGTCTGTGATGCCCATCCGGGCTCGATCAGCCACCAGGTGGCCCAGGCCAGCGGCCTGCCGTTGCGCCTCGTGCAGCACCATCTGGCCCATGGTCTGGCGGTGATGGCTGAGCACGGCCTGGAGCCACCGCTGCTGGTGGCGGCCTTCGATGGACTCGGTTACGGGGAATCGCTCACGGCCGGGACCAGTCCCCATGGGACCAGTCCCCAAGGGACCAGCCTCGATGGGGTCAGTCCCGATGGGGCCCATCGCACTGGGACCAACCCCACGGGAGCCGCCGAGCCCTGGGCGGACGCCTCCGCGTTTCCCGTTCGCCTCTGGGGAGGCGAACTGCTGTTGATCAGCCATGGGAGTGCCGGCGGCGCCTGGCGGGCCCGGCACCTGGCGGGACTGCGGCCCTTCCCCTTGCCGGGCGGTGAACGGGCGATGGCCGAGCCGCGCCGGGCGGCTCTGGGACTGCTGCTGGCGGCCGACGCCCTCGACCATGCCGGTGCCTGGAGGGTGCGCCAGGCCTTCGCGCCGGCCGATCTGGCCTTGCTCTGCCAGGCGGTGGCCTCCGGCTGCCAGGCGCCGCTGTGCTCCAGCGGCGGGCGCCTGTTCGATGGGGTGGCTTCGCTGCTGGGCCTGGTTCAGGTGCTCAGTCACGAGGGCGAAGGGGGCCTGCGGCTGCAGGGTGCGGCGACCCGGGCGGATCCGGATGCCACCTGGGCCGGGGTGCGACCCGCTGCCAGGGGCGACGACGCCCTGCTGCCGCTGCTCCCTCCTGAGGGCAGCGGCAGCCGTTGGTGGCTCGATTGGCGGCCACTGCTGCTGCGGGTGCTGGACGGGGTTGCGGCCGGGACCCCGTCCGAACGGGTGGCGCTGCGCTTTCATCGGGAGTTGGCCGAGGGCCTGGCCAGCGCCCTGGCGGTCTGGGCCGATCGCCTGGAACTGGCTGCCGATCAGCGCCGTGTGGCCCTGGCGGGGGGCTGTTTCCAGAACCGCCTGCTGCTGGAGGGTGCCAGCGCGGGCTTGCGGCGACGGGGGCTGGTGCCCTGGTGGTCCGAGCAGGTGCCGGCCAACGACGGCGGCCTGGCCCTGGGGCAGGCGTGGGCTGGGCGGCGGGGGCTGTGGCTATAAAAGCCTCTGTAGAGCACCCCATTCCAGGTCCGCTCCATGTGCCTGGCTGTCTCTGGAGAGATTCTCACCATCAGCGATGGCCGGCCCCTGGCTGGTTCGGCACCCCCAGCCTCGCCACTGCCTACTTCGCCACCGCCTACTTCGCCATTGCCTACTTCGCCACAGACTTCCTCGCCATTGGCTGATGTGAATCTGAATGGCCCGGCTCAAGATCCCCTCTGGCGGGTCGCCGAGGTGGATTTCGGTGGCGTGCGCCAGCAGGTGAGCCTGGCCTGTCTGCCCGAAGCCCGGGTGGGGGACCGGGTGCTCGTGCACGTGGGATTTGCCCTCTCCCTGGTCGAGGAGGAGGACCGGGAGCCCGGCGAGCATCCGACCCCGGAGCGCTGGGGCGGCTGAGCTGAGCCTGCGGGCAGGGCCGTTCAGTCGAGGTGCACCCAGCGGCTCGGGCCTTCGGCCTTCGCCCGCTCAAGCGCCGCTTCGCTGCGCGCGATCAGCTGCTCGGGCCCGCCCTGAGCGGATGGCTTCAGCGTGGCGATGCCGATGCCGACGCTCAGGTGCAGAGGTCCGCTGCCATCGCCGCGGGGCTGGGGGAAGGGATGGTCCGACAGCTGCTGCAGCAGTCGCTCGGCCATGGTGATCGCGCCCTGGCGATCGCAGTTCGGCAGCAGCAGCATGAACTCCTCCCCCCCGTAGCGGGCCAGCAGATTTCCCGGGCGGCTGATCGCTCCCCGCAACAGCTCAGCGATCCAGAGCAGGCAGCGATCTCCGACGGCCCGGCCGCAGCTGGCATTGATTCGCTGAAACTGATCGACATCGATCATCAACAGCGACAAGGGCGTGCCGAGCTGCTCCTGCTGTTGCCAGGTCCGCTTCAGCTGCTCCATGAAGCCAGGGCGGTTCGTCAGTCCGGTGAGGCGATCCTTCTGGTTCAGTCCCTGCAGCTCGCGTTGGGCGCTCCGCAGCTGCTCCTCGGCCTGCCGCCGCTGCCGGACTTCAAGATCCAGCTGCAGGCTGGTGTCGTGCAACTCCTGGGTGCGGCTGTCGATCAGGCGCCGCATCTTGCGATTGCGGGATCGCAGGGTGGCAAAGCTCTTGCGCAGCCGCTGGGTCATGGCATTGAAGCTGGTGGCCAGCACCGCCAGTTCCTCGATCAATCCGGGATGGATCTCCTGGCTCAGATTCCCCTCAGCCAGGGTGTTGGCGCCTTGCACCAGCTGATTCACCTGGCGGTTGACATGGTGCACCGTGAACAGGGCCAGGCTGCCGGAGAGGCTGATGGCCGCCAGGGAGATCAGCAGGTTGGTGAGGGCATCGCGGCGCTGGCCGCGATTGACATCCTCATCGGGAATCGCCACGATGATGCGCCAGTCGAGCCCCTCGCGGTCGCGGAAGGGTTCCACCCGCACCAGATGGCTGCTGTCGCCCACCGGCACCTTGAGCTGCTGGGGTTGATCGAGGGAGCTGAAGTCGCCGAAGCGCTGCACCAGGGCCCTGGCGGCACTGCCGATCGTGGGGTCATGGGAATCCATCGCCCGGTGCCGGATCCCCTGGCCATGGACGATCGAAAAGGGGAGTTGGCCGCTGGAATCGGCCACCAGGCGCCCATCGGGCTCGACGATGAACACTTCCCCGTGGCTGGAGATCGGCAGGGTCTGCAGGTAGCGGCTGATGTTGGCGAGGAACACATCGACGCCGGCAACCCCGACCAGCCGTCCCTGCCTGACGATCGGCAGGCCCGCCCCCATTGCCATCACCTCAGGTGCATCAACCCAGTTGTAGATCGTCGTCCACACCGCTCGATCGGCCCGGATCGGTTCGTGATACCAGCCATCGCCGCGAAAATCGGAGAAGGGTTTGATCCGTTTCAGCTGGCCGGGGCGACCTTGAGCGTCGATGTTGATCTGCTCGAGGCGTTGAATCGAGTCGGCGTTGGCCACCTCCAGGTAGGGCGTGGGATCGGCGTTGTCCGCCTGACCGACGCCGATGAAATCGCCGTTGGCCAGACCGAAGTTCAGATAGGGAGCGTCCGGGAAGGTGCGATGCAGTTGCCAGAGGAAGCGGCTGGTGGCAGAGCGATCATGGAGGTTGAGGCTGCCGCTTTCCACCGCTTCGGTCATGGTGCGGATCACCTGCTGGGGGGTGCGCAGATAGGTGCGCAGGTAGTCGGCCACCTGACGGCTGGTGCGGCTCTGCAGGTCGGTGGCCGCCGCGTCGGCGTGGTGCTGCTGGTCGAGATAGCTCAACAGGCTGATCACACCGGCCGTGGCGCCCATCTGCAGCACGAGGGGGATCACCAGCAGGGTGCGCAGGGCGAAGCTCGGTCTCATGCCTGAATCGGGCTGGGCACTGGCTGCAGCAGCAGGAGTTGCTGTTGCCGCTTCTGCTGCTGCCGCTGCTTCTGGCTATGGAGGTGCAGGAACTCGGCGATCGCCTCCGGCGCCATCGGTCGACCCAGCAGATATCCCTGGATCTGCTCGCAGCCATGGTGTTTGAGCCAGCGCCGTTGCTCTTCGCTTTCCACACCTTCGGCGATGGCCGAGAGCCCCAGGGAGCGAGCCAGGGAGATCACGGCCTCGACAATGGCGGCGCCATTGGGATCGGTGAGGCTGGAGGCGACGAAGCTGCGATCGATCTTGAGTCGGTCGATCGGAAAGCGGCTGAGGTAGCTGAGGGAGGAGTAGCCCGTGCCGAAGTCATCGATCGCCACGCGGATTCCCCAGGCTTTGAAATGGCTCAGGAGATCCTTGGCTCGATCGGGATTGGCCATCAGCACCGATTCGGTGATTTCCAGTTCCAGCAGCGATGGCTGCAAACCACTCAGCTCCAGAGCGCTCTCGACATGCTGTTGCAGATCGCCGAGGGAAAATTGCCGGGCTGAAAGATTCACCGAGATCCCAAAGTGGCCGAGGCCGCTTTGCTGCCAGCGCACCGCTTCCTGGCAGGCCTGCTTCAGCACCAGGGCCCCCATTTCGACGATCATGCCGGTGTCTTCCGCCACCAGCATGAAGGTGTCAGGCCCGAGGATGCCCCGCTGCGGTTGATGCCAGCGGATCAGGGCTTCCCAACCCGTCACTTCCTGGCCATCAATGGTCCACTGGGGCTGGTAATCGAGCCGGAATTCGCCACGGTCCAGGCCGAGTCGGATATCGCGCTCCAGCCTCAGCCGCTCCTGCACCGCCCGGTTCATGGCAGCGGTGTAAAACAACCAGCCGTTGCGGCCCCGGCCCTTCACCGCGTACATGGCCATGTCCGCCTGGCGCATCAGGGTATCGATGTCCTGTCCGTCCTCCGGGTAGATGCTGATCCCGATCGACGGGGTGATCGTCAGCGGTGTGCCGCTGAGCATCAGCGGCTGGCGGAAGGCCTGGTGCAGTTGTTCCGCCACCTGGCCGGCATCGAATTGGTCGTCGAGATCCTCGATCACCAGCACGAACTCATCCCCCCCCAGCCGCGCCACCGTGTCGCTGGATCGCACCGTGGATCGGAGCCGCTGGGCCACCTGCTCCAGCAGGGCATCGCCGGTGCCATGGCCGAGGGAGTCGTTGATCGTCTTGAAGCGATCCAGGTCGAGGAACACCACCAGCAGATCGCTGCCGGTGCGGCGGGCCCGCTCCAGGGCCCGGTTGGCTTCCTCGATCAGCCCCAGCCGGTTGGGCAGGGTGGTCAGCTGATCCAGCCGTGCCTGCTGGAACAGATCCTGATTGCTCTGTTCCAGCAACTGCTGCTGCTGCTGACGGGCCTGGGAGTCCTTGAGGGCGAAACCGACCACCGAGCCGATCGCCAGCAGCAGGAACAGCCCTTCGCCCACCTGCAGTCCGATCAGCTCCTCCTGGACGCTGCGCCGCAGCCAGCTGCCATCCACCAGATAGAGGGCCTTGGCCCTGAGCGTCGGGATCGGCGCCACCACCAGGTAGTTGAGGCCATTGGGCACGACCTGGAGCCCTTGATGGAGTGCGCTGCGCGCCAGCAGGGGCCGGTACTGGGGGGGCACCCGTTCATCCCGTTGCGGGGTGCCGTTCTGCTTGGCCAGCAGATGGCCGGCCTCATTGGCGACGAACAGGGGTCTGGAGAGACTGTCCCCCGTGGCGCTGCGGCGATCGAACAGTTTGCCCAGCAGTCTTGAGACCACCATGTTGTGGCCGACGGAGCCGGCCCACTGACCATTCCGGAAGATCGGCGCGACCACGCTGATCGACCATTCCTTGGCGGCGGGGTCGTATTCGGGGCCAACCCAGCGGGGCTGATGCTTCGGATTGACGTGGGGATCGGTGAGGGTCACCCAGGGGGTTTTGCGGTAGTCGAGCCTGGATGAGGCGTTATAGAGGTAATCGGGTTTGCTGGGCCAGAAGGCGGTCATGCCGTTGCTGAGCGGCAGCATCCAGGCATTGACCAGCAGGTCGTTGAGGGCACCGAGACCGAAATTGCGGGTGATGTCCAGCGAGCGCAGGTAGAAACGGCGGTTCTCCTGGGTGAGGGCTACATCCGGCGGAATCCAGGCGTTGGCATCGTGTCGTGGATCAAAATGCTTGCGGGGTACCCGCCAGGAACCATCGGCACCGCGCTGGAAGATGGCCTCGAAATCCTGCTCGTGATGGCCAAGCTGATGGCGTTCGCTGGAGATCAGATCGGCGAAGCGCATCACGCTGGCTTCGGCGTCGCGCAGGGTGGCATCGAAGCGATCGACATTCTCCTGGATGCGCAGCTTCTGGCTGACCAGCACCTTGTCGATCAGGTGCTGGCTCAGGCGCCGCTGCAGCACGTCCGAAATCCCCACGGTGGCGCCGACCAACAGGAGCAGGCCCAGGGCAATGCCCAGGGGACGGCGGCGCATGTCGGCCGGCGGGGCGAGCAGCTTCGGTGTGGGGGGGACCGACGGGGTGGACAAGACCGACTGGGTGGATGGGAGCGAGTCTGATCGGGAGCGGCTCCCCTCGGTGGATCCTTCGCCCAGGAACAATGGCAGCCATGGCCTGGGCCTGTCCAGCCGGCGGCCGCAGGGCGGCTCCAGTGACACGGGCCGTAAAGACAGTCAGCCCGCGGCCGCCAACCTGCCTATAAGAAAGATGGCCATGCCGCTGAGCGGGGTTCTTGCCCATGACCGGCGCCAAACTGGTGACCATCGACGGCAATGAGGCCGTCGCCCGGGTGGCTTATCGCCTCAATGAGGTGATCGCCATCTATCCGATCACTCCCGCCACGCCGATGGCGGAATCGGCCGATGCCTGGAGCGCCCAGGGTCGCCCCAACCTCTGGGGCACGGTGCCGGCGGTGGTGCAACTGCAGAGTGAGGCGGGGGCTGCCGGGACGGTGCACGGGGCCCTGCAGGTGGGGGCGCTGACCACCACCTTCACGGCCAGCCAGGGGCTGCTGCTGATGATCCCCAACCTCTACAAGTGGGCCGGGGAGCTGACGCCGGTGGTGCTGCACGTGGCGGCGCGGGCGCTGGCGGCTCAGGGCCTGTCGATCTTCGGCGATCACGGCGATGTGATGGCGATGCGGGGGACGGGCTGCGCGGTGCTCGCTTCGGCCTCGGTGCAGGAGGCCGGCGACTTCGCCGCCATCGCCACCCGGGCCAGCCTCAACGGGCGCCTGCCCACCGTGCACATGTTTGACGGTTTCCGCACCTCCCATGAGATTCAGAAGGTCGCGGCGATCTCCGATGAGGTGCTGCGGCAACTGGTGCCGATTGACAGGATCAGCGAGCACCGCCGCCGCGCCCTCAGCCCTGAGCACCCGGTGCTGCGCGGCAGCTCCCAGAACCCCGACACCTACTTTCAGGGCCGGGAGTCGGTGAATCCCTTCATCGAGGCCTTTCCGGCCCATCTGCAGGAGGCGCTGGCGGCCTTCGCCGCCCTCACCGGCCGCCTCTATCAGCCCTACGAGTACGTGGGGCCAGCCGACGCCGAGCGGTTGCTGGTGCTGATGGGCTCCGGCTGCGAGACCACCGCGGAAACGCTCGAACGGCTCCAGGGCGACGGCGAGCGGGTGGGGCTGCTCAAGGTGCGCCTGTTCCGGCCCTTCGCGGCGGCCCTGTTCACGGCGGCGCTGCCCACCAGCGTCAGGGCCATCGCCGTGCTCGATCGCTGCAAGGAAGCGGGTGCGGTGGGCGAACCCCTGTATCTCGAGGTGGTGGCGGCCCTGGCGGAGAGCTGGCCGGACCTGCATCCGGATCGGCCCCTGCCCCAGGTGCTGGGGGGTCGTTACGGCCTGGCTTCCAAGGAGTTCACGCCGGCGATGGTCAAGGCCGTCTGTGATCACCTGCTCGGCTGCCTGGACCCGGCGCTCCCCAGGCCCCTGAACCATTTCAGCGTCGGCATCGACGACGATGTCAGCCATCGCTCTCTGCCGCTGGATCCCGGCTTTCTCACCGAGGGGATCGACAGCGCCGATCGAGGCCAGGTGCGGGCGATCGTCTACGGCCTGGGCTCCGATGGCACCGTCGGTGGCAACAAGAGCACGATCAAGATCATCGGCGAGGGCACCGATCTGTTTGTGCAGGCCTATTTCGTCTACGACTCGAAGAAGTCCGGTTCGATGACGGTCTCCCATCTGCGCTTCGGGCCGCGGCCGATCCGCTCCACCTATCTGGTGCAGCGCCCCACCCTGGTGGCCTGTCATCAATGGGATTTCGTCGATCGCCTCGATCTCACCGCCGGTCTGGTGGACGGCGGCTGCCTGCTGCTCAACAGCCCCTTCGATGGCCCCGAGAGCTGGCGGCGCCTGCCGGCACCCCTGCGGGCCGCGATCCGCTCCAAACAACTCGACGTCTGGGTGATCAATGCCTACCGGGTGGCCCGCGAAGCCGGTATGGGCCCCCACATCAACACCGTGATGCAGGTGTGTTTTTTCGCCGTCAGCGGTGTGTTGCCGCGCCCCGAGGCGATCGAGCGGATCCGCGCTTCGATCGAGCACACCTATGGCGCCAAGGGGGAGGCGGTGGTGGCCATGAACCTGCGGGCCGTGGATGCCACCCTCGAGCATCTGGAGCCGCTGGACTGGCGCCAGCTGTCGGAGCCCGAGCCGCAGCCGCAGGCCCTGAGCGCCGATCCCCTGGCCGGCGCTCCTGCCTTCGTGCGCGAGGTGATCGGCCCCCTGTTGCAGCGCCGCGGCGATGAGCTGCCGGTCAGTGCGATCCCCTGCGATGGCACCTGGCCCACCGGCACCGCTCGCTGGGAGAAGCGCAACATCGCCGAGAGCGTGCCGCTGTGGGAAAGCGATCTCTGCGTGCAGTGCGGCAAGTGCGTGCTGGTCTGCCCCCATGCGGTGATCCGCGCCAAGGTGGTGCCGCCCGAGGCCCTGGCAGCCGCGCCCGAAGGCTTCCGCCAGACGGCGGCCCGCGATCCTGATTTCGCCGGTCAGGCCTTCACACTTCAGGTGTCGGCGGCGGATTGCACCGGCTGCAGCCTCTGCGTCGAGGTGTGCCCGGCCCGCGATCGCAGCGAACCGCGGCGCAAGGCGATCAACATGGTGCCGCAGCGGCCCCTGCGCGAGCGCTCCCGCCGGGACTGGGCCTTCTTCGAGGCGCTGCCGGAGGTCCCCCGCGCCGGTCTGAACCTGCACAAGATCGGCCAGCAGCAACTGCAGCAGCCCCTGTTCGAGTTCTCGGGGGCCTGCGGTGGCTGCGGTGAGACCCCCTACCTGAAGCTCGTCAGCCAGCTGTTCGGCGATCGCCTGCTGGTGGCCAATGCCACGGGCTGCTCGTCGATCTACGGCGGCAATCTGCCCACCACCCCCTGGAGCCGCAATGCCGAGGGGCGCGGCCCGGCCTGGAGCAATTCCCTGTTCGAGGACAACGCCGAGTTCGGTTTCGGCATGCGGGTGGGCCTCGATCAGCGGCGGCAGATGGCGCTGGAGCTGCTGGAGCATCTGGGCCAGCCCGGAGCCGAGGGCGCCGAGGCGCTCCTGCCCCCGGCGCTGGTGGCGGCGATCAAGGACGCTGACCAGGGCGATGAGGCGGGGATCGTCGAGCAACGCCAACGGGTGGCGGAGCTCAAACGGCTGCTGCGGCAGGGACTGGAGGGGGCGGTCGCTGATGGGCTGAACGCGCCGCTGGCCCGGTTGCTGGAGCTGGCTGATGCCCTGGTGAAAACGAGCGTCTGGCTGGTGGGCGGCGACGGCTGGGCCTACGACATCGGCTTCGGCGGCCTCGATCACGTGCTGGCCAGTGGCCGTGATGTCAATGCCCTGGTGCTGGACACCGAGGTGTACTCCAACACCGGCGGCCAGATGTCGAAGGCGACACCGCGGGGGGCCGTGGCCAAGTTCGCCAGCGGCGGCAAGGCCGCTCCGAAGAAGGATCTGGGCCTGATGGCGATGACCTACGGCACCGTCTACGTGGCCAGCGTCGCCATGGGAGCCCGCGATGAACACACCGTGCGCGCCTTGCTGGAAGCCGAGAGCTATCCGGGCCCTTCCCTGATCCTGGCCTACTCCCACTGCATCGCCCACGGCATCGACATGAGCCAGGGCATGGCCCAGCAGAAGCTGGCGGTGGATTCGGGACGCTGGCTGCTGTACCGCTACGACCCGCGCCGGACGGATCGGGGCGAGAACCCCCTGCAGCTCGATGTCAGGGCGCCGAAGCGGCCGCTGGCCGAGGCGATGGCCAGTGAGAATCGCTTCCGCATGCTCGGCTACAGCCAGCCGGAACGGGCCCGGCAGCTGGCGGCCCAGGCCCAGCTGGAGCTGGATCGCCGCTGGGCCATGTACCGGGCGCTTGCGGCCCAGCCGGGGGTGCCGGTCACGCCGAAATCATCGCCTGCAGCGTCCTCATCATGAGCAGCCCGGATCTCTCCACCACCTACCTGGGTTTCGATCTCTCCAGTCCCCTGGTGGTGGGGGCAGCGGCCCCCCTCAGTGAGGCCATGGACCAGCTCGCCGGCCTGGAGCGTGCCGGGGCGGCAGCGATCGTGCTGCATTCGCTGTTTGAGGAGCAGATCGAGCAGGAGCAGCTGGAGCACCATCGCCTCAGCCTGCAGGGCAGTGAGAGCTATGGCGAAGCCCTCAGCTACGTCAGCGAGCCGTCGCCGTTTCATGTCGGCCACGACCTCTACCTGCGCCACATCGAGCAGGCTCGCCGCCAGCTCTCGATTCCGGTGATCGCCAGCCTCAATGGCCACCATCCCGGCAGCTGGGTGCGCTTTGCCCGCCA
The DNA here is from genome assembly GCA_947378425.1 of Synechococcaceae cyanobacterium. GTDB lineage: Bacteria > Cyanobacteriota > Cyanobacteriia > PCC-6307 > Cyanobiaceae > Cyanobium. Next base: position 56,856 of record CANCJV010000014.1, read on the forward strand.
GATGGAGGCGGCAGGCGCCCAGGCGATCGAGCTCAACATCTACAGCCTGCCCACCGATCCCGATCTCTCCAGTGCGGCGATCGAGGCCCAGGTGGAGGAGATCGTGCGGCAGGTGCGCGCTGAGGTGAGCCTGCCGCTGTCGGTGAAGCTGGGGCCTTTCTTCACCAACTTCAGCGCCATGGCCCAACGGCTGGCCGCCGCCGGCGCCGATGGCCTGGTGCTCTTCAACCGCTTTTATCAACCCGACATTGACATCGAGAGCCTGGAACTGCGCTCCAACCTGCTGCTCTCCACCCCCCACGATCTGCGGCTGCCCCTGCGCTGGATCGCCCTGTTGCATGGCCGTCACCCCCTGGATCTGGCCGCCAGCGGTGGGGTGCATCGCGGCACCGATGTGGTGCGCCTGTTGATGGCGGGCGCCTGCTGCACCCAGGTGGTGGGGGCGCTGCTGCGCCACGGCCCCCAGAGGATCACCGGGCTGGTCGATGAACTCTCCCAGTGGCTGCAGGACCACGACCACGGCAGTGTGCGCGACCTGATCGGCTGCATGAGTCAGCGCCGTTGCCCCGATCCGGCTGAGTATGAGCGGGCCCAGTACATGAAGGCCCTGCAGACGTATCACCTTGATGACGCGATCAAGGCGCCCGGACCGTGGTGAAGGCGGGGCAGCGGGCTGGCACGGCCGATGCCGTGGCCGAGCTGGCGGCGGACCTGGCGCGCATCACCACCCGGCCCTGGACCCTGATGGAGGTCTGCGGCGGCCAGACCCACGCGATCGTGCGCTGGGGGCTGGATCAGTTGCTGCCGCCGGGAATGCGCCTGCTGCATGGCCCCGGCTGTCCGGTGTGCGTCACTCCCGCGGCCACCATCGATGCGGCCCAGCACCTGGCCCGCCGGCCGGAGGTGATCCTCTGCTCCTATGGCGACATGCTGCGGGTACCGGGATCCGATTCGGCCGGTGGCGAGGATCTGCTCGGGGTGCGGGCCGCCGGCGGTGACGTCCGCCTGCTGACCTCGCCGCTGCAGGCCCTGGAGCTGGCCCGAAGCCAGCCGCAGCGCCAGGTCGTGTTCCTGGCCGTGGGCTTCGAGACCACGGCTCCGGCCACGGCGCTTCTGGCCCGCCAGTGTCTCGAGCTGGGCGTGAACAATCTCTCGCTGCTGCTGGCTCACGTGCGGGTGGTGCCGGCGATGGAGGCGATCCTCAGCGATAGCGAGCATCAGGTGCAGGGCTTCCTGGCTGCCGGACATGTGGCCGCCGTGATGGGCATGGCCGAGCTGCAGCAGCTGGTGGATCGCCGCCGCTTGCCGGTGGTGGTGAGCGGCTTCGAACCGCTCGATCTGATGCGGGGGCTGCTGGCCTGTGTGCGGCAGCTGGAGTCGGGGGAGGCGCGGCTGAGCAATGCCTACCCGGCGGCGGTGCGTTCCGACGGCAATCGGGCGGCGCAGGAGCTGCTGGCGGCGGTGTTTGAGCCCGTGGATCAGTCCTGGCGTGGTCTGGGCCTGATCGCCGCTGGTGGCCTGGCTCTGCGCCCCCCCTACGACCGCCTCGATGCGCGCCAACGCTTCGATCTGGCCGTCAGCGGCCCTGCGGAGGAGGCTGCTGAGATCTGCATCGCCGGTGCCGTCCTGCGGGGCGCCGCCCGGCCCAGCGACTGCCCGGCCTTCGGATCCAGCTGCACCCCCGACCATCCGCTCGGGGCGCCGATGGTGTCGAGCGAAGGCGCCTGCGCCGCTTACCACCGCTACCGGCGCTGAGGCGATGATGGCGGCGCCGCCGAGGCGGCTCTGAGATGAGCAGGTGCACCCGATGAGCGAACGCATCCGCCTGGCCCATGGCGGTGGCGGCACCTTGATGCAGCAGCTGATCGATCGGGAGTTCCGCTGTCTCTATGCCGATCCCCAGGCGGTGCTGGCCGATGCGGCCTGCCTTGATCTGCCCCATGGTCGCCTCGCCTTCAGCACCGACAGCTACGTGGTGCAGCCCCTGGAGTTCGCCGGCGGCGACATCGGCACCCTGGCGGTCTGCGGCACCGCCAACGACCTGGCGATGGTGGGAGCGCGGCCGCTGCATCTGAGCCTGGGCTTGATCCTGGAGGAGGGGCTGGAGCTGGCCCTGTTGCGCCGCATCATCGGCTCGCTGATCGCCAGCGCCCGCGCCTGCGGCGTCACGATCGTGACCGGCGACACCAAGGTGGTGGAGCGCGGCAAAGGAGACGGGATCTTCATCAACACCAGCGGCATCGGCCTGCTGGAAGCTCCTGAGCCGATCGGGCCGGCGGCGATCACGGCCGGAGATCAGTTGCTGGTCAGCGGTGATCTCGGTCGCCATGGGGTGGCGATCCTGGCGGCCCGGCACGGGCTGGATCTGCAGCCGCCCCTGGCCAGCGACTGTGCGCCGCTGTGGCCGCTGGTGCAGCAACTGCTGGCGGCGGGGGTGCGGCTGCACGCCCTGCGCGATCTCACCCGTGGCGGCCTGGCCAGTGCCCTGCAGGAACTGAGCACCGCCGCAAACCTGGAGCTGGTGGTGGAGGAGAGCGCGATTCCGGTGCAGGCCACGGTGGCCCGCTGTTGTGAGCTGCTTGGCTTCGATCCGCTGCATCTGGCCAATGAGGGCCGCTGCCTGCTGGTGGTGCCCGAGGCGGCCCGAGCTGCGGCCTTGGCGCTGCTGCAGCCCCTGGGCGGCGCCTGGATCGGCTCCGTCGGCCAACCGGGCCGGCGGGTGTTGCTGCGCACCGCCTTCGGCAGCGAGCGCCTGCTGGTGCCCCTCAGTGGCGAGTTGCTGCCGCGCATCTGCTGAGTGCCGCCGGCGGCGCGTCAGACCAGCCGCGAACCGCTGGCCTGCAGGCGCTGCAGCGGATCGAACACCGCTGCGATCGTGCGGATCAGCCAGCGCCCCTGGGTTGTCACGGTCACCGACAGGCGGCCGTTGCGCTGCTCCAGCTGCACCAGGCCATCGGCGGCCAGGGTCTGCAGATCCGCCAGTTCCTTCTGGAACTCCGCCAGGGGCACAGTCACGCTGAACTGGCACATCAGCGCCCGGATCAGGGCCCGGCGCTCGAGCACCTCCTGATCGCGCACCACCAGCCCCCGCTCCACCGGCAGCTGCCCCTCGTCCAGGGCCTGGTAATAGGCCTTGAGATCGCGATGGTTCTGGGCGAAGAGATGGTGAAACTGGCTGATCGCCGTCGGGCCCACTCCCAGCAGCTCGAGATCGCCGCCGGTGGTGTAGCCCTGGAAGTTGCGATGCAGGCTGCCCTGGCGGGCGGCGATCGCCAGGCTGTCGCCGCTCAGGGCGTAGTGATCCATGCCGATGGCGTCGTAGCCGCAGGCGAGCAGCAGCCGATTGGCGTTGTCGAGCATCGCCAGCCGTTGGCGCTGGTCGGGGAGATCGGCGGCGGCGATCTGGCGCTGCAGCGGCAGCTGCTCGGGCAGGTAGGCGAAGGAGAAGAGCGAAATGCGATCGGGCCGCAGCTCCCGCACCAGCTCCAGGGTGGTCTCGAAGCGCTCGGGGGTCTGCAGCGGCAGGCCGCAGATCAGATCGACGTTGACGCTCTGGAAGTCGGTCTCACGAATCCAGCCCATCACGCGCCGCAGCTGCTCCACCGGCACCACCCGGTTCACCGCCGCCTGCACCTGGGGATCAGCATCCTGGATGCCGAAGCTGATGCGGTTGAAGCCCAGACGCCGCAGGGTCTGGATCTGCTCCCGGTCCACCAGTTCGGGATTCAGCTCGATCGAGGCCTCCAGATCGGGATCGAGATCAAAGTGCTGGGCGATCAGCTCCCACAATTGGGCCAGCTCGGTGTTGGTGAGGTAGTTGGGGGTGCCGCCGCCCCAGTGCAGCTGGGCCAGGCGGCGCCGCTGCGGCAGCTGGGCGCTGATCAGCTCCAGCTCCCGCGCCAGGGCCAGCAGGTAGGGCGCCACCACCTTCGAGCCCAGCTGGGTGGTGATGCGATTGCAGCCGCAGTACCAGCAGGCATGGCGGCAGAAGGGCACATGCACGTACAGCGACAGCGGCGCACTGGCCGGGGTGGCCAGCTGCTTCGCCATGTCACCAGCCCCCACCGCCGTGCTGAAGGCGGCGGCCGTGGGATAGCTGGTGTATCGGGGGACGGGACGGTCGTACTTGAGCAGCAGCTCCATGGGGCTCAGCGTGGGTCTGGCGGCGAGCGCGCCCAGCTGGGTGCTGGGGGCAGCCTGGCTGGCGATCGCGGTGGCGGTGCTGGTGAGCGAGGGCATGGCAGAGGCGGTCAGCGGTGAGCGGTTGGTGGTGACAGGGGCCAGTGGCGATTGGCTATGGCCGTCGGACCATGGCCGTGGCGCCGTGGCCGTCGGGAAATGGCCGTGGCAGCTGGCCGGGCAGGGATCGCAGCTGGGCGGTTCAGCCGAGTTCGGCCAGTTCGGCCAACAAGCGCTGGGTGGCCTGGAACGCCAGCACCGCCTCCTCCAGCAGTTCCGCTTCTTCCGCCTCGGAGAGTTCGAGCTGTTCGAAGGCTTCGTGCAGTTCCACCTTGAGGTCCGCCGTCGGCCGCTCGAAGGCCCAGAAGGCGAGATTCGGCAGGCCATGGCGCTCCAGGATGGCGTTGGCCTGGCTGCCCAGTTGCTGGCCGCCGGAGAGATCGCCGCCGTAGCGCACATAGACATGGGCCATCAGCCGGTGCGGCGCCTGCTGGGCCAGGGTGCGCAGATGGGCCACCCACTGGGCTGCAGCGATCGAGGCCGGGGTGGCTGTGATGCCGTCGAGCATGGCGACGTCCCGCTGCAGGGCCGCTTTGCGGCTGAGGTCGCTCCAGGGCAGATCCCTGGCTCCCAGGGCGGCGCCCAGTTCGGGTCCGTCCTGCTCGAGCACGGCGTAGCCGGGCTGCAGGGCCCGCAGCAGGGCCGCCAGTTGCTGCGGTTCCGCCTGGCCGTCGAGCAGGGCCCGCGAGAAGCTCATGCCTTCGGCCTGGTGATGGGCGGCGCCGATGCGGGCATGGAGGCGGCGCACCCGGGGGCCGAGGCTCGGCCGCAGGGCCGCATCGCGGCCGTTGGCGTGGACGGAGAGGGTCTCGGTGGCGTTGGTCATGGTGTCGAACAAGGGAGTGGGGTGGGGAGAAGCCGCCGCAGTTGCTGAACTCCAGCGCCCGGGGCCTGCCAGTTGGCCCGGCCGGAGTGTCGGGAGCTCACTGACCGGACCGGAGGGCACCGGCGCGGCCGTCGATCAAGGGCGAGGCGGCGGCCGGACAGCTCCGCTGAGTTCAACGGTATAACAGCAGCGTTGTTATGCTGTGCCGTGGTCGCGATTTGTTGCGCGGCTCAGTGGCGACCTGATCTCCCTGGCTGTCTGGCCCGCTGCCTCTCCTGGCTCAGGGCCTGCCTGGCTCGATGTCCGTCGGCCCCGCAGCCGGCTGGCCTCGTCCGCTTGTGGTTCCAGGGCGAGGACGCCGGTCCTGAGCTCTTCATCCTGTCCCTTCTTCTTCTCCGTTCCCATGACCGTGTCCGCCTGTTCCGTTCTGCACCTGCTCGTTGCTCCCCGCGGCCAGCTCAGCGCCGATGGCCAGCTGGGGGAGTTGATCCGGGAACGCCGCAGCCGCCTCGGCGGGGATGGCGGCATCCTCTATCTCAGCCCCGAGCTGCTGGCGACTCAGCAGCTCGGGGCCACGCCCCTGGCGGTGGAACCGCTGGCGGCCGAGCCGCTGTCCAGCGCCGACCAGGAGGCGGTGGCGGCTCAGGAGAGCGCCGTGATCACCTGGTTGCAGCTGCGTTTCGGGGGCCGCCGCCAGAGCTGGGAACTGCCCATCGCCGGCCTGCCCGAAGGCAGCCTCGCCCTGCCGCCGGCGCCGGCCTTGCCCTGGTGAGGCCCCCGCCAACCCTTCAGTAGCTCGTGGGCGCGAAGGCGTAGCCCTGGCCTCGGAACAGCCGCAGACAGGCCGCCACCGGCTCCGGGTCGTAGTGGAGGCCACACTCCGCCTCCACGGTGGCCAGGGCCGCCGCGATTCCCAGGGAATGGCGGTACGGGCGGTTGGTGGCCATCGCTTCCACCGTGTCGGCGACGGCCAGGATGCGCGCCTCCAGGCAGATCTGATCTCCCTTCAGGCCCCGGGGGTAGCCGCTGCCATCGAGGCGTTCGTGGTGTTGCCGCACCGCTTCAGCCACGGGCCAGGGGAACTGGATCGAGCGCAGCGCCTCGTAACCGGCTTCGGCATGGGTGCGCACCAGGGCCAGCTCCTGGGGTGACAGGCGGGTCGGTTTGGTGAGGATCTCGGCGGGGATCGTGAACTTGCCGACGTCATGGACCAGGCCGCTGATGCGGATCCCCTCCACCTGCTGGGGTGAGAGCTTCATCTCGGTGGCGATCGCACTGGCCAGGGCGGAGACCCGCAGCTCATGGCCGGCGGTGTAGGGATCGCGAGCTTCGTTGAGGGAGACCAGGGCGCCGACGATCTGATGCAGGCTCTGCAGCACCTCGCCCTGGTAGCGCAGGGCCAGCAGCTCGGCGGCGCGCCGATCGGAGATGTCGCGGATGTTGCACTGAATCACGGCGGTCACACCGGCGTCGTAGCTGTTGCTGACGAACTCCACCTCCCGGATCTGGCCGTTCGCCGTCTGCAGCATCAGGTTGTCGTGGCGCACGTAGCCCTGCTGCTGCAGCGCCCTGAAGATCTCCAGGGCCCCCTGTTGGTCGTGGAAGACGCCCAGTTCCCAGAGTTGCTTGCCCAGTAACTCCTGTGGTGCCATCCCCAGCAGCTCACAGATGAACGGATTGGCCTCGAGGATGCGGCCGCTGTCGGCCTCGAGGATGAAGATGCCATCCTGCGCTGTTTCAAACAGGCCCCGATAGCGCTCTTCACTGGTGATCAGCGCCCGCCGGCCCCTGGCTTCGCCGATCGCCCGGATCACGGTGGGCCCGAGTTTGTCGAGCTGATGCTTGAACACATAGTCCACGGCTCCCTGCCGCAGGGCGCTCAGGGCCGCGGCTTCGGAAATGGTGCCCGAAACGAACAGGAACGGCACCTCAGGCGCCAGCTCCCGGGCGATCTGCAGCGCCCGCGCCCCGGAGAACTCCGGCAGGGTCCAGTCCGCCAGGATGGCGTCCGGCAGCTGCTGGCGGAGGGCGGCGCGCAAGCCGTGCTCGGTGGCGATGGCCCGGATGGCCGGCTTCAAGCCCCCATCCCGCAGGGCATCAGTGATCAGCTCCAGATCTTCGGCCGAATCCTCAATGATCAACAGGTCGACCAAACCGATCGCCGGCGAGACCAGGGAGGTCATTGGGTGGTCCCCGGCAGCTTGTTGAGCAACATCCAATACAACCCCAGTTCCGCCACTGATTTCATGAACGCCTCCGACTCGACCGGTTTGACCAGATAGCTGTTGGCTCCCAGGTCATAGGCGCGCACCAGGTCGGATTCTTCTTGCGAGGAGGTGAGTACCACAACGGGCATCAGCCGGGTGTTCACGTCGGCTCTGATCCGTTTGAGCACCTCCAGTCCATCCACCCTGGGCAGCCGCAGATCCAGCAGGACCAGTTTGAGGTTCAGCAGCGCCGTCGACTGCCGCTTGCTCCCCACCAGCAGCTCCAGTGCCTCGGCCCCATCCTTCACCCACTTCACGGTGTTGACCAGGCCGGTGGCCAGCAAGGCATCGATGGTGAGCTCGGCATCGGCAGGGTTGTCCTCCACCAGCAGCAACTCCAGGGGGGTGTTGTGATGCGTCATGGTGATCGTCCTCGGGAATCAGGCGGGCTCGGTGGGGCCGGCGACATCTGTGGGGCCGGCGGCAAGGGCCGGGTGAAGCGGCAGCGTGAAGTGGAAGGTGGCGCCGCCATCGGGCTGGCCTTCGCCCCAGATGCGGCCCTGGTGGCGATGCAGGATGCGCTGGGCCAGGGCCAGGCCCACACCGGTGCCTTCAAACTCATCCTGGCGATGCAGTCGCTGGAAGACACCGAACAACTTGTCGGCGTAGGCCATGTCGAAGCCGGCGCCGTCGTCCTGGACGCTGTAGATCGCCTCGCTGCCCTGCGGCTCCCCCGCCACCGTGATGTGGGCCACGGGGCGATCGCGCGAGAACTTGATCGCATTGCCGATCAGGTTCACCCACACCTCCCGCAACATGGCGGCATCGCCTTTGGCCTCAGGCAGCTTGCCGCAGTTGAATTCAATCCGGCGCTCAGACTCGGAGGCCAGCAAGTCCGAGGCCACCCCCCGGGCCAGGGCCTCCATGTCCACCGGTTCGATCTGCAGCTCGCGGCGGCCCAGGCGCGAGAAGCGCAGCAGATCGTCGATCAGCTGGCCCATGCGCTGGGCGTTGTCGCGTACCACCTGCAGCAGCCGCCGCCCCTCGTCATCGAGCTGGTCGCTGTAGGTCTTGAGCAGCTTGTGGCTGAAGCCGTCCACAGCTCGCAGCGGCGCGCGCAGATCGTGCGAGACCGAATAGGCGAAGGCCTCCAGTTCCTGGTTGACCTCCGTGAGATCCTCGGTGCGTTGTTGCACGCGTTCTTCCAGCTCGGTGTTGAGGCTGCGCAGTTGCTCCTCCATCTGCTGCACCTGGCTGATGTCACGGGCGGCGGCGTAGACACCGAGCACCTCGCCCTGGCCATTGCGATAGGTGCTGGCGTTGTAGAGCACCGGCATCAGCGAGCCGGAGACATGGCGCAGGGTGAGGGGGTAATCCCGCACCGAACCCTGCTGGAAAGCGTTTTGATAGCCCTGCCGGGCCCGCTCCGGCTCGGTGAAGAAATCGGCGAAGTCCCGTCCCTGCAGCGCTCCTCGCGGCAGCCCGGTGGCCTGGACCGTCGCCTCATTGACATCCTCGATCGTGCCGGCGGGGCTGATCGTGACCAGGGGATCGATGCTGGTTTCAATCAGGCTGCGGGTGTAGTGCACCTTCTCCAGCAGGGCCTGCTCCTCGCTCTTGAGGGCGGTGATGTTGAGCATGATCGTGATCAGCTCCAGTGAGGCATCCTTGCTGTTGCGGCGCAGCACCAATCCCTCATCGACCCAGACTTTCTGACCGTTGCGATGCCGGTAGCACTGCACCAGCCGGGCAGAGGGTTTGCTGCCATCCAGCAAGGACGCCAGGCCGGCGGCGTGGCCCTTGGGCTCCTGGGGATCGCAGAGGCTCTCCAGGCTCAGCGCCTTCAGCTCCTCCCTGCTGTAGCCCAGCATCGTGGCCACGGCTTCGTTGGCTTCCAGCTGCTGTTCCCCCAGCTCTTCTGTGCTGTAGCCCAGCATCGTCGCCAAGGCTTTGTTGTCGTCCAGCGTGGGTCCGCCGGGGTTGATGGCGGCCAGCTTGGTCATCGCCATGCCGACGCTGGCATTGTCGAACAGGTAACGGAAGCGCTCCTCACTGCTGATCAGGGCGCCAAGCGTGGCTGCGCGGGCCTGCCGTTCCCGCCGGATCAGCCCCAGGTTGATGATCACCAGCACCAGCATCGTCACCATGCTGAGGGCCTGAAGCAGCTGCAGGCGCTGGCGCTGCTGGTTCAGGTGGCTGCTGCGGCTCAGCAGCAGTTGCTGCTCATCGCGCGTCATCGCTCGCAGTTGGCCCAGGATCAAGGCCAATGAAGAGTTGATCTGCGTGATCAGCAGCCGGCGGGAGGCTTCGCCATTGCTGCCCTCAGCCAGCTGGATGCTGCGCTCCAGCAACCGTTGATGGCCCGTGACAGCAAGCCGCAGCTGACTCCAACGTGCCTTCTGGACCCTGTTCTCATCCGTCAGGGTCTTCAACTCCTCCAGCGACCGCTCCTCCAGGTCGTAGCCGCTCCAGGGGATGGGGCTGACATACCCAGCAGGGTTGACAATGCTGGCTATGGCCCGCAGATCGCTCTGCAGCAGGCCGCGCTCCACATCCGAGAGGGTCACCAGCACCGCCTGGCTGCGGCTGGTCCGGATGGCTTCATTGAAGGTGTCCTGGGTCTGTCTCCAGGCGAATCCCCAGGCCAGCAGTGCCAGGGCACCGGCGGCGGCCAGGGGGATCAGGGGACTGAGCGGGCGGTTGCTTCCCTGGGGGATGGCGAGCTCGGCTGCTGGCCGTTCGGCTTGCTGCATGGCCTGGCCTCTGCGGCGGATGGGAGCTCTGGTCTCAGCCGCCGGAGCTCCCCCCTTGTCTAGCCACGCTTGATCAGGCCGTCATCGCCCGCCGCAGCAGGCGGGCTGCCTCGCTGGAGCCGAAGCCGATCGTTTCCAGGGATTGCTGGAAGCCCTCGCCGAAGCTCGCCACCAGCTCATAGGGATCCATGCCGATCACGCGCATGTCGTCCACCAGGGCCCGCAGGATGGCCAGGGTGGTGGGCAGGGCCTGCAGGCAGATGGTCGAGACGGCCGCCTGCACCGCCGCAAAGCGCTGCTTCAACCACACCTCGCCGTAGTCGAGGTGTTCGCTCTCATCCTCAAGCACGGCGGCGGTGATCGGCCGGGCGAAGGCATCGGCCACGGGCAGGTAGTTGCGATAGGCCGCCACCGCAAAGCACTCGACGATCAGGCACTGGATCACGACGCAACCGGTGATGTCGCCGCGCTCGTCACACTGGCGAAAGAGCTGGTGCAGGGGCGCGAACAGCTCCTTCGCCAGGCGGATGTCAGGTTTGACGCCGAGTTTTTTAGCGCATTCGCTCAACTCCCGGGCATGATTCCCCTCCATCTGCCCCAGCCGCAGCAACTCCGCCCCATCGTCGGGGATGGCGCGGGCCAGCAGGCGGAAGTGGTGGTGGGCCAGGGTCTCTCCCACCACGACCACACCGTTGATGCGGCTGTAGGCCTGTCGATAGGCCTCGCAGCCGGTGTCCGGGCAGCTCTCTTTGCGGCTGTCTGCGCTGATCTGCTGCTGCTGGTGGATCCGGGTATCAGGCTTGATCTGGTTATCCGTGGTGCGCGTCATGGGGGGGAGGACTGGCAGGGGGACAGGGGATGGTTCATGGCGGCGCGGGCGGCCTGCCAGCGCTCTGATTGCGGCATGGTCTGGCAGTCGTCGAACCAGGGGCCGCCGAGGGTGTAATGCAGAATGCGGGCGCTTTCCGGCACCGGTTGCACCCCCACCAGCACATTCCATTCCGGCGGCAGATCGCCGATGGCGTCGTCCTCGAGCCAGCGGAACTGGTGCAGATCGAGTCCACTGGCCGTGTTCACATACTCCGGGGTGAGGGCGCGGCAACGGTTGCAGTTGAACAGCACCACCGAGGACCAGTTCTTGCGGCCGTAGGGGCTCTGGGGCATCCCCTGGAATTTGAGTCCCTGCTCGCACTGCATCTGGTGTTTCACCACCTGCACGGCCTTGGTCTCATCGCGCAGGGCCCACAGCTCGGCGATGTCCCCCTGGCAGAGCATGTCGGCATCGATGAACAGGGCCCAGCCTTCGTAGCCGGCCAGCCAGGGCACCAGGAAACGGCTGAACGAAAAGGCCGTGCTCTGCAGCGGATGGTGCCGGCGCTGGTAGATGTCGCCGAGCTGGGAGAGCCGCACCTGGGCGATCTGCACCGGCGTGGTCGCATGGGCCTGGATCGAATCGGCCAGCACGTTGACGGCCACGTCCTCGCGGGGGTCGTAGCCGATGTACACCCGGGGTGTGTCGCGGCCGGTGAGCGGCCCCTGGGCGTTTGGAGCGAGGGTCGTCGCTGGGTCCGTGAGCGCTGGGTCTGGATGGGCGGAGCCATGAGGCGCTGAGCTCGGACGCGTCACCGAGGTCGTCATGCCACCACCTCGGCCGAGGCCACCATCGGCTGGCTGAACTGGCGCAGCAGCAGTAGGGCGAACTGCCCGCGCAGTTTCAGCCGCTGCAGCCAGTGGTTGTGGCCAGCCGGGGAGGCGGCCAGGGCCTTGAGCTGCCGGAAGGTGTCCACCAGT
>CANCJV010000015.1 GCA_947378425.1 Synechococcaceae cyanobacterium
CGCCGCTGGAGTCGAACCACCCGCTGTTGGCGTCAGCCGGAGGTGGTCTGGATCAATCAACCACCTCCTGAAAACAGCATCATTCCGACTACGTTGGTGATGGCCGCCTGATCCGCGGCAGGGGCGTCATCTTTCCTGGCAGTCACCGATCGTGGCTGAAGGATTCCCAGGCATTGCCATCAGGGCTGTCGTCTTCACGCACCGTGCCCCACTGCCGTTCGCTCAGATAGGGGCCCCACTTGCGCCACGGATGGAGGCCCTCGTTGGCCTCCTTCAAGCGTTGATGTTCGGCTGTCTGATCCGGAGCGACTTGGCCTGCGGACGTTTCCACGGAATGAATGCGCGTTGGAGTTGGAAATGAATGGAGGCGAGGTCCAGCCGGATCTAACGCATGCCATCTCGATCTACTTTCGCATCCGCAGCTGCGGCCCCTCTCATCCCCGTCACGGCTTAACGACCGCAGCTAGGGCACCCTGTTGAAACGCCGCAAGGAACAGACGCGAGTCCAGACCGATGGGTTGACCCGTGGGGCAGTTGACTGGGTGACCCGTCGAACGAGGCCGCCTGGGATGACATCACGCACGCGGGCCGTGGTGCTGGTGCTTGTGGTGGTGCTCTGCCTGGTGATGACGGAGCAGATCGCCCGCGGGCTTGGCATCGAACGGGCCGCGGGCCTGCTCAGCCTGGCGAGCCTGGCCACCCTGGTGATTGGGATCAAGCTGGGCTGGCGTCAGGCCCTGCTGGGTGTTGGCAGCCTGGCGGTGCTCACCATCCCGGCCGCGCTGAGCCAGGGCGATCCGGCTGCGGGCACCGTCGTGATGACGCTCACCGCCCTCGCCCTGGGCCTGAGCGCCCGCTGGCAGCTGCAGCCGGTCTACTGGCTGATGGTGGTGAGCCTCTGCCTGCTGGTCACCAACAGTCCGCTGGCAGCCACTCCCACCAGCAGCGACCTGGCCAGGCTGGTTCTCGGCGTGCTCGCCTCAGGCAGTGTCACCACCCTGCTGGTCAGCAAGCTGGCGCCCCGCCCTGATGGGGCAGCCACCCCAGCGGCTTTTGCGGTGGCGCACAGCTGGCGCCGCGCCCTGGCCTATGGCTCGCTGCTGGCGGCCACCACCTTGATCACCACCCCGATCGCCCTTCAGAACCACTGGCACACCAATGGGCTGTGGTTGATCCTCACGCCCTTTCTGGTGCTGCGGCCGTTCGTGCGGGATGCCTGGAGGGTTGCCCTGCACCGCTCCCTGGGAACCCTGGCCGGCGTTGCGCTGGTGATCCTCGTGGCCCGGGCCCTGCCCCACACCCTGCCCCTTCAGGTGCCGGCCATCGCCCTGGCCGCGATCACCGCTGCAATCGCCGCCCGCAAGGGCCATCCAGCTCTGATGGTCACCGTTCTTACGGCCACGATCGTGCTGTTCAACAGCAACGCCGCCGACCTGTCGCTGATGGCTGATAAACGTCTGCTTGCCTGTGCCATCGGCATCGCCATCAGCCTGGGCGTGATGGCCCTTGCCCACCCGATTGAGCAGCGCTTCCTGGCAGTCCGCGGCGGAGAGGGCCGTTGATCGCTACACAAGGGATTTCTCCAAGCCCGTGACAGGGGCTGTCCGCAGAGCCACGTCCGCCCACTGAGATCGAGCTAAGACCACCCTTGCTGTAGCCGCAGGCCCGCGAAGCGGTAGTTGAAGCGCAGCGGGCCCAGGCGGGTGGAGCGGCGGAAACGGAAGCCCATGGTTCAGCGGCTCTTTACGCAGTAGTTGCCGGAGCTGAACCAGCCCAGCGGGCAGGACTTGCCGGTTTTCTGAATCGCCTCCCGCTCGTTGCTGGGGCTGCTGAGGCAGTAGTTGCCAGACGAATAAAAACCCAGCGGACAGCCAGCACCACTTTTCTCAATGGCGCCGCGGCCGTTGCCCCCGGAGCTGGGGACGCAGTAGCCGCCAGAGCTGTAGTAGCCAAGCGGGCAGCCTCCAACCTTGGGCAGAGGTTGCACTGGCTGCTGGGCCAGCGCCGCGCTGGCACTCAGCAGCATCCCGGCGGCGATCAACAGGGTCTTATTCATTGCTGGTGGGCTTTGCCAGTTCATCCAGCAGGCGGCTCACCAAGCCCAGCTCCCAGAGCTGCTGGCCGGTGGAACCGGGAGCAAAGAGTTGCTGGTGCAGCACCGCCAGCAGTTCAGTTTTGAGGCTTTCCAGCTGACCGGGCCGCAAGCGGCGGCTGTTGGGTAGCCCCTGGGCCGCACCCGCCGAAATCGCCACAGGCCGATCGGGCGTCTGCTCCATGCTCCAGCTCAGGCCGGTGCCAGGCAGGCCCACCGTGGTGCGCGGACCGCCGCTGCGCGCCACCGGAATGTTGAACGACGCCCCGCGGCCACCCCCTGAAATGGAGCTGAGGCCGCCCTTGCCAAAGTTGAAGCGCAAAGGGCCCAGACGGGCAGAACGGCGGAAACGGAAGGCCATGGCGATCAGTGGTTTTTCACGCAGTAGGAACCGGAGCTGAACCAGCCCAGCGGACAGGAGTTGCCTGTTTTCTGGATGGCCTCCCGCTCATTGCTGGGGCTGCTGAGGCAGTAGTTGCCGGAGGCGTAGAAGCCGAGCGGACAGCTGTTGCCGACCTTCTCGATGGCGCCGCGGGTGTTGCTGCCCTTGGACGGGACGCAATAGCTGCCGGAGCCGTAGTAACCCAGCGGGCAGCTACCGACCCTGGGCAGAGGGCGCACCGGTTGCTGAGCCAGGGCGCCACCACTGGCCACAACGGTCACCGCAGCAGTCAACGCCGCAGTCAGCAGCAGGAACCAGCGCACGAGCATCACGACTCCATTACCCCTTCCACAGTGCCCTGCCTTGGTGGCTGGCAGCCCATCCATGCAGACATCGCATGAAGAAATCAGCAATGGCGCAGGGCTGTCAGGCTTGTTGGTTGCCACTCCTGGGGTATCCCCACGCCCCAACCCCTGAAGCCACAGCTCCTGCTGCTCCTGGCGATCGCTGCCAGCATCCCCAGCGCTGCTCCTTGGCCCGCGGCCGCCGCGCCAGCCACCGAGTTCCGCGCCACCGTCCTCTCGATCGGCGACGGCGACACCCTGCGCGTCAGCCGCCAAGGCCTGCCGATCACCATCCGCCTGGCCTGCATCGACGCGCCGGAGATGGCCCAGAGCCCTTACGGCCAGCAGTCCCGCAACTATCTGCAGACCCGTCTGGCCAAGGGGCGGGAGGTCACGATCCTTCCTCACACCACTGATCGCTACGGCCGCACCGTGGCCGAGGTGATCAGCGACATCAACATCAACCTGGTGCTGGTGGAGGACGGCCAAGCCTTTGCCTACCGGCAGTATCTCGGTGGTTGTAAGGCCAAGGAGTACCTCGATGCCGAGTACCGGGCCAGCCGCCACCGCTACGGGGTGTGGCAGGTGGAGGGCGGCATCACCCGTCCTTGGGACTATCGCCGGGGGCGCCGCAACCCTGTGATTCCCGATGGCACCACCCCCGGCGGCCGCCGCTACCGCTGCAAAGAGATCGGCTCCTATGCCAGGGCTCAGGAGTTGCTGCGCCAGGGGCACAGCTATCTCGACAGCAATGGTGATGGGGAGGCCTGCGAGAGCCTGCGCTGACAGGCCTCAGCCCCTGCCAGCTAGGTCAAGCTGAAGGGCGCTATCTTCCAGCCGTCGTGTCGCTCTGCTGTTGCCATGACGGCCATCAACCGCTGCGCCGTTGGCATCGACCAAGCTTTTGAGCAGCAGGTACGGCAAGCCGTGCAGGATTCACCGATGCCTTGAGCACACGTCGATCAGTCGTGGCAATAGGGTAGTGAAATAACTTTCCCCTATTCACCATGCTGATCGGAACGGAACTACTGGCCAAGGTCAAAGAGCTCGGCGACGGCTCCAAGTCTGACCTGGTTCGTGCCGCTGGCTATGTCAGCACCAAGAAGGACGGCACCGAGCGGTTGAACTTTACCGCCTTCTATGAAGCCCTGCTCGAGGCCAAGGGCATGAACTTCGGCGCCGGCAGCAGTGGCGGCAAGGGCCGTCCCGGTCGCAGCCTTAGCTACGCCACCAAGATCCAGTTCAACGGCAACCTGATGGTGGGCAAGGCCTACACCGCTCAGCTGGGCCTGGAGCCCGGCGATGAATTTGAAATCAAGCTGGGCAGGAAGCAGATCAAGCTCATTCCCCTGGGGGCTGCCGAGGAGGAGTGAGTGAGTTGGCAGGCCGTCGGTCTGCCGGCCTCCAGCATTTCTGGTGCAATGTCAAAATCCGCAGATCCATTCTCTGATTCTCCAGATTCAAGGCTTCCGGTTCTTGAATCTGGAAGACCCACTTCCTTGGAAACTGCATCAACGAACAAGGAACTGGAGCAAGCCCCACGCTCTGTTGGTACCGGGTAAGTAGCCGCGCAGGAGAGGTGTTCCAACCCCTCGGACGGGCCTCAGGGCTGGGTGGTGACAGTTCAATGCGGTCTCGATCGGCTCTTCTGAACGCCTCATCGGCGAGGTGGGTACCTGTGGCAGCATGCGCCACTGGTACCCAAACGACGCAGTCCTTGCCCTTGTCTGAGCTGGATGCGTTGTCGCGGCAGGAGCAGGTGGCGTTCATCCTGATCCAGTCGCTTGATGCCCTCCGGGATGGCCTGCGGCCGTTCGTCGTCAGCATCCTGGAAGAGAAGGAAGGCCCCCAGTGGTACGCCCATCCCCGGATCCAACGGATGCTGCCGGCCCCACCCACCTTGGTTGACGACGTTCCCTTTGGGCCTGATGAGCCCGTGCTGGACCTGGCGCTGCTGCTGAAGCTGATCGGATCGGATTGCTACTGGTATCGCACCTTCCGCCAGCGATTGCCAGGGATCAGCCGCTGGCAGATCGACAGCTTGCGTGAGCTGCGCAACCGGGTCGCCCACAACGACGGTGAGGATCCTCTGCTCAAGGCATCTGCCCTGGTCCTTCCTTACCTGGGCACCATGGAGGAGCTGTTGCGAGTGGTCGGCAGTGAACAGGCTGCCGTCATCGGCCAGCTGCGATCGCGTCTGCAGCGTTCACGACGCCTGGCCATCAGGCAGCTGGTCCTCGGGCGCAGCCATTGGTCGCTGGCCTTCTGGCTGGTTGTCTTCGCTGCTTTGGGGGGCAGCCTCTGGCTGCTGGACTATGGGCGTTCCCCCCGGTTGTCTCGCGGCACGCTCGTCATCGGCACTCCCGACCGCCGCTTGGAGCGCTACGCCCCCCTGGAGCAAGACCTAGAGGCACGCCTACGCCCTGCCCAATTCTGGCGGGCCTTGCGCGGGGAGAAGATCGATGTGCGCATCGAAGGAGCACGGTCTTATCCAGAGGCCGTTGCCCATCTGAGAGCCCGCCGCTGGGATGTGCTGCTCGGCTTCTCTCCAGTGGTCTCCATGGAAGCCGTCCATGCGGGCTACAGGCCGATCGGTCGGATGTTCCCCCAGGAGCCTGAATACCGCTCCATTCTGTTCACACGAAAAGGATCATCCCTTCGTACTCTGCAGGACATTAAAGCCAGCACCCGAATTGCTCTCGGTGACTTTTTCTCGGCCACGAAGTATTACGTTCCGATGAGCTTACTGCAGGGTCGAAGTGCTCGCGTGATGGTCAACTTTTCAACCGCTGAAATCGCCGAGCAGGTGCGTAGTGGCAAAGCAGACGTCGGAGCGATGGCCGGCAATCCAGCGAGCTTTGAGCGTACCAATCCCGGGCTGATGGTGCTCACCACGAGCGCTCCTCTACCGCCTTCGCTTGTAGCGCTTTCACCCGATCTGGCGGATTTGGATCGCGATCAGCTGCATAGGGCTCTGCTCACTGCTCCTCTTTCGGTTCGCGGTGCATCGACAGCCAATTTTGGCCCGGGTCAGCCACCGGATTATCGGCGATTTGCCAGGCAGGTGGCTGAAGGGAAGGCATTCAGCGCTTGCCTGCACAACCGAGGCGGCGTGCTGAATCTCCGCTGTCCAAACTCGGATCGGATCGAAGTCGTGGAGGGATGGATCGAAGACATCCGACCAGAAGGCGAGCGCATCCGGCTCCAGCTCTCGACAGCAGACCACCGGCTTGTCGCATTGTTGATTGAGCATTCTCTCTTGGAGCAGAGCGCCGTGTTTCAGGTCCTGAATGAACTTAAGGGTCGTTCACTAAAAGTGATCGCATTGCAACAGATGTTCGCCACACAACCCGTTGTGCTCGAAACCCCCCACCAACTGGAGATCAGGCCTTAAGCAGTTAGCATCATATTCCTCGGTCTTTTCATCTTGGTCCGGCTTTGATGACAACGAGGTTAATAGATATAGGGAGCCAGTCATGATATTGGAGAGTAAGCATCGCGACGGGTAAGTCAACGGCGTGTCGCGCAAGAACCATCCGCCTCGCTGAAGCGCTTGCGTAATCGGGACTTGGAGTCATTCATGATGAGGAAAGGGCTTCGTACGGCTTCTCATCCATGGTTGTTGAAGGATATAGATCAGGTATTCCGCTCACCTCACCAGCACCGGCTCCACCCATTCCATCGGGGCGGCCACCGGGCCCACCAACGGTGAGAGGGCGCGCCAGAGGCCCCGCTGCCAGCCACCGTTGGTGGTGCCGACCGAACCTGCTGTCTGGCGCTGCAGCTGGTAGTTCTTCCCCAGCCACACCGGTGCTTTCACCCCATCGTCCGAGGAGCCATGGGCTGACTTCCCCCCACCCCCGAATCCCTTGGCGCCTGGCACAGGCGGGATCTCCCCTTCGCTCACCAGGTGCTGGGCGTAGAGCTGCACCAGCAGGGCATGGACGCAGAGCTGCTCCATCCGCGCCGCCGTGCCTTTGACGCCCTCGGCGTCCCACTCCCAGATCGTGGGGCTGAAGTCGGTGTGCTCCGGTTGCTGCGCCTTGGCCGACGGATCGAGCAGGGAGCTGGCCAGATAGGTGGAGCCGTCCTCCCCGAGACCGATACAGGCCAGGCCGCCGCCGGCCAGCTCGAAGTTGTCCGGTAGCCAGCCTTCCATCGCCCGCACTTCGGCCACCAGCACCGAGCGGATCTCTGGGCCCTCCTCGCTGAACAGGGTGCCCTTGGGCAGGAACAGCCGGAAGCAGGCGATGTCGCGGGGGAGATCGGGCGTGAGCCGTGGCTGCTCGCTCTGCTGAAAGGCCAGTGCCAGGGCGGGCGAGAGATAGCGGGGCTCAGCACCGATCTACCTGGCCCAGCGGCAGACCATCGCCCCCCAGAGGCCCACGTGGTCGTGAATCTGCTCCGAGTGCTCCTGGGCCAGCTCGACCGCCACCGCCTTGGCCCAGTGAGAGCTCCAGCTGGCGAAACCCGCCGGTGAGCGATAGAGGCCCTCGCCCACCATCAGATCGGGCCGGTGCTGGCGGAGCAGTGCCGGCAACTGGCGGACCAACTGTTCGTCGCCACCGGAGGAGCCTGGGATGGAGCGCCTGGGCATGGTGAGGAAACGGGAGGTGCCGGTTCGCTCCAGGTTGGCAAGAACCCCCACTCACCGGTAGCGGCTTGGTCTCGCTCACTCGCGGTTGGAAGCGGTTCGCTTCTGCGGTAGGGGCAAGACCACTTCGATTCCTCCGGGCGCCTTGCTGGCTCTGGGATCAGCTGGGGCGTCACGCTGGCCTCTGGCTACCCTGGGCCAGCCAGAGTCTGGATTCGGGGCCATCCATGCCAGAGCCCAGCGGACGTGGCCGTCGAGAATTTCTTCCCTCCGCCAACCAGGCCATTGCGGAGCTGGAGGAGGCCACTGGCAAACCGGTGCTTGTGGTGGAAGCGCCGGAGCTGAATGTGCTCGCCACGATGCGGCAGGCGGGCCCCGAGGACCCCAGCCATGTGCTGCGCATCAAGGGGGGCGGCCAAAGCCGGGTGGCCGACTATCTGATCGTTTTCCAATGCCGCATGGTGCTGCGGGATGGCCCGGGCCCCCGTGCGGTGGTGAGGGACAAACCGCCGGTACGCGAGCGGGTGATCAGCGAATGCGAGAAGCTGCACCGCCAGCTGCAACTGGCCAAGGCCCGTGAGCTGGGCACCTTCATCTATGACGGCCTGATCCTGCAGCTGCGCTCGATGGGGCCGGGGCTATTGGTGGACCGCTGGATCCGCCAGCACTGCCCGGATCTCAGGGAGGCCCAGGAGCAATCGATCGAGTCGGAAATCACCAACAACCTGGGGGCGCTTCAGCCCAGCACTCGCGCCAACTATCCAGCGACGATCTACGAAGCCAGCATTGCCATGAATGCGGCCTATGCAGTTTTTGGCGGTGATCTGCTGGGCAAGCCCTATCTCGCTGTGCCCTACATCTCCCAGGGCTATGGGGAGCTGGCCCGCCGTCTGGTCTCGCTGGCCCTTGGGGATGGGAACCCGGCCAACGAGCCGGGGGACCGGGTGGTCATCGACAGCTGGGCACAAGAGCTGAGCGTCTCCGGCTGGTATGACTGGAGTGAGCTGTCCGAGTGAGCATGAGCGAGCCGCAGCCAATCCGCTTTTCATTGCCTGAGGCAAGGTTCGATCTGAACCTCCTGCCGGAGGCTGCACGCCAGCGAGGCAGCCAGGCGTTCCACGAGGCCGTCACCGTCTACTACAAAGACGCCTACCGCGAGGCGGGCGGGCGCGTGGATGTGGGCTTCAGCGACGGGGTGATCGAGGTGAACTGGGAGCCCCAGGCGGGGCAGGTTCCAGCGAGCACCACCATCGCCGCCCAGCTGGCGGCAGGGCGTTATGACGAGGCGATTCCGCTGTTGCGGACAAGGCTGCAGCTGGAGCCCGACCATGTGGAGAGCCTCTACAACCTGGGCATGGTCTACAGCGACCGGATGCAGCTCACCGAAGCCCGGGAGCTGCTGGCGCGGGCGGTGGAGCTGGATCCCGGCGATGCCAATGCCCAAGTGGCCCTCGGCATAGCAGCCCTGCGCGACAACGATCCCGATGCCGCCCAGGGTCCTTTGGAAAAGGCCGTAGTGCTCCAGCCCCGCAATCCCTTTGCGCTCCGAACTCTCGGCCAGCTGATGCTGATGAAGGGCGACGCACCGATGGCCTTGCCCCATCTGCGGGCCGCAGCCACGGTGGCACCGCAGGATCCGATCAACCTGTTCACCTACGCCCAGTGCCTGCTGGCAATCGAGGGCGCGTCCCATGAAGCGGAAGCCGATGAGCTCTTCCAGCTGGCCCTGCGGCTGGCACCTGTGGGTGAGCTGGCCGAGAAGATCAAGAACCAGCAGCGCCGGCTCGCGGACCGGGTGATGCGTGCCAACGCCCAAGGCATGCCCCGCATGGATGCGGTGATGTATCTCAGCAGTGCACTGGAGGCCTACCGCGAGCTGGACCCCGTCGGCCAGAAGCAACTGCTGGGGGAGGTCACGGCGATCAGCCAGAAAGGACTGGCGATCAACAACCCCGACCAGAAGCATCACCTCCGCCAGTACCGCGGCGGCACCACCGTCTCGGCCCTGCAAGCCGCCTGCATCTTCTACGTGGGTGTTCGGTTGCTCCTGCCTGGCCAGGACGCAGGCATCGACTTCGCTCGTGAGTACGAGCTGGCCAAGGGGATGGAGGGGGTGAATCCGTAGTCCGGCCCCCCCGAGTGAGGGACCATTGCCGCCAGATCCGGGAAGCCCGTCATCTGATCCGCACCCTGCGGCAGCAGATGTTGAAGGCAGGGGAGAGCCAGGCAGGGGCTCCGGGGCCTTTTGAGGCCGGTCATCAGGGCTCTGGTCTCAGCGCGGCAGCCGCCGAATCCGGTTTGCTCCAGGGTGGCAAAGGGTTCGGCGATGAAAGCATGCAATAACTGCATGGAGATGGAAGCGAAGAGAATGGGGCTGTTGGCGCTAAAGCCCCAGAGATGCTGTAAAACAAAGCTAAGTGCTGCTGGGCCACCCAACGCCATGGGCCGATTGACGCTGATCCATCGGCCTGGCGTGGCGGGTTTGGCTCCGTCTTGGTTGCTGCCAGCCCTTCCCTGCCAGCGGCAGCAGGGCGGCTGGGGTCGCCAGGCCGCCGCCGATCAGCAGGCCTGCAACCGGCTTTTCTGATGGATGTCTTTTCGTTCCGCGACCAGGTCGTCGAGGACTACGGCCAGTTCAGCCGCAGTTTTACCAGCATCCAGGCTGAAGATATACGCGATTTCATTGATGGTCGCTATAGCGATGAGGAATACTGGCCATCGCCTCTGATCCAGCTCAATCCCAGCTTTGTAGGAGGAGGCCGGATCGGTGAGCTGGTGGACCAGGGGGTACTGGATGCGGAGTGCCGCCAGATCTTCCGTTGGGGTAAAGACAATGGAGCAGGCGAGGAGTTGCAACTCCACCAGCACCAGCTGGAAGCCCTGCGCATTGTGCTGGCTGGAGAGGGTGTCATCATCACGACCGGCACCAGCTCCGGCAAGTCGATCAGTTACATCCTGCCGATAGTGCAGCGCATCATCAAGCTACGACAAGCAGGAGATCACAGCAAACGCATTCGGGCCATCATCATTTACCCGATGAATGCGCTGTGCAACAGCCAGTTCAAAGAGCTGGAAAAATACCTTTGCCTCGGCTATCCCGATGGCTGCGAAAAGGTCACCTTTGCCCGCTACACCGGCCAGGAGTCAACCCAGGAACGCGAAAAGATCCAGAACAGTCCGCCCGATATTCTGCTCACGAACTACGTGATGCTGGAGTACATCCTTACCCGCCAGAACCCGCTCGACCAGCAGGTGATCCGCGCTGCCCAGGGACTGGAGTTTCTGGTATTGGATGAGCTGCACACCTACCGCGGCCGGCAGGGAGCTGACGTGGCGATGCTGGTGCGGCGCGTGCGGCAACGGCTCTGCCCGCACAACAGCCTGATCTGTATCGGCACTTCGGCCACCATGGCCAGTGAGGGCAGCGCCGACGATCGCAATGCCGTGGTTGCCTCGATTGCCAGCAAGCTGTTCGGCACCGAAATCCCTGCTGACAACGTTGTCACCGAGACACTGGAGCGGGTCACCGAAGGTGAATTGCCCAGTGGCGAGGAGCTGCGCCAGGCCCTGGAGAACGGCCCTCCAGTGCAGGAGAGGAAGGGAGGAGATATTGCGAAACTGCGCTGTCACCCTCTCTCACGTTGGGTGGAACTGAAGCTCGGGCTGCGGCGAGAGGACGATCGTGCCGATAGCAAATGGGTGCGCTCCAATCCTAGTGCCTTCCGCCAGGCTGCCGAAGAGCTGGCGACTCTCAGTGGCGTGGATCTCCAGCAAGCGCGGGATGGTTTGCGTGCCTTCCTGCTGGCCGCCTACCAGGTGGAGATTGCCCCCAACCGACGCTTCTTTGCCTTCCGCCTGCACCAGTTCGTCTCGGCAGGGGGTGATATCTATTGCACCCTGGAGGAACCGGGATCTCGTCATCCGACGCTCAAGGGCCAGATCTACCGGCCGGGTAGCAACCGCCAGGTCCTGCTGTTCCCGCTGGTGTTTTGCCGCAGCTGCGGGCAGGAGTTCCATCCGGTCTGGGCCCATCTGCAGAGCAAGCGGCCGGCGCGGCTGGAGCCCCGCGATTTCAGCGACCAGAGCAGCCTGAAGGACAAGGAGGTGCTGCCTGGCTACTTCATGCCCGACGCGAAAGGGGTCTATTCCACGGACGATCCGGAGCAGGCCAACTACCCCGATGGCTGGCTTGAGCCCAGCAAGGACGGAACATTGGCACTGCGCCAGCACTACCGCCAGGCGGCACCGGTGGCCTGTCGTTTCCGTCCGGATGGCCAGGCCAGCCCGGAGGGTCTGCCGGGTTGGTTCCTGAGCGGCAGCTTCCGGTTCTGCCCCAGCTGCGGGGTCGAGCACAACGTGCGCGGCAGCGAGTTCCGCAAGCTGTGCGGGCTGAGCTCGGAAGGGCGCAGTTCCGCTACCACCACCTTGAGCCTTGCGGTGCTGCGGCACCTGCTCAACTTCCCCGCCGACGAGCTACCGGATAACGCCCGCAAGCTGCTGGCCTTCAGTGACAACCGGCAGGACGCCTCCCTGCAGGCGGGGCACTTCAACGACTTCATGCGAGTGCTGCAGCTGCGGGCCGCTCTGGTGGCGGCACTACAGGCTCAGAGTGGACGGGAACTGAGCCTGGAAATCCTGGCCCAGGAAACGGAGAAAGCCCTGCGTCTGGAAGCCGACGACTTCATCGCCCAGAAGGACATTGTGCCGGCTGTGGAGGGCAAGTTCCGCAAGGCGTTACGGGAGGTGCTGGAGTACCGACTGGTGGTCGATTTGCGCCGGGGCTGGCGGCTCACCAATCCCAACCTTGAGCAGCTGCAGCTGCTGGAAATCGACTACGACGAGCTCGTCAACTGCGTGGAGGATCAGGCTCAGTGGTCGGGGCAGCATCCGTTGCTGGCTCAGTGCACCCCGATCGAGCGATATCTGATCTGCCACCGCCTGCTGGAGGAACTGCGAGAGCGGTTGGCGATTGAAACCAATGTCTTGTTTGCGGAGGAGTTCGAGCGACGGCGTCGGGCCTCGGCTGAGCTGGAAGAGGTCTGGTCGATCGGCAGCGACGAGAAGGGAGAGCTGGCACGCAGCGTGGTCTTTGAGACGGTGCCCCGTGATGCCCGTGGCAAGGGGTTCCGCGGCCTGGAGGGTCTCTCCTTACGGGGTGAATTCGGGCGCTGGCTGAAGGCCCGGGAACGCTGGCTGTCCCAGGAGGATCTGCACGCGACGCTCAAGTGGAATGAAGCCCTCTATGAGCAGATCACCCGAGGGCTGGTGAGCGTCCTCGGCCGTTATCACCTGCTAAAGGAGGTGGACCTGCGGCTGAGCCGTCGTGGCAGCGAACGCAAGACCGGTTGGCGACTGAGCAGCAGCGCTCTGCGCTGGACACTGACAAAGCCTGATGCCCAACCGGTGGATGTTTACCAGGCGGCGTTATGGCAGCAGCGACGGAACTCAGGTCGCCGTGGGCCAGTGAATGCCTACTTCCGCCATCTGTATCACGATCTGGCCAGCACCCTGGGCCAGCAGGGCAGGCCGTTTTTGCAGACCCTGCTGGCGCGAGAGCACACGGCCCAGGTGGATCCGCTGGAGCGCGAGAAGCGGGAGGAGGCCTTCCGGGAAGCGCGGCTGCGACTGCTCTATTGCTCCCCGACGATGGAACTCGGGGTAGATATTGCCTCACTCAATACCGTCTATATGCGCAATGTGCCGCCAACGCCCGCCAACTATGCGCAGCGCAGTGGTCGTGCCGGTCGCAGTGGCCAGCCCGCGCTGGTACTGAGCTATTGCGGCGCAACTTCACCGCATGATCAGTATTTCTTTTCTGCACCTGCCCGCATGGTCTCGGGAGCCGTCAGTGCGCCGACGCTGGAGCTGGCGAATGAGGAGCTGCTCATCGCCCACTTCCGCGCCCTCTGGCTGGCCACCACGGGCAAGGCCCTACCCAGCAAGGTGAAGGACTTGGTCGAGCTGGACAGCGACACCAAACCGGTGTCCGCCGAGATTGCGGAGTCTCTGGACAGCCCAGCGGCGCGGGATCGTGCCCTCAAGGATTGCCAGGCGATCGTGGCGGATCTGCAGCACAATCAGTGGCTGGGACCTTCTCCTCCCCCCTGGCTCACGGACAGCTGGCTGGAGGCTCTGATCAGCGGCACCGGCCGGGACTTCGACGGCTCGCTCAACCGCTGGCGGGGGCTTCTCGATGCCGTCACCAGTCAGCTGGTTCAGACGGGCAAGGACATGGTCAATTACGCCCTGCCTGAGCGTGAGAAGAAGAGCGCCGAGCAGCGCCAGCGGGCGGCGCTCCTGCAGCGGGATCTGTTGCTGGCCTCCCGCAGCGGTCCCCAGGGCACGGGAGGTGACTTCAGCACCTATCGCTATCTGGCCAGCCAGGGGTTCATGCCGGGCTACAACTTCCCGCGGCTGCCGCTGTTGGCCTTCATCCCAGGCAGCCGCGAACAGGTGGGTGGTGGTACCTATCTCAGTCGGCCGCGATTTGTTGGCATCAGTGAGTTCGGGCCGCACTCATTGATCTATCACGAGGGCAACACCTACAAGGTGAGTGGCGCCATCCTGAACCTGCAGGAGCAGGCGGGCACCGCAAACAAGACCCTGGCCACCCGCGATGCGCTGATCTGCGGCGCCTGTGGCCATGCCCATCTCGGCGAAGATGCCATACAGGAACTCTGCTGTCATTGCGGTGCCTCGCTCAAGTCGTTCCCCGATGGCACGGCACTGAAGATTCCAAGTCTGTATCAGATCGAGCAGGTCACCACCCGCCGGGCTGATCGGATCACCTCCGACGATGAAGAGCGACAGCGGCTGGGCTATGAACTGCTCACCACCTATGAGTTTCCGAAGGACAACAATCAGGTACGGGTGGCGATCGCCGAGGTGAGTGTTGCTGGCAGGTCACTGCTGTCATTGAGCTATGGCGCTGCCACCCAGATCAGTCGCATCAATTTGGGCCGGCGGCGGCGAGAAAACCCCACCAACATCGGCTTCCCGATCCATCCAAACAAGGGCACCTGGGGCAAGGAGTCCGATCTGCTGACGAGCAGCGACGAGGAGGTGGTCGATTCGGAACAGGGCTACGTGAAGATCACTCCCTATGTGCAAGACCGCAAGAACGCCCTGCTGCTGCGCTTCCACACCCAGTGGGAACCCCGGGATCTGATCACGGTGCGCCATGCGCTCAAGCGCGGCATTGAGGTGGCCTTCCAGCTCGACCCCAGCGAGATCGCGGCTGAGCTGATGCCGAATGAAGCCCAGGCCACAGCCCTGTTGATCTATGAAGCGGCGGAAGGTGGTGCCGGCGTGCTCAGCCGCCTGGTGGAAAGCCCCACAGCCCTGCAGGTGGTGGGCCGCACGGCCCTGGAGGTGTGCCACTGGGATTGGCAGGGGCCGTTGCCGCGGCAGGAGGTGGAGCTGAGCAACAGCGATGAGGAGTGCGAAGCCGGCTGTTACCGCTGCCTGCTCAGTTACAACAACCAGCGCGATCACGAGCTGATCGATCGTCGGCTGGGGTCCTTGAAGCAATTCCTGCTGGACCTGGCCCGCGCTGATGTGGTGCCCCAGGGCGGCCATGGCGGGCGCAGTGAGTTGATGGAGAGGCTGCTGCCCCTCAGCCAGAGCGGTCTGGAGCGCCTGTGGCTGCGCACCGTGCAGGAGCGCGGTTATCTCTTGCCTGATAAGGCCCAGTCGCCGGTGCCGGATCACTACGTGGTGCCGGACTTCACCTACAGCGATGCGCTTGGGCTGGTGTTCGTGGATGGGCCCCATCACAGCAAGCCGTTGCAACAGGAGTTGGATGCCCGCAAACGCCGCGAGCTGGATGACGCCAGCTATCACGTGGTCGTGTTCGGGCCGGAGCCCCGCGAGTGGGAGGCGGTGTTCGCCGAATACCGCTGGCTGTTCGGGGAGGGCCACGCCGAGCCGGCGGCTTCTGCCCCAGTGGCGGGAATGCCAGCTCCAGGGGCCTCACCAGCACAGGCCGACATCGGCGAGCAGATCGCAGCGGTGTTCGCCGACCACGGCGATCTGCTCGGTGGCAGCCGCAGCAGTGGTCAACCATGAGCACCTCCACCCCCCACACCCCCGGCTCGATCGTGCGGGCCCGTGGCCGCGAGTGGGTGGTGCTGCCCAATCCGGCGCCCCAGACTCTCAAGCTGCGGCCCCTGGGCGGCGGCGAACAACAGGTGGCGACTCTGTTTCTGCCGCTGGAGGGCCACGACGTGGCGCCAGCCACCTTCCCCTGGCCCGATCCTGGCCAGAGCGGTTCCCAGAGCTCGGCGCTGTTGATGCGCGATGCGCTGCTGCTCAAGCTCCGCGCTGGCGCGGGGCCGTTTCGCAGCCTGGGCAACCTGGCCTTGGAGCCTCGGGCCTATCAGCTGGTGCCGCTGCTAATGGCGCTCAAGCAGAGCATCACGCGGCTGCTGATCGCCGATGAGGTGGGTCTGGGGAAGACGGTGGAGGCGTTACTGATCGCCCGAGAACTGCTCGATCGCGGCGAGATCCGCACGATC
Organism: Synechococcaceae cyanobacterium; assembly: GCA_947378425.1. Lineage (GTDB taxonomy): Bacteria > Cyanobacteriota > Cyanobacteriia > PCC-6307 > Cyanobiaceae > Cyanobium. The sequence continues at coordinate 15,929 of CANCJV010000015.1, forward strand.
ACCGTGATCTGCCCGCCCCATCTGTGCGAGAAGTGGCGCAGCGATATGGCCCAGCAATTCCACCTGGCGGCGGAGGTGGTGCGGCCCGGCACGGTGGGACGCCTGAGCAAGGACCTGCCGGTGGGGCACTCCCTGTTTGAGGTTTATCCGTTCACGGTGGTGAGCCTGGACACGATCAAGCGCGACGACTACCGCGATGGCTTTCTGCGGGGCTGCGGTGATTTCGTGATCGTCGATGAGGCCCACGCCTGCACCAGCGGCAAGGGCCGGGGCCGGCATCAGCGCTATGAACTGCTGCGGGGCCTGGCTGCTCGATCCGATCGCCATTTGCTGTTGCTCACCGCCACGCCCCACAGCGGCGACAGCGAAGGGTTCAACCATCTCCTGGGGCTGCTGAACCCGAAGTTCAACGCCCTGGGCACCATGGCCGAGGGCCCCGAACGCGAGAGTCTGCGGGAGGAACTGGGCCAGCACTTCGTGCAGCGACGCCGCCAGGACATCCGGGCGGAATGGGGCAGTGAGGGGGCCGACTTCCCGGATCGGGAGACACGGGAGAGCACCTACGAGCTGAGCGGCGACTGGGGCGCCCTGTTTCACGATGTGCTCGATTACGCCCGTGCCCTGGTGAGGCGCAGTGCCGGCCAGAGCCGGCTGCGGCAGCGGATGAGCTGGTGGGCGGCGCTGGCCTTGCTGCGCTGCATCAGCAGCAGCCCGGCGGCAGCGGCCGCCTCGTTGCGCACCAAGCTGGCGGGGCTCTCGAGCGATGGCGAAGCCGGCCTGAGCGAAGAGCAACAGCTCAGCGAGCTGGAGGCCCTGGCCAGTCAGGGGGTGCTCGATGGACTGGATGAAGCGATGAGCGAAGAGGAGGCCGCCCCGGGAGCTGACCTGGCGGTCGAGGCCGATCGGCAGCAGCTGGAGGGAATGATCAGCCGCGCTGAGGCTTTGCGGGGCCCGGCCTCGGACCCCAAGCTGCGGCAATTGATCCGCCAAGTGCAGGCCCTGCTGAGCGAGGGCTATCGGCCGGTGATTTTCTGCCGCTTCCGCCCCACCGCCCATTACCTGGCGGAGCAGCTCACGGCGGCCCTGCCGAAGCGTTCGGTGGTGATCCGGGCGGTGACCGGCGAGCTACCTCCGGAGGAGCGGGTGCAACGCATCGCCGAACTGGAAGCAGAAGCCTTTGCTGCCGACAAACCGAAGACCCCGGTGCTGGTGGCCACCGACTGTCTGTCGGAGGGGATCGACCTGCAACAGAGCTTTGATGCGGTGGTGCACTACGACCTCTGCTGGAATCCCACCCGCCACGAGCAGCGCGAAGGCCGGGTGGATCGCTTTGGCCAACCGCGGCCGGTGGTGCGTGCGCTGATGCTGCACGGCGCCTGTAAAGACCCGAGCCGCCGTAACCCGGTGGATGCCCGGGTGCTGGCGGTGATCCTCAACAAGGAGAAGCTGATCCGCAAGGAGCTGGGCGTGAGCGTGCCGGTGCCGGGTGACATGAACTCGATCACTCAGGCGGTGCTCGCCGATGTGCTCGGGGAATCAGTGCAGCAACTGGGCCTCGATCTGGGCTTCAGCGGTGCCACGGCTGGGGGCATGCCACCGGTGCTGGCGATGGCGGGCTGGGAGGCGACGTTGGATCAGCAGTGGCAGAGCGCTAAGGAGAACGCCCGCCAGAGCCAGACGATCTTTGCCCAGCGGCGCCTAAGGCCTGAAGATGTGCTGCCGGAATGGCAGAAGAGCAAGGAGGCCCTGGGGGATCAGACCGCCGTGACGCGGCTGCTGCTGGAGGCCTGCTCGCGCCTGCGCCTACCCCTGCCCAGAAGCGTCAACGGCAACTGGCTGTTTGACCTGGCCCAGATCCCGCCTGAGCGAAGAGCGTTGCGGGAGCGGCTCGAGGCGCAGGGTCTGGAGGGAACCCTGAGCTGCGCCACGGCACTGCCCTGCCGTGATGGCGCCCAGTTGCTCACCCGCTCCCATCCGCTGGTAGTGGAACTGGCGGAGTTCGTGGCCGAACGGGCCTTGAGTGGCGAAGAGCCCGAGCTGGCGGCCCGCAGTGCTGTGGTGCGCACCACGGCGGTCAGCCGCCGCACCACCATCTTGTTGTTGCGGTTGCGGCACCAGATCCAGCAGGAACGCCGCACCGAAAGCGGCTACACCCCGATGCTGCCGCTGCTGGTGGAGGAATGTCTCACCGTGGTGCGCCGCGAGGAGGGATTGCAGCTGCTCACGGAAGCGGAAGCCCTGGCCCTGCTACAGGCCCCACCAGCCGGCAATGTGCAGGCCCCGCAGCGCCAGATGGAACTGGAGCGGGCCCTGGCCGCCCTGCCCGAACTAGAGGCTGACTTGCGGCTGCTGGCGCAGGACCGCGCCGCGCAGGCTGAAGACGATCACCGCCGGGTGCGCCAGGCGGCGGTGGGCAGCAGCGGTGCCCTGCGGATGCGCTTTCGCTGCGAGCCAAACCTGCCGGTGGATGTGATCGGCCTTTTCGTGCTGCTGCCGGCACCGAAGCTGTAGACATGCCCCGCCGCCGCTCAGCCACCCTTCAGTTCAACGCCATCCGGCTGGTGGGTGGATTGTTGCCGGCGTCGTTGCTGGAGCAGATCGCTCGCCAGGAGGCGCCGCACCAGAAGGCGGCCGACTACGGCCTGGCCAAGAACCTGCGGCTGCAGGTGGCGGTGGATCAGGCCTGGAGCTACGCCCGGGCGCTGTGGCAGGAGGCCCAGGAACTGCGCAGCCGGGGGGACGACACGCCGTGGCGCCTGTGGTTCAGCTCTCGTCTGCTGCGGGAGGTGTTCGGCTGGGACGACCTGGCCAGCTGTGAGCCGCACCGGATCGAAGAGAGGTTGTACCCGATCAGCCACCAGGCCTTTGGGGGCACGGTGCCCCTGGTGCTCACGTCGGTGGAGAGCGAGCTGCTCGATCAGGGCAGCAAGGCCTACGGGCAGGACGGACGCCGCCGCTCACCCCACAGCTGCCTGCAGGAGTGCCTCAACGCCGATGACAACAGCAACTGGGGCGTGCTCTGCAACGGCAGCAGCCTGCGCCTGCTGCACGACAACCCAGCCCTGCTGAAGCCGGCCTACGTGCAGGTGGGACTGGAGGCGATCTTGGATGGGGGATTGTTTGACGAGTTCGCGGTGCTCTGGCTGCTGCTGCACGGCAGCCGCTTCCGCTGCGCTGAAGCCGGTCCCAATGCCCAGCCCACCTGCCCGCTGGATGGCTGGCGGGAGCTGGGGCAACAGAGCGGCGAGCGGGCCCTGACCCGGCTGCGTGATGGCGTGCAGCGGGCCCTTGAGGAACTGGGCGAGGGTTTTCTCAGGCATCCCGCCAATGGCGACCTGGTGACCAGGCTCGAGAGAGGTGACTTGAGCACTACGGAGTTCTTCAGACAGCTGCTGCGGCTGGTGTACCGGCTGCTGTTCCTGTGTGTAGCGGAAGACCGCCAGCTGCTGTTCTCACAGAGCGTGCCTTTGGAGCTGCAACAGGTGTACCGCGAGGGCTACAGCCTCAGCCACCTGCGCGATCTGGCGATCCGCAGCGGCAGCCAGGAACACCAACACAGCGATCTCTGGAAAGTGCAGCGGCTGGTGTTCGCCCAGTTGCAGGAGGACGGCTCCAGCCTGGGGCTGCCGGCACTGGGCGGCCTGTTCAATGACGACCGCTGCCGTGATCTCGATCCAGCGGAGTTGAGCAATGCGGCGCTGCTGGCAGCGGTGCGGGCGATCGGCTGGTTCTACGACGAGCAGAGCCAGAGCCGTACGCGCATCAACTACCAGGCGATGAACACCGAGGAGTTCGGCAGCGTCTACGAAAGCCTGTTGGAGCTCCACCCCCAGGTGCGCGCCAGTGGCGGCAGCCTGCGCTTCTCGTTGGGCGGTGTGGCCGGCAGCGAACGCAAGACCAGCGGCAGTTACTACACGCCGGACGATCTGGTGCGGCTGTTGATCCACTCGGCCCTGCTGCCGGTGATCAGCGATCGCCTGAGCAAGGCCGACACAACCGAAGCCAAGGAAGCGGCCCTGCTGGCGATCCGGGTGCTGGATCCGGCTTGCGGCAGCGGCCATTTTTTGTTGGCGGCTGCGCGGCGGCTGGCCTTGGAGCTGGCGCGCCTGCTCGCCGGTGATGACGAACCCAGCGAAGAGCTGCGCCGGCAGTGCCTGCGGCGGGTGGTGGCCCATTGCCTCTATGGGGTCGACAAGAACCCGATGGCGGTGGAGCTCTGCAAGGTGGCGTTGTGGATGGAGGCGATCGAACCGGGCAAGCCCCTGGGCTTCCTCGATGCCCATATCCAGTGCGGCGATTCTCTGGTGGGGGTGTTCGATCTCCAGATGCTGGACGCTGGCATCCCCGATGGGGCCTACAAACCGCTGACCGGGGACAACAAGACGATCTGCACCAGCCTGAAGAAGAAAAACCAGACGTTTGTGGTGAAAGGTCAGGCGGATCTGTTCACCGCCCAAGCGATGACCGTGGCACTGCCGAGTGCCACGGGTTTCGAGGCGATCGAGGAAAACGATCTGGCGGCGGTTCGCCGCAAAGAACAGGCCTATCAGGCCTGGCGCAACGATCCAGCCATCCGCCAGGAGCTGCAGAGGGCCGATGCCTACACCGCCGCCTTCTTCCTGCCCAAGCAGGAAGGCAAGGAGCACCTGGTGCCCGTATCTCAGAACCTGGATGCCATCCAGCGAGGAGCAGCGCTTTCAGGCTCGATGGCAGAAGCTGTTGCCAGGGCAGCGGAGAACTTTCGCTTCCTCCACTGGCATCTGGCCTTTCCGGATGTGATGCGCGCTGGAGGCTTTGATTGCCTATTGGGCAATCCACCCTGGGAGCGGATCAAGCTGCAAGAGAAGGAGTTCTTCGCGGCGAGATCAGAGGCCATTGCCACAGCTCAGAACAAGGCGGCACGGGAGCGGCTGATCCAGGCCCTCAGAGCACCAGAGGCCTCGGAGGTGGATCAGCGCCTGGTGCAGGAGTTTGAGCTCGCCAAGCGGGAGGCTGAGGGAAGCGGCGAGTTCATCCGCGGCTCCGGTCGATTTGGCCTCACTGCGGTGGGGGATCTGAACACCTATGCACTGTTCGCAGAGCTGTTTCTGAACCTCATTGGCCCTGGTGGGAGGGCTGGGTTGATCGTGCCTACGGGGATAGCTACAGACAACAGCACCAAGGCGTATTTCGATGCGATTTCCAGTGGCAACAGGCTGATCAGTCTTTACGACTTCCGAACAGGGCCTGGATTGTTCTCTGAAATCGGCCACCAGCGCTTCAAGTTCTGCTTGATCACGCTCGGACAAGCGGAAAAGACCGATTTTGTCTTCTTTGCCCTGCAAGTGCCTGAGCTCGCGGATCACCGTCGACACTTCACCCTTGAGAGCGACGATTTCTCTCTTCTGAACCCCAACACCCGTACCTGTCCAGTGTTCCGCAGCCAGATGGATGCGGAGCTCACCAAGAAGATCTACAGGCAGGTGCCGGTGCTGATCCATGAGGCACTGGGGGAGCAGGGCAATCCCTGGGGCATCAAGTTCATGACGATGTTCCACATGTCGAACGACAGCCATCTGTTTTTCGGCGAACCCGCCTCCGATCGACTACCGCTCTACGAAGCCAAGCTGATCCACCACTACGACCACCGCTGGGCCACCTACGGTGCCGATGGCTCCAGCCGTGATGTAACGCTTGATGAGAAGCAGGATCCTGCGTTTCAGGTGACCCCTCGCTACTGGGTGGAGCGGGACGAGGTGGAGGCAAGGCTTAGGGCACAGGGCTGGGATCGGCAGTGGCTAATGGGGTGGCGAGATATCTGCCGTGGGACTGATGAGCGAACAGTAATTTCATCAGTCTCGCCAATGGCAGGGGCCGGAAATAAGATGCCTTTAATTGTTCCAAAAGGAGCTATTTCTAATGTGAGCAACATGGCAGTGCTAGCTGGATGCCTCTCGTCTCTTGTGTATGACTTTTGCGCTAGACAGAAGATCGGTGGTACCACTATGAACTACTTTATCTTCAAGCAGATCCCGGTTCTCCCTCCAAACTTTTTTGTCCCATCCGCCATCGACTTCATCCACCCCCGCGTCCTCAAGCTCACCTACACCAGCCACGACCTCAAGCCCTGGGCCGATGACCTCGGCTACGACGGCCCACCCTTCCGCTTCGATCCCGAGCGCCGATCCCTGCTGAGGGCCGAACTCGATGCCTTCTACGCCCACCTCTACGGCCTCAGCCGCGATGAGCTGCGCTATATCCTCGATCCCGCCGATGTGATGGGCCCCGATTACCCCAGCGAAACCTTCCGCGTGCTCAAGAACAACGAGATTCGCCAGTTCGGTGAGTACCGCACCCAGAGACTGGTGCTGGCGGCGTGGGATCGTCTGTTTGGATCATGACATCAACACCACTCAATCACCAATCCGACTCTTCCAGCCCCTGTTGGTTCGTAGGGGCGAGCTTGGGCAAGGAAGATCAAACTGAACGCTTCCTGGAGGCAGGAATCTGGGAGCACGGATTCGAAGATCGCTATCTCGATGTCGTGCGCTCGATGCGTGTAGGCGATCGTATCGCGATCAAAGCGGCCTATGTTCGCAAGCAAGGCCTACCTTTTGATTCCCGTGGCCAGACGGTCTCCGTGATGGCCATCAAGGCGATTGGCACCATCGCAGAGAACCCAGGCAATGGAAAGCAGATTCAAGTGCTTTGGAGGAAGATCAGCCCACCCAGGGAGTGGTACTTCTATACCTACCAGCGCACCATCTGGAAAGTGCGTCCTGGCGACTGGGCAGCCGATGCACTGATCGCCTTTGCGTTTAGTGATCAACCTCAGGATCTGGATCGTTTCCGCAATGCTCCCTTCTGGAGAGAGCGCTTCGCCACTGATCCAGCCGAGCTCAAGCGCTTCCAGTGGATTCGCTTCTACCAGGCTATCGCCGATGCACTTGTCCCCTTCTCAGGCAACCGCAAGCCTCTGATTGACTTCCTTCAGAAACTCCAGCCTCATATAGAGGTACTTGGCCTGCTCTCAGGTGATCAGTTCAAAGACGGCAGCAAGGGCTTCATCCGTGATATCGACCCCTTCACATTCTTCGGACTCTTCAACCGAGGCATCAAGGACAGCAATCGCATGGCTATTGCTACAGAGTTTGCCAAGTTCCTGAATGTCAGCGAACCGGTGCCAGAGAACTTCGAGGGAATCCCGGTGTTGCATGCCCAGCAATCCTGGTTGTTTCCGTATGCAAAAGAACGAGCAGACGAGCACATCGACAAGCTTTGGCAGGTGTTCCAAAGTGGCCTACAGCTAGCTGATGCGGAAGATGAGGCTGTCCAGCAGCAATTTTCATCCGCCTTTGATACGGCCATGGAACTCAAAGGCGTGGCTTGGAATCTCACGATTGGCCTTTACTGGTGCAGGCCGTGGAGTTTTCTGTCCCTTGATGAGCGCTCTCGCAAATACATCACCGAAAAGCTACGGTTGCCGATTGGCCAGAACAGTCCCAAGGACCGCAGTACTTCCTCCGATTATCTCCAGTTGCTCGACAACCTTCGGCAGCGTTTCGAGGAGCCGGACTTCAGTGTGCATTCTTTTCCTGAGCTCTGTCTGGGGGCATGGACCTACACCAATGCAGCTGTCGTGCTGCCTGATCCTCCTGACAAAAAGCCTACCACCGGCACGAAAGAACCCACGATCGTGGTACCGGCCACGACGAAAATGCCTTATGGAATCGAAAACATTCTGGCCGAGGGTAGCTTCTTGTCCAGAGAAGAACTTGAACGCATCCTGAGCCGTTTCCGCGAGAAGAAGAACCTGATTCTCCAGGGGCCTCCCGGCACCGGCAAAACCTGGTTGGCCAAGCGCCTTGGTATGGCCCTGATTGGCCATGTGGTGCAAGAGCCCCAAATACGTATCGTTCAATTTCACCCCAACCTTTCCTACGAAGACTTCGTGCGCGGCTGGCGGCCCGCTGGGAACGGCACCCTTGTGCTCCACGACGGTGTGTTCATGCAGATGGTCAACGCTGCCCTGGCCGAACCCTTGGCTCGGTATGTGCTGGTGATCGAGGAGATCAATCGCGGCAACCCTGCCCAGATCTTCGGCGAGCTGCTCACCTTGCTGGAGGCCGGCAAGCGCACACCCCGCGATGCCATGCAGCTCTGTTATCCGGATCCCGATGGGGTGAACCTTCCGGTGTATGTGCCGGAGAACCTGTTCGTGATCGGCACCATGAACATCGCGGACCGCTCTCTGGCCCTGGTGGACATGGCCTTCCGCCGCCGCTTCGCCTTCATCGACCTGGAGCCCACCCTCGGCGAGCCCTGGCGCACCTGGGTGCTCAACCAGAAGCAGATGGAGCCGGGCGCCGCCTCGGCCATCGAGCAACGCCTGGAGCAGCTCAACAGCACCATCAGCGCCGATAGCCGGCTCGGCAAGGCCTTCCGCATCGGCCACAGCTACGTGACCCCCAACCAAAGCCTCGAAGGCCGCTCCTCCCGTGACTGGTTCGCCGAGGTGGTGGCCAGTGAGCTCAGGCCCCTGCTGCGCGAATACTGGTTCGATGCCCCTGAGGTGGCCGAGCGGGAGGCGGATCGGTTGCTGGAGGGGTGGTGAAAACAGCCCCAGGTACTCAGTCCGGCTGGCGGCGGCAGCAGAATGGGCCCATGCCAACAGCCACAACAGCACCGATGGAGCAGCGGCTTGCCGGAATGGCCGCTCAGATCCGCCAGCTGATCCCGGCGGCAGAGGTGCGCCTGTTCGGCTCCAGGGCCAGTGGCCAGGCCCGCCCCGACTCCGACGTCGACCTGCTGATCACCGCGCCAGACGCCTGGCTGGCGCAACGTGATCGTTTTGCCCTCCTCGGTGAATTGTGGGGCGCTGTGGCCCAGCCCGATCTGTCGGTCGACCTCGTGCTCCACTCCAGCAGCGAAGCCAGCCGCCGAGCCCAGGAGCCGGGTTCTCTCGTCTCCGAGGCCCTCCTTCACGGCATGTTGCTTGATGGCCAGCCCTGAAGCCACGCCACCACCAACGCACGACCTCGCCCGTCTGCTGTTGCTGCTCAAGGAAGCCGGCGTCGACATCACCGAGCTACTCCCGCTTCGGGCCTTCACCACCTTTGCGGTCCAGTACCGCTATGACGACGAACCAGAGGAGCTCAACCTGGATCGCAGCGACTGGTGCAATCGCGCCGAAAACTTGATCGAGCAGGTACAGGAGAGGAATCGGTGAGCGGCCTTTGAACATTCCCGTCCGCAACATCTGGTGGCTGATGCTCTATGCCTCAGACCTCGGCAAGAGCACCGATCCGGCCCAGCTGGCGGCGGAAGACCTGCCGGAGGAGATTTCCGATCTGGTGGCGGAGATCCTGGCCCGTGCTGTCGAACAACGCCAGCGCCGCAAGCTCTCCACCACCTTCCGACAACGGGAAGCGGTGCTCAGCCGCGTACGCGGGCGCATCGATCACCTCACCACCACCCGCCGGCAGCTGCTGGCCAGGGGTCAGGTGGCCTGTCGCTTCGAGGAGCTCACGATCGACAGCCCCCGTAATCGCTACGTGCGAACAGCCCTCGAAACAGTCGCCCGGCTGGTGAGCCAGGTTGAACTGGCCCATCGCTGCCGCAGGTTGGCCTACGGCTTCCGCCTCCAGGGCGTCGTTGGTGAGGCCCCCAGCCGGCAGCAGATCAGCAACGAGCGTTTCGGCCGCCAAGATCAGATCGATCAGCCGATGTTGGCGGCGGCGCGGCTGGCGATGGATCTGGCCCTGCCCACCGAGGAGGCCGGCCCCAATGCTCTGTTGGATCCAGAGCGCTGCGTGCACTGGCTCAGGCGGCTCTATGAGAAGGCGATCGGCGGCTTCTACCGCCTGCACCTCGAACAGTCCCATTGGCTCGTGAGCACCGGCAAGACCCTCAACTGGCCGACCAGTGAGGCCACCAGCGACATCGCCAAGGTGTTCCCATCGATGCGCACCGACATCGTGATCGACCGACGCGATCGGCCAGAGCGCCTGGTGATCGACACCAAGTTCACCCATGTCTTCGGGCGGGGCTGGTATCGCGACCACACACTCAGAACCAGCTACGTCTATCAGCTCTACGCCTATCTCCGTTCCCAGGAAGGGCGGAACAATCCAGACGCTGCCTGGGCCGATCACGCCAGTGGGTTGCTGCTGCACCCTGCCATCGGTGCGGATGTCGATGAATCCGTGCAGATCCAGGGGCATCGGCTGCGGTTTGCCACTGTGGATCTGACAACCAGCCATGCCGCCCTTCGGGACAGGCTCCTGGAGCTGGTGGAAACTATGCGATCAATACATGGCTTGGCCATTCCTGGTTGTTCTATCGTTGGTTGATCCCCGTTGATCCCCGTTGATCCCCGTTGATCCCTCATGGGAAGTCAAGCCACAAACCTGAGCCTCAGTACTATTGACACGAAGGCGTATCTCCTTGCTTTACTCTCAGCGATTGCTGCGGACGGAATCTATTCCTCTGAGGAGATGATCCGAATCTACACTTTATTTGCTCTTCTTGCGGTTCATCGTTCTGCAAGACTTGAGTTACTGGAGAATCTGATCCGTGGTCGCCATGGTACCTCGGGGGATGAGCAGATTGCCGCTGGCATTGTTCAGAATGAGGAGGCCAGGACGTCGCTCGCGAAAGACTTGATGTTTCTGGAGTCAAAGTCAGATGATAACCGCACTCTCAACCTGATTCGCAACTATCTCAAGCAATTGGAACTCACTCCTGAACAAGCCAATGTGATCCGAAACTTCGTGGTTATCGAAAACCAGATACTTGAACAGCTTGGCGCAGGCAAGGAATGGCATGCGGACGCTGATAGTTGGAAAGAGCTTGCCGGCAGGGCTGCAGCGGTTGGTGTTCCGCTCGCGGCGCTCAATATAGCTGGGATTGCAGGTTTCAGCGCAGTCGGCATCACATCAGGACTGGCAGCCCTCGGCAGCATGTCTGGATTGGTGGTGTTGGGGCTAAACCCAATGACAGCTGGAATCGGTGCCTTGATCCTGGGTGGGGTGGCTGTCAAGAAAATTGCCGACTTCGCCTTTTCTGGAGACAACTCGGACCAATCACAACTTCGCGCTTTTCAGCAGTCACGACTTACGGCACGAGAAGCACTGGCAACTGATCTGGCCAGTGTCCGGAATGGTCGTAAACGTGAGATATTGCTTTTCTGGCGGGGTCGACGCCGTCGCGCTCTTGTGACTGGGATGAGCGACGCTCTCACAGCACTCAACCTCAACTGATGCCACAGTCGGTAGTGCGATGAATGGCAGGGTCGTCATGGATTGGAAGCAAGATTATAGGAATGGCTGAGCACAATCCTCAACCTCCAGAACCCAGCTCTGCCGCCGCTGCCCGCCGCATTGCGCTGCAGATGCTTCAGGAGAGGGGCCGTGGCGCCGTGCTGGTGGGCGTGGCCCGGGTGGATGCGGCCCTGGAGCGACTGCTGCAGGCCATGTTGCTGCCATCTCCAGCTCGGAGCGATTTCCTGTTCCAGACCGATCGGCCTCTGGGTTCCTTCGGGGCGCGCATCAGCCTGGCCCATCGCCTCGGGCTGATCGAGACAGCCGTGGAACGCGCCCTCCACACCTTGAGGCGCGTGCGCAATGCCTTCGCCCACTCCAGCGATTCCGCTTCCCTCAGCGATCCCGCCTATGCCTAGCGCCTGACCCAGGCCTACCGAGACGCTCGCGCCAATCCGCTCTGGGGGCCCCTTGAGTCGGTGCTCTCGAAGGCCAGCGGTGCCTCCGAACCGTCAGTGGATCCAGCCCTCAGGGACTACATCCTCTTGATCACGATCCTGGTGGCCTTCCTGGAAGCCACTGCCCAGCAGCTCTCGCCTCAGCCGCCGGCGGTGGTGATGGGGTTCGGGGGGATTCAGTCGCCACGCTCGGAGCCTGATGAGCCCGCCTGATGCGCTGCCGCCCTGGTGCCCCCTTCTCAGGAGTGCCCGAGAGCGTAAGGGGCGCTCACCCCAGGCCCGCTGGCTGCAGCTGGCCACGGTGGCTGCCGATGGCACGCCAAGAGTGCCCACCCTGGTGTTCCGGGGCTGGGCTGGCTCCTCGGCGTTGGATCTACTCACCGATGGCCGCAGCGCCAAGCCCGCCGAGCTGGCCCATCAGCCTGCAGTGGAATTGTGTTGGTTGCTGCCCCGTGCCCGCTCGCAGTTCCGCCTACGCGGAAGCCTGCAGAGTTTGCCGGCTGAACAGGAGCAGAGGGCGCGCGAATGCCACTGGCAGATGCTCTCGCCGGGTGGGCGCGCCCTGTGGGGATGGCCCCCGCCCGGGGAGCCCTTGGATCGTGAGGCAGTCTTCCCCGAGCGGCTTCCGGTCGGGTCGGCGATGCCTGATCACTTCCAGCTGCTGCGCATCGCCCTGAGTCAGGTGGAACTGTTGGAGCTCACGGGGCATCCCCACCGCCGTAGGTGCTGGAGAGAGAGCACGGGCTGGGTAGAGGAGCCCCTCAACCCATGAGCAAGACAACGAATAACACCTCATTGGAGACGTCTCATTCGACGACGAAAACCTCAAGCAAGCCCGAACAAGGCGTGCAAACAAAGCACGCCTTGAATTCTGGCGAAGCAGGACAATCTCGGTCGACTAACGCCGTCTCGGCAACAGGAGGTAACCCCTCCTCCACCAATGCCCTCCGCCATGCGGTTGGCCGCTGCCGCCGCCTCCCATGGCCTGCTCACAGGCCAGATCGTGTTCTCAGCCGTCTTCGTGGGTGCCTGTGAGCTGCCCAATTGGATCCATTCACCACGGCAGGTGAACGCCTGCCTGGAGCGCTGGATGACGGCCAGCGCCCTGTTCTTCCCCTCCGGCATGCAGACCGCCATCGGGAAGAACCAGCCGGCTCTGGTGCCCGGCCGGCGGGGGGTGTTCCGATGAGCCGCTCGATCTCCGTTCGCGACTACGTCGAGCACTTCGATCCTGAGTTGGCTCACCACAGAGCCTGGCTGGAGGCAGTGCTGGAGCGGCTGGTGGCCCATGAGCCCCAGGCCCTGCAAGAGGGCGGAACGCTGCGATGCCTATGGACGGCACATCAGGCCGCGGAAACCGGGTCCCCCGCGCCATCGACTCTGGTTCCAGTCCAGGCGACAACCACCGCCAGCCGCGGCAACCCGCTCTCAGTGCCTTGGTTCGCCCAGCTGGACTCCGCCACCGATCAGGGCCGGCGGATGTGCTTCTCCTCCAGTTGCGCCATGCTCCTGGCCTTCCTCAAGCCAGGCGTCCTGTCTGGGCCCAACGGGGATGACCAGTACCTGGCCAAGGTCCGCCAGTTCGGCGACACAACGGACCCCACGGCCCAGATCAAAACCCTGGCCAGCTATGGCATCACGGCCGGCTTCTGCAACCTGGCCAGCTTCTCCACGCTGGAAGAACAGATCGCCGCTGGCATTCCCGTCCCCTGCGGCTACCTGCACCGCGGCCCGGTCAGCAGCCCGGCCGGCGGTGGCCACTGGCTGATCGTCGTCGGCATCACCCCCACCCATCTGATCGTGCACGACCCGTTGGGGGAGGCGGATCTGGTGAACGGCACCACACTGGGCGGCACTGCTCGCTTCTGCCGCTACAGCCGCCGGAACTTTGCGAGGCGCTGGATGGTGGAAGGAGAGGGCACGGGCTGGGCGGTGTTGGCTCAGGGGTGAGGCACGGTCCGCTCATGGACTGGTTCTGGTCCAGCGGCTGATCGGCGCCACCACCGGCCCTAGGGGTTGGAGACCTGCGGCCGATGGCCTGCGACATCACGCCCCTATGGGGCCTTGCGCCGGCCCTCTCCAGGCTATGGCCCTCCTGATGTCGGGCCATGGCTGGGATCGGTCCCGTCGCTGCGCCCCCGGCGCACTTCACCCATGGTTGTCACGGCTGCTCCCTCACCGTTCTGCTCGCCTGAAGAGGATCCGTTCCTGCTGCTGCAGTCCACCCTCAGCTGCGTGGAGCGAATCCTGCAGCGCTCATCTGGCCGGCCGTTGCGCCGCACCTGGATTGAGTTCCCCTATGGGGAAGAGGAAATCACCCTGCTGGAAGAGGAGGTGATCCCCGCGATTCAGCAGTGCCTGCAGCGGGTCGATGCGATCGATGCCGCCCTCCAGGAGGAGCAGGAGGCGCGGATCGCGATTGAGCAGCTGCGCCAGCAGTTGGCGGGTGATGCCGAGGGCAGCGGTGCCCTTGATGCCCTGCTGCCCCTCTGATCGCCGGGGCCTGCCGGGAGCCCTTATCCCGGCTTTTTTGTCATGCCCCCAGGGCGACGGTCAGGGCGGGTCAGACGGCTGGCAAGAACGCTGCTGGGGTCGCGGTCGGTCCTGATGGTGCCCCCCATCAGGACCGGTGTCGGTCAAAGCGCACCAAGCGAAGCGGGGCCTGGGTTGCCAACAGGTCGGTGCGGCTGGCCGGGTCGTCTAACGCCGCCTGGGCCTGCACCGGCGCGGGCCGTCCGGCAAGGGCTGACGCGAATCCCTCGCAGGCTCGGGCCCCTTGCCGGCCGTCTCCTTGCCGGTGCGGTTTGGCCCGGTCGTTCGCCTTTCCGGCCATGGCCTTCCCATCCCCCTCTCGGCCCTGCTGCCCCATCCGCATCGTCTCGGTGCATCTGCTTGATGCCGCCGGCCAGCTGCTGCGGGTGCTGTTCCTCGATCGCGAGGGCCACATCAGCGCCCAGCCGCACTACGTGCCCCGCTCCGAGGCCCTGATCCTGGCCTCGAATCAGCAGATCGTGCTCGGGCCCCAGGCCCAGGTGCGGGTGCTCTGAGGCCTCGCCACCCCTGCGGTGCCGGCTTCTCGTGGTCTGGCCCGCAGGGGTTTGCTGCATCGGCATCGAGGCGACATCGAACAATGAGCCAGCTATTCCGAGGACCGGTTGACATGGCTCCCGCTGGTGGAGTGCATCTGATCCGATGAGATCCTCTCTCCCTTGGGTGATGCCAACCCAAATGGCCTATTCATACAAGGTGGACCTGCTAGTGAATGCGGCAAACGAACACATAAGCCGCGCCTGAGTTTTCGTTGTGCAACCTGCCACTTGAATGCTGGGGAATACCGAGCTCGACATCGGAAGCAAGGTCAGCACCTTTATAATCGAGAAGCGAGAACTCAGTGAGTGGCGTTCACTTACTGGGGCCATGCGTGCGGCCAGCCTCGATCGGGCCATTGCGACACCATGACACTACTCACAGACCGTGTAGATAGGGCCAAAAAGATCGGGGCTGGATCGACAGCGAATCTTGCCGCCGTCGGAATCGGTGATGGTGGAATTGGTATTGCCCAATAGGTCGGGACGGCTTTCAATGGTGGTTCCCTCTTCAGAGCGGCAGTGATGAGTCCCGAACCGACCTTGGCGACAGCTGAATTCCTCCTCGGCAGCGACTGGAGACAGTCCAATCTCCGCCGAGAGGGCATGCAGTACAAGCAAATCGATGCGATGCAAATAACGCACAGAGCTCAGTCCTGAGAAACCAAGATCTTCATTTTTTAGCCTGAAGACGGTCAACCCATGGGTCTATTTGATATGCATAACCCGTGCATTGGGCCGGCAAGCCGGATAAGCGCCAGTACTGATACATTGTCGCGTACATTTCAGACCACGGCAGTAGATCCTTGCTTACTGGGGTGAAGCAGGGTCAAACAGAGCTTTATTGTTACGCTCTCTTTTAAGGGGGGGATACATAAAGAAATCACCTCCTTTCCATCTCCAGGCGGGGACCTCGTCGCCCACGCTTCGGCCCTCGAGATCCTGGGATCGAATTACTAGCACAGGGTTCTCTCTGGCGAGCACTGAAGTAAACCTTGCAGATGTCGTCCGGAGACATGGCACAACAACGAAGTCGATTTCTTTGCTTTTGGGAACAGATTGAGACTTAATTTCTTGTTTGGTGCCCAGCGTATTTTCCAGGTAATCTTCCAGTACTTTGAGGAGCTTGTAGCCAGCATCGCTGTGGGTCAGGAAATACCTGTCATTACCTTTCAGCATGTACGGAACTAGCTCCCAGTTGTCGTCGAAGACGGATCGCTGACGTTGGTATTCGAGCAGCCGAGCCGGGGATAAATAGACTTTCAGTGAATCGCCGACCCCGCAGTCGCCGACGTCCTCCGCCAAAAGCACCGGTACTCCAAGGGCATACGCATCTTGGATTTTGCCGTTGTTCGCGAGATCTGCGAGGCGGCTGGTCAGAAGCAGGCTGCACTCCTTCTTGAGGACAGCATCACGATCGTCCTTGCTGATTAGAAACAGGTTCAGGTTTTTCTTCAGGTGGTTCTGCGCTTGTATGAACTGCTCATCGAGGTAGTGGTTTGCCTTGGCACAGGCGACACCCAGGCCAGCCTCGATTTCGACATTGGCTTCCACCCACGCAGCCCCTGACTGTATAAAGGGCTGCGTGGGTGCAACAGTGACAGGATCAACTATGTCACCATCCGCTCTAGACACTAGCGGTTGCAAAAATTGTGGCGCTCCCTGCTGATCTACAACCTCCTCTTCTTGAGCATCTTCTTCCTGCTGAGCCGTGCCGAGGGTATCCTCGCGCTGGATTCCATCAGCAGCAACCACGGTCGGGATGGGGATGATCCGATGCCCGTTCGGCAGGTCCGCATGCGACCCGTGCCGGCGGAAAGCGGACCTCCCCCACAGCCACACCACGACCCCAGCAGCGACTGCAAGGCAAACAGCGATCCATGCCATAAGGAGAAAAAGGGTTGGCTTACTCAATCTAAGTCTTATCACAGGGCATAGTCCAAGGCTGCTCCGCGCATCCGCCCACTCGTGCCATTAGCCAATATCTCTTTCCAGCTGGCCTCTACTCTTCCATTACTTATCTCTGCGTTAAAGTAGCTCTGCCGCCAAATAAGTCACCTTCAGTCTGCAGGTTCAGAATCAGCTCAGAGCCTGAATCGTCCTCCGGAAGGGCTCTTCTTCACGGTCCAAGTAGGATAACGTTTAACTCTCATGTGGGATAGCAGCATCGTCATCAGGCTCCCCTTGAGTGACGGCATTGCTCAAATGCACTCCTTGAAAAGGCTCATCAAGTAAATTGGCCTGAACACTTCAATGGAGAACGGCAATCCACCAAATTCAAAATAGCAGAAGCCTATATTAAACCACCAGCCGTCTGGGCCAGAACATATGTGCATAAAATACACTAGGCTAGGGTCAATCTAGAAAAACACGGGCTGTCAGCCGGTCCAATGAGAGAGACTCATGTCCTCCCATTGATGGAAGCTGAGGCTCTAGCTTTTGGCTAGATGGTCCACTAAGGCCACTTGTCCTGCGATTTTGACCCGTAATGCAACCTATGGAATCACATCCCCAAGGCAGGGAATAGGATCGCCAAAATACGTCTCACTACTAAGCCCGTTGTGTCTCCGATTATATGGCTTGGAGTGATATCGTGTGGAGTCACGAGTTGATATATCTGCGAGAGCTTGGCATTGGCGTCTGCGCATGATGATAGTGTCATAGCATGCATGTCAAGAACTGGATAGATTTGGCTTGGATGCGTAAATTCTGTTTCATTGCCAGCTATCTTTAGCGAAATCGATTCATGCAGCTTTTGACCGGGCAAGACAGTCGTTGAATTCATGCACTTGTGATGTTCCGTTAGATGTTGGTAGAGTCCCTGGGATATTTGACCAGCAAGTCTTGTATAGTCTTTGTAGCATTCGATGGTGTCGGCAAGATTGCTGCAAGCTCTTGCCTTATCCAAAAAGAGGTCGCGCAGGCATATGATTGTTGCTGGCGCAGTCATAAGCTCAGTATCCTCTGTGTAAAGAAAACTGAATATGAACACCTCGGATGCTTGCGTGGCTGCTTTTTTTAAGCGCAATAGACGATCCAAGTCGGTCTGCCTTGCGACTTGCTTGAGATAGATAGCGGACTCCGCGATTTTATCAGCAGAGGCGTTAGTGGTCAGCTTGCTGATAAGCCCGAACAGGCTATCGCATGACTTATTATAGGCAAGCTGAGACGGAGAGGTTTCTCTCTCAAGCTGAATAAGCTCATTGAGCTTTCTGTCAATGGAAAGAGCCGAGAAGTATGTTGCAATATCAAAAGAATTGGGGGAGTTCATTCTGCGGTCGGTTCATCTAACTTCTGTGAATATAGCAAGATGCCTGCAGATGTCAACGCCGCACCTCGTCGGGCGAATCATCCATTGAAGACCTGCTCTATCCAGTAACCTCCATCATGGCAATACCTGCCTATCAATAGCTGAGTCGGGGTGTCGGTCGTGACCACATACCATCCCAGGATCTGCTTTGCGGCAAGGGTCCGGTTGTACAAGCTGACCGACGCCACTCGGCATGTGCTGGCGGCCTGGTCCTACAACCACCAGCCCCTGGGGCTTGCACCTCTGCGCTAAGGCCGATCGGCCATTCGTGATCACCTTCCCGGCCCATGGGACGCGGGCGTCAGCGGCGGCCAGGCAGTCCAGCTGAAAGGCCATGCACATGGTCATGGCCCGCCCTCTGGTCAGACGCCCCTAGGCCAAAGTAATCCTGTGGTTGGCCTGGTCAGAGCATTGCTCCCATCACCCCCGCCACTGCCGCCACCACCAGAGCTGGAG
Source organism: Synechococcaceae cyanobacterium (assembly GCA_947378425.1). GTDB lineage: Bacteria > Cyanobacteriota > Cyanobacteriia > PCC-6307 > Cyanobiaceae > Cyanobium. Next base: position 34,479 of record CANCJV010000015.1, read on the forward strand.
AGCAGCGGCCCCTGCTGCGGGTGCTGGCGGGTGCCGGCGGCACTCATCGGCGGGAAGTGGCGGATGAAGTCCGCCGTGCCCGTCACCAGCTGCAGACCCACAGGCGGCAGGCCCCCAGGGGGCAAGCCGCTGATGAAGTGGAGCTCGTTGCATTCCCGCCAGTAGCTCAGGGCAAAGACCGACATCCAGGGGCTGGCCTGGCTGTGGCTGGTGCCGCTGGGCAGCCAGAGCCAGATGTCGTGGGCAAGGGAGCGCTGGCCCAGCTGCAGCATCACCCCATCGGGGCGGGTGACCTTGCCGAAATGGGTGCTGGCGCCGCGGATGGTGGTGGAGCCGATGAACAGGGGTGCTGGCAGCTGAATCAGCGGCGGCGGGGAATCGAACAGGCCCTGGGCTTGGAGAGTGAAGTCGTAGTGGCTCAGGGCAATGCCGCTGCGCAGCTGGTGGCCATTGGCGTGGAGGCTGCTGCTGATCGCCGAGGGCAGGCCGCCAAAGCGGCTGCCCGAATAGCCGTGCAGCACCACCTGCCCGTAGAACTGCTTGCTGGTGCGGGGGAAGACGGCGATCGAGTTCCACCCCGTGGTGCCAGGGCTCTTGTAGAGGGCGTGGCAGCAGTCGCGGTGCAGGTCATCGTTGCCGCCATGGGTCTTGAGGGCCCAGCAGAAGAACTCCTGTCCAGGGGTGGTGTCCTGGGCGATCAGCAGGATCGCGCCGATGGAGGCGGCTCCTGCGGCGGTGCTGTCGAGGTAGGCCAGGCCGGTGCCGTAGGCGCTGGAGTTGCTGTAGGCGCCGTAGCCGCCGTTGCTCGTGTTGTTGGTGAAGGTGCTCGCCAGCGCGCTTCCAAAGACCGCGCTGCTGCTGCTCTGGGTGTCGCCTTGCGGGACGATCCCGGTGGTTTCGGTGAGGAACCAGAGGTGCGCCGGTTCAACGGGGTCGCCCAGCTGCCAGGTGTAGCCCCAACGGTTGGCGGTCGCATCGGCATGGGAGCGCACCACTGAGAGGGGAGTGCTGGCGTTATTGGGGAGGGCATTCACCAGGGCGGCAAAGGCCCGGAAGGCGGCGTCGAGCTGCATGCCCACCCCGGCGGGGTCCTTGCCGGTCCATTTCCAGTTGCCCGGTGCGAAGGACTGGCAGAACACCTGATAGGTCATGGCGCCGCGCCTCCCTGTGGGGCGGCTGCGTCCTTGGTGCGCAGCAGGAGGCCATGACCGCCGATCGCCAACCATTCGCTGCCATCGGGCGGCTTGAAGTAGCTCATCGCCCCGCTGCTGAGATTCAGCGCCGCGAAGTCCGTCGGCAGCAGCAGCGGCTCCCAGAACTGGGCCGGTTCATTGGCGCTCTCGTAGGCGCTCCAGTCGGTGGTGGCGAGCACCAGCTCGGCGGGCTGGCGGATCTGGATCGGGGTGGAGGAGTTCTCACGCAGCAGGGTGCGGGAGCCGGCGGGCTGGCCGGAGCGGGCGTTCCAGCTCACAGCCCGCAGCACGTCAAAGGTCGTGGAGGGCGGCGAGGCCGCCAGGATCCAATTGCCCGACACCTGGTCGCGGGCGATCAGAAGCGGCACCGCCTGGCGATTCGAGAAGCGGTGCTGGCTGTAGGCAAAGACGAAATATTCGGCGCCAGGCTCCAGCGACCAACCCAGCTGTGCTGTCAGCGGCAGCGGCGTGGTGCTCCAGGTGCCGCTGCTGGTGCCGACATCAGCAGCGGGGTAGATCCAGCCCTGTTGGTTATCAGCGCCGACGAATGGCTCGCTGTTGCCTATACCTGGTCGGATCTCGACGGTGTTGCCGGTGAGGAACACCTCGAGGAGCAGCACCGCCGGTGAGCCGCCGGGGGTGAGCTGCGACAGGGTCGCCTCCAGGCGCCAGCCGCAGGGATCGCTGGCGGTCGCATTGGGGTTGGGGGCGGTGGCGATGCGCAGCTGGTGCTGGTTCACCTGGGTGTTGGCGGCGTTGATCCAGGTCTGCAGGTAGCCGTTCACCTCAACGGCAACGGAGGGCCAGGTGACGTCGGTGCCGAGACGGCTGATGTCGAGCAGGGTGCGGCTCATCGGGCGTGTCTCATTGGGCGTCATTCATGGCGCCAGCACCACGGCGGTAACGGTGACGGCAATGGCGGCCTGAGCGGTGCCGGTGTTCCGCACCAACACCCGCAGCAGAGGGGGGCTGGTGGGAGCCGTGGCCCCGTCGCTGCAGAAGTAGGTTCCGCCGGGCGGCGCTGTGATGGTCAGAGCAGCGGCGGTGGTGGCCAGATCGAGCAGCACCCCGCTCCCCGGGGCTGGGTCCTGGGTGATGGGGCGGCTGCCATCGCCCTCGCGGGCGGCCACCGAGCTGTAGAAGCTCAGCCAGCCCGGGGCATCGGTGCTGATCGCTAGGAAATGGCCCAGCCGCCCCAGACCCGCCAGATCCAGCAAGGCACTGGCCCCCGGCAACAGCGGCGTGGTGGTGGCACTCACGCTGACTGATTGACCGGGGACCTGGGTGCGCGGCAGCCAGCTGGCCATCAGCCCATCTCCATTCCGATCAGCATCTCCCGGATTCCACCGTCAAGGCAGCACCTGAATACGGCGGATCGCCCGCACCTGGGTGGCCGTCGCCAGCGTCTTGCTTTCGGCGAACTGGCTGCCCATGTACGTGGTGCGCTGATAGGCGGTGCCACTGGCCGCCTGGGTGGAGGTCCAGTGGAAGAAGGGATCGTCGCCGACGTTCTCGTCGAAATGCCGCAACGTCTCCGCCCCGCTGGCACGGAAGGCCAGCACGCCCGTCAGGGCCGGGTTGCTATCGGTGTAGTTGCCGCCCTGGGGCACCGCATAGGGGTTGGCGCCGTAGGTGGCGCCTGCATAGGTGCCGTTGGCTGTCGCCTCCGGCTTGAAGGCCCGATACAGAACATCCCATTCCTGGGATGCCGGCAGATACCAGTCGTCGTAGCCGCCGATGTTGAGCGAACGGCAGAGCTGCGCCGCCGGATGGCTGGCGTTGTTCATCGCCTCGCTGTTCGCCCAACCGTCGTAGACGCTGGTCGTACCGGCGCTGGTGGTGTTGGCGCTCTTCCAGGCCACGTTGAGCAGCGAGCCTGCCGTCTTGGGCGAAATGATCAGCGCATGGGTGGCCACGCCGTTGGCGGTGTGGCTGATCAGGCCGGCATAGAAGCCGCCCTGGAACGAACTACCGATGGCCGGAAGGTCCGCCACCCGGATCGGGCCGAGCACGTAGACAGTTCCCGTCGTCAGATCGAGGTAGAGGTCACCATCCACAGCGCCGGGAATCGTCGCCGGTGGGGCACCACTGCCGGTGAACCAGCCCGTGCCGCGGGGGCCGATCAGCCCATCGGCACCGGCCGATCCCTGGATGCCCTGGGGGCCCTGCGGGCCAGCCGGACCTTGCGGCCCTGATGCGCCGGCCGGGCCGGCCACACCAGCTGGACCCTGGGGTCCCTGGATCGAACCGCCATTCACCCAGCTGTTGGTGCCGCTGTCCCACACCCGCAGGGAGTCGTCAGCCTGCACCAGGTAGGCATCACCCTGCGCGGCGCCCGTCGGCAGGGCCGCCAACGTGGCCACCTGCCCCTTGAAGTTGATGCCGATCCCCGCCGGACCCTGGATGCCCTGCGGACCGGTCGGACCCGCCGTACCGGTTGGGCCGCTCGGACCGGCCGGACCCTGTAAGCCCGATGGCCCCTGCGGTCCCTGAGGTCCTGCCGGACCCTGGGGGCCCTGAACGCCGGGAGAGCCCTGGGGTCCGCTGGGCCCCTCCGGACCGCGGATCGTACCGGAGGTTTTCCAGGAACCCATGGCAAAAGCAGTGCAGGCCTGGCTTTACAGCCGGGCGGATCACGCTCTATTGCCATGTACGTGCCCCCGTTAGGGGGTCAGATCACGAGCTGCCGCAGGTTCACCGCCGAGCTGTTGAGCAGCATATGGATGTAAACGATCTCGGTGTTGCCATCTCTGTAGGTCACATCAAAGGCCGTATCACCTACTACGGCAGTGCCCTGGGGATAGAGCATGGTGGTCCAGCCATCCATGGCGGATTGGGCGAAGTCGTAGCGAAACCAGCGGCTGCTGTTGTCCTTCTGCAGATAGAGATAATCGCCGTTGTAGGCGAGCTTGGTTCCTGCCCCAAAGGTTTCCGTTGCCGGGGCGTACGCGAGAGCGTTCTCCCAGGTGTTGGCGGCGATGTCATACCGATCCAGCAGGGCACCGGCGCCACCACGGAAGGAGTAGAGATAACGGCCATTGCGGATGGTGTTTTCGTTGGTCCAGTCACTGGCACTCACCGAGTGGATCCAGTGGCCGGAGAGGCCTGCCCCCGGCGCCGCACCGCGGGCGGTGGTGGGCGAAAGGGTGGACCAGCTGTTGGCGCTGATGCTGTAGCGATACAGCGTGATGGCGTTGTTGCCGATGAAATAGAGAACATCGTCGTTGCCCTCGAGGCTGTACTGCGTGGTGGCATCGGGAGCAGTACTCCAGGCGCTGCTCAGCGTGAGGGTGGTGGTGGTGTTACTCGCTACGGTGCGGATCTGACCAGCACCCGTGCCGGAGGTGAGGCGGAGCTGGCTGTTGGTCCACTGATTGCTGGCCCAGTTCTTGGCGGCGTTGGTGAGGGTGGTGGCGCCCCCTGCGGTGGCTGTGCCTGTGGCGAATACCTTGAAGCCGTTATCGATCCAGGCGGGGGTGGCGATCAGGCGGCCATCGGTGCCGATCGTGGCTGGCAGGCCGGTGTGGGCGAGGGTGATCCAGCTGTTGGTGGCGAAGTCGTACCGCTTGAACGAACCACTGGCGAGCGTGCCGGCCCCCAGCACGTAGAAGCTGGGGGTGAGCAGGCGGTACTGCGTGGTGGCATCAAAGGCCGTCGCTTCCGCCTCCGTGAACTGGAGCACGGCATTGGCGCCAAGGGTGTTGGCGGCGATCGTCTTGAGCCGGCCGGCATTGGTGCCACCGACGATCAGGACGCAGTAGCCGCGCAGATCACGCTGCAGGTTCTGATTCGTGGTGAGGCTGGTGGTGGTGCCAGCAGTGGCGGTGAGGCTGGAGGCGGCGGCGGTGGCCCCGGTGGAAAAGGAAGCGGCCGTGCCGCAGGCACCAGCACCAAAGGTGCCCGCCAATGCAGGGGAAGGAACCTGCACCCAGCCATCTTCCGCTGGGTTGTAGAGGTAGGCGGCGGTGTTGGATTGCACCAGCAGTTGCTGCTGCCGGTAGTGGCGACTGGAAACAATGAAGTGGCCGGTGGCGGTTGCGACGGGTGCGGGGGTACAGAACTCCCAGCGCTTGAGATCAAGGATCTTGCGATTGCCGTTGCTGGTTGGCATCTCAGCTCACCGTGATGTTGCGCCGGAGCCCATCAGCCGAAAGGTGCATCAGGGCGGGGATCTGATCGTTGGCGCTATAGCCGCCCACCTGGCTTTGGTTGGTGAGGTTGCTGAGAGTGGAGCAGGTGGTGACGGTGGTCACGGTGCCGAGGTTCCAGGTGCCGGATTGGCTGGCCGGCACAACCGCTGGAGAGGATTCCAGCGTCACCCGCATGCGACCGGACGTATCGGGCGTCAACAGCCCCACCGTTCGGGTGAGAGCAGCAACAGCCAGGCGCAGCGCCTGCAGCGTCGAGTCCAGGGCCAACTCGTCAAAAGCATTGCGCAGGGCCATCAGCTCACCCCGTCCTCGATGTAGAGGGTGAGAGCCCCGCCGCTGGTGTCCCACCACTGGTAGCGCTGGGCGCCCGCGAGTTGCTCGGTGGTCGGTGGGTTCGCCTGAATGAACAGGGGGTCAGCGACGGTGGGAGGCGTGGCCCATTCGCTGTCGTAGTCGTTGCTGCTGCGCTTGCGCAGGGTCTGACCGGCACTGCCCCCGGCTGGCACGCCTGCACCCTGGGATCCCGGCGGGCCAACCTGGCCTGGGGGGCCAATCTGGCCTTGGGGGCCGAGCTGGCCCGGTGGTCCCAGCAGGGAGGCCAGTTGCGTCCAGAACAGGGCCACGGCGGCGAGGAGAAGCGGCGATCACTGACTCTTGCCAGGGCCAGCTCCCAGGCCATCGCCATCGGTGCCATTGGCCAGCAACTCACCGAGGCGGCGGGCGAGCAGGAGCAGCTCCTCCTGGCGCTGGTGCTGGTGGTCCGCTCGGACTCTCTCGCGCCGCTCGCTCGCTGCTGGCTGCAGCTCAGCTCGCTCGTCGTAGAGGCTCAGCAGCAGGGCGCGATGGCCGGGGCTGGTGTCGCAGCCCACCGGACACAGCAGTGCAGCGCTCGCCCTGGCACCAGCGGATGCACCGGGGTCGGGATTGAGGGGCAGGGCCTCCGGCTGCTCGCTGGCGCAGAGGCCAAGAGCGAGATGGCCCAGGGCCCTGGCCATCTCCACCCCAAGCAACAGCTCCTGCTCGGCAGAGAGCCCCAGCTGGCTGACGCGACCGGCAGCCGCCAACACGGTTGCGCTGCTGCCCCCGTCCCACTGCAGCAGTGCCAGGGTGTGGAGGCCATCGCCACCGGTTTCGATTGCGCTGCGCAGCAGGGAGTGCACCTGGCTCTGGTGCGCTGATACCTGCTCTTGCAGGGTCTGGAAGTGGGTGGTGCTCATCCGCTTGGCCAGATCCGGCTGCAGGGTGATCAGCAACCAGGCGGTGTAAAGCACCAGCCCCAGCAGCACGATGCGCGACAGGCGGTAGAGCAACTGCCAGGGATTGCGGGCATCAAGCACGTCGCCGACGGCCTTTTGGAGGGCATCGCTGGTGGCACGGGTGAACACCTCCACCCGCTCCGCCAGCCCTTTGTTGAGATCAGGCATGGCGATCAAGCACTGAGTTCGTAGACCTGGCCGGTGAGCCGATCCAGGTAGAAGTCGCCCACCGCCGGTGGTGGCTGCAACGGGGCCGCCGCGCCGCTCGGTGGGGCGCCATTGCCCGAATACCAGCGGGTGGCGCGGCTGCCGACACCTGATTCCTGCACCACCGCCAAGGCTGGTTCGCCGCTGCTGGGATCCGGCAGGAAGCCCAGGCCGCCATTGGGATGAAGCCGCAGGCGCCAGACCACCGCCTGGCGACCGTCGTAGGGCTCACCGGTGATGCCGCCGCTGGGGATCAGCGGCTGGATGGTGCTGCTGCTGCTGGCACCGCCGCCATCGCGGTGGCCGATGAGCTGTTGGGGCGGCACGGGGCAGCCGACCAAAGCGACGGGCAGGGTGGCAATCAAGAGGCCCAACTGCACCTGGACCGTGACATCAGCCCGCTGGGCGTAGACGTGCCGCAGCCGCGGAGCGGTGCGGGAGGTGGCGGGCCAGGGCACCTCGTCGCTACTGCCATCCCCCCAGATCACAGAGATCGGGGCGGTGATGCTCTGGCGGGGGTTGATCAGCAGCTCGATGGCAGCTGAGGCGATTGGTTCATTCCAACGGCGATCGGCCGGCAGCCAGAACAGCTCCAGGTCGTTCGCCGGGACTGGGCCTTTGCGGTAACCAAGTTCTTCCCAGCGGCCGAATTCCATCGGCAGCACCCACTGCTCGCTGCCGGGGCAACCGAGTGGCGGGAGCAGCCGCACCCGTGCCCCGCCCACCGTTGATGGTTGCTCGGGCAGGGGGTAGGGCATGGCCAACGAGCAGGGGGATCAGATCAACGGGTCGTCAAAGAGGTCATCGGGCAGGGCGCTGAGCGACACGTCTGGATCGGTGATTGCTTCCGCGGCGGCTGGGACAGCACCTGACTCGGCGGCTGGCCCTGTTGCGACGTCACTGGCTGCTGAGCTCGCTGCCAGTTCGGTGCTGGATTGGGCGTCCGTCGATTCGTCGGCTGCCGGCGGCTCGGAGTCGGCATTGCCCTCCTCGTCTGCAATACCGACCACAGCTGGTGCTGTTTCAACGGCGGCGGTGGGTGGCTCCTCCTCCTTGCGGCGGCGCCCGCGCTTCCCGCGACCGGTGGAGGGCTCGGGCTCGGGCTCGATGGCAGTGGCTTGCGAGGTCAGCTCAAGGACGGCTGCCGGTGCCGTTACGGCCTGAGGCAGGGGCAAGTCGTCTGGGACGGCCGGAGCGTTTCCTGATCCAGCGACCCGCCAGCCCAGCGCCAGCCAGCCCGGCAGGTGAACAGGCCAGACGTAGTGCTCCTCATGGCCCTGGTGGATGCGCAGCATCCCCGCAGGGATCGGCCCCGGGTGTGACTGGGTCATGGTCAGGCCGGCAGGGTGGCAGTCAGGCCCACCACCATTCCCTCGGGCGTCGAGGGGGTGACGACGGCCTTGGCAAAGCAGAGCGCCGGAAGGTCGGCGTTCGCGACATCGGCGGCATCCAGGTGGATGTCATGGCCGCTGATGAAGGCCTCCACCCGACCGCCCTCTGCGGGGACGGCGACGGTGCCCACCGGGATGAAGGTGCCGCGGGTGCCATCGCGCAGCTGGGGCGCCAGATGCAGCACCACCGTCACGGCAGCGCTGTGACCGGGATGGGAGACGAGCAGGGAGAAACGGGCAGCGGCATCGAGCTTGGTGTTGAGTTTCACCACCTCACCACTGCTGAACACTTTTTCGCTGTCGCGGGTTGCAGAGCGGTTGGTCCAGCCCACCAGCAGGGTGGCGGCATCCAGCAGGACATTGGCCTTGAGGGGAGTCATCGGTTGGTCTCCAAGACGGAAAAAGCAGAAGGAGCAGTCGTTGGTCAGTTCTGAACAGCGCCACCCAGCGCAGCCCCAGCCCCATCACGAAGGGGGCTTTGCCCCCCCCCTCAGGTGATCGGGGCGATCGAGTGGAGACGGCCGGCGGAGCGGGGATGCATGACGCCAAAGCCGACGTACCAGTCGATGCGGGTGCGGAAGACGGGGGCGTCCGGCACTTCACCTAGGTCGCGCACCGAAATCCCGTAGCGGCCTTGGAAGGGCCCCTGCAGACCGGTGACGGCCTGGTCACCAAAGGTGCAGCAGTAGATCGAGCTGCTGCCGCCGGCTTCTCCATAGCCGAGGACTTCCAGGCCCTGGGCGTCGCGATCGACGGTGAGGATCTGACACTCCTGGTAGTGATGCACCATCACTCCTAGGTTGTTGGTGGAGACGTTGTAGACGCCCTGGCCGACGGTGGCTCTGGCGAGGGCATTGAGCTGGCGGCGCATTGCCTTGCTCATCACCAGGTATTTCATGCCGCCGTAGGAGTTGACCGAGTCGATCAGCTCATCGAGCTTGTCGAAATCGAGCGGCCCGGCGCCATTGTTCAAGGCCATCTCCATTCCGGGAGTGAGACGTTTGGCCAGGCCGTCAAAACCTCGGCCCTGGTTGGCGGTGGCGTCGCCATTGATCAGGGCGGCCTCCAGGGTGAGGCGCATCGAGCGGACCTTCATCTCCACCTGGGAGGCCCGTGCCTCGGGTCCCTGCAGATCGACGATCGACCGGTCCACATCGACGTCACCGCCGAAGAGATGCACGGCCTCGGACTGGGGGTCAACGACGCCGTAGCTCTGCTTGTAGCCCTCGTTCACCGCCCGGAAGCCGACCGAGGGGAGTTCTTTCTCGACGGAATAGAACAGGCCGCCGCCGGCGATGTTCATGAACGGCAGCCGCGAAAGCAGTTCCCCCTCGCTGAAGGTCTTGATCACCGCCAGGTGTTCCAGACGGCTTTCGTACTTGGCTGCCTCGATCAGGGTGAGACCCATCAGTGCTGCACTCCCGGGGATCGGCCCCAGTCACTTCACGGGCTACTGCCAGCGATCGTTGCGGCCGTGCACCGACAAGGGCCACGGGATGCTCGATGTGTATGAACCGATTAGGCTTTACACATCAGCAATGGTCACGGGTCCTCCGTGCGAACCGCCCATGCGCACCAACATCGTCATTGACGACGCGCTGATGCGTCAGGCCATGCAGGCCTCCGGTGCCCGCAGCAAGCGCGAGGCGGTGGAGCTAGGCCTGCGCACTTTGGTGCGACTGCAGCAGCAAGGGGAGATTCGCTCCTTCCGCGGCCGGCTGCACTGGGAGGGAGACCTGGAGGCTCAGCGGCTCGACACTGACCAGCAGCCTGTCGATCCAGTGGATCAGGAGCTTGCCAGCCTGTGATTGTCGTCGACTCCTCGGTCTGGATCGATTTCTTCAATGGCGTCAGCACGCCGGAAGTGGAGCGGCTCGATGGTCTGCTGGGGCTGACGCCAGTGGCTATCGGCGATCTGATCCTGGTGGAGGTGGTGCAGGGCTTCCGGCATGAGAAGGACGTGGCCACCGCCCGCCAGCTGTTCCGCTCCCTGGCGCCGCTGCCGATGCTCGGGGCCAGCAATGCCTGGAAAGCGGCGGAGAACTACCGCGAGCTGCGGCGCCGCGGCATCACGGTTCGCAAGACGATCGATGGGATCATCGCCACCGCCTGCATTGAGGCCAACCTGCCGCTGTTGTTCAGTGACCGGGATTTCCTGCCGTATGTGGAGCACCTGGGGCTGGAGGCGGCCTGAGGCAGCCGGGGGTGATGCGTTGTCGGGCCATGGGGCTGGACAAAACCTCCACCCGCTCTGCCCCGGCTCGGGTGGTGCGCCAGGGCTGAACGCGAGTCGCTGCGCGACCCTGGCGCACCGCAGCCAGCGTCGGGGCCTGGTCGGGGTGTCGTTCGCCAGCCAGCCATGGCCGCCTCCGGTCTTTCTTCCCCTGCCCAGCGCTCCTGCTCCATCCGCCTGGTGTCGGTGCATCTGCTCCTAGCCCACGGCTTCCGCGAAGCGGTTGCCGCAGGCCAGCTCCTGCGCATCCTGTTCCTTGATCCTGAGGGCCACTACAGCGTTACGCCGCACTATGTGCCCCGCGAGCAGGCGCAGATCCTAGCGTCTAATCACCAGCGGGTGCTGGGTCGCCAGGCCGAGGTGCGGGTGCTCTGATGGCACAGTGCCCTGGGGGCTGCGGCCCCCTTTCCCTTCTTCCATGGCAGATGCCGAACGGAACGGATGCGGAAGGACCGAGAGGTCCAGCACAGCCTGTAAGACCAGCCACCAGCTATCGCATCGCTGTTGATCCGCTGAGATAAGGGGAAACGTCACTGCGCCAATCGCGGGTCAGCGAGGTCTGCTCCTCTGACAAGTCTGTGGGTTTTCAATGCACCGGCAATGGGAGTTCCGCCCACCGCCGCAAGCTTACCCAGACCCAAAAGACGTCATCTTTGCAGCTGCAGCGCTGAAACACGCCCTCAGACGTTTTATTCAGATCCTGCCGAGCCACGCTTTTACCTGTGTGTTGACGGCCGTGGCTATAGGAGGGGGTCTGGCAGCATTGTTCGAGGCGGGGCCGGATCACATCAGCGCGGCGATTCATCGTGGCAAACAGACCAGTTGCCTATCACCATCACTTCTCCATATCTGTGTGCCTTGCCTGTTGGCGGATGGACTCCCTCAAATGGCAAATCGGGCACGACTTCTCGGTATCCAGGTGAAGAAGGGGCTCGAGGGGGACAACGTCAACCACGGCGTCCTGAGGGGGGCTCGTCCTCCGCTTCCGCCTGTTCACTGAGTTGTCGAAAGAAGTCGGAATCGGCACCCCCCCGACCTGCACCCCAGCGACGGCTCGACCTACGGTAGAGCAAGTGCTCCCAGTCCAGCAGCAGCTCCTCCAGCAGCGAAAGCTCACTGCCTGGAGCGCGGGCCAAGCCGGCGAAGCCGGCGGCCAGGGCGATGCAGGCCACGGTGGTACGAACGATGTCGCCCACAAGGGCCCAGGGACTGGCGGGCGGGGCGCTGCTGCGGGCGCGTTCGACCCGGGTGGATGCCTGATCGAGAAGGGAGGCGATCCGGCTGCGCAGCAGTGGTATTGGCAGGCTGCGATCGGCCGCATCGAGGCTGGGACCCTGCACTGTGGCCATCCTTTGCTCCAGCTCGGGGATGCTCCTGGCGCTGTTGAGCATCTGGCGCATCTGCTGGAGACGCTCCGTGGCACGAAGCAGCCCGCCGCTGGTGGCCAGGGCCTGGCTCTGCTGGTATTGCAGGTTGGCGCTGGCCAGCATTGGGGCAAGGAGCAGATAGCCGACCGCCACGGCCGCCGCCAAGTGGGCGGCGAGGCGATGACGATTCACCAGCAGCGCATCGCTGGGATCGAGGCTGGCGGAAAAATGCAGCAGGACCAAGCCGATCAGTGGGAAGGGGGAGGCGTTGATCAACACCCCACCAACCCGGAGCTGCCAGGCGGCATCGAGCAGGCGGACCGGCATCAGAGAAGCCGACAGGATCGTGAGAAACAGCACAATCAGCACCACACCCGCCAGAGAAATACCGCGAGCGGTGGCGGAGGACAGAGAGGGCGAAGGCTCGAAGCTGGTGGACATCGGACAGGGTCAGGACAGACGCCACAAAAAGCCCCCCCCCCAGAAAGAGAAGGGCTGGGTGCTTCAACGATCCTCAATCAGACCGGAGTCTTGATCCTGCTCCTCAAGCGACGACTCCAGCCGAAGGCGGCACCGGCGCCGAAGAGAGGCAGGGGGCCGGGGACCGAGGCTGGAGCCGGAGCCGGAGCCGTGAAGATAAGGGAATTTGCGGAAGTTCTCGAATCAGTATTAAAAATTGTAGAATTACTATTCCTTAATGAGAGGGGATAGCCAAAGATGCCCCCTTGATTGCCCAAGAATAAAAGCTTACTATTGTCTAAACTTGCGTAAGATATATTGACGCCAGTTACCAGTCCTCCAGAGACATCAAACCCGTCTCCATTTTGATAATTTGCATCGATGAAAGTCGGCCAGCCGCCAACAGGAGTATTCGTGGCTGAGGTAATGGTTACTGTAAGACCTGTTGTCTGGTCGTTGAGGTTGTCAACAAGCCCAGAAACGGTCCCCGTGACCGTCGCTGGACTTGTTGGAGATCCAGTTCCATTAAAGGAGAAGTTGAAGCTGAGCGCTTGTGCGGCTCCGACATGGAGGCAGCTGGCCAGCAGCACGACTCCAAAGGCAGCGCGGCCGAAGTTTTGGCTTGAGATGGTGAGGGCGTGAAGGCTTCGCTTCGACGCAGCTTGGCCTGACTGAACAACTAAAGAAGCAAAGTTTTGCCTCCTTGGGGATTGATGAAGTGCCATCAGCAGGAGCCAGGTCTGCTGCAAATGTGCTGCATGCCCAGCCCCCCCCCCTGCAGGCTTGTGGCAGAGGGGCGATTGACCTCGCCGTGAATCAGTGCCCATGGTCCTTGCCAATCCTTTGCAGGGCAGTGGCCTGGCACTTGCCGCCGATCTCGCCATCGCCCGTTGGCCGATGTCGTCGGCACTGCCTGGCTTGATGAATTGTTGTGGTTTGCTGAACCAATGGCTGAGCCAACCAGACGAGGCTGGCTCGGTTGTTGGCGTGCGGTTGGCGAGCCTCTGGCGAAGCAACCACTCAGGCCACTGGGGAGGCCGCATCTGGCGGTGTCAGGCCCGAAGGCATCAAGGGCCATTGCGGCCAAGGTTGCGCTTTTGGCCGGTGCCGATGGCGAGCCGTGTCCGCTGGCTGGACGCGGTCGTCACCTGCTGAATCTCTGTCCACTCTCAGGCGGACCCAGTATTGACCTCTTTCTGCCAACTGGTATCACGCATCAGGACAGGTCCCTGATTTGTTTCGAGCTTCACGATGCGGCATACGCGGGCGCCTTGGGCCGGCTGCTCGATTGATACAGACACATAGTGAGCTGAGAGGGTCAGATGTCGATTGGCAAAGGGGGGCTTCGCGGTTGGACTGACCAGTGCTGGCGGAGATGATCAGGGCCGATACGTCAAGGCCGCCAGCTCTCCAAGACCTGCGGATCGTCCAGCATCCGGGGCCACAGGTCCATGGTTGTGGAGTTGCATGGCCGTCAGCCGCGTCCAGGCAGCCCACGTTGGCTCACCAGCTCTTGATGGGGCGCCGCTCCGGACCTTTTCATGATCGGGGGACGCGTCAAGGGTGATGCGAGCCGGCCGTTGTTGACGTTGGCTGCGCTCCGCTCCGCATCGGACGAGGTGGCCGGCCCTTGACCCGCCCCCGCTGGCGGAGGGGTCCTATGCGGTGTCCATCCATGGCCCTCCTTTCCCGCAAGTCCGCTCTGCAGCAGTGTTCCTGGCAGGTGCTGGATGATCTGGCGTTCTGCACTCAGCGTTATCCGCGCCTGGCGGAGTTGGCGGCTCAGGTGCTTTTGGAGTAGCAGTGCGCTCGGCCTAGGGTGCCGGTTGATCCGGGACTTGAGGCGCTGGTGCCCTTCTGAGGGGGGCAGCTTTCAGCCGGCGGGGCTCCCCTGGAGCCTCGCTTTCTTGATGGTCGCGGAGGCCGATTGGGACCTCAATCGATGGAGGGCAACTCTGTTGACGGGAAGTCAGCACTGAGCAACTGCACGCCCTCATGGCCAGAAAAGCGTTGATCAAAGGTGAGCACCGGCAGGGCTCCAGCTCTGGAAGCACGGGCCAGGATGAGCTGGTCCGCCAGATCGCCTCCCTGCCGGAAGTGCTCCAAGGCATCGATCACCGCATCCATTCATGCAATCCGTGTCATCCACCACCACACCCCGGGTGCGGACCAGGCGCTCCAGCAGATCGTGGCGGGTGATCCGATCCAGGTCATAGCCCCGCAGCACCCAGGCCACCTCGGCCAGCACCACATCCGGGAGATCAACACCTCCCGAGGTCACGGCAGCAGGGAAAGCCCGCTCCGCGATCGGCGTCTGCTGGGGGTCATCGCCGACCAGGAGACGCACGATCACATTGGTATCAAGGGTCTGCACGATTGACGGCAGCGGCGATCGCATGCTCCATGTCCTCCAGGCTCATCGTGCGCTGCACGACGGGACGGTGCCGGAACAGGTCCTCCGACTCGTACTTCGAGGGCACCAGAACCAAACGGCCCTGGTGATCAATGCTCGCCTGCAACCTGGCACCCGCCGCCAGGCCGAGGGCATCCCGGATCTGCCTGGGGATGGTCAGCTGCCCCTTGGAGGTGAGCGTCACGGTCGTCATGATCTGATCGTAAGGCGGATCGCCTTTCCTGCTGCATGGTCTCCAGACACCAGCCGGTGGCAGGCCTCAGCACTGGTGGGGGAAGTCGGCAACACCGATCAACGAGGGCCAGGACACCGCTGTCCCGGCCGTCTCGTCCCTGCGGGCCGCTACAGCAGAGGCCTGACGCGGGTGTCCCTCGCCTCTCTCATGTTGGCCTCCTCTTCCCCCAGCTGCGAAATCCGCCAGTTGCTGGTGCATGTCTATCCCGGTGGCAGCAAGGCCTCCGGTGCTGAGCGCCTCACGGTCTTCTATGGCCGTCGTGGCCGGCCGGTCAAAAAGCCCCGCTTCATGCCGGCGGGCCTGGCCCATCAGTGGGCACGCAAGCTGCAGGCCCGGCGACTCGGCACCGTCTCGGTGCTCTGAGGGCTGTGGGCCAAGCCCCGATGGAGCATCAGCTCCCCGGGGCTCTTCCCTGGCCTGGCAGATCAGGTTGGCAGATTGCAGAAATGGCCACAGCCGCAAGCACCATTGTTGATGGCAAAGCAGCGGAACTGGGCGACGGCTCCACGGTGCTGGGCATTGATGCGACCTGGACCGTTCATCAGCCCAGTGGCGTTGCTCTGCTGCAGCTGGGGGGCGCTGGCAAGAAACGCCACAAGAGAAGCAAGCCGTCAATGGCGTGATCGTGGTGCAGGTGAATCCTGCTCCAGCTCAACCTGGAGACCCTGCCCTCTGATTACATCGAGCGGCTGATCTCGTTGTGATCCCAATCAGAGCTGACGTCCTTAGCCTTGGCCCCATCAGGTCGTAGCAGTAGAAGCGTTCAGACCCGTGGAGTAGCCAGCATCATGCGTGCTGCAGACCTGGTCCCAGAACGTGAAGTAGAGCCCAAAGTGCACCGACGAACGGCGGTGGTGAAGGGCGTGGTGCGCCGGCCCAATCACCCAGCGACCCAGCCAGTGATGGGGGAACCGGCGGGGGAGGTAGTCGAGATCGAGGTGGTTCACGATTGCCCAGACAGTCATGGTACTGAGCACAGCCAGCAGGGTGATCAAGTGGAGGGGAATCAGCATCACAACCACCACCAGAAACAGAGACTGCACCAAGGCTTCTGGAGGATCGAACGCAAAGGATGTCCAGGGTGTGGGCCGGCGAGAGCGGTGGTGCCCTCGGTGAAACAGGGCATACAGAACTGGGTGATGGAATAGGCGATGGGTAAAATAGAATGCTGCGTCCTGCAAGATGAGCACTGTGAGATAACTCACGCCCAAATACCACCAGTTGCTGGACTCGACACCCGCGTATAACCGGGTCATGCCATGGGCTTGCAGCCACAGCATCGCGGCCGCAGCCAGGGCGAACACCGCTGCCGAGAGCACTGACAGGCGGATGTCATGGTGGATCCCGTCGCGGATCCGCCGGTTCTGAAGTTCCGACGATGCAGGTTTGACACGGGAACGGCAGACACGGACCAGGTACCAACACCCTCCGGCAGCAAGGAAATAGCGACCCAGGATGATCAGAAAGAACACAAGGCTGTCGCTCCCGAAGGAATGCTCTGCCCACGTCCACCCGATCCCATCAAAGACGGGGTGATGCTGAGGCGGTGGCTGGATGATTCCGATATCGCTCGCTGCGGTCTGACTATTCAGGATAGAGGGAATCAGGACCCCAAAGCGGCCGCAGGGATGCAGCATTACTGGATCCGCCACCCAATCCACCACAGCTACATGCCAAGGTTTGGCTTGATGTGCACATCTTGCGGCTGTGGCAAGAGAAGCCGACCGGTCGGATGCTGTTCTGATCACGGGCATGATCTGGCTGCGGCAAGCAAGCTGGAGAGCGCCGCGCGGTCTGACCCATGCTCCGTTTTTTGCTGAACGTCCTCTGGTTTCTCCTGGGGGGCTTTGTGATGGGCCTGGGCTGGTGGCTGGCCGGACTGGTCGCGGCGATCACGATCGTCGGCATTCCCTGGGCCAGGGCCTGCTTTGTGATTGGCAACTATTCCTTCTGGCCGTTTGGCCAGGAAGCGGTCAGTCGCAAGGAGCTCACCGGGCGGATGGATTTCGGCACTGGACCGCTGGGGTTGATCGGCAACGTGATCTGGTTTCTGGTGGCGGGTTGGTGGCTGGCGATCGGTCACCTCACCTCTGCAGTGGCCTGTTTCGTGACGATCATCGGCATTCCCTTCGGGATCCAGCACATCAAGCTGGCCCTGATCGCCCTGGCCCCGATCGGCATGCAGGTGGTTCCGGAGCGGCGCTGAACGAACAGGGGCAGACTGCCCCTCGTTGCCGTGAAGCCCTGATGACCCTGCAGACCGCACGCCTGTCGGTGTTCAACCGGATTGCCCGAGTGCTGCTGTGCCTGGTGTTCATCCAGGCGGTGATCGGCAAACTGACGGGCTTTGCCGCTGTGGCCGGGGTGATCGCCGCCAAGGGACTGCCGCTGGCGCCGGTGTTGCTGGTGGCAGCGATGGCGCTGATGGCGGTGGGCTCCGCCCTGGTGATCAGCGGCTGGAAAGCTCGGCTGGGTGTCGTGCTGTTGCTGGTGTTCCTGGTGCCGACGACGCTGCTGTTCCACGGTGATGTGAGTGACAGCGGCCAGCGGATCCAGCTCCTCAAGAACCTGGCGATCATCGGCGGGCTGCTGCTGGTGGCCGACCAGGACAGTAGACGCTGAGAAGGATTTGCCGGAACTGAGAAATTTTCCGAGCGGCAATGCCGCCGTTTCCGGAAACAGGGGAATACCCCTCGGTTCAATGAGGTTCTGCAGGAAGCCCCAAGGAGTTGCTCCGGCCTGATTTTGAAACGCGAATTCCGAGGAGAATTTTCGATTTTTTCCGCGCTGCTTTCTCCCCTTTTGAAGGTTGGTTGTTGTCGCGCTGGTGATTTCCGGTTCCCGGGCGCAGTGAGCAGTGGCTGGTTCTGTTGGTGAAACAGTGGCTGGCTGTGTTCGTGTCGGCGTGCGTGGTGTGCGGCTCAACCTCGACGTTCAGCGGCATCCATGCGACGAGCGATCGACCGGGCCCAACGCAGTCCGGGGTTACCACCCCAGCCATCCCAGGCCTGGCGGCCTTTGCCGTAGGCGCTCCAGCTGGAGCCCTGCTTGTCGATGGCGTGACGGGCGAAGTAGCTGACCATGCGATCGATGGTGGTGGGCGAGAGCTCCTGGCGGTTGACCAGTTGCCTGGCCCGAGCCAGGCCCACCGGCGTCATGCCGCGCTGGGAGGGCGACTGCTGGGCCCGCCGTTCCAGGGCGCGACGGGCAGCAGCGGCGACAGGAGCTGGCGGCTGAAAGGAAATGCCGCGGTAGAAGTCCTTGCTCCGTCGCGGCATGGTGATCAGGCAGCTGCGGGCTGGTCGTTGCCTGGGTTGGCGATGGGATTGACGCTGCTGGAGTTGTCGTCTGCAGTGGCATTCAGTGCACCATCGGTCGCTACGACGACCTCAGTCACCGGCTTGGTGGCCACTTCCTCGACAATCGCATCTGATGTCTCCTCCTCCACAGGTGTGAGGGCCGGCACGAACTGGTCGAGGTAGGTGCCGATGGCGCTGAGCTGGCTGCTGGCGTCTTCAGCGCTGGCCTTCAGCTGGGCCATCAGCGCCTCGGCTGTTGCAGCCCGTTCCATTGCGGCCAGGGCATCCTTGCGGGCAGTAGCGATGGCGGCCTCGTCGGCTGCGTCATCGGCGAGGGCATCAGCGAGCTGTCGGCGCAGATCAGCCTCGCGGGACTGGAAGCGGGAGAAGACGCCGACGAGGCGATCGAGCAGAGCGGTCATGGTTTTCAGGGTATAGAAGAGGAAACGAAGTAAGCGGAGGGCCATCGGACACCTCGAGGTAGAGCACTGGGAGGGATGAGCCGCGCAAGGCAACTGGCTGCACCACCAGCCCACCTCTCCCTCTTGCCAACCCCTTGGCTATCGCCCGGCACCCCATGTGAAAGGGGCCCCTGGCCCCTAGCGACGGGAGGGGGTGCGGCCGTTGATGGGGAAGGAGGCGCGGTAGAGCTCGGAGGCGGTCATGGCCTGGGGGTTGATTGGTTCGCCGTTGCTGCCGATGCCTGAGACGGTGAGGCCACCGGCGGCCTGCATGCCGGCGGGGCCGCGCTGCTGGAAGAGGAAGCCGTAGACGGGATGGATGCGCATCTGGTCGAGGAATTCGGTTGTCGTCATCGGGCGGCCGTCGTCACCCAGCAGCGGTTTGCCCTGGGAATCGAGTGGTTCGAGCCCGTCCTTGCCGTCGCTGCCGCTGCTGAGGCGAAAGCAGCTGCCCAGCTGACCTTTGAAGATGTCAAAGAAGGTGCCGCGACCGTCGCCGCCGGAGCGGCCCTCGGCCTGGGAGAAGACCCGCTCAAGTAGGCGGTCCTTACGCAACTGGAGGATCTGCTGTCTGGCCTCGTCGCGCTCGGAGGCGACAGCGGCGACCTTCTGGGCGGAGGCCTCCTCCATCTGGCGTTCGCGCAGTTCCATCTGCTGCTCGAGCACCTGCTTCTGGCGTTCGGCCTGCTGCAGGCGGGCGTACTCCTCGGGGTTGATCTCGGAGAAGCGGTTGAGCTGCTGGCGGAGGGTGCGGATTTCTTTTTCGAGTTGGTTGGACTTGCGGCGTTCGGCCCGCAGGGGTTCGGCGAGGCGGCTGTCGTCAGCGAGGGGAGCAACACCATCGGACTGGGCATTGCCCAAACTGTCGGCGCCGCCGCCGGCGGCAGAACCGCCCTGGCCGCCAGTGCCATTGGGATCACCCGTGGTCTGGGGACTGGTGGCGATTGCCTCACCGGGCTGGCCGGTGGCGGCGTAGTTGTTGTCAGCGCCCTGGCCGCTGGATGCGGCGGGGCTGGAGGTGGAAGAAGTAGTGGCCGTGGTCATGACCCATCGCGACTGTCGTGGATGAGCACCCCGTCCAGGCTGTGCTCCCCAGCTATTGCCTGGTCGGCCAATCGGCGGGCACGGCCAGCAGAGTGGGCCGATGGAGAGATCCCGCCTCGGTTCGATGCAGCGCGAGAGCACCGCCCAGATGGCGGCCAACATCGGCCGCGAGGCCGGAGAGCTACTGGCCGCCCTGGCTGACTGCCGGGGGTTTCGGCTTGCAGAGCCCAAGGTCATGGCGGCGCTGCTGGCGCACCTGCTGGTGAGTAGCCGTGAGCTGCTGCAGAACCTGCTGATCGACACCGCCCGGCGCCCGAGGTTGCTCATGGCTGCTGCAGAACCGGATGGCACCCGCCCGGCAGAGGCACTTAGCCTTGAGCCATGAGCAGCCGCATCACCCACAACCCTGATCAGTGCGGCGGCAGGCCCTGCATCCGCGGCATGCGGATCCGTGTGCAGGACGTCCTTGAGCTGTATGCCGCTGGGCTGAGCACTGAGCAGATCCTCGCTGACTTCCCCGATCTGGAGGCGGAGGACCTCAAGGCAGGGCTGGCTTATGCAGCGCGGGAAATCGATCACCCGGTGCTGGTGGGATGAAGCGGTGGCTTGATGCCCAGCTCCCGCCGCTGCTCGCCGGTTGGATCAACGCGCAGGGGTGGGGTCTCCATGCGGTCGGGGTGCGCGATGTCGGCATGCGCGATGCCAGCGACCCCGTGATCTTCCACGCCGCAAGGGATGCAGGTGTTGTCGTGATGACCAAGGACCGTGACTTCATCCGCCTGTTGGATGAACAGGGCCCGCCA
The DNA here is from genome assembly GCA_947378425.1 of Synechococcaceae cyanobacterium. Lineage (GTDB taxonomy): Bacteria > Cyanobacteriota > Cyanobacteriia > PCC-6307 > Cyanobiaceae > Cyanobium. The sequence goes on from CANCJV010000015.1 coordinate 54,991, forward strand.
CCGCAGGTGATCTGGCTACGCCTGGGGAACAGCAGCAACGCTGTCCTGCAGGACGTTCTCTCGACAACCCTGCCCAGGGCGATGGATCATCTCCGTAGCGGAGAGCCCTGGATCGAGATCCGACCAAATCAACAGAGCTGAACAGATCTGCCTGATTGGCAGGCCCTTGGAGAGGTAACGCTCCTCACGGCTCCTGCCGTCAGGAGCGGCAAGCCGGTCCCAGCAGTCAGATGTGATCTGCAGGGAGGCCCGCAAGGCGCGCTCAGGGTTTGATGGGGAGGCCAGGGGGTTGGTGTGCTGACCGTCATGAGCTGGGGACAACGGCGCTTGCTGGCTATTGCCGAGATTCGCTTGGAGCAGCAAAGACAGGCCCACCTCATCCAGGCCCCACGGCCTGCTGAAGTCGTGAAGGCGCAGATCCATGCAGCGATTGGAACAGGTGGTTCACGAGCCTGAGAACCATCGCTTCGATGGATAGAGCATCGGTAAAAGGCATTGCTCAAGAAAGATTTTCACGGATCCTTGGCTCGACCAGCAAATAGCTATCGGAACCAAACAGTGTGGCTGAACGTGGCTTGTAGAACCACCCGATAACAAGTCAGAGAGACGGCGGCGGAGTGCCTTGCGCCATCAACAGCAAAAGAACATTGATCATATGGGTAGCAGCAGTTGAGACTTGCAATCACGCATCCAAAGGGGTCTATGCCATGAGGCAACGTAACGATCGGTTGCCAACCCACGCTCTTGCGGACTGCTGCAATCACTCTGACTACTAGGCGAGCAACCACCTTTTCCGAATGAAGAGACCTGCATCCCCATTCGTACCCGGAAGACCTCAAGGAAGGCCATTCCTGCGCCGGGTTCTTCTCGGTAGTCTCCTGCTGGGCAGCACCTTGCTGGGCGCCCTGCCAAGCCGGGCCGACACCCTCTACACCCTCGACACCTTCTGCAGCCTAAATGGCACCGACGCGGTGCGCTGCAGTGTCGCCGCTGTTAACAGCGGCGACGCCACCGAGTATCGCCACCGCATCGGCACGAAGCAGGTCGTCTTCCGCATCGCGGATCAGCCCTATACGCGAGTTGAACTCTGGGATCCGGCCGGCAAGCGCTGGCAGAGCGCAAACTCTGCTGCTGCCATCTTCTCCCTCAATGCAGTCTGTCTCAACGGAACGGCGTTCTGCGTCGTCAATCCCAACTACCTCAACAGCGTGCGGGAGGACTTGGGCCGGGCTGCCAACGGGCGTGACGTGATGGAGGTGACCTTCGGAAAGGACGGTCGCATCAATGCCACGTGCTACGACGAGGGCTGCCCTGATCAGGGAAAGCTTGGCAAGGGGGCATGAGTGGTGATGAAGAATCTTCCTGTCCTGCTCACCGCCCTGCTGCTGCTGCCTTCTCCTCCAGTGGTGGCACGAGGCCTCGAAGCACCCTTTCGGGGTGCTCAGCCGACCACGGCTGACACTCACCCGCTATTGGCCAAGGAGCGCGGCGGATCCCGAGCAGGAGGCGGCAAAGGTGGCAAGAGCCATCACGCCCGCACGGGCCTCGGGCGCGATACCTCCAGCATTCGGCGTGGCGACAGGCGGCCGAGCGGGGGCTGGAGCCGCCAGGTGGGCGAAGGGGACCGGGCCCGACGCAGCTTCGATCGATCCAGCTTGGACCGCTCGCGCCTTGGACGAGTTGACCGGGGTGACCTGAATCGGGCCCAGGGGACCCTGCGGGATCGCGCCGACAGGATCGACAGCGACCGTGTGCGCCGCAATTTCAGCGCCGTCGACCGGAACGAGATGCGCGATCGGATTGGCCGCATGGATCGCGACGACTGGAACCGTGCCCGCGACCGCGCGGATGATCGCTGGGATCAGGCCCGGGACCGGGCGGACGACCGCCTCGACCGGGCACGCGACCGGTGGGATGATCAGATTGACAATCGCTGGGACCGTGTCGACCGCCGGGTGGACCGGGCGGTCGATCGGATCGGCGACTGGGACAACCACTGGCCTGGCTGGGTGCGGCCCGGCTGGGGGGTGGCCCGACCCTGGAACGCCGGCTGGTACGGCGGCTGGAACAATCCGCCCTGGGGATGGTGGGGAGCCCGTTCGGTGGCCTGGGGTCTTGGCAGCCTGGCCACCGCAGCCGTGATCAACAACGCCGTGAACGACGCCATCACCGCCAGCAGCACCACGATCCTGGTGCCTCAGAGCGACTACACCCTCTACTACAACAGCGTGCAGCCCAGCAACGATCAGCAGATCAGATTCGTGGCGAGCAATGGTCAGAACCAGTTGACGATGCAAGCCGACTGCCGCAACGGCCTGCTCAACGGCCAGGCCCCTTCGAGCGCCTCCGAGGCCCAGCTCCTCAATGCCGCCTGCCAGGTGGCGTTCGGCAGTGCATGACCCAAGTCCTCCAGCCCCGCCACTTTCCGGCGGGATGGTAAGCGCGTCCTGGGAAGCATGTCGACGTCCCTGGCCTCGAGGCCACGGCGGACGGCGGCACCACGGGGACTGTGCAGCAAACGGGCTGGTGGGCGAGGACCTAGAGGGCATGCCAGCCAGGATGAACGTTGTCACACCCGTGGAATGGAAGATGGAAATGGCGCCTGCCTGTGGGGCAAGCCCACCGTGACTCAGTCTTCACCGACGCGGAAATCGGCGTTAACGAACAGCCTCCCCAGCAGGCATTCATTATAATTTGGCGCCGCATATGAAGCTGGACAGTTTTGACGCCAATGAAGACGGAGAAGCGAGTGCATTTCAGTTTCTGGTGATGACAATCCCATAGTTAACAAAGTCGAACCTTTCTCCTTGGCACCCAGATATCGACCGTACATTGGGCTGACTTAGAGGAGCCGACAATGTCATCAGCCATGTCTCGCGCCTTGTGGAAGGCCAGATTTTGGCCCGTGATTGCCGCTGCTCTTCTCATTCCGCTCGCAGTCGGGGGTTTGAGCGCACAGGGAATCTCTGAGCCGCCTCACGCAGTGACGTCGACTGTCTCGAAAAGTGATCAAGAGATCATGAAGACACTGCAACTCGCATATCGCTGGGGGTATCCGCTGATGGCCATGGCCACAAACAACCGGGAGACCTACGGCTCAACGATCAACGCCTTCTACAACATGAAGACGGCGGCCAACGAGAAGTCGCAGCGCGACCGGGGTTTCAACGCGGAGACGCTCTATTCGGCGGGCGCGCTGGACCTCGCCAAGGAGCCCGTGGTCTTCAGCATGCCCAAGGTCGGTGACCGCTACGTCGTGTTCCCGGTCCAGGACGCCTGGGGCAACATCGACCACGTCATCGGCACCCGCACCGAAGGCAACAACGGCGGCGACTACCTGATCAGCGGTCCGGGCTGGAAAGGCACTGTGCCCAAGGGCATGAAGCACTTCCGCGTGCATACCAACGTGGCGTTCATGCCGGGACGCTCGATGGTCAGGAGCCCGGAAGACGCCAAGGCCTTCGCCGACACGGTGCAGGACCAGTTCACCCTCACCCCGCTCAGCCGCTGGGGCAAGGGGGCTACCAACCCGAATCGCGATTCGATCAAGGATCCCCTCACGCTCGACCCGAGCAGGAACTACAACGCCCTTCTCCCCGCCACCCCCATTAACGACTACTTCAACCAGTTGAACGCGCTGCTGGTCACGAACCCGCCTTATGACTACGACAAGCCGGCGCTGCAGCGCTTCGCCAAGCTGGGCATCGGACCAGGGCAGAAGTTCGACATCAATCGCTTCAGCCCCGCGGTGCGCAGCGCGATGGAGGAGTTCGGCCGCACCGACGTGCCGGCCACGGCCAAGCTGAACGCCGAGAAAGGCCTGGATTTCCGCATGAACAGGCTGTTGGGCAACTACGGGACGGCCTACTGGGAGCGTTACTACACGCTGTTCGGCGGGCTGGGCAGCAACCTTCTGGAGGACGCCGCCTACTTCTGGCTGAGCAAGGATGAGAGCGGTGCCAAGCTTGACGGCAACCAGAAGTACATCGTGCGCCTTGAGGCCGCACAGATCCCCAAGACCAAGGCCTTCTGGTCGCTGACGCTGTACGACAAGGACTTCTTCCTGCCGCAAGGGCTACCGATGAGCCGGCACGTACGCAACAGCATGGACGACATGAAGCGGGCCCCTGACGGTTCGCTGGTCGTCTATCTCCAGCCGGACAACCCGGGGGCCGACAAGGAAGCCAACTGGCTGCCGACGCCGCGCGACAGTTACTTCGTCGTCATGCGCGTGTACGGACCCGAAGGCGACATCCTCACCGGGAAGTGGCAACAACCCGCGGTGCGTCTGTCACCGTGACCGTCCTGAGCTGCAGTTTGACTTTGACCAAAAAGCGGAGTTTGGTATGACAGCATTTGGGATTGGTTGGATGCGCGGAGCCGTGACGAGAAGCCTGGTTGGGCTTGTCGCGCTCCTTGTGGCAGGAATCGGCACCGTTGCGGCGCAGACCGAAGCACCGGTCATCCGCAGGACCTTCGCCGAGTCGAAGCCCGGCACTGCCCCCACGCTGCCGGTTGCCAAGGGTGCACCGAACGTCATCTGGATCCTGCTCGACGATGTTGGCTATGGCGCTGCCAGCACCTTCGGTGGAGGTGCCCGCACGCCCGTTCTCGACAGTCTTGCCAAAGATGGGCTGACGTTCACCAACTTCAACACCACGGCGGTGTGCTCGCCCTCACGTGCGGCGCTGCTGACCGGGCGTAACCACCACATGGTCGGCATGGGCCTGCTGCCGCAGAGGCTCATGGCGGCCGAATTCCCGGGCTACACGGGCCGCCTGCTGCCGAGGGACGGAACCATCGCCGACTACTTGCGTGCGCGGGGCTACAGCACCTACATGCTGGGCAAGTGGCACCTGACGCCGGACGAGGAGGCCACCGACCTGGGGCCGTTCGATCGCTGGCCCACCGGCAAGGGCTTTGATCACTGGCTGGGCTTCCTCGGCGGTGCCGTCGACCAGTACAACCCACCACTGGTGGAAGACAACCAGCACGTCAAACCCGACGGGAGGCACCTGACCACCCAGTTGACCGACAAGGCGATCTTTTACATCGATCGCCAGCAGAAGCTGAACCCCGAGAAGCCTTTCTTCATGTTCTTCTCGACTGGCGCTACGCATGAACCCTTGCAGGTGGACCGCGAGTGGATCGACCGGAACAAGAGCCGCTTCGACGAGGGCTGGGACGTCTATCGCGAGAAGACGTTCGCCCGTCAGAAGGAACTCGGTGTCATTCCCGCCAACGCAAAGTTGCCCCCACGCAACCCGCGTGTGCCGGCCTGGGTCAGCCTCTCGGCTGATCAGAAGCGCGTCTATGCGCGATTCATGGAAATCTATGCGGGCTTCTTCGAGCACACCGATTACGAGATCGGCCGCCTCATCGCGCACCTGAAGGACAAGGGCCTCTACGACAACACCGTCATCATGTTCATCGTCGGCGATAATGGGGCCGATCCCGGCGGTGGACCGATCGGCGAAACCGAAAACACCTTTCCCAAGCCGATCACGAAGACCGAGCATGAACGATTAGCCACAATGGTTCGGGACTTCGACAAACTCGGCGGAGCGGAGACCTTCACCCACTACCCCATGGGTTGGGCGCAGGCCGCCAACACGCCTTACCGCGATTGGAAGACCATGGCCAACTCGGCCGGCGGCACCCGCAATCCCTTGGTGATCCATTGGCCCAAGGGTCTTCCCAGGAAGGGTGAAGTTCGCACGCAGTACGCGCACCTGATCGACCTGCTGCCGACCACCCTTGAGATCGCCGGTGCCAAGGTTCCGGCTGATGTGCGCGGCATCAAGCAGACACCAATCCAGGGCAAGAGCCTCGTCTATTCATTTGCCGATGCCAAGGCACCGGCGCGGCACACGACGCAGTACTACTTCCTCTACGGTTCGGGCGCCATCTATCACAATGGCTGGAAGGCAAGTTTCGGCTATCGCCCCGACTTCATCGACCTGTACACATCGTATCCGCCGCCTCAGACCGCCGAGAACTTTGCGGGCAAGGAGGTCTGGGAGCTCTACAACGTGAACGAAGACCCGACCGAATTGAATGACCTGGCAAAAAGCAATCCTGTAAAGCTGGCGGAGCTGAAATCCTTGTTCGACAAGGAGGCGAGAGCTAACCAAGTCTATCCGCTGTTCAACTGGTCCGACATCTTCATCGGGATACAGGACTTCCAACGTAAGGCTGGCCTGTTGGGCCCCGCGGGCGCAGTCAAGAAGTGATGATCCTTGCCTTTGCCACCTCAAGTCAGAGGATCGCGTTTGCCTTTTTCACCCACCAACAAAACAGACCCCCTGACCGTTGCTTTGCTCATAGCCCTGCTGGGCCTTGAGCTGGGCCTCCCGCTCCTGCATCCCGCAACACCGCTGCGAACCTGGGCCACCTGCCGTTGGGTAGCCGCGAACTGCTGCACAATCTGCTGATCGACACGGCCCGGCGGCCGCAACCTCTATAGGTCTATCCCCGCGAGAGCTCCAGCTGCCGCGCCAGCCACAGCTCCACATCCTCGTAGGTGTAGCGGACGAGGTTTCCGAGCTTCACGAAGGCAGTCCCATAGCCGCTGGAGTTCCAGCTGTAGATCGTGGAGGTCGAGACGCCCAGATACGCCGCCAGGGTTTCGGGTGTGTAAAAGCCAGCCGGCAGGCTGGTGGTGCTGGTGTCCGCGTTGGCGGCGGCGCGGCGACGGGGGATGAACAACCAGCTGCCCACCGGGAGCGGATCGGAGGGCCGGCCGGTGAGGGTGGGGTTGAGGCCTCGCAGGGTGGTGACGGTGGTGAGGTGTCGCTCGGCCAGCAGGTTGAGGCTGTCGCCGGTGCCGACGACCACCACGCGGTTGGGCTTGAGGTCGGCCTGGACCCGCTCGCCCAGTCGTGGCTGGGTCAACGAGCCGATACCGCCGGCACCATAGAGACCGCCGAACTCAGTGACCGAGAAGGCGGCGCCCTGCCCTCGGCTGGGGGAGGGCAGGGCGCCAGCAGGGCGGGGGTGGTGTTGGAGATCGGCCGGATGCCAGTGGTGCTCCAGCTGATGGTGGAGCTGAGCCAGTCCCAGGGTTGGGAGGGCGTCAGAGGGAGTAGCGCCCCGCAGGTGAAGTAGCCCTCATAGGTGAAGTCCCCCGTGTCGAGGCCCGGAGCGTTCTCCTTGCTGGAGATTCCCCGCAGGCGCTTGAGGAAACCCTCGAAGACAAACCTCCCCGTGCGGGTGGAATCGAGCACGCCAGGGATGGCGTTCGAGAACAGCAGGATGCGGGCGTTGGCGTGGGGCTGCAACGCCGAGTGGGGCAGAGCGGACGTGCCGTTCAAGGTTCAGCCCCGTTTCAGCGCCACGGTGAAGCCATCGCCGCTGCCGCTGAGCTGGGGATCTCGGCTCCAGCCACCCAGGGACGGGAGCATCAGCAGCAGCGCCTGGGCATGACCGGCCCGCTGGCGCCGCATGGCAGCCTCGATCGAGAGTCCCTCGCCGTAGCGGGTGATCGTCTCCTCCCGCAGCAGCTCGGTGTCGTACTCGATCACGTCGGCCTTCTTGACGGGCAAGCTGACGTCCGCCGGCAGGGCGTCTGGCGCCACGGCCTTGCGGCGGGTCTCGATCGGGGCCTGCAGCTGCTCCGGGCCCAGCCCCGCAAGTTGAGAGTCGATGGCCGAAATGGCATCCACCTCCCGCCGGGCGGTGGGAAAGGCATCGGGGTCGAGCTGCTCCAGATCCGCCATCGCGTCATTGATGGCGCCGACCGCCGGCATCAGGGCCGGGATCGAGAGGGCGACGCGGATCGCCTCCAGGTCAGCAGCACGCCAGAGGTTGGCTGGAGCTGTCGGGGTCTGGCTCATGCGACGGGGAAGGTGGCTGCCTCCTGTTGCCCGTCAGGCCAGGGGCCAGCAATCGCTGCCAGACTTCCACCAGGAGGCAGCCGTGAGCATGAACGAGATCCTGTTTGTCGTGGAGGAGGCCGACGACGGCTCCTATCGGGCCAGCGCCGTGGGAGCGGCCATCCACACGGAGGCCGACAGCCTGGAGGAGCTGCACCGGGAGATCCGGGATGCCGTGCACTGCCACTTTGAGGAGGGAGAAGCCCCGCCCCTGATCCGACTCCACCATGTCCGCCAGGAATTGCTGGCCCTGTGAGGATCCCCCGCGACCTCAACGGTGCGGACCTGGGCAGGCGGCTGGCGGCCTATGGCTACAGCATCACCCGGCAAAGCGGCAGCCACATGCGCCTCAGCCGGCAGATCGGGGAGCAGCAGCAGCACCTCACCATCCCAGCCCACAAACCCATGCGGGTCGGCACTCTCCGGCAGATCCTCAAGGATGTGGCGAGCCAGACCGGAGTGAGCCTGGAGGAGGTTGTTCAGTCCATCGGGGGCTGAGCGGCTGCCGCTTGATCGATGGGCGCATCGCGCCTCTCCCCTGCCCTGGTGGCCGGGCTGTCATCGAGCGTCGGACTGCTGATCGCATTGGCCGTGGCCAGCGCCAGCTGATGGCGCAGCTCCTCCCGGTTGATCACACCCTTATCGAAAAGCTCGATCCATTCCTTCACCTGGGGCTGCGGCTGGATCGGCGGGGTGAGCGGGCTCACCGTCACCTGCAGGCCGGCACCGGGGGTAAGGGCTTCCCCCGTGAGGGCGCACCAGTGCAGCAGCAGGGTCGAGAACAGCGACGCCTTCTGGATCGCCATCGCCTGTAGCAGGGCATAGCTCTGGCTTGCCGTCAGGCTGATCTCCATCTCGGTGCGTGCAGCGCCGCGGTTCTGCGACGGGATCAGGGCATCGCGCCGCATGGTGTCATCGAGGATCTGCAGCCAAGCCCGATGCTCCGCCAGGGACCGGGCCCGGATCTCGACGAATTCAAAGGACGCATCGGCGGGCAGGTCCATGCAGGTGTTGGGGCCGAGCACCACCGGGCCGGCCTGGCTGTTGCCCATGGCATCGACCATCCCTTTGCGCACCCCCACCGGCAGGGTCGTGCGGGAGAGGAGCTCCTCGTATTCGCTCTTGCAGCGGAAGTGGTTCAGGTACTGGTGCGCCAGTCCCAGGTGCGGCAAGTCCCCCTCCCCGAAGGCGGAACCATCGGAGGTGTACCAGCAGGCCGGCAGTCGGGTGATCCCCTCGAAGGTGGTGACCACCGGCTCATCGCAACGCCAGGCGCTGGTGGCCTGGCCCAGGACGCCGAGCCCGCGCCGGTCGGTGCAACGGCAGATTCAGTTCCAGCGGCAGTCGCATCGGCCGACGTCGCGCCTTCCTCGGCACCCACTCCGATCGAGTCGCCCGAGCCCGCCCCCGCAGCAGCCGCAACCGACCCCATCGGCCCCGGCTCCCCGGATGCCCCCGGCACGGAAGAGTCCCTGCGGCCCTTGGCAGAAGAGGAGCGGGAGACGCTGCTGGAGATGATCCGCTGCCTGCGGCCGGTGGAGGCAAGGCGGCAGTACCAGATCGCCTTCCGCCATCACTTCAACGTGCCCAAGGAAGCACGCACGATCGCCGGCTACATCAGCCAGCAGCGGCATAAGGATTTCGTCGATCGCTTTGAGCGCGAACTCGCCGATCTCCCCGCGGACACCGCCAACCCAGCCGATGCGGAGGCAGGGGCATGAGCGACACCAACCCGGCAACGCGGCGGAACTGCAGATCCCGCATTCCCAGGAAGGTCCCGGCAGCGAAGGCCTCACCCTGGCCCTGATCAATGAGGCCGGCCTGTTCCGCCTCCTGCTGATGGGCGAGAGCCCAATGGCGAGGCGGATGCGGTGCTGGCTCACCCACGAGCTGCTGCCATCCCTGGACCGCCCTGCGTGTCGATCGAGGGAGCACCAGCAAGCTCCGGAAGGACTGCAGACCCAGACCGTGAAGGAGCTGCTGCAGTTGACCGAGGAGATCATCGAGCTCACCGGCGTCGGCTACGCCGATGCCCTCGCCGCGGCGCTGATGGACATTGAGGCCAACACCGGCCTGCAGCTCGCTCCGCTGCAGCAGGTGCTGGCAGGCAGCGGCCCTGCGGCCTCAGGTCATCGGCCCCGTCAGCTGGGAGATCATCCAGTCAAGGCACGCCTGGATGCAGAGCAACTGGCCGAGCGGCTGGGCCGCACGATCCGCGAGACCAACCGCAGCCTGGCCGCCTGTGGTCTGCAGCTGCGCAATGACGAGGACGACTGGCAGCTCACGGAAGCGGGTCGGAACTGGGGCCAGACCCTGCCCAGCTGCTCCCAGTGTCCCCGGGGTGCCCAGATCCTCTGGAATCCGGCGGTGCTGACGTTGCTGCAGGGGGAAGCGTGATGTCAGACAGCAGCTTGGCTCTGGTCGACGTGCCCCCAGAGGATCAGCGCGGGCTGGTGGGTGTTGTTGGCGTGAATGCCGGCTTCACCCATTTGGCGGCCCAGAAGATGAATGACCCTCACCGTATTTGCAGGAGGGGTCGCTGATGGTGTTCCCAAGAGTTCGTGCCAACCGCCAGCAGGCCACTGCGAATCCAACCGCACAGTCCCTGGCTCAGGAATGGGCTGATGCTCGATCAGCTGGACAGCTTCTCGGTGTGAGCGAGAAAACACTGGGGCGATGGCGAAAGGCTGGTCTTCTCAAGGCCGGAGTGCACTGGCGCCGCAAGTTCCCCAGCAGCAATTCACCGGTTCTCTATCACCTGGAGCGCTGCAACAGTGCGATGAACGAAGCAGCTGCTCGGTCCGCAGCCTTCCTCGAGACATAAGAAAAAAGCGAAGGAGAAGGCCTTCATCCCTGTGGTGCAGTTCACTTCCGGAGGCCATCGAAGGCCTGAAGTGGCGGGCAGAGGAGCCCCCATGAAAAAGGTGGCCTGGGCACCGCGGGGACAGCCCTGGTGGCTTTCGGCCTAATCTGAGGCCGGTTCCGCCGAGGACAACAGGAGGAGCAGACACCATGCGTCTAGCCGAGCTGCAGCACCTGGCACCCCAGATCCATGAGCTCCTGGGCCGTTTTGGGGCCAGCAATCTCGCTGTGTTTGGTTCTGTGGCAAGGGACCGGGCGAGTGCCGGCAGCGATGTCGACCTGCTGGTGGACCTGCCAGATGGAGCCAGCCTGTTTGATCGAGCAGAGCTGAAGTCAGCTCTGGAGGAGCTGCTGCTGAGTCGGGTTGATCTGATCCGGCGTCGCAACCTGAAGCCAGGCATCAGAGAGGTCGTGGAAGCAGAAGCAGTCACACTCTGATGGAGCCGAGAGACCGCCAAGCGCTTGAAGACATCCTTGGTGTTCTGGATCGTGCTCTGGAGTTCCCGATCCATGACTTCCAGACGTTGGAGAAAACCACCTATCTTCAGGATGCGGTGATTCGCTGTCTGGAGGTTCTCGGAGAAGCCACCAAGCGATTGAGCAGTGAGATTCGGATTGCGAACACAGAGATACCCTGGCGTGCCATGGCAGGAATGCGCGACGTGCTGATCCATGCCTACGACCAGATCGATCTGGAGGAGGTCTGGATGGCCTATCAGCTCTTCCCGAAGATCAGAAGCCAGGTTGCCGACATCCTTGAGCAGAATGGCTAAAGGCAAGGATCTGCTGGCCTCAGGCTGAGGCCGGTTGCGTTGTAGTGGCAACAAGGACATTGTGTGCACGCTGGAAAGCATCTTCTGTGCCAGCCGCCGAGGCCCAGGGATAGGAGCGGAGGTGAACTTCGAGGCTATGTCCCATCGAGCGCGCCGCCGACCCTGCATCGATGTTCCGCCGGTGAGCCCGCAGGCTATAGCTGTGGCGGAAGGAGTAGGGCACAAGTCGCTCACCGCGGGATTCCAGTTCATTCCGCAGGCTTTTCCAGCCAGGCTGTCGGTTGAGGTAAGTGCCGAGACCATCGGCAGCGCCATTGCCGGACTGAAGTGGCGGCAGCTCAATCAGCCTCGCCTGCCAGCGCTCGAGAAGGGTCCACGAGACCAGGGCTCCCTCGTCCTGGAGCGGGAGGGGGTAGACCTTCCTTGGCTCGGTGATTCCGCCACCACTGCGCTTGCGATAGCTGCACCACCAGTGGGGCTCGCCGGTGCTGCGGTCCTTACGCACACTCAGGTGAAGGAGTTCCACAGGCCGCAGCCCAAGCTCCGCCATCAGGCGGATCGCATCGCGCCAGCGAAGTCCGGCAGAGTCGTCGGGCAGGGAGGCGATCAGCCGCAAGATCTCGGCATCGCTGATCGGGTCGCCCCCACCCTTGCCTTCGCTACCGGCGGGTTTTCGGCCGACATGGTGAGAGAGATCGGATGGCGGCAGCCAATGGGCAGGGAACTGCTCGCGTTCGACACAGTGGCGGAGGAACTGACTCAGCGACTGGCAGCGGATCTGTCGCATGCGCGAGCCGGGAGCCCAGTCCGCCACGCAACGATCGATCAGGTCGACCGGCCGACCAGGTGCCCGCGCTCCAGTGAGCAGGCTCACCGCCATCTCCAGCACGGGACGGTAGCCCTTGTCCCAGGTTGCTGCCGAAATGGTGTTGCCGTGGTGGAGCTTCTGGCGCTGGAAGCGTTCAGCAGCACCTTGCCAGTCGCGGATCACCTGGGGGGCCTTGCCATCAGCCTGTTCAGCTGCGGCGCGCAGCTCCAGGCCACCGTCCATCAATTTGTAGATATTGCGGATGCGGACATAGGCATCACCAACATCCGATTTGTTCCAGTCAAAAGGGAGAACAACGGACTGCTCAGATTGACCCGGCGGTCGCACCTTGAGACGGATGCGGCCCCGAGATTGCACCACGTTCCAGCCGCCGGCGAGGTTGCGGATCTGCTCCCGGAAGTTCGTCTCCCAGTGCTGGTCGTTGACGACAACCGGCATGAGCGTGCCCAAAACTAGCCCTTTTGGGCCGGATAGGGCAAGACAGCGCCTCCCAGAACCCTTGCTATGACAGGATTTCCCAGATGACCACTGAACCAGGCTTTCGCTTTGCGAGCACTAGGAGCCTGTCGCGCATAGATCCGCGCCCGCCTCTCCACAGACGCTCCTGAATCTGCCCAGATCCCTGTGACGGCAATGGATTTAAGCCAGACAATGGGGCATGAAAAAGTCCAAGTCCTTCCGTCCCTGGCAGCCGGAGCAGACGA
>CANCJV010000016.1 GCA_947378425.1 Synechococcaceae cyanobacterium
GTGAAGGTGAGGGATGAGGTGCCGCTGCCGGAGGTGTAGGAGGCGGTGCCGCCGCTGTTGAGGGCAAGGGTCGGGGTGCCTGTGACCGTGACCGCCTCGCTGAGGGTGACGATCAGGGTGATCGTTTCGCCGGCGGCGATGGCGCCATCGTTGGTGCCATAGGCGATCGACGAGACCGTCGGTGCCGTCGTGTCACCCCCACTGATGGTGATGGCGTAGGTGGAATTGGGGACGGTGGCGCCCAGATTGCCGGCCTGATCGCCGACGCGGGACACAAAGGAGTAGGCGCCTGCAGGCAGGGTGCCAGGGGTAAAGCTCCAGGTCCGAAGAGCGGTGCTGATGATCGTGGCCGTGCCCAGTAAGGTACTGCCGTTGAAAATCAAAATGGCGTCGCCGGCGGCCAGCGCTCCGCTGTAGGTGCCGGTGAGGGTTGGGGTCTGGTCGTCGGTGGTGCCGTTGGGCGCCACCGTTCCAGTAACAGCGCCGAAATTATCGGCAACACCGATGATCGTCGCCGTCGTGATGGGGGCTGCGGTGTCCACCGTCGCGGTGTAGGTCGCGCTGGCGATGCCGAGGTTGCCGTTGGCATCGGCCACCCTGGCCGTATAGCTCAGGGCTGTGTTGTTGGCGAGGGTGCGGGTGTCGTTGTAGGTCCAGCTGGTGCCTGTGACCGTGGCCGTGCCGAGCAGGGTGGTGCCGCTGTAGATACGAAGCTGTTCGCCGCTGACCAGGCCTGCGCTGACGGTGCCGCTCAGCGTCGGGGTGGTGTCGTCGGTACGGCCACCGCTGGCGACCACACCCTGATAGAGACCAACGTTATCGATAAGGGCCGTGATCGTGGCCGTCTGGGTCGGGGCCAGGGTGTCGACTGTCACAGCATTGAAGCTGGCCACAACTCCGCCGCCCGTGATGGTGCCGGTGAAGTTCACGGCACCGGTGGTGTTGGTCGGTGAGGCGGTCGAGTTGACGCGGAAGCCGCCGGTCGAGCCATTGCTCAGGTTGGCGGTGCCGTAGGTGATGGCCGGATTGGTGTTGTTGCCGGTGCCGTAGCTGCTACCGGCGGTTCCTTGCCACGCCCGGAAGCTGATGCCAACGGTTTCCACCTTGCTGAGATTGGCGGCAGCAAAGTTGAAGGTGCCGTTGTAGGTGGTGTTACTGAGGTTGGTGGTGCGGTTGACGACCTGCCAGCCGATCAGGGTGCCATTCGAGGTGTAGGCGGCCACCAGCAGGTCGGCGCCGTTGTTGGCTGTGTTGTTGATCGTGACCGAGTAGGCCTTGGATCCGGCGCTGCCCGTCAGGGTACCGCTGTTGATGGTGGAGATGGCACTGGCGGAGTTCTCGACGGCCACCTGCTGCCCGTTGACGCTGACAAAGCCGGCATCGTTCTCGCTGCCGATGGCGGCCAGCTGATCGGCTGTCAGCGCATCACCCAGCACCAGATGGGAGAAGAGCTCTCCCTCGTCACCGGCTGTATCACGGCTGCCGTTGAACAGATCATCGAAATGGTGACCGATCTCCTCGAGCAGCACCCTCTGCAGCACACCCGGATCGGCGCCGTCCGCCAGCAGATCAGCATTGAGATAGATGGTGGCTGTGCCGTCGGTGCCGCTGCGGCTGTAGCCGCCAAGGGCGTTGTTCATCTCCGTGGCGGAGAGCAGCTCAATGCTGACCCCTGGCTGGCTGCCAGCCAGGATCTGCTGGCGCAGGCTCTGGGCGGCGGAAGCGGTCGCGCCGAAGACGCGCTGGAGCAGGCCTTCGAAGGTGCTGCTGGTGGCGCTCTGGCGCAGGACTTGCCAGGCTTCTTCCAGTGGGGTGATCACCCTCCAGAGCAATTCGGCTGAGCCCCTGAGGTTTCCACCAAGCTCGCGAAGCGTGGGCAGCTGGTCCACGTCGATGGCGCCGCCAACGACGGCGGTCTTCAGCAGGACCAGAGCGGATCCCGAAGTCGTAGCCCCCGACATCGGCTGGAAGCGTCCGAGCCCCGCCGCAACCAGTTCCCTCAAAAGGGGGGGTGCACTGGCCTGGGTTACATCATCGGCGTCCAAGACCCCGTAACTCAGCGTAAGGGACGGCTGGTTCTCGAGGAGGCTCTTCAGGCGCTCAAGCACCGGTTCCGAGGGGCGGACGTAGGCTGGAACCGTGTCCAGGACAAGGATCTGGCTGATCCCGCAGCCGTTCACAACGTCCTGGAGGCTTGGCAGGCCAAGTGCTGAGAGAGACGTGACGAGCGTACGGGCCATGCAGCTTTTGGGCAGCAAATTTTGCGCAATCTCGCAGCTCCAACTCAGTTGGCTACCCTTGACAAGTCGCAGTCGCTTACCCAAGCGTCCCTCCAGGGGCCTCGCAGGCCGTCTTGGGCGGGCCACGAATACGATGAGGTGGTATGCGGGCCAATCGTTCCACCGATCGCGGTGGAGAACTCCTGGTCTTCAGCAGCGTCCCGTGTAGTGGTGTAACTCAGGAGGAGCAGCCCCGATGTAGCCGGGCCTGACGGCTCGCTTCCCTCAGTTCTCGGTTGTGGCAATGGGTGGGCCGGTCTGTGACCCTGTTCGGAGCACTACCACCAAACCGAACACAGACCTTGACCCTCTCCCATCGTGGCGCCTCCGAGCTGAACCAGTCATGGAGGGCACCAGCGCTGGCGCCCTGATCCCTGATCCCTGATCCCTGAGATCGTGCGCCGGGGCTTTCAGGTCCTGATGGAGGCCGAGGTTTCCGCGCTCACCGGCGCCCAGCTCCACAAGCGTTGCTCCGATCAGCGCTCCACCCATCGCAACGGCTACCGCCAGCGGCTGCTCACCACCCAGGTGGGTGATCTCATCCTGGCCATCCCCCTGGGCCGAAGGTCTTCCGCCTGGCACTCGGCTGGGGATCGCCGATGCCCACCTGGGGTTGACGTCGGCGATCAAGCGCATGTTCCAGGGCTGCTCCTGGCAGAGGTGCCGGGTGCATTTCCTGCGCACTCTGCTGAGCCATGTGCCCAAGGCTGGCCAGTATATGGCAGCGGCAGCCATGTAGACGCAGTCGGCCGAAGGCCATAAGCGGTGTTCGTGATTCAGGCGCCCGATCAGGTGCGGGCCCACTGGCAGCGGGTCAGAGAGATGCTGCGCAAACAGTTCCCCACCGCCGTGCCGGTGATGGAGGCCGTCCGTGATGCCGTGCTGGCGTTCCTGCACTTCCCGCAGTGATCAAGTGCCGTACCAATGTCGTTGGCATCGTCCCCATTGACGCCGCGTTCGTGCGGTTGGTGGGAAGTCAGCTGCTGGAGCAGCAGGAGGAATGGCAGCTGGAGCGCCGCCGCTTCTTCTCCGAGGCCACCATGGCCAAGATCACCGCACTGGAGGAGCCACTCGAGTTCTCTCAGAGCCATCCAGCCGTAGCCATGACGCCAGCCATCAGCTGATCACACCTGAGCCAGTCGTTGATCACTAAGAATCCGTAATTGCTGAGTGGCGCATTCAGCGATCAGGGTGCATGGTGAATTAACGGAGCTGAGGAATCAGCTTCTAGGCAATCATCCCCTGGCTGCTCCTGTTTCACCCTCCAGAGAGGGTCGCAGGACCTCCTGAGTTACACCAGTCAAAGGGGCGCTACCCCCCGGTTCGCATGGGCGATGGATGAGCTGGCAGTATCCATCGAGATTCTTGGCCTTTATCGTCTGCCGATCCAGTCTTCAGTGCTAGCAGTCCGCTCGCAGGCGATGGTGGATCGTCGTGCAGGCAGCAAGGGCCCTCTGCCGGACTTCCCCGATCGGGTGTGCCCCATGAGAGTTCAGCCGACAGGGTTCCCGCCGCTTTCCGGCTGCATGGGTCAGGAAGAGAAGCCTGGGATCAAGGTGGGTCGTTCGGCTAAGTTGCCCCATCGCTCTCTTTCAGCGGATCCATGACTGACATCGCTCCCCTGCTGCTGCGCGCCGCCCGAGGTGAGCAGGTGGAGCGGCCACCGGTGTGGATGATGCGGCAGGCGGGCCGTTACATGAAGGTCTACCGGGATCTGCGCGATCGCCATCCTGGATTTCGGGAGCGCTCGGAAAACCCCGATCTCTCCTATGAGATCTCGATGCAGCCCTTCCACGCCTTCGCCCCCGATGGCGTGATTCTGTTTTCCGACATCCTCACGCCCCTGCCGGGCATGGGCATCGACTTCGACATCATCGAGAGCAAGGGGCCGATCATCGAGCCCGCCATCCGCTCCCAGGCCCAGGTCGATGCGCTGCGGCCGCTCGATCCGGCCGAGGCTCTGCCCTTCGTCGGCGAAGTGCTGGGCCGGCTGCGCGCCGATGTGGGCAACGCCGCCACCGTGCTCGGGTTCGTCGGTGCCCCCTGGACCCTGGCCGCCTATGCGGTGGAGGGCAAGAGCTCCAAGACCTATTCGGTGATCAAGGCCATGGCCTTCCGGGAGCCGGCGCTGCTGCACCAGTTGCTGGGCCATCTGGCCGATTCGATCGCCACCTATGTGCGCTATCAGATCGATTCCGGTGCCCAGGTGGTGCAACTGTTCGACTCCTGGGCCGGCCAGCTCAGCCCGATCGACTACGACACCTTCGCTGCCCCGTATCAGAAACGGGTGATCGACCAGGTGAAGGCCACCCACCCCGACACGCCGCTGATCCTCTACATCTCCGGCAGCGCCGGCGTGCTGGAGCGCATGGCCCGCACCGGCATCGACATCATCTCCCTGGACTGGACCGTGGACATGGCCGAGGGCATCGCCCGGCTGCCCGAGCACATCGGCGTGCAGGGCAACGTCGATCCGGGTTTGCTGTTCGGCACTCCCGAAGGCATCCGCGAGCGCATCCTCGACACGGTCCGCAAGGCCAGGGGCCGCCGCCACATCCTCAATCTCGGCCACGGCATCCTGCCCGGCACGCCTGAGGAGAACGCCCGCGTGTTCTTCGAAACCGGCAAAGCCGTCAACGACCTGCTGGGGGCGGCCGTTTGAGCGGCCTCGGTGACGCCGGCCGGTCCCCGGCCCGCATCCTGATCACCGGAGCTGCCGGCTGTGTGGGGCAGTACACCGCCGAGCGGCTCTACCGCCACAGCGATGCCCACCTGCTGCTGCTGCTGCGCGATCCCGGCAAGCTCAGGGCCGTGCCGGCCGATGACCCGCGCATCACCCTGCTGGTCGGCGATCTGCGCGACCTCGAGCCCCATGCGGAGGCGATCGCCAGCGCCACCCGCATCATCCACACCGCCACTGCCTGGGGCGATCCGGAGCGGGCGCACCAGGTGAATGTGGTGGCCGTCAAGGAGCTGCTGCGGCTCACCGATGCGGCGCGACTGGAGCAGGTGATCTACTTCTCCACCGCCAGCATTCTCGATCGCCAGCTGCGGCTGCTGCCCGAGGCGATGGCCTACGGCACCGAATACATCCAGACCAAGGCCCAGTGCCTGCAGGAGCTGGAGCAGCATCCGCTGGCGGAACGCATCGTGGCCGTCTTTCCCACCCTGGTGTTCGGCGGTCGGGTGCTGCCGGGAGATCCCCACCCCACCAGCTACCTCACCGCCGGGGTGAAGGAGGCGATCCCCTGGCTGTGGCTGGCCAAGTGGCTGCGCACCGACGCCAGCTTCCACTTCATCCACGCCGCCGACATCGCCACCGTCTGCGCTCACCTGGCCACGAACCCCCACCAGCCCAATCCGGAGCCGGGCCAGGGTGCGGTGCGGCGGTTGGTGCTGGGCCAGGCGCCGATCACGATCAACCAGGCCGTGGCCACCCTGGTGCGCTGGCGGCGCGGCTGGCTGCCGCCCGTGGGCGTGGACCTGCAGGGCTGGTTGATCGAGGGACTGATCAAGCTGCTGCGCATCGAGGTGAACGCCTGGGATCGTTTCTCGATCCGCCAGCGCCATTTTGTCCATGAGCCGGTGAGCCCTCCGGAGCGCTTCGGCCTCACCAGCTATGCCCCCAGCCTGGAGGCCGTTCTGGAGGCTGCGGGGATCCCCCATCGTGGCCGGGTGCCGGGCTGATCCGTTCTCAGCTGGGGGCGCTGTACGCCGCCAGCCGATGGCCACGCTGCACCCCTTGAAAGGGTGCCAACCCTTGCTGCGCTGCCGTCGCTTCCCGGAGCCGAGCTGTTCTTTGTGTCGATTGGACGTCGATTTTGTTGCAGTTGCACCCCGCGACCCCGACCGTGACCCGACGACCCCTAACTTGTTCGGGTTGACGTGCCCTGCTGCACCCCCATGCGTCGTCTCCTTTCCCTGTTTGCCCTCTGCCTGGCGCTGCTGCTGGGTGCCGCCCCGAGCTTTGCCGCCGATGCGGCCCATGGCGGTCAGATCTTCTCGGCCAACTGCGCCGCCTGCCACATGGGTGGCGGCAACGTGGTCAATGCCCAGGCCACCCTCAAGAAAGATGCTCTTGAGTCCTATCTGGCCAATTACAGCGCCGGCCATGAAGCCGCCATCATCACCCAGGTGACGAACGGCAAGAACGCCATGCCCGCCTTCGGCGGCAAGCTCAGCGCCACCGACATCGAAGATGTGGCCGCCTACGTCGAATCCCAGGCCAACGCCGGCTGGTCCTGAACCCTGGCCCCTGGATCACCAGGATCCACAGGTTGGCCCAACAGCCTGAAATGACTGAAAGCCCTGGTCCAACCAGGGCTTTTTGCTATGCATGATCCCTGGCCAGAGGATGCCATGCGGTCGCGGCCTTCAGGCGACGGAATCTTCAGCCAGCTGAGCGCGCCGCAGGGCCAGCACCGCCAGATAGAGGTCCTCGGGTATGTCCCGGATGTCGTACTCCGAGGGGAGCACTCCATGTACATGTTGATGAACGGCCAGCCAGCAATTGCGTTCGGCGTCGTTGCTGGTGGCCTCAAAAGCCCGGGAGGCCTCGGCCAGCTGCTGCTGCAGCTGGGGGTCGGCGGCATCAAAGCTCATGGGGAGGGGACAGACTGCCAGCGCGCATGTACCGCTGATCTCAACATCATGGCTGGCCCCGATCGTCAGGCGACGCACCGCACCGCCACCGTGCTGGGGCTCCTGGCCATGGCGCTCATGGCCGTGATCCTGGGTCACGCCCCCCCGGCACGGGCCCAATCGCTGTCCCCGAACCAGCCGGAAGCGATCCGGGTCAGGGGTATCCCGCCGCCGCCCTGCCCGCCGTTGGTGCCCCTCCAGGATGCGGCGCTGCAGCCCCTGCGAATTGCCCCCAATCAAGTGGCCAAGAAAAACAGCATGGGGTGCCTCTCGCCCGCCGATGCGGCCCTTTACGGCCCTGATGGTTGCCCCGTGAAGCTCTGCAGATTGCCCCAGGGCACGGTGCCGATCAACCAGCCCTGAGCTGCATCGAGCAGTGCGTGACGCAAACGATCGGTTTGCACACCAAAACCGGACGGCGGGCCCAACCTGAAGGGTGAGGGCCGCACCGGCTGGTTCGGTGCTCCGCCGCAGCCGATCCGGCCAGCGGCCATACCGTTCCTTCACTGACTCCCCACCCCCGGAGGCATCCGCATGCATCCCACCGCCGAACTGTTCACCGAAAAGGCCTGGGCCGCGATCGTCGCCGCCCAACAGCTGGCGCAGCAGAAGCGCCAGCAGCAGATGGAAAGTGAACATCTGCTGTCGGCGTTGCTTGCCCAGCAGGGTCTGGCGAGCCGGATTCTGGAAAAAGCCGGCGTCGAGGTGGGCAGCCTGAGCCAGAAGGTCGAGGCCTACATCGCCGCCCAGGCTTCGCTCAGTTCTCCCCCTGACAACGTCTACCTGGGCAAGGGACTCGACCAGGTGCTGAACCAGGCCGATGCGCTGCGCAAGACCTACGAGGACAGTTACATCGCCATTGAGCACCTGGTGCTCGCCCTGGCGATCGACGACCGCTGCGCCAAGCAGCTGTTCTCCCAGGCCGGCACCAACGCCGACAAGCTCAGGGACGCGGTGCAGGCCGTGCGCGGCAGCCAGCGGGTCACTGATCAGAACCCCGAAGGCACCTATGAATCGCTGGAGAAATACGGCCGTGATCTCACCAAGGCGGCCCGCGACGGCAAGCTCGATCCGGTGATCGGCCGCGACGAGGAAATTCGCCGCACGATCCAGATTCTCTCGCGCCGCACCAAGAACAATCCCGTGCTGATCGGTGAGCCTGGGGTGGGCAAGACGGCGATCGTCGAGGGGCTGGCCCAGCGCATCGTCAACGGCGATGTGCCCCAGGCGCTGCAGAACCGCCAGCTGATCGCCCTCGACATGGGCTCGTTGATCGCCGGAGCCAAGTACCGCGGCGAGTTTGAGGAACGGCTCAAGGCCGTGCTCAAGGAGGTGACCTCCTCCGAAGGCCAGATCGTGCTGTTCATCGATGAGATCCACACCGTGGTCGGCGCCGGTGCCACCGGCGGCGCCATGGATGCCAGCAACCTGCTCAAGCCGATGCTCGCCCGCGGCGAACTGCGCTGCATCGGTGCCACCACCCTCGATGAACATCGCCAACACATCGAAAAAGATCCGGCTCTGGAGCGCCGCTTCCAGCAGGTGTTCGTCGACCAGCCCACGGTCGAGGACACCATCTCGATTCTGCGCGGCCTGAAGGAGCGCTACGAGGTGCACCATGGCGTCCGCATCGCCGACAACGCTCTGGTGGCGGCGGCGGTGCTCTCGAGCCGCTACATCGCTGATCGCTTCCTGCCGGACAAGGCGATCGATCTGATGGATGAATCGGCGGCACGGCTGAAGATGGAGATCACCTCCAAGCCCGAGCAGATCGATGAACTCGATCGCCGCATCCTGCAGCTGGAGATGGAAAAACTCTCCCTGGGCCGCGAATCGGATCCGGCCAGCCGCGACCGCCTCGAAAAGCTGGAAAAGGAACTGGCCGATCTGTCCGAGCAGCAGAGCGCCCTCAACGCCCAGTGGCAGCAGGAGAAGGGAGCGATCGATGAACTCGGTGCCATCAAGGAGGAGATCGAGCAGGTGCAGTTGCAGGTGGAGCAGGCCAAGCGCAGCTACGACCTCAACAAGGCCGCCGAACTGGAGTACGGCACCCTGGCCGAACTCAACAAAAAGCTGGTGGCCAAGGAGGCGGAGTTCACCGGTGGCCATGGCGACAAGAGCCTGCTGCGTGAGGAGGTCACCGAAGAGGACATCGCTGAGGTGATCGCCAAATGGACCGGCATCCCGGTGGCGAAGCTGGTGCAGGGCGAAATGGAAAAACTGCTGCAGCTCGAATCCCAGCTGCACAGCCGCGTGATCGGCCAGGAGCAGGCTGTGACAGCCGTGGCCGATGCCATTCAGCGCTCCCGCGCCGGACTGAGTGATCCGAACCGGCCGATCGCCAGCTTCCTGTTCCTCGGCCCCACCGGTGTCGGCAAGACGGAACTGAGCAAGGCTCTGGCGGCCCAGCTGTTCGATTCCGACGAGGCGATGGTGCGCATCGACATGAGTGAATACATGGAGAAGCACGCCGTCAGCCGCCTGATCGGAGCCCCTCCCGGCTATGTGGGCTATGAGGAAGGTGGCCAGCTCACCGAAGCGGTGCGGCGCCGGCCCTATGCGGTGATCCTGTTCGACGAGGTCGAAAAGGCCCATCCCGATGTGTTCAACGTGATGCTGCAGATCCTTGATGACGGCCGCGTCACCGATGGCCAGGGCCGCACGGTGGATTTCACCAACACGGTGCTGATCCTGACCAGCAACATCGGCAGCACGGCGATTCTCGATCTGGCCGGCGATCCGGCTCGCCACAGTGAGATGGAGAGACGCGTCAACGAGGCCCTGCGCGGCCACTTCCGGCCCGAGTTCCTCAACCGGCTCGATGAATCGATCATCTTCCACAGCCTCAAGCAGGAGGAACTGCGCCAGATCGTCGAGCTGCAGGTCAAGCGCCTTGAGCGTCGCCTTGAGGAGCGCAAGCTGGGGCTGCGGCTGGAGCCGGCCGCTCTCGACTGGCTGGCGGCCGTGGGCTATGACCCGGTGTATGGCGCCCGTCCGCTCAAGCGGGCGATCCAGCGGCAATTGGAAACGCCGATCGCCAAGGCGATCCTGGCCGGCAGCTTCCCCGATGGCTCCACCATCGCCGTGGATGTGGACGGCAATGGCGATGGCTCCCGGCTGCGCTTCCACAAGGCCGAAGCCGCCAACCTCAGCGGCCCCCTGCCGGCTTTGGTGAGCTGAAAATCCCCGGGGATCGCTCCGGAGCCAGGTCTGAGCTTGTTCAGGCCTGGCCTCGGCGAGAGGCCTTCAGGCCGCCAGTGCCGCGGCGATGGTGGGATTGGACTGCCAGCTCCAGGGGCCTTCCCTCACCGCCTCGATGCCGAGCTCGGCGCGCAGGTCCTCCAGATCCTCCCCGAAGCGCTCCTCCCAGATCACCGGGAAGAGCGGCTTGGCAGCCAGACCCATCTCCAGGCCGTGGCTGATGCGTCCAAAGGCATAGGCGGCCGTGCGCGCCTGTTCAGCCGCCGTTTCCAGTTCGTCGATCGGGGTGTCATTGCGGAACCAGTTGAGCAGCAGTGCCATCAGATCCGTGAAGGCCAGACCGGGGTGGGCGAATTGGGCAACGCTGATGCTGATCACACCGAGTTCGCCAAAATTATCGAGGCTGAAGCCGCTGACGATGTGGTGAATGTCGTGGGTGGCATAAACGCGATAGTTAATATAATCAGCGTCACTCTCCAGATTGGCGTAGAAATCAGGTTTGGGAAAAAAATTGATGTCGTATCCCATGGTTGCCAGCACCGTGGCATAGGTATGACCCAGGCTGCCCTTCGGCAGGCCTCTGAGCACGTCCAGGTCATAGGGTCCGCAGAGGCGACGCGCTTCGATCAGGGCCTGACTTGCCGGATCCCGCTCCAGCACTGCCCGGCACACCTGCATCGGGTTCGATTGACGCAACCGATGTGAGAGCAGGAACACATTGCTGGCGGAGGCGCCGGCGCCGGCAGCCAGATCGGCAAGCTCGAGGAAGGAGCGAATGTTGCCCTCAGTTGCGATCCGATCGAGGTAGCGGAAGCCCATGGCTGAGTGTCAGTTCCAGCCAAGTTAGCGGGCCAATATCGGGCTGGCTCAGCCCAGCAAACCATCGATTCTTCCGGCCAGGGCAACATCCAGGCTCGAGAGCCCACCGGTGTCGTGGGTGGTGAGCTCGATCACCACCCGGTTCCAGACATTGCTCCACTCCGGATGGTGGCCGAGTTGCTCAGCCGCCAGCGCCACCCGGGCCATGAAGCCGAAGGCCTCGGAGAAGTCGGCGAAGCGCAGCTCCCGATGCAGCTTGCCGTTGACAAGGCTCCAGCTGGGCAGCTCAGTCGCCAGCTGATCAATCTGCGCCGCTGTCAGAGATTGGGCCGCCATGGTGAGGTGATGTGCGACAGGTTGGAGCGGACAGTAACCACAGCCGCCGTCGTGTGGGGGGTGATCCGGCACGGTTGGCAGCGACTCCCCTCAGCCAATCGCTGCTGCCCATCTCCTCGCGAGCCAGGGCCAGCAACGGCCGCGCTGGGCTCGTCGCTGAGGTCGGCATCACGGACCCTCGCTGGCAGCATCAGCCAGTTCATGGAGGCGATCGATCAGCAGATCCACCTCGGTGTCAAGGTTCTGGCCCGAGTCGTCGTCGCCCTGGCCGGGGGCCGTGGCCAGGCGCCGGCGCAGCTCCTGCTGCAGGCGCTCGCCGTTGCACCGTACCAGCAGGGTGGCCGCGGAGGGCTGGCGCCCGTGCTGCACGGGCGTGGCGGCAGGCTCACTCTCCGCCTGCAGCCGAGGCCCATCAGTCGCTGCCGGCTGGGCCAGGAAGCTCCGCAGTTCGGCCAGCTCCAGCCGCAGGGCCCGCAGCTCCAGCCAGATGTCTGCCAGAGCCGGCTGGGCAGGGTCGGAGTGGGTCGCCATGGACAGGACGGCAGTGGGGATGGGCCTGGCCAAGGTGAAACCAGGCAGGTTGCTCCCGCCAGGATCCGGCCTGAGCCCCAGACTTACTCCACTGATGGAACCGGCCCTGCAACAGGGGGCAACCCCGATGTGCGGCGGTCCTGAGCCGGTCCCAGCCCAGGCCAGGACCGGCTCAGGATGGGCGTCCGACGTCTCAGCGTCCGTACAGCGGCTTCGGTCCCCTGCCTTGGTTCAGGCGATCGGCTGGCTCGAACTGCTGAATGGCCGATTGGCGCCGCAAGCCTGACCATCTCTGCGGCTCTGAATCAGCCCCGCTGAACCGACCCTTGGTGCCCTGCCTCGGAGCCGGGGACTCGGGCGGAGGCCCACGGAGCTCAGGCCGTTTCGGGGATGGATCTCTCCAGAGGCAATCCATGGGCTTTCCAGGCCTGCAGACCACCGCGAAGGTTGGCCACCTGAACCAGGCCAGCTTTCTGCAGCACCAGGGTGGCGAGGGCTGAGCGGCTGCCCGAATGGCAGAGCGCCACCACAGGTCGAGCGGTGGGAAGTTCAGCGAGGCGTGCCTCGAGTTCGGGCAGGGGAATCAACTGGCTGCCGGGCACATGGCCGTCCGGGCCGCCGTACTCCTCGAGTGAGCGCACATCCAGCAGGGTGAGCTGGTCCCGGTGCTCCGCCACCCAGTCGGGAGGCAGTTCCGGTAAGCCGGCATAGCTGCGCTGCAGCGGCGCCCAGGTGGTCCCGTCGTCGGTCACGTCCTGAAGCGGCTTGCCACAGCGCAGATTGGCGGGAAGCGCCTGGGCCAGGCGACCGGGATGGGGCAGTTTCAGCGACTCCATGTAGATGACGAAGTCGCGCTCGTTGGCCTCGCCGCCAAGGCGGGCATTGAAGACCTTTTCTTCGCTCACCGAACTGACATGGCGGCCGGCGTAGTCGTGGCCGGGGTAGAGCAGACAGGCAGCGGGCAGCGACAGGATCTGCTCGGTGATCGAGCGATAGAGCGTGTGGGCGTTGCCTTGCTGGAAATCACAGCGACCACACCCCCGTACCAGTAGGGCATCCCCGGTGAAGGCCTTCGAGTGATCGTCAAGGACATACGTGAGGCAGCCATCGGTGTGGCCCGGTGTGGCCCGCACCTCAAGGTGGCGGCCACCGAAGGGGATGCGATCGCCATGGGAGAGGGGAAGGCTGACGTTCGCGGCACCGGCGCTGGCGGCCACGCCGATGACACAGCCGGTGGCTCGCTGCATCAACCAGCTGCCGGTGATGTGATCGGCATGGACATGGGTGTCGAGGCTGGCTGACAGCGTGATGCCCAGTTCGTTGATCAGAGCCAGATCGCGGCTGTGTCGCTCGAAGACCGGATCAATCACCAGGCCCCGGGCACTGGCGACGTCGGCGAGCAGGTAGGTGAAGGTGCCGGTATCGGCATCAAAAAGCTGGCGCAACAACAGATCGTCGCCGCCGGCGGCAGCTCTCAGGTCAACCGGCGCCGGCATCGCAGCAACCATGACTCGGGCCCTCGGGATGGACAGGACGATAAGCGCGGAATCTGTGCAGGGCATTGGACCATGGGCCGACGGACCGACGTTGGGTACCTGTCATCGGCGGACTGCGCCGTGGCCCTCGGCCGCAATGGAATCAGCCCGCAACGCCTGCCGCGACGGCCCAGCTTCCACCGTGTTCAGCTGGGCCCCTGACCCCTGCTTGAGGTCAGGGATGGAGCGCCGACGGTGCAATGCAAGTTGAGCCATGAGGGTCACATCATCAGTTGGCATCAAATCCAACTCCTGGGTCTGCAGCATGCCCCAATTCTTCAGATCGAAGCTCTCAGCGAGCCAGCTGGACATGACCGCGGGACATCACAACCCCAAGGGCTTACGCAGTCGGCAAAGCCCCGCGACGCACCGTTCCGCCTCAGACGTTGACGATGGCACCTGGTTCGACAATTCGTTGTACTCGCGTCATGGCAGCAGCGACGTGCATGAAGGCGGCATGGGATGGATTGGTCCGCCTCGTCGATCACTCCCCGATCAGATGCAGGCTCAGCGTTCTCACACTGCCTTGGGCGCGGTGCTCCCAGAGATAGAGGGCCTGCCAGATCCCCAGCAGCAGCTGCCCCTCCTGAAATGACAGGCTCAGGCTCGTGCAGGTGAGGGCGGTGCGGATGTGGGCCGGCATGTCGTCCGGCCCTTCATCCGCATGGCGGTAGGGGCGCAGTTCGCCGCGACCACTG
Source organism: Synechococcaceae cyanobacterium (assembly GCA_947378425.1). Classification (GTDB taxonomy): domain Bacteria; phylum Cyanobacteriota; class Cyanobacteriia; order PCC-6307; family Cyanobiaceae; genus Cyanobium. The sequence continues at coordinate 14,041 of CANCJV010000016.1, forward strand.
ATCGGCTTCACCCCCTCTTCTGGCACCAGGGCGCGCAGATAGGCGGCCAGATCCACCAACACCCGTGGATCGGCATTTTCGTTGATCGTCAGCGAGCAACTGGTATGGAGGCAGCTGATCACGGCCATGCCGGTGCTGAGACCACTGGCGGCAATCTCCCTGTGGATGCGAGCCGTCAGATCGGTGAACCCTTCCGCCGCCGTCGGCACCGACAACCGAGAGAGAAACTGGCGCAGCATTGCGAAACAGCTGGAGGGCTCGTTGGCTTGGGGATGAGTCTGCATGGTGGAGTTCGCCGTGCAAGGCAGCCTCCTGCGCACCGATCCCTGGGCCATCAAGGGGTGCCTGGGGGCCGAGCCACCCCTTGATGCTCCTCCAAAGTCCCGTGCTGCGGGCCAGGATGGCGCCGCTGGCCAGCGACACCGTCCCCCATGCCTGAACTCACGATTCTCTACGACGGCGCCTGCCCGCTCTGTGTGCGGGAGGTGCGCGTACTGCGGGGTCGCGATCCCCGGGGGGAACGTCTCGGCTTCGTCGACATCGATGCCAGCGAGTACGAAGCCGCCCGCCATGGCGGCATCGACTACCGCTCGGCGATGGCCAGGATCCATGGGATCACAGCCGAGGGCCAGGTGCTGCGCGATGTCGCCGTGTTTGCCCGCGCCTACGAGCTGGTGGGGCTCGGCTGGCTCTATGCCCCCAGCCGCTGGCCGGCGCTGGCGCCCCTGATCGATGGGATCTACGGGCTCTGGGCGGGGGCGCGCCTGCGACTCACCGGCCGTCCCGACCTGGAGCAGCTCTGCCAGGCCCGTGCAGCGCGCTGCGACAGCGGCCGTTGCCAGGCCTGAGGCCCCAGCCCCCTGGGAGCTACGACTCGGCGGACTGGATCAGGGGGAGTGATCAATAAAATTCCAGAACCTGCCGGCCGAGCCTCACCTCCAGCAGCAACAGGATCACGGCCCCCATCAGGGCCCCCATCGCCAGGACGAACAAGGTGGCGACCACGGGGGTGAGGTTGAAGGGAATCAGCGTTCCCAGAAACAACGCTGCCACCACCGCGGCCACCAGCAGGAACGAGAGGGTGGCCAGGCCGATCGCCCGAGAGGATTGCTCCATGCGCCGGCGTTGCAACATCAATTGCCGGGCGAGGCGTCCCCGCTCCAGCCGCCCCTGATCGGGGGCCAGCCGCTTGATTTCCACCACCCGATCCACGATGCGCGCCATCCGGCTGGTCAGCACCCCCAACAGCCCGCTGATCGCCCCGAGCAGAAACACCGGTGTGACCGCCAGCTGAATCGCCCGTGCCAGGCCCTCCACCGGCGAGTGAATGGCCAAGGGGTTTGCCGCCGCGGACAAGGCCACCGAGGGCAGCTCCAGCAGCTCCAGGATCGGCATCAGCTGCATCATCGCGATCGAAGCAGCCCCGTCGACATCCAACCTAACGAGAGTCGCCCCGCCTGAAGCCAGGGGTAGAGGCCGACGCGGGGGCAGCATGGAGGTCGATGCCGACCGCCACCATGACCTCGATGCAGTGCAGCTACAGGGGAGGCCTGCGTTGCCTTTCGGTCCATGAGAGCTCCGGCAGCCAGCTGATCACCGACGCCCCGCTCGACAACCAGGGCAAAGGTGAGTCCTTTTCTCCCACCGATCTGGTGGCCACGGCTCTGGCCAGCTGCATCCTGACGATTCTGGGGATCGTGGCCGAACGCCACGGCATCGGCCTGGAGCCCTGCACGGCCCGGGTGGAGAAAACCATGACGGGCGAAGGCGTCCGCCGCATCGCCCTGCTGGAGGTGTGGATCAGCCTGCCGCCGGGTCTGGATGCGCAGCAGCGCCAGCTGCTGGAGCGGGCTGGTGAAGGCTGCCCGGTCAAGCTCAGCCTGGAGGGGGCCGTGCCGATGACCCTTCACTGGGACTGAGGTCGGGGCGAAGGGCTCCCAGCGCCGGTCCTGACGGCTGCGCCGATGGTCCCAGCCTGCTGAAGCCGTCGAAGCGGTCCCTAGGGGGTGCGGCCGTTGCGCTCCAGGAAGGCCGCACAGTTCTTGCGGAACAGGGCCAGCACCAGCTCCGGGGTCTGCAGTTCCATCCAGAAGGCCTCCGCTTCCAGTCGCTGGTCGGAGCTGGGATAGCGGCTGCTCACCAACTTGGCGTAGTGGGGTGCCATCGTCTGCAGCTCCCGGTAGGTGCGTGGCATCCATTCATCGGCGATGGCCGTCGAGCCGGTGCAGGACTGCATGATGTGGGTGGATTCGTGGGCCATCACCTCCCATACCGCCTCGAGATCACCGAGGTCGACATTGCGCTTGCAGATCACCAGCCGGTCAATCCCCTTGCCGTCATTTTCGTAGTAGCCGGCGTGATCCGGCGGGCAATGGCTGGAGACCACCGTTTCACTGCCGCTGGCATTGATCAGATTTTCAAGCCTGCGAATATCCTCCAGACTGGTGGCCGCCGCTGGTCGCGCCAGGAGCGGCAGTCCCCACAGGCAAGCCGCCAGCACGGTGGCCCCGGCACGCAACATCGACACGGCCATCTCGGGCACCGGCAACCAGCTCCAGCCTGGCCAGAGATGGCAGAGGCGGCCACGGCGCTCGAAGCTTCCCCCAGCGATGCACCCCACTCCCATGGCTCCCCTGGACCAAACCTCCGCCCACGGGCGCCTGCGCTCCTATCTGCACACCAGCCAGCTGCTGGGATCGATCCACAGCACCCTCTACTACGACCAGAACACGGTGATGCCAGCCGCCGGGGCGCCGTGGCGGGGAGAGCAGCTGGCCCTGCTGGCCCGGCAGCTGCATGGCCGCCAGAGCTGCAGAGAATACAGCGACCTGGTGGCGGCGGCCGAGGCGGAATTGTCGGCAGACGCCGAAGCGGGCACCAGGCGCAATCTGGTCTTGCTGCGGCAGGACATGGAACGGCAGCAGCGGCTGGATCCGCAGCTCGTCGGTCAGATCGCCGAGGCCCAGGCCCGGGGCTATGCCCTCTGGCAGCAGGCCAAGGCCAGCCGGGACTATGGCCTCTTTGCGCCAGCCCTGGCCGAACTGGTGAGCCTGCGCCAGGAGCAGGCGCGCCAGCTGGCCGAACCCCGCAGCTGCTGGGAGAGCCTGGCCCAGACCTTCGAACCGGACATCAGCAAGCAGCGGCTGCAGGAGTTGTTCGAGCCCCTGCGCCAGCATTTGCCACAGCTGCTCGAGCAGGCCGCAGCCCTGCCACCGCTGCCCCCGGCCGACTGGGACCTGAGCGAAGCGGCCCAGGATCAGCTCTGCCAGACGCTGTTGCTGGAATGGGGCTATGACGACAGCCGCTGCCAGCGCTCCCGCTCACCCCATCCCTTTTCCACCACGATCGGACCGGCTGATTTCCGCATCACCACGCGCATCGTGCCCGGCATGCCCTTTTCGGCTTTCCTGGCCACGGCCCACGAGTGGGGCCATTCCCTCTATGAACAGGGTCTGCCCCGCAGCGGCGATCACTTCTTCCCCTGGCCCCTCGGGGAGGCCACCTCGATGGGGGTCCATGAGAGCCAGAGCCTGTTCTTCGAATGCCGCCTCGCCAGAAGCGCGGCCTTCGCGGAGCGCTGGTATCCCCGTTTTCGCTCAGCCCTGGGCCGGGATCCCTGGGGTGACAGCCGCCGCTTCTGGCGCGGCCTCAATCCGATGCGGGCCGGACTGACGCGGGTGGAGGCCGATGAACTCAGCTACTGCCTCCATATCGTGCTGCGCTTTGAACTGGAGCTGGCGCTGCTTGAAGAGGACCTGCCGGTCGCCGAGCTGCCCCAACGCTGGAACAGCGGCATGGAGCAATTGTTCGATCTGCGGCCGGGCCACGACGCCGAGGGTTGCCTTCAGGATGTGCACTGGAGCGAAGGGCTCTTCGGGTACTTCCCCTCCTATGCCCTGGGTCATCTGATCAGTGCCCAGTTGAGCGAAGCGATGGCGGCCGAGCTGGGGTCGATCGAGGACCTGATCCGAGGCGGCAACGAAGCCGCGATCCTCGATTGGCTGGGGCGGAAGGTCTGGCCGCTGGGCCGCAGCGTCAACGCGGAGCAGCTGGTGGAGCAGGTCACGGGTCGGCCGCTGAGCGCGGAGGCCTTTCTGAACCATCTGCAGGACAAACTGGCCCGGTTTGCCGCTTGATCAAGGCCGCCTGATCCGGGCCACCGGAACAGGACCGCTTCGCCAGCGTCTGCAGGAAAGGACTTCAGGGAACTGCCAGCGGATCAGCAGAAGCGGTGATGGCCTCCCTGCAGCAGGCGGGCGAGGTCGGGTAGCGCGGGTGACGTGGTTGTCGTTGCTCTGGTGGCAGGATCCCGGCCATCGCCCAAGTGGTGCCAGCACTGCCTGAAATTGCAGGGCTGCCCCCTCAGGCGCCTGAGGGCGATCAGAAGTGCCGTGACCCTGGGCCAGATGGGGCGTTCGCGCCTTTGAGGGCTCGTGCGGGGGCCTCCTTAGGATGCCGCTGCGATTCCTGAGCCCATGGCGAACATCGACCACGCACCGAGCCGCACGATGCTGAACCTCCTGCACGTGTTGCCCGCCTTTGCCGATGAGGCTGAACTGCGGCTGAATGCCATCGTGGAGCTCAACTCCAACACCATCAACAAATACGAGCTGATCACCGAAACCGGCCATCTCAAACTCGATCGGGTCGGTTACTCCTCCCTCGCCTACCCCTTTGCCTACGGCTGCATCCCCCGCACCTGGGACGAAGACGGAGATCCCCTCGACATCGAAATTGTCGGTGTGAGCGAGCCCCTGGTGCCGGGTTCGCTGGTGGAAGCCCGCATCATCGGCATCATGACGTTCGATGATGGTGGTGAAGTCGACGACAAGGTGATTGCCGTGCTCGCCGATGACAAGCGCATGGATCACATCAGCAGCTATGAGCAACTCGGAGCTCACTGGCTCAAGGAAACCCAGTACTACTGGGAGCACTACAAGGATCTCAAGAAGCCGGGCACCTGCAAGGTGAATGGTTTCTTTGACAGCCAGGAAGCCGTCCGCATCATCAAGACGTGCGAACAGCGCTACCTCGACACCATCGACGCCAAGCTGGTCAACTGAAGCCCCGCCCGCTGCAACAGCAGCCTCCGTCCCCCTGCCGCCCCCGCCATGTCCGCCACCATCTCCGTCTCGCCCAGCCAACGTCGCCATGCGGCCCGCTTCGCTGTCCTGACCCTGAGCTGCGGCACCCTGCTGGGCCTGGCGGGGGTACCAGCGCTGGCCATCGAGGCGCCGCCGGTCCTGCCGCCTTTACCCGCCGCCCAGGCCCCGACCCCGGGAGCCCCCGCCCTGCCGGCCTCAAGGCCGACCACCGCGTCCTCGGGGATCTCACCGATCAGCCTGCCAGCTCCCTCCACGGCAGCGATCACCAGCACCCGCCGCATCCTGCTCGAGCTGGGCCGCCGCACCATCAGCCTCTATGAAGGCGACAAGGTGCTCGGCAGCTGGCCCGTAGCGATTGGCGACCCCGCCACTCCCACCCCCACCGGCAGCTTCAAGATCCGCAACAAGGTGATCAATCCCCAGTACCAGAGCACCAAGAGCGGCAAGAACAATCCCACCATCGGTCCCAATGGACCGCTCGGCGATCGCTGGATGGGCTTCCACACCACCGCCAGTGATCAGTTCGGCATCCACGGCACCCCACCGGCCTGGGCATGGGCGGTGAACTCCAGAGCGGCGGTGTCCCACGGCTGCGTGCGCATGCTCAATCCCCACGTCCACGCCCTGTTCGATCAGGTGGAGGTGGGGACACCGGTGGTGGTCAGGAACTGAGATCCGGGGCCGGCGCGGCTTCTGATGGTGACGGTTCAGGACAACTCCTGAGCTGAACGTGAGCCCGTGGCTGGCCAGCCGCCAGGACTCCCGAAGAGATTCTGCAGATCACCGTCCAACCCCTGGTGATGTCTGGGTACAAACACCTATGGTCAATCAACTGCTGCAGACGGCAGGCCGTTATTGCCGTCATCTCCATGGCCCAACCCCTTCAACACACCACCGACCAGCTCAACAGCACGGCCCTGAAATGGGGCCGGGACGGAGAACTCTCCGATCTCGATCTGCAACGGATCCTCAACCTGCTGTCTCAGGCCGATCCAGTGGCTGAAGCGCTGGTCAGTTCCCGATCTGACGGCTGAAGTCGAAATCTGGCAGCCAGGGCTCTGGCCATGCCATCCCGACTGGCCACGCCACGCAGGCTTGTGATCGGCAGCCCTGCCGAGGGCAACCCCTGGGGAAGGTAGCCCGCCCCGTGCTCCGGCATCTCGAAGATGGGGATCTGGCGCAGACCTTCGGGGGTGAGCTGGTCTTCCAATTGATCGAGCCTGGCAGAAAGGGGCAGCCAGACCAGATCGGTGCGCAGGCAGTCGATCAGGCGCAGGGGTGATCGGCCGCTGGCGATGGCCCCGGACAGAGCCCGCTGCAGATCCGCCAGGGTCACCAGCCCCACGGCCGCGCCCTGCTCCTGCACGATCAGGCAATGGCCGTGGGCCTCGATCAACAGGGCCAGGGCCTCGGCTGCGGGCAACTCGGCCATCAGCACCGGCGGCCGCCAGGGCTCAAGCGCTTCAGCAACCGACAACTGGGCCAATCGTTCGCGCCGTTCCTCCTCCAGGGGGTCGGGGCCCAGCAGACCGGGATCGCGGAAACCCTGCCAGCGCTCCACCAGGGCTGCACTCAGCCCCGCCGCGGCCATCAGCGGCAGCACGATGCGAATGTCGTGGGTGAGCTCAAACAGCAGCAACAGGGCGGTCAGGGGCGCCCGGGCGCTGCCGGCCAGCACAGCAGCCATCCCCACCATGGCGTAGGCGGGGGGTTCGGCCACCGGCAGGTGCAACCAACCCTCCCCGAGCAGCTGGCCGTAGCAACTGCCGAGCACGGCCCCCAGAAACAGGGAGGGGGCGAAGCCACCGCCGACAAAACCACTGGCATTGCTCACGGCGGTGGCCAGCAGCTTGACCCCGATCAAGGCGAGCAGGGTGAGCAGGGGAATGCCCCCATCGCTGCCGAGCAAGGCCTCAATCGTGTCGTAGCCGACCCCAAGCACCTGGGGGAAGGCCAGGGCCATGCCCCCTACGGCAGCACCGCCGAGGGCCGGCGCCAGCCCCGGGGGCAGGCGATCCACCAGGGCCTGCATCCGCGGTCCCCGGCCTGCCGCCATCAGGCTGACGAGCAGCCACGACATCAGACTGGCGAGCACCCCAAGCCCCAGATAGAGGGGCAACTCCAGTAGCGATCGCACCTCATAGGCCGGCAATCGCAGGATGGGGGCATCGCCCAGGCACAGCTGGGTGACCAGGGTGGAGGCCACCGCCGCCACCAACACCGCCCGCAGGCTGGGACGACCCGGGATGGCGCTGAAACTGCCTTCAAAGGCAAAGAAGACGCCGGCGATCGGCGCCTTGAACCCAGCGGCCAGGCCGGCCGCCACCCCCGCCGCCACCAGGGCTTTCTGGGACTGGGGCGAGAGCCGGGCCTTCCAGCCCACCCAGAGGCCGAGATTGGCGCCACTCTCCACACTCGGACCCTCGGGGCCCAGTGAGGCGCCACTGCCGAGACTGAGGGAAGCGGCCACCAGGCGCAGCAGCGGCAACCGCGGCGCAGCCTCCAGGGCGCCATCGGCCATGGCCATCAGGCTGGCCAGGCCGGGCCCGATCGTGCCGCCCAGCCAGCGCAACAGTCCCACCGCCAGGCCCCCCAGGGTCGGCACCACCACCACCGGCCAGAGCTCCAGCCAGTCGAAGCTGGCGGGCAGGGCGATGGTCGCCGGTTCCGGTGGCGCCGGCGGTGGTGACGTCAGCAGGCCGATACCGCCAAGTCCCAGCTGCAGCAGGGCCTTGAGAGGTGTGCCGCCCTGATCCACCACCGGCGGCAGCTCAATCGTGGCCAGTTCGACGGGGCTGGTCGTGGACGAGGCCCTGCCGACTGCCAACAACCATTCAATGAAGGGGCCGTAGAGAAAGTTATTGATGAAGCCCAGCAGTTCGTGGAAGCCCACCACCGCCAGGCCGGTGAGTGTGCCCACCAGGGCAGCCCAGGCCAGCAGATTCCACTGGAAGGGCAGGGAACGGACCTCCGGGCTGGTTGGTTCAGGCTTCGGGCCGGACGCTTGCAAAGATCTCCTCCAGGATCTCCCCGGCCCCCTGGGCCCTGAGGGAATGGGCCAGGGCCAGGCCGATCGCCTCGGGATCGTCCTGGGGACCACGGACCTGGTCCCGGATCAGGCGCAGGCCGTCGAGGCTGGCCACCATGCCGGTGAGCACGAGCTCATCGGCTTCGAAGTGGGTGTTGACGCCGATGGGCACTTGACAGCCACCTTCCAGCTGGCGCAGGAAGGCCCGCTCCGCCAGGCAGCGCAGGGCCGTGGGCCGGTGCTCGAGCACCTTGATCTGTTCGAGCACCAGAGCGTCCCCCTGGCGGCATTCGATGCCCAGGGCACCCTGGCCGACGGCATGGAGCGAGATCGAAGGATCGATCAACTCGTGAATGCGATCACCCAGGCCAAGCCGCCCCAGGCCGGCCGCCGCCAGGATCAGGCAGTCGTACTCGCCGGCATCGAGCTTCTCCAGCCGCGTGATCACGTTGCCGCGCACATCCTTGAAGATCAGATGGGGATAGTGGTGGCGCAACTGGGCCAGGCGCCGCAGGGAACTGGTGCCGACCACGCTGCCTTCAGGGAGGCTGGCCAGGCTCTTGTCCTGATGCCTCTGGTGGACGACCAGGGCATCGGCGGGATCCTCCCGCTCGGTGATGCAGCCCAGCATCAGTCCCTCGGGCAGGTTGGTGGGCAGATCCTTGAGGCTGTGGACGGCGATATCGGCCTGATCCACCAGCATCTGGGCCTCGAGTTCCTTGGTGAACAGGCCCTTGTCGCCGATCTTGGCCAGGGCCACATCGAGGATCTTGTCCCCCTGGGTGGCCATGGCTTCGATGCGGATTTCCAGGCCTGGATGGGCCTTGATCAGCTCATCGCGCACCCAGTGGGTCTGAACCATGGCCAGCTGGCTGCGGCGGGAGGCGATGCGCAGGGATGACGCGATCGCAGAACCGGAGGCTGGGCTGGACATCGGCTGATTTTCGGCAGGATGGACTGCATCCGGTTCCAGCAACTGGAACGGCTGAGCTTCAGCGGCTCAGCCTAGGCCTAGGCGGCAGGGGAGCCTTCGTGCCGACACGCGGTGGCACGCCCGAGGTGGATCCCCTCAGGGCAGCCTCTCAGGGAGCTGCGAACAGATCCAGAGGCAGGGGGCCCCAGGTGTCCTCCTGCTGGGGATCGGCGCTCTGATGACCGGTGATCAGCACCCCTTCCCCCAGCCCCGCTTCCGAGCGGATCCCATAGCCACCGTTGCGCTGATTGCCCTTGAGGAAGACGGCCACACCGCTTTCCAGCTCCTGCGGCAGTGGGCCCCGGGACTCCAGCGCCGGCCAGCCGAGGGCCGCTTCGGACTGCCGCAAGCTGTCCAGGGCAGCGGCGGCGCTGGGGGCCATCACACCGATGGTGAACCAGGCACAGGGGGCCATGGCCGCTTGCAACTCCTGGCGCAGCATCGAGCGCTCAGCCACCGAGAGCTGCGGTGCCGTGCGCAGGCCGCGCAGGCTGGCGAGGGTGGCGAAGTCTGAGGTCATGGAGAAGGGGGCAGGGAGGGGGGCTGACGCCAGGTTGCGATACAGACGACCAGCCAGGCCAGGCCGACTCCGCCACCGGCTAGTAGATCGGTGGGCCAATGGGCTCGGGCGTAGAGGGTGCTCAGCCACACCAGCAGCACCCACAGCCCGGCGCCGATCGCCAGGGGGCGGCGCAGACGCGGATGATGGGCCGCCAGGATCACCACCATGGCGCCGTAGAAGGCCACGGCACCGGCGGCATGGCCACTGGGGAAGCTGCGCCCATCCACCTCCAGCAACTTTTCTGGCGGCCGGGCCCGGTCGAACAGGGGTTTGAGAATCAGATCGACGATCACCAGGATGCCGCCGGTGGCCAGCACCAGGAGGCGCAGATCCAGCCACCAGCGCCGCATCACCACGTAGATCAGGGCCGCCAGCACCAGAAAGGCGGTGAAGTGAACGCCGCTGAGCCGGTAGACCAGCAGCAGAGCATCGCCGATCGGCCCGCGCAGATGGTCCCCCAGCCAATGGAGGACGGCCTCATCGAAGGTGGGCGGACGGCGTGGGTCGATCAGGACGGCCAGAACGGCCAGCAGGGCGGCGCAGACGCCGAGCACGACCCAGTCGCGTCGGTGGAAGGTGAAACGGATCACGGTTGGAGATCCTCGCGCCTGACGCGCCACAGCTGCTGCTGCCCGCGTTGATCGAGCCGTTGAACGGCCCGATCCGGCAGAGCGAGATCCTCAAGATCAGTCCGATCGCCGATCAGGCGAACCGAAACTGTGCCGGGCCTGAGGCCAAGGCTGCCGGGATCGTCCTTGAGGTGATCGTGAAGACTGCCCCTGTCGGAGAGAAACACCGCCGTTTCGCCGCCATAGAACAGGATGCTGTAGCGCTTGGCGCCCACCACCCACAGGGGCTCATCCGCCAGGGCCTGGCGACGGGCCTGACGGGCCAGGTCCCGCAAGGGCAATTGACGCTGGCGATCCAGCAACGGGGCCAGGGGCGGCACCACCAGGGCGAGGATCGCCAGGAAGCCCAGCAGATTGGGCAGCCACAGCAACCGCTCACCCCGCCGCCCCAGTTGCAGGAACAGGGCCAGGGCGGTGGCGGCGAGGACGATCGCCAGCAGCAGGGGCAGACCGGAGCGCGTCAACACCGTCGCCAGTTCAGGATGGGCCGGATCCGTGGCGGCCCAGCGCGGTGCGACCGCCGCCGCCGCCGCCAGCAGCGCCAACAGGGAGCCATTGAGCCAGCCGGTCCGGCGCAGCCAGGTGGATGGGGCTGGCCTCGCTGAGGGGAAGGGGCACCAGGCCAGGGCCACCAACAGGCTGCCCGCGGGCACCACCGGCAGGATGTACCCCGGCAGCTTGGTCGCGGCGGCGGAGAAAAACGCCACCATCAGCACCAGCCAAAGCAACAGAAACAGGGGCAGCTCCAGGGCTGGATCGGCTGCAGCGCTCCGCCAGGAGCTCAGTCTCCAGAAGCCCAGCGGGGCGATGGCCGCCGGCAGGAACAGGGACCAGGGCAGCAGCAGCAGCAGCAGACAGGGCAGGTAGTACCAGAAAGGGCCTGGGTGGTGATACAGAACGCTGGTGAACCGCTGCACATTGCTGAAGGCCAGAAACCCTCCCAGGAAGGCCACCCCGTTGACGTGCGCCGCCGCCGCGTACCAGGGAATGGCCACGCCGAGGAACAGGGCCAGCATCGCCAGCAACGACCGTGGCCGCAGCCAGCGGCCCCACTGGCCCGTCAAGGTCAGGAAGACCACGATGACCAGGCCTGGCAGCACCAGTCCCACCGGACCCTTGGCCAGAACAGCCACTGCACAGAACAGGGCCAGCAGCACCCTGCCCAGCCTTGCCAGGACGGGATGGTGTTGATGGCGATGGCTCAGCAGAAAGCCATACAGCGCCAGGGTGATGGCGCTGGAGAGAAACATATCGGTGGTTGAGGTGCGTCCCCAGCCCACCCAGCCCGGGGTGGTGGCCAGAACGGAGGCGGCCAGCAGGCCCCGACCCCAGCGTGCAGCGCGCGCTTCCTCGGGCGGCGCCCAGCTGCACACCAGGGCGAAGGAGGCGACCACCACGGCCGAGGCCGCCAGAGCCACGGGCAGGCGGGCGGCCCACTCGGAAACACCGAACAGCTTGAAGGAGAGGGCCACCATCCAGTAGCCCCAGACCGGGTAATCAAAGAAGCGTTCACCGTTCCACCAGGGGGTCACCCAGTCCTGGCGCAGCAGCATCTGGTGGCCCACCTCCACGAACAGGGCCTCGGTCTTGTCGGTGAGACCGAGGGAGCCGAGGCCTTGAAAGAAAGCCAACCAGCAGATCAGGGCCAACGCCAGGCCGACCACCAGGGGGAATCTGCGGGCATGGCGCCGCCAGAACTCCGCCCAGGGGTCAATGGCCATGGAATCGGTGGCCATGGGGACGCTGCCCGTCTTACGACCTGGCAACTTAGGAGCCGGCCGAACGCAGACCGGTCGGCAACGTCCAAAGCTGGTTCCAGCGCTGCTGGCTCCAGCGATGTTGGTGGCCCTGAAGTCGTGGACGATTGCGGCGCGGCGCGTCTGGGGCAGGATGACCCCACAGGCAAGCGCCAAGACTCGCAGACCGGAGCAGTGCCCTGGCGGGATCGGGGCAGCCTCCCTGGCAGCAGAGTGCAGCAGGCTCTAGATGCTGCCCAGGCCTGGGAAAGCCCGTGTGGCCCCCTGGGCCCGTGACGCTGGCGCTCACGAGGGCAGGGACGCAGACGCTTCAGCTTGCTGCTGCCAGCAACAAGTTGCCTGTGGGATCAGACGGATCGGGGCGATGCCATCCGGAGCCCCGATCATCGGCCGCAGCTGGGGCAATGGACGCCGCGATGGAACGGTTCCAGCTCGAGCCGCGGCACTGGTCAGGCCAGAAATGACCTGGAAAGAATCCGCTGCTGACGTCAGCCGGATGAGCATCTCCAGACTTGCGATGTCCTCGGTGAACCTGGGTGACAAGCAAGACCGCACTCAAAAGTGATATCTCCAGCCCTGCAGCCGGAAGCTGGGGCCAGGGATTTCAGATCTGAGCGGGAGCAGAACTTACTTGATGTACTCCTTGAGCACGCCATTGCGATTGGGATGGCGCAGCTTGCGCAGGGCCTTGGCCTCGATCTGACGAATCCGCTCGCGGGTGACATCAAAAATCTGACCGATTTCCTCCAGCGTTTTCATGCGGCCGTCATCCAGGCCGTAACGCAGGCGCAGCACATCTCGCTCCCGTGGGCTGAGGGTTGCCAGGACCCCTTCGAGATCTTCTCGCAGAAGATTTTTGGCTACGTCTTGCTCGGGGTTCTCGATGTCAGCCTCAATGAAATCGCCAAGACGTGAATCTTCTTCCTTGCCAATCGGGGTTTCCAGAGAGATCGGTAACTGTGCCGACTTGGCGATGAAACGGAGTTTCTCGATCGTCATCTCCATGCTTTCGGCAATCTCCTCCTCCGTGGGCTTGCGCCCAAACTCCTGAGAGAGAGTCTTGGTGGTTTTCTTGATGCGGGAGATGGTTTCATAAAGGTGAACCGGCAGCCGGATCGTGCGGCTCTGATCAGCGATCGCCCGGGTGATTGCCTGACGGATCCACCAAGTGGCGTAGGTGGAGAACTTGTAACCTTTTTCGTGGTCAAACTTCTCAGCTGCCCGAATCAGGCCCAGGCTTCCTTCCTGAATGAGATCCTGAAAGGAGAGGCCACGGTTCATGTATTTCTTGGCAATCGAAACCACCAGACGCAGGTTCGATTGCACCATCTTTTCCTTGGCTCGCCGTCCCAGCATCAGCCGTCGCCGGAACTTGATCAGCGGCATATCAAAAATTGCCGCCCATTCCTTCGAGTCAGGGAAATGTCCTTTGTCCGCCTCGAAGTCGGCCGCTTTCTCCTCCAACTCCAACAGGTCGGCAATCTTGCGGGCCAGCTCAATCTCTTCATCCGGCCTCAACAGGCGAATACGGCCGATTTCCTGGAGATACACCCGGATCGAATCCTCGGTGTACACCCCTTTCGGACCCACCTTGATGCTGGCCAGGGCCTTGGCTGATTTGGCGTCCTTCTTGTCAGCCCCGTCGCCGATGGCCAACTCAAGATCATCACCATCGCCATCGGCACCCGCCAGCAACTCATCAGCGGCGACCGTCAGATCCACGCCCTCAGCCGGCGCTGCGCCCTTGGCTGCAGCGGGCTTGCGGGCTTTGGTGGTCTTGGCCGTCTTCGCCTTGGTGGTCTTGGCGGCCTTGACGGCGGTTTCTGTCGTCGCGCTCTTGCGGGCCTTGGGCTTGGGGGCGGGCAACACCTCACCATCAGCCGTGACCGTCATCATGATTTCGGGAACCACTTTGGCCGCAGGGGGAGTCTTGGCTGCCACTCCGCCCTTGCTCGCGGGACCTGCAGAGACGGTGGCATTGGCAGCCTTGACCTTGGCGGCGACGGAACTCATAGCGGATGCGCGACGAAAACAGGGATCGGTAGATGACGAAGCTTCGCTGCAACGAAGCTTGTAAAGCCAGGAGCAGCACGAACTGCCGCGGCAAAAAACCTGGTGGAAGCGATGGACCGAATCAGCGCCCGATCAAAACGATCAAGCCCGGCGTCGGAATGGAAGGCGGGCTGGTGACTTGACCATCAGGACATCTGGAGAGGGAGCGCCAGATGGGGGGAGATTTGGCGTGGGACGACCGGAGCCGAAGCAGTGCTGTCAGGGGTGGTCGCAGACCTGATGCCGGGAAGGGAGCTGAGCTCCCAGGCACTCGAACGGTCTTCCCGCTGGACGGAACTCTGCCTGGTTCCGACGGCAGCCTTAACGGCATGCCCAACACGCACATTCTAGGAATCGGCTGAGACCTTTGCAAGACTGCCCTCAGCGTTCCGCACCCCCGTCCCCTCCACAGCGCCCCCCTGGCTGGACATCTGGGTGGAAGCCGGCCGTGAGGGCCAGGCTTTCACCTATGCCAACCCCGACGCTCTCCCCGTCGGCGTGGGTGATCTGGTGCAGGTGCCGCTCCAGGGACGGCGCCACGCCGGGCTGGTGCTCGCTTGCCACGATGCCCTCCCCGCTGGGTTGGAAGGCAAGCACATGCGGGCGGTGCAGTCCATCCTGCAGAGCGCAGCGGTGGATGGCCACTGGCAATCCATCGTGCAGGCGGTGGCCGCGGCCTGCCACACCAGCAATTTCCGCACCCTCAAAAGTGCCCTGCCCACCGGTTGGTTGGGCCAGCGACCCCGGGGTCCCGGCGGCCGGCTGCTCTGCCAGATCCAGCGAATCGAGCCCGAGACGTCAGAGCCTGATCCTCCGCCGCCGCCCGAGTTGCCGACGGAGCTGAGTTCGCGCCAGCGCGCCCTGCTGCAGCATCTTGAGGCCCATGGCGGGCGGCGCCTGCTGCGGGACCTGCTGGGCGTCGATGGCTTCGGCCGCGGCCTGATCACGGGCCTGGAAGGGAAGGGGCTGCTGCGGCGAGCGATGATTCGAGGCCTTGCCGCCACCCGCAGCGGGGCCCAGGCTCCATTCGCCGCGGCAGCGCCACGGACGGGGCTGGAGCAGCCCATGGCCCTCGAGTCGCCCCAGGCTGCCAATGCCGCCCAGGCCGCGGCTGTCGAGGCGATCGACACAGCCGCTGCCGGCACCACCCTGCTGCTGTGGGGAGTGACCGGTGCGGGCAAGACGGAGGTCTACCTGCAGGCGGCGGCCCGGCAATTGCGGCAGGGGCGCAGCGTGTTGCTGCTGGCACCGGAAATCGGCCTGATTCCCCAGCTGCTGGATCGCTGCCGGGCCCGACTCGGCCCCGGAGTGCTGGAGTATCACAGCGGCATGGGCGACGCGGAGCGGGTGGCGGTCTGGCGCCGCTGCCTGGACGCGGCAGCGGCGGCCGAACCGGTCGTGGCGATCGGCACCCGCTCGGCCATTTTCCTGCCCCTGGCCTCGCTGGGCCTGATCGTGCTCGACGAGGAACACGACAGTTCCTACAAGCAGGAAAGCCCGATGCCCTGCTACCACGCCCGGGACGTGGCCCAACTCAGGGCCAGCCTGGGCGGTGCCCGCCTGCTGCTGGGCAGTGCCACCCCCTCGCTGGAAACCTGGAAGCGTGCCCGTTTGCCCCTGGGCGAAGGTGGAATTCGCCTGCTGCGACTGCCGGAGCGCATCGGCCAGCGGCCCCTGCCGCCCGTGCGCCTGGTGGACATGCGCCTGGAGCTCGCTGAAGGCCATCGGCGCCTGATCAGTCGGCCATTGATGGCCCGGCTGGAGCAGCTTCAGGCCAAGGGCGAACAGGCGGTGGTGCTGGTGCCGCGGCGGGGCTATCGCTCCTTCCTCAGTTGCCGCAGTTGCGGGGAGGCGGTGCAGTGCCCCCACTGCGACGTGACCCTCACCGTGCATCGCAGCAGCCGGGGCGGCAGCTCCAGCGAATGGCTGCGCTGCCACTGGTGCGATCACCGTCAGGAGATCGGCGAGCGCTGCGGCAAGTGCGGCTCCACCGCCTTCAAACCCTTCGGGGCCGGCACCCAGCGGGTGATGGAGCAGCTGGCGCTGGAACTGGAGGGCCTGAGGCTGCTGCGCTTCGACCAGGACACTACCCGCGGTCGCGATGGTCACCGCCGTCTGCTGGATCGCTTCGCCGCTGGCGAGGCCGATGTGCTGGTCGGCACCCAGATGCTGGCCAAGGGCATGGATCTGCCGCGGGTGACCCTGGCGGCCGTGCTGGCCGCGGACGGCCTGCTGCACCGCCCGGACCTGCGCTCCTCGGAGCACTGCCTGCAGCTGTTGCTGCAGCTGGCAGGACGGGCGGGCCGGGGTGAACTGCCGGGGGAAGTGCTGGTGCAGACCTATAGCCCCGAGCATCCGGTGATCCGCCATCTGGTCGATGGCCGCTATGAGCGCTTCCTTGAGGAGGAGCTGCAGCTGCGGCGTCAGGCCGGCCTGGTGCCGTTCAGCCGGGCCTGCCTGCTGCGGCTGGCGGGTCCCTCGGCCAGCGCCACCGCCACGGCGGCCACCAGCCTGGTGGAACAGGTGCGCGCTCAGGTCGAGAGCCAGGGCTGGATCGTGATCGGCCCGGCCCCAGCCCCTGTGGCCCGGGTGGCCGGACGCAGCCGCTGGCAGGTGTTGCTGCACGGACCGGAGGACGCAGCGATCCCCCTGCCGCCGGAAGCGGAGCTGCGGCGAATCCTGCCCCAGAGCGTCTCGCTGGCGATCGATCCCGATCCGCTGCAGCTCTGAAACCAGCGGGCCTCAGGCCGGCAGCTCCGGCAGGCCGAAGCCGAGGCTCAGCCGAATCCGCTGCAACAGTGACACCAGCACCAGGCCGGCGGCGATGGCGCAGGAGCCCAGGCCGAGGCGACTCCAGCGCCAGCAGCGCAACTCCAGGTGATTGAGCTGGCCGCTCTGCAGCGGCCAGCTCACCTGGGCTCCTCCCCCCCGTTGCCCCGCCCGGGAGCGCACGGGCAGGGGTTCCGCTGCCAGCACCGCCGCCGCGGAGACCGGCACCAGCCGCAGGCTGAGATCCACACCCCCCAGGGAAGGCAACGACGTGAGATCCACCATCAGAGAGACGTTCTGGCGAACCCCCACCAACCAGTTGCTCTCCCGCCACTCCAGATCGGCCGCCGGCAGGCTCACCCCCGCCAGTTCGGCGGCGGCATCGAGGCTGCGCTGCAGGGCCGCGAGGGCCTGCTCGGCCGGCAGGACCTTCGTGGAGAGAAGCTGCACCTCCCCCTGCCGCTGGCTTTGGAAAGGAGCCGGACCGGCCCTGAGCGCCTCGGCGAAACGTCGCTGCCAGGGCGTCAGCTGGCCGGAGTCGCTGCGCAGACGATGGCTCAGTTGCAGACGACCCGGGCCCTCGAAGCGCAGCTCACTGCTTACCTCCATGCAGCCCCCCAGCAACGGCAGCAGCAACAGCAACGACAACAAGACGACCACCAGAGCGGCAAAACCCACCGGAGCCGGGGTCGGCCCCACAGGCGGTGGTGGCTCCGGCGGCGGCCGCTGACGGCGGCGGTTGGCGAGCCCAGCGAGGCCGCCGCCATTGCCCTCGAGCAGCGCTCCCTGCTGAGTCAGATCGGGCAGGGTCAGGGACCAGTTGCGCGGACGCTGCAGAGCCGGGGCCTCCAGCACCGTCAGCAGATCGCGAGCCTGGGCGCGCAGGGTGGCGTCGACGCAGGCCTGGAGGCTGCGGCAGCAGTCGGCGGCCCGCTGGCTCTCGCCCTGACCCATCAAGGCTGTGACCATCAGCAGGCGTAGGCCCGCTCCGACCGCTGTCGCCGGTCCATGGGTGGATGCCAGCGGCTCCAGCAGGCGCAGACTCAGGCCATAATCACCGCGCTCGATCGCCTGGCGCGCCGAGGTGAGCGCCAGGCTGATCGCCGGATCCAGCGCCCGCTCAGCCATCGCCGGACCGCCGAGCTGCCATCAGCCGTCGAGCTGGGCCCGGCTGCCCACCACCATCGTGCCGATGCCGGCCTTGGTGAAGACCTCAAGCAGCAGGGCGTGGGGAATGCGGCCATCGACGATGTGGGCGGCGGCGACGCCCTGGGCCAGGGCCCTGATGCAGCATTCGGTCTTGGGAATCATGCCGCCATTGACGATGCCGGACTGGATCAGATCCCGCGCCTCGGCCAGGGTGAGCTGGCCCAACAGCGAGTCGGGATCCTCGCGATCGCGCAGGATGCCGCAGGTGTCGGTGAGCAGAATCAGCTTCTCGGCCTCCAGGGCCGCGGCCAGTTCACCGGCCACCGTGTCGGCGTTGATGTTGTGGGTCCTGCCGTGGAGATCCGGAGCCACGCTGGAAATCACGGGGATGTAGCCGCCATCCAGCAGCGGCTTGATCACCGCGCAGTTCACCATCGCCACATCCCCGACCAGCCCCAGGCTGCCATCGCCGTGGGTACGGGCCTGCAGCAGGCTGCCGTCGCTGCCGCAGAGCCCGACCGCTCGGCCACCGACCTGATTGAGGCCATTGACGATCTGCTTGTTGACCTTGCCGACCAACACCATTTCGACCACTTCCATCGTGGCCTCATCAGTGATGCGCAGGCCATCGCGAAAGCGGGCTTCGATGCCGACACGGGAGAGCCAATGATTGATCTCGGGTCCACCCCCATGGACCACCACCGGCTGCACCCCGACGCAGGCCAGCAGGGCCAGATCGCGGAAGACCGCATCGCGCAGGTCCTCACGCACCATGGCCGCTCCGCCGTACTTGACGACGATCGTGCGGCCGCTGAAGCGCTGAATGTAAGGAAGGGCCTCACTGAGGACGGAGACCCGCAGGCTGTCCTCGGGACTGACGTAGGGATCGGAACGCAAGGTCATTCAGCGGTGGGGGGGATGGCTTCCGTGACCAGGTCGAGGCTGAACGTTCCGGCCGAGCGTTGAACCAGTTCGGCCTTCAGGCCAGGTCCGAAGAACCGTCCAAGCCGATCCTGCCGTTCCTGCCAGCGTGAAAACGGCACAGCGCCGCAGGCAAAGGCCAGACGCAGGCCATAGGAGCCGTCACGATCCAGTTCCTCAACCGACTCCAGCTGGGGTGGTTCGTCCTCATCCCAGAGCTTGAGGGCCTCCAGGGACGATTCCAGGTGCGCCTTCTGGCCGTAGCGCCAGCGGGTCACGTCGGCCAGCAGCTTGCGCAGGGGCTCGTTTTCGGGCAACTCCCGCAGCCTGCGGCAGGCCTGGGGTGGGCTGATCCTGGCCGCAGGGGGGAGCTCGGAGGACTTCAGCGCCAGGCCTCCCAGCAGGATCGGAATCCCGTAGAAGATGGTGGGCAGGCTGAGATTGGCGTTGTCGCCGAGATAGGCGATCGAGCCGATCACCGTGAGCACGGCTCCGGCCACTGTGACGAGACTGCCGGGGGAAAACAGGGCTTGCATTGCCCCATCTTCCAGCAACAGGGGACCGGCAGGGGCAACGACTGGGCCGATTCCAGCGCTGCCGCCAACCACCAGCAGGCCTGTGGCCGTTTTCAGCCCCCTTCAGACTCCCCCCTTTGCGGCTGGGCCCCAGACACGGCCTTTGCCCAGCCATCCCTGGAGCAAGCCAAGTGACGTCAGGCCTGGCCTCGTAGCAGTCGCTGACTGTGGTCTGACCAAGGCCGTGGGCCGGCGGCGGCTGGGCCCTGCCATCGACACGGTGCCGACGAAGCTTTGACCCGGTTCCCGACTCGCACCTGGCCAACCAGGGTGGTGGCAGGCCAACCGGGGCCATCAGCATGGCCGGTACCGAGAGGCGTGGATGCACTGTCGGTGCCATAGCCCATACCCGCGCGGTGGCGGCTGCATCGGCCGAGTTCCCTGGCTGCTGTGTGGCTACCCATGGCTGCGGGCAGGGACAGCAACGCTCAGCAGGCCTGCGGCGGCTTTTGCCTCAACAGTCAGCGTTTTCGGCGGCGTCAGCGTCCAGACTGGCCAGCAGATCCTGAGACCGCTTCCCAGTCGCGAGCTTCCTACCTGGAGCTCCCGAACTGGGGCTCCTGCCCAATCCAGGCGTATGAGCCTCTTTGTCGCGCGCCCGATCTCCTCACCTTCACTTCCGCTGCGCCGTTGCGCCCCATCACGATGCGTTCCGAGCCATCCCAGGAGTTCTCCGATCCAGGAGTTCCGATCAACCCAGACGGCACGGCGGCAGAACCCGACATCGCCGCCCTGATCGAGCAACTGCGCCAGGACCGCCTCTGGCTCCTTCGCCAGATCGACAGTGGCCAGTGGGCCCAATGGCGTCTGGATCTGGCGGCCCTGGAGCGGGAGCTGGGCCAGCTCCTGGAGCAGGCCAGCGAGCGACTGATCGGTAGCTGAGCCGATCAGCCGCGATTCAGAACGGGATGTCGTCGTCGTCGGCGAACTCATCGGGGGGCACCAACGGCGCCGTGTTCCAGACGGCTGGAGCCTGGGCCGGTGCGCCAGCGGCAGCGCCAGGAGCGGGAGCCGGACGTCGTTGGGGGCTGGCGGGCGCTGGGCGGCCGACCGGATGCGGCGCTGCAGCCGCCTGGGGGCTCGCTTCGGCCATCGCCACAGCAGGGACGCCGGCAAACGGCCCCGGAGTTGCTGCGGTGGACTGGGACTCCGATGGCGACAGGGGGTGGAGACGCGCCAGGGTGAGCTCAGCCCGCTTTTCTTTGACGCCGTCCTGGCGGGTGACGGTGTTCATGCGCATCCGTCCCTCCAGCACCAGGCGCTGGCCCACCCGCACCCGGTTCTGCAGATCCTGGGCCAGATTGCCCCAGCCCACCACCTTCAGCTGTCCCGGCGGATCATCGGGCCGCAAGCCATCCAGGCGCACGGTCATCTCCGCAACCGGTGTCTGGTTGTCCTGGGTGTAGCGAACCTGCGGCGCCTCCAGCACCTCAACTTCAAGCAGACAGTGATTCAAGCCCCAACCCGCCGACGGCAGCACCCATCCTGATGCACGCGCTCTCGTTTCACCAGAGCGCTGGCCCGGCCCGACCACAGGCACCCCGGCTGTGGCTGATCGCTGGGACCGGCGAGGGTCCCCAACTGGCGGCGGCCCTGCTGAAGGCGGGTTGGCAGGTGCGTGTGAGCGTGGTCAGCCGGGCTGCCGCCCGGGCCTATGGGCCCCAGCCCGGCCTGCAGCTGATGGTGGGAGCGATCGGTTCCGGCAACGCCGAGGCCACGCCCCTGGCCGGCGTCAGGCAGGAGCTGGCGGGGGCCAGGGCCAGTGGCCAACCGTTCCACTGGGTCATCGATGCCAGCCATCCCTTCGCCAGCCGGATCACGGCGGCCCTGGTGCAGGGCTGTGGCGAGGCCCGGGTGCCGCTGTTGCGGCTCCAGCGTCCCGAACTCCCCGGTGGCACCGGGGAGTTCCTGGCGGATCTGGCCGATCTCGGCGGCCGGGCGCGCAGCGGTGAGCGCTGGTTGCTGGCGATCGGGGCCCGGCGCCTGGCGGAGGCCGTGGGCCAGACGCCAGGGGCTGTGCACCATGCCCGGATCCTGCCCCGCCCCCAGGCCTTGCAACAGGCCATGGCGGCGGGGCTGCCGGCTGCACGGGTGGCCTGCCTGCAGCCGCTGCC
Source organism: Synechococcaceae cyanobacterium (assembly GCA_947378425.1). Classification (GTDB taxonomy): domain Bacteria; phylum Cyanobacteriota; class Cyanobacteriia; order PCC-6307; family Cyanobiaceae; genus Cyanobium. The sequence goes on from CANCJV010000016.1 coordinate 35,675, forward strand.
CAGCGGAGCGCAGCGGGCGACGGTGGAACAGGCACTCTGCCGGCGCTGGGGGATCGAAACGGTGCTCTGCCGCCGTTCCGGCGGCCCCGGGGAGGCGCACTGGCGCGCGATCTGCGGGGTGCTGGGCTTGCGCCTGCTGCTCCTGGAGCGGCCCGGGGAACCTGAAGCGTTGCTGACTCTGCCGCTGCAGCGCCTGCTGGAGCGGGTGGGAGTGGCGACGCAGGCAGATGGGGAACCCTGAAGGGTCAGCAGCCTCAGGAGCTTCAGGAGCCGGCTGAACAACCGCTCAAGAGAGCTGTCTCGCCTTGTTGCCACTGACCAGGAAGGCCGTGAATCCTGGATTGCCAGGTTCGCCCCAGCCGCAGTTCGGGCGGGCCTCGCCTCCGTTCCAACCCTGACATCCAGGCTGGTCCGGGGCCGCGCCACTCGGCACTGGAGGCGCCAAGAGCATGGGGGGCAGATTGGCGGGACCTCGCTATCAGAAGGATCCCCTGCCAGCCCTTCCGCTATGGCCCTGCCGGATGAGCCGACCTGCCGCCTCAGCCTGGTGCTGACCAGCGAGGGCACTGCCGAGCGGGCCGAGGCCCTGGCCCGGGAGCTGGTGCAGCGGCGCCTGGTGGCCTGTGCCAGCCTCTGGCCGGTTCGCTCCCACTACCTCTGGCAGGGAAAGCTGGAGAGCAGCGATGAAGTGAAACTGCTGCTCAAGACCAGCCCCGAGCAGCTGGCCGAGCTGCGAGGGGTCCTGATGGAGCTCCACAGCTACGAAACGCCGGAATGGATCAGCTGGGAGGCAGGCAGTCGCGGCGGCTACGGCCAGTGGTTGAGCGAGCAGCTCAGCCCAGGTGACGGGCCACCAGCTCCGCCAGGGAGCCTTGGGGACGGGGCCCCAGCTGGGTGACCACCTGGCCGGCACAGAGGGAACCGAGCTGGCCGCAGCGCTCGAGGCTCTCGCCGCGGGTGTAACCGAACAGGAAGCCGGCGGCATAGAGATCGCCGGCACCGGTGGTGTCCACCAGCTCACCCAGGTGGACGGGCGGCACCACAATCGTTTGGTCGCCGCTGAGCACCAGCGAACCCTGCTCGCTGCGGGTCAGGGCCGCCACCTTGCAGCGCCCACGCACCAGGTCGGCGGCCTCCTCAAAGCTGGCGGCCTTGTAGAGGGAGGTGATCTCCATCTCGTTGGCAAACAGCACATCGACATGACCATCGACCAGCTCCTGAAAGCTCTGGCGATGGCGATCGACACAGAAGGCATCGGAAAGCGACAGGGCCACCTGGCCGCCGCTGGCGCGGGCCGCCTCCGCGGCGGCGATGAAGGCCCGCTTGGCTTCGTCGCTGTCCCAGAGATAGCCCTCGAGGTAAAGCACCTGGGCCTGGCGCACCATCTCGAGATCGAGATCGGCCGGATCCAGGCCCACCGAGGCGCCGAGATAGGTGCACATCGTGCGCTGGGCATCCGCGGTCACCAGAATCAGGCAACGGGCCGTGGAGGCGCCGCTGCTGGCCGGGGGCGTCTCGAAGCGGGCTCCCACCGAGCGGATGTCGTGGCTGAAAATCGCCCCCAGCTGGTCATCTCTGACCCTGCCGATGAACCCGGCCCTGCCCCCCAGCTGGGCGATGCCGGCGAGGGTGTTGGCCGCCGAGCCGCCTGAGGTTTCCAGGCCAGGGCCAACGCTGGCGTAGAGCCGCTCGGCTTGCTGTTCATCGACCAGGGCCATGGTGCCCTTGGTGAGGCCATGGGCTTCGAGGAAGGTCTCATCGGCCTGGACCAGCACATCGACGATGGCGTTGCCGATGCCGACGACATCAAGGATCTTGGCTGCGAACTCCGTGCTGGTCATCGGGGAAGGGGCGCTCAAGGGGAGAGGGAGACAGGCTGCGGCGGCTGGCGATCAGCAGCCGTAGGGAGCAGGGACGATCGCAAGCAGGCAGCGGGGGGGAAGCCTCAGGCGCGTTGGTTAAGTCCTTGGTCGATCCCTGGGACCGATCGCTGGGCGGCAGCGAAGCGGGGACCACTGGGCATTAGCACCAGCGGCCGGAGCTGCTCAGGCGCTCAGCAGGGCCCGCTTGGGACCATGAATGGGATCCTCGACCACGATGGTCTGATCCCGCTGGGCGCCGAGGGAGACGATGGCGATCGGCACCTCCATCAGCTCCGCCAGAAAGCGCAGATAGGAGCGGGCTGTGGCCGGCAGATCCTCGAGCTTGCGGCAGTCGGCGGTGGAGCACTGCCAGCCAGGCAGGGTCTCGAAGATGGGGCGGCAACGCGCGAAATCCTCCGAGCTGCTGGGGAAGTGATCGATGCGCTCGCCGTCGAGGTCATAGGCCACGCAGACCTGGATCTGATCCAGCTCATCGAGCACATCAAGCTTGGTGATCGCCAGACAGTCGAGGCCGTTGACCTGTACCGCATAGCGGCCGATCACGCCGTCGAACCAGCCGCAGCGGCGGCGACGGCCCGTGGTGGTGCCGAACTCGCCACCCCGGTCGCAGAGGTGGTCATTGAGGCTTCCCCCCAGCTCGGTGGGGAAGGGGCCCTCGCCGACCCGGGTGGTGTAGGCCTTGGCGACGCCGATCACCCGGTCGATCAGGGTGGGGCCGACGCCGGCGCCGATGCAGGCCCCGCCCGAGACCGGATTGGAAGAGGTCACGAACGGGTAGGTGCCGTGGTCGAGGTCGAGCAGGGTGCCCTGAGCCCCTTCGAACAGGATGTTCTTGCGGGCCCGGGCCGCCTCGTGAATCGTGCGGGTGCAATCGACCACATGGGGAGCCAGGCGCTGGCCATAGCCCGCGTACTCCTCGATCACCGCGTCGGCGTCCAGGGGCTCCAGGCCATAGACCTTCTGCAGCAGCTCGTTCTTCTCAGCCAGGGGGCCACTGAGCCGATCGCGCAGGCGGGAGGCATCGAGCAGATCGAGCACCCGGATGCCGTTGCGCTCCGATTTGTCGGCGTAGGTGGGGCCGATGCCACGGCCGGTGGTGCCGATGCGGCGGGCACCGCGGCGCTGCTCCATCGCCTGATCCAGAAGGCGGTGGTACGGCATGGTCACGTGGGCCGTGGAGGCCAGCTTCAGGCCCGCCACGTCGATGCCGTAGCCCAGAAGCATGTCCAGCTCACCGAGCATCACCTTGGGATCGACCACGGTGCCGGACCCGATCAGACAGATGGTGTCGGCGTAGAGGATGCCGGAGGGAATCAGGTGGAGCTTCAGAACCCGGTCATCCACGACGATCGTGTGACCGGCATTGACACCACCCTGGTAGCGGACCACGACATCAGCGGAACGGCTCAGCAGATCTGTGATCTTGCCTTTCCCTTCGTCACCCCATTGCGCACCGATGACGACGACGTTGGCCAAGGACACAGCGGCCCGGAGCCGCTTCAAAGCACAACGTGAGAGCTTCTCAGATCGCGTGCCGTTTCGTCAAAAGACTCGACCCGGATCCCGGCTTCAGGCGCCCCGAACGGCGCCGCTCTCGGCCATCTTCAGCTCCTTCTCCAGGCGGCTGCGCAGGGCGTCGGGCAGGGGACGGTTGGCATAGGCGGTGTAGTAGGCCGCCAGGGAGTTAAGAGCCGTCTGCATCGTCGTGAAGGAGCCGAGGCCGTTGACATCCCGGCGGGGACGGTAGCGGGCGACGTAGTCCTTGATCAGGCTGCTGGCCTGGGTTTCGGCCTCCTGGCGGCTGGGATCGTCCTGGGCGATGCTGATGGTGCTGAGCAGGCTGTGGGCCACGCTCACGGTGTCATCGACATAGTTGCCGCTGAGGCTACTGGCGCCGCTGCAGGCGGTGAGGCTGAAGCCGAGGGCCAGCGCCAGACAGAGCGAGAGCAGGGGACGGAGGAGGTTCCGGCGCAGGAAAGCAACCATGGCGGCTGAAAGGAAGTGGCTCGAATCCTAGGGGTGGCTCCTGGGGCCGCTCCAGGAGCCATCCCCAGGGCCGCACCTCGCGGGCTCAGGCCTCGGGTGGCATGCCGGTCCGGCCACGAACGATCTCGGCTTCCAGGGCGGCCCGCACGGCGCTGGCGTCCAGTTCGAGTTTTTCGCCGCCGGCGCGCCGCACCAGTTCCACCCGGGCTGCGGCCGCCCCGCGGCCCACCACCACACGCCAGGGGATCCCGATCAGGTCCGCATCCTTGAATTTCACCCCAGCCCGCTCGGAGCGGTCATCGAGCAGCACCTCAAGGCCGGCGGCACTCAGTTCGGCGTACAGGGCTTCGGCCAGCTCCACCTGCGCCGCTTCCTGCGTGTTGGCGATCACCACGATCACCTCGAAGGGGGCAATCGCCACCGGCCAGCAGATGCCATCGGCGTCATGGTGTTGCTCCACAGCGGCCTGGGCCAGCCGCGAGACACCGATGCCGTAGCAGCCCATCCAGAGGGCCTCTTCAGCGCCGCTCTCATTGGTGAAGCGGGCCTCGAGGGCTTCGGAATACTTGCGGCCGAGCTGGAAGATGTGACCCACTTCGATGCCCCGTGCCGCTTGCAGGCACTGGTCGGAATCGTGGAGGCAGCGATCACCGCTCTGGGCGGCGCGCAGGTCCAGTGGTTCGGGCCGCAGGCCGAGGCCTGCCCAGCTGGCGCCGACGCGGTGGCCGTCCTGGGCATTGGCGCCGCAGACGAAGGCCGCCAGTTCGGTGGCGGTGGCATCCGTCAGGCGCAGGAAGCGGCGGACCAGCTGGGTTCCGGTCCCTGAGAGCTGGACTCCAGCCCCCCCGGCGCCAGTCCTGATCGACGGGGCACCGGCGAGCACCTCATCGGCCAGATCCGGGCCGAGATAGCCGAAGGGGATCGGCGTGAGATCAAGGGGCAGCTTGTCGTTGCGCACGAGATCGGGCGTGAGCGGATCGATCGACAGCAAGGCGCCATGGGTCTCGGCCAGCTGGGCGGAGACCGCATTGGACAGTTTCACCTCATTGAGCTGTTGATCCCCCCGCAGGCTGACCAGCAGGGGCTGGAGCTGGCCATCGGCGAAGCGGGCCAGCAGCAGCAGCACCTTGACCAGCTGGCTGGCATCAAAGCCATGGGCACTGCACAGGTGCTCGATCGTGCTCTGGCCAGGAGTATGGAGGGACTCGCCCGCGCCGCCGGCCTCCGGACCCCTGAGCAGCGGAACAGCGTCAGGAGGAAGGGAGACGGCCCGCTCCTGGTTGGCGGCGTAGCGACCGTCGGCGCTGGTGAGAATCAGGTCTTCGCCGGCTTCGGCGGTGACCATGAACTCCTGACTGGCCGAACCACCGATGGCACCGCTGTCGGCTTCCACCGCCACGGTCCGCAGGCCGCAGCGCTGGAAGATGCGCCGATAGGCAAGATCCATCTCGGCGTAGGTCTGCCGGAGCGATTCCTCGTCCCCGTGGAAGGAATAGGCATCCTTCATGATGAACTCCCGTCCCCGCATCAGGCCGAACCGCGGACGGATCTCATCGCGGAATTTGGTCTGAATCTGGTAGAGATTCACCGGCAGCTGGCGGTAGGAGCGCAGCAGGTCGGCCGCCAGGGTGGTGATCACCTCCTCATGGGTGGGCCCCAGTCCCAGCTCCCGTCCCTGGCGGTCGGTGAGGTGAAACATGATGCCTTCCCCGGCCGTGTATCCCGCCCAGCGACCGCTGCGTTCCCACAGATCAGCGGGCTGGAGCTGAGGCAGCAGCGTCTCCAGGGCTCCGGTGCCATCCATCTCCTGGCGGACGATCGCCGTGATCTTCTGCAGCACGCGCCAGAGCAGCGGCAGGTAGGCATAAATGCCGGAGGAGAGGCGGCGGATGTAGCCGGCTCGCAACAGCAACTTGTGGGAGATGATCTCCGCCTCCGCGGGAGTTTCGCGAAGCGTCACCAGCATCAGGCGGGAGACGCGCATGGAGGCACCGGCAAACACAGGGGCGGACGTTATCACCGACTCCTTGAGCAGGCCACAGAGGTGTCCTGGGCAAACAATGAGGCCCAGGGACCTCTGCTAACGTCCCGGCCTGATCCAATCCGTCCCACCTCTGTCTCATGCTTCCTCCCGCTGCTGCGACCCACCCCGCCCCGGTCGGCCAGTCAGAAGCGCAGGACCATGCAGGGACAGCTGAGTTGCTGGCAGGTCTGCTGAGCAGTGACAGCCAGGACAGTGGCGATCCCCTGATCGGCATCGACGATGTCCAGAAATCTCTCAACCGCTCGAGGGCTTCGGTCTACCGCTACACCAATACCGATCCCCGCAATCTCAATCCTCCTTTCAACCCCCGCAAACTCAACCCCGAATACCGCAGCGACCAGAAAGAGCCCCTGCTGTTCCATCCCAATGAGGTGGCCCGCTTCGCCAGAGATGTGCTGCGCATCAAGGAGGTCACCGTTGAGGTGCTCAACTCCCCCTCCACCGCTACCCAAGAACTGCTGAGCTCGATCCTGGAGGAACTGCGGGCGATTCGCCAACGGCTTGATGGCATGGAGGCCGCTCCCACCAACATCAACATTCACAGGCAACAGCACAGTCATGCCCGCCCGGCCGCCTGATTTGTCACCAGACCAGGGCAATCAGCTGGCCTTGGCTGGTCAGACGGCTCAAATGATGCCATAATCGACATTCTTACTTTATCTGTTTTGAGAGGTGAAGCCCATCAGCGGCATCACCAACGCATGGAGCACGCCCTAACCCATCCTTCCCGCCTCAGTCAAGGCACAGCGGTGAGCCGCCCACCAGTGATCCCGTTCGATCGTCAAGGTGCCCCGGGCAACTCATCTTCAGGCTGGTCTGCAGTCCTGGCCAACTCCTCTTCCTGCGGCGCTGAAGGGCCAGCCGCCGCAGGCGGAAGCACCGATTCATCCCCCGGTGGCAAGCCTGCTGTTCTGGCAGCTTCCGCTGCCGACTGGGGCCATGACGCCGAGGCCCATGGCGGCGATGATGAAGCGCACCAGGAAGAAGAGCCCGCTCGAAGTCCTCTGCGCCATGGCGCTGCCCGAGACCTGGCCTTCCAGGAGCCTCTCAACCGGGAGCTGTTGGCCGGCGGCAGCGATCCGCTGGGCGATGGCCTGGGATTGCTGGCCGGCATTGCCATTGGCCTGCTGACCCTCGTGGTGCCCGTGCTGAGTGTGATCTCGGATCGCACCCCTGGCAGTGGCTTCAGCGTCGACACCAACTCAGGCAGCGGCCGCCTGCTGCGCTGAGGCGATCGCTCCGTGCCGCAAGCCCCAGGATCCACAAACGTCGCAGAGCGCTGGGATGGCAACCGGCAGCCTGATCGGGTTCCCAGGGGTTGAGAACCTCCCGAACCGGACCAGGGCCAGGCAATACGGGTAAGGGTGATCTAGGCCCGCCGCTGCAGCAGGAACCCCTCCACATCCAGAGCTTTGAACACGAGCGCCGGATCACTGAAGCCGGCGGCATTGACCAGGGCGGTGAGCCTGGCGAGACCAATCGGATGGAGGCCCTGGCTGAGGGCATCCAGGGCCTCGGCTGCGGCGGTGAGCCCACTGGCCCGCTGAAAGCCCAGCCAGGCCTGTTCGACCTGCGCCTGGAGGGGCGATCGCTCCGAGCGCATCAGATCAACGAGCACCAGCTGACCGCCGGGCCGCAGGCTGCGCGCCAGGGCCGTGAGGAAGGCCAGTTTGGCGCCGTCATCCGGAAGGGACTGCAGCACAAGGACCGAAAGGGCGCCGTCAAAGGCCCCCTGGGCGTCCAGCTCCTCGACGCTGGACTGGTGCCAGCTGATCGCCCCGGCCGCGGCCGACGAACCATCGAGTTCCGCCTGCCCCAGCCGCTGCTGAGCCACCGCCAGCATCTCGGCGGCAGGGTCGATGGCCGTCAGCTGCCAGTCGGGCCGCTGGGCACGGGCCTCCAGCAGTTCAGCCCCGGTGCCGCAGCCAGCCACCAGCACCGCCGAACCCGTGGCGGAAGCCAGGGGCGATGCCGCCAGCAGCGACACGGCAAGCCGCGCCAGGCTGGCGTAGCCGGGGATCAGTTGCTGGACAACCAGGTCGTAGCTGGAGTGGGTCAAGGATGCGGCGCCACGCAGACCGGATGCTAAGCATTCCGGCCGCCGGGGCCTGCAGAGCGGTGCACCGGAAGCCGGTGAGAGCAGCGGGGGCCGCAGGTGGCGTAAGTTGGGCGGCGCCCTCTCTCCCGGATCGACCGTGCCCACCATTCGCTTCGAACGTGAAGGACAGCAGGTCGGATGCATTGAGGGCGCGAATCTTCGCAAGGCTGCCCTCGACGCCGGAATCAACCCCTACACGGGCCTCAACAATTTCAACAATTGTGGTGGTATCGGCCAGTGCGGCACCTGTGTGGTCGAAGTGCTGGAAGGGGCCCGCAATCTCTCGCCCCGCAGTGATGTGGAAGAGGTGTATCTGTCGGATCGTCCCGCCAGCTATCGCCTCAGCTGCCGCACCACCGTCAACGGTGACGTCACCGTGCGCACCCGCCCCTCCAACGCCGTTGGCAAGGGTTCCAACAGTCTGCTGGGGGCCCTCAAGTCCCTGGTCGGCAAGAAGTAGGACCTCGTCCAGCCCCTCCCGGGGCACGGGGCTGTGCCCGGCGCCCCCCGGGTCCACCTCACCTGACTCCTGTCGTCACGAACTCCCGTGCCCCAGCCCCAGGGCAAGCCACGCCTTTACAGCTATGGCGCCTGCAGCACCTGCCGCAAGGCACTCACCTGGCTGAAGCAGCAGGGCTTCGACGTTGACGTCATCGACATCACGACCCAGACACCCAGCCACTTGGAGCTGGTATCGGCCCTGGAGCAACTGGGGCGCTCCAGGCTTTTCAACACCAGTGGCCAGAGCTACCGGGCCCTGGGTGCTGCGGTGGTCAAGTCCCTCAGTGATGGGGAAGCCCTGCAGGCCCTGGCCGCCGACGGCAGGCTGATCAAACGGCCGTTCCTGGTAACGGCAAGCGGGCGGATCAGCACCGGCTTCAAGCCCCAGGACTGGACGACTCTTCTGGCCCAGGACCCTTCACCATGAGCTGATCGAGTTCGGCGATCAGTCCCTCGATGCCTGAGCGATTGATCTGGCTCACATAGGTGCCCTTGAACTCCTCCAGGAAGGTGCACAGGAGTTGCTGGGAGCGCTCCAGGGCAGGGCCACTCTCCAGAGCCGCCGCCAGTTCCTCCCAGAACCGATCAACGAAGCGCTGCAGAAGCTCCAGCTGCTGATCGTCACGGCGGCCCAGCCGCTCCCCTGTGGTGCGGGTCAGATCGATCAGGCTGTCGACCACCCCGGCCGCCAGCTGACGGCTGAACCCCTTCTCCACCTGCATCAGGGGCTGCAGCTGGCGCAGAGGTGGCGGCACCATCGTGTTCTGCAAGCTCTGCTGCAGGGCATGGCCGAGCACCCCCTGCAGTTCCGGGGCCAGCCTTGGGGCCACCTGCACCAGCAGCAGAGGGGCCCAGATGCGCACCAGTTCCACCAGCTCACGCTCGTCGTGGTTGACGACGGTCTGATGACTCCGCAACGCCCGAATCCGGTTCGGCCAGCGTTGGGAGCGAATCAGTCCCTGAATGCCATCGATCAGCTGCAGGGCGAGCACCTCGAACAGCTCCACCGCCAGCAGGGCCACCACGGCCCGGCTGATCACCGCCCGCAGCGGCTCCAGATTGATCAGGCCGCTGGACTGCAGCCGTTGCACCACGGGCGCCAGCCGCAACCAGCGCCAGAAGGGCAGCAGCAGGGGCAGGTCGATCCAGCGCCGCAGCAGGGCCTGGCCCCAGCTCAGCCCGGGCAGGAGGCGCCGCAGGCGGATCACCCGCAGCAGGATGTCGAGGGCGAAGACGCTCTGGAACAGCAGCAGGTCGTAGCGCCAGAAATGATCGGTGGGCCGGCCGTTGTCATCGATGGAGCGCCAGTAGTTGGTGGCCACCAGTGGCAACACCTGCTCCCGCCAGAACCGGCGCTCCTGGGCCCAGGACACCCTGCTCAGGCGGCCTGGATCGAGCAGATCGGCGGCGGCCTGACGGGCGGAATCGCGGTTGGCCCGCTGCCGCAGTCGGTTCTTGATCTTCTCGAGGGTGCCTGAGGCGCCTGTGGCCTCAAAGGGATTGCCGTCGATCAGCTGGCCGGTGAGTTGCACCTGGCGATGCAGCAGCTGGGTCAGCGACGCGCCCATGGCCACCCCGACGGGCTGCTGCTGCAGAGCGGCATCGAGCTGCTCAAAGGCTCGGCGGTAGGCCTCGGTTTCGCGATGGGGCTCGATGCCCTTGATCGGATCCACCCAGGGGGTGATGTCGGGAATGGCGTGCAGCGGCAGCACCAGAGGCACCGACGGCATCGGATAGAGATTGCGCTGCAACCAGAAGGTGCGCAGCGGCACATAGGTGAGGTCGAAGCCGACCCAGAGAAGATTGATCGTGGCCCAGACGGCCACAAACCGGTCCCAATTCCGCCCCAGGCGGTTTCCTGGCCTGGGTAGGGCCTGATGCCAGCGAGGGCGTGCCATCGGGTACGCGACCGGCGGATGCGTGCCTAATCTGCCTGCCGATCACGGTCCCTGCCGCACGAGTGCCTTGAGTCCAACGGAACCCCAGCGCAACGACGAGTCCGCAAGGCCGATCCAATCCAGCAGCAGCCCGAAGGCGGAAAGCCCCTGGGTGTTCTGGCGCAGTGTGCTGATCACCCTGGGCGTGGCCCTGGGAATCCGTCAGTTCCTGCTGGAAGCCCGTTACATCCCGTCGGGCTCGATGCTGCCGGGCCTGCAGATCCAGGATCGGCTGCTGGTCGAAAAAGTCACCTATCGCGGCCGGGCGCCGCAGCGCGGCGAGATCGTGGTGTTCCACGCCCCCCATCACTTCGATCCGGTGCTGATCAGCCAGGGCGGTGGCGCCGGTCCGCTGCAGTGCCTGCTGGTGAATCTGCCCCTGATCGGAGCCCTTCCCGACGTGCAGCGACCGGCCTGTGATGCCTTCATCAAACGGGTGATCGGCGTGCCGGGCGAGCACGTGGTCGTCGATCCGCTGGGCCGCGTCAGGATCAACGGCCACGCGATCAACGAGCCCTACGTCAGGAACTATTGCCCGGTCGACAGCCGCGGCATGGGACCCTGCCGCACCCTCGACGCCGTCGTGCCTCCCGGCCATGTGCTCGTGCTCGGCGACAACCGAGGCAACAGCTGGGATGGTCGCTTCTGGCCCGGGGGCCATTTTCTGCCCCAGAGCGAAATCATCGGTCGCGCCTTCTGGCGTTTCTACCCGTTCAATACCTGGGGAAGCCTGCTGCCCACCAGCCCCCGGACCCCCTGAGCCCCGAGGCCACCAGGGCTCCCCGGCCGCTGCCGAGCTGGGGGGGGAGATTGGCAGCCAGGGATCCCGAGCGCCGATCAGCCGCCGCCGCCGGGGCCGTGGGATCAAACAGGATCCAGCGCCGGCTCGGGGCCCGCAGGCTGGGCGGATCCAGTCCGAGGAACGCGGCGGGACCCCAGCAGAGGACCTGCCAGAGCTGTTCGGGTCGCCAGCCGTTCTCCACCACCAGCACCTGCCAGAGCAGCGGCAACACCCGGCCATGGCCCGCCAGACCGGCTCGCCGCTGATCGAGGGGCAGCAACTGCTCCTCGGCATCCAGGGCCTGGTGATGAACCGCCACCGCCTGAATCAGCCCATCGGCGAGGGCGCCGATCAGGGCCTGCCGGTCTTCGGGGCCTCCGAGGGAGGGCACGGTGCGCCAGCCGCCATCGGCTGGATCGAGTCGACTGCTGTCGGCCAGCAGATGCCACCAGTGGACACTGGCCGGTGGTGGGGCCGGTTGACGCGCCAGCCGCTGCACCGCCTCCCGGGTGGAGACATTCATCAGCCGCAGCGGCGCCGCCGGCAGCAACTCACTCAGCCCCAGGATCAGCTCCAGGGGCAGAGCTTCACTGGCGACCGGGTCCACAGGCCAGCCGGCCCGCAGCGCCTGCACCCGCTCGCGTACGAAGCCTTGCTGACAGAGCGAACCCTCCCGCGGCGGCAGCAGCAGCGGCCGCTCCCCCATCTCCGCCAGCCGCAGGCCCCGCTCCAGCAGGGACAGGGGCGGCAGCTGGTCGCCGCAGGCCAGGCCAATGGCGCCCGCAGCGATCTGATCGCCATGGCAGGCGAGCTCCTGATCGGCACCGCCCTGGCTGAAGCTGCCCCAGAGCAACAGCTGCAGCGGCTCCGGCCAGCTCAGGGACAGCCGGTCGGGGCGATCCCGCCAATCGCAGCCCCAGGGCAGCAGGGCCACGCTGCCGTATCCGCCGGCGCTGGCGGCCGCCGCCAGGCTTGCCAGGGTTTCCGAGCGGCCCAGCAGGGGATCTTCGAGGCTGCTGTGGGGATCCACCAACGGGGGCCCCAGCCAGAGCGTCGCCGCATCGATCAGCTCAGCAGCGCCAGGGGCCAGGGCTGCCTGGAGCGCCTCCGAGCTCGGATCGGCAGCCGCTGCCTCAAGGGCCTGAAGAAGCTCGGCCGTCTCGGCTGAGCCGGTTGGATGGAGCGGCTCAGCTGGCGCTCCGCTCCCCGACGAGCAGGGCGCGATCCACTCGAGCACGTCACCGCGGATCAGCACATCGGCCCGGCGCGGCGGCATGCCCCCAGCCTCGAGCAGATTCACCCCCCGCAACAGGCGCAAGGGAGTGGAGAGCGTCACAGCGCTCCGGCGGCGGTGCGATCCAGCACGCCCCCGAGATGGGCCGTCAGGTTCATGCAGGTGAGCACGGGCCTGGCGTCGGCCCCCTGGGGGTAATCGACCACCGTGACGCCGCCATTTCCCTGCTTGATCGCCCAGAAGTCCTCCGGACCCAGGCCCAGCAGCTCACAGAGGATCATCTTGTTGACGGCGTCATGGGCCACCACCAGGGCCGTTTCGGCCGGATCGAGGCTGCGGGCGATCCTCAGCCAGGTGGTCAGGGAGCGATCACAGACGTCCTGCAGCGTTTCCCCCTCGGGCATCTGCACGGTGTGGGGCTGGCTCTTCCAGTGGGCGAGCAGCTCGGGCCAGGTGGCGCCGATCTCCTTCTCCAGCTGGCCTTCCCAGAGGCCATGGCCAATCTCCAGCAGGCCCGTGGTGCTGGTGAGGGGAACACCGGGGTGATCCAGCAGGATCCGCTCGGCGGTCTGGCGAGGTCGGGCCATGGAGCTGGTGTAGGCCCTCTGGATCGGCACCGGCGCCAGAAAGCGACGGGCCGCCTCCGCCTGGGCCAGACCGTTGGCATTGAGGGGGATATCGATCTGGCCCTGGAAGCGCCCTTCCCGGTTCCAGTCCGTTTCGCCGTGGCGCACCAGCAACAGCCGCGGCCCGTCGCCCTTGCCGGGCAGGGGTTCACCGAGGTGGCTGGTGCCGTTGATCGACTCGATCTGAACCTGGGTGCGGCCGCTGCCATCGCGATCGAGGTTGAGCACCGAAATCGAGGCGTTGTCGAGCCGCAGCCGGCGGAAGCCGCTGGCCGGCAACCCCAGGGCCTGCAGCACCAGGGCGCGCAGGATGGCGTTGTGGGCCACCACCAGCACGGTGGCCTGGCCGCCGCTGGCGAGGGCCTGACCATGGCTCTCCAGCAGCTGATCCAGAAAGCGCTGGGCCTGCTCCATCAGCTCGGGCAGCGGCCGGTAGAGCCCGCCGTCCTGCCGCTGCAGTTCCAGGGTTTCAGGCGCCTGCCGCCAGATCCGTTCCTGCTCCGGATAGCGCTGCCGCACCTCACGGCGCAGCAGGCCGCTCCAGGGGGCGAGATCGATCTCGAGCAGATCGTCGTCGACGTGGGGCGATAACGGCTGGCCGTGGGCTTCCAGCAGCAGGCGCGTGGTGTCCAGGGCCCGGCTCAGGGGGGAGCTGTAGACCGCCGTCAGGGGCACCTCAGCCAGGGCCTGGCCGGCGGCGCGCGCCTGGCTGGCCCCTTGCTCAAGCAGCGAGGACAGATCATCCCGGCCCTGAAAGCGCTGATCGAGATTGAAGCTGCTGAGCCCGTGGCGGACCAGCACGATGCGAAGGGGCACAGGCCTTGCGCCACAGGCGAAGCCATCGTATGGGAGCACGCCTGGGCCCCAGAGCGCTGGCGCTCCGCGAACGGGGCGAGCCGCCAGGGAGAATCGGTTCGAATTCCGTCCCGATGAGGCCCCCGCTTGCGTGGCACCCCCCTCCCCACCCCGGCCCCCGGTGCGGAACCTGGCTGGAAGGTGCTGCTGGCGCTGATCAGCCTCTCCCTCAGCTTGCTGCTGTGGCTCAACGGACTGGTGGACAGCCTGGCGCGGCCGTCCGTGGGCGAGGCCCTCAACCTGCATCAGCTCGAGCTGACAGCCCTTGCCGGCGAGCTGCTCCCCCCCTCCTTGCAGGAGCCCCTGGTCGGCAAGGATCCGCGGGCCGAGCTGGCCCGGGAGTTGCAGCGGCAGATCGCCGCATCAGCCTTGCCGGCACCGGCGGTGCAGCGTCTCGAATTGATCCTGTTGCAACGGGGCAGCGAGCCCCTGGCGATGGCGAGGGAATTGCGCGAACTCACCGACATGGTGGAGGTCCCGCGTCGCCCCTTGCTGGAAGCCCTGCGTGCAGGCAAGCGGGCCGATGCGGCTGAGCTGGAGCGCTGGCTCAAACCCTGGCGAGCCCCCACCCTGGTGGCCCAGCTCAGCTGCGAGCAGCTCGATGCCCCCGAGAGCGCCTGCCCCGCGACCCGATGGCGGCGGCGCCTGCTGCTGCAGCTGGTGGGGGTGAGTCTGGTGCCCTTGCTCCTGCTCGTTCTCGGCAGCGGCCTGCTGTTGCGTCTGGCCTGGCTGGCCTGGCGCCAACGGCTGCCGGCTGCCCCCCCCCTGGTCGGTCCACCCCTGAGCCTGGTTGATGTGACGCTGCTGGTGGCCGGCGGTTTCGTGCTGCTGGGGGAAGTGATCCTGCCCCAGCTGCTCCAGGCGAGGCTGACGGCGATCGTGCTGCGGCTGCCGCTGGAAGAAGCGCTGGCTCAGGGGGTGCAGGTGCTGCTGCTCTATCTGGCGCTGATGGCGGCACCCCTTCTGATCCTGATCCTGATGCTGCACGGCCGGGGCGAGCGACCCAGCCAGGGCTGGTTGCAGTGGCGTTGGCGGCCCTGGCGCTCCAGTGCCGCGCCGGCAGCCGCCCTGGTGGTGATGGTGTTGCCCGCCGTCTCCCTGTGCGGCTGGCTGATCGATCACTTCTGGCATGATCCGGGCGGCAGCAATCCGATGCTGGATCTGGTGCTCAGCAGCCCCGATCCCCGGGCGCTGGCCTGTTTCGCCCTGACTGCCATCGTGCTGGCACCCCTGTTTGAGGAGGCCCTGTTCCGCGGCGTGCTGTTGCCCGTCGTCGGCAGCCGCTGGGGAGGGGGGGCGGCGGTTCTGATCAGTGCGGCTGTGTTTGCACTTGCCCATCTGAGCCTGAGCGAACTGGTGCCCCTGTTCGTGCTGGGCATGGGGCTCGGCTGGCTGCGCTGGCGCAGTGGCCGACTGGGGGCATCGGTGCTGATGCATGCTCTCTGGAACAGCCTCACCTTCCTCAACCTGATCGTGCTTGGCGGCTGATCCCGCACGGGCGCTTGCAGGGCCCGGGGATGGGTGGTTCACTTGCGCCATGTTGAATCGGCAGCCTTGGTCGCCACCGTCGCCAGTCCCTCCCGCCAAGCCTCGCAACGCCAGCAGGAATCCCGATCCCTGCAGTTGATCGAGGACTCCCTTTCCGCTCGACGGATTGAACGTCAGTCTGCCTGGCTGGCTGGCCTGCACCGGATCAGCAGCGGTGCCCTGGCCGGGCTCGGGTTCTCCGTGCTCGCCCTCAGCGCCCTCACCCTGCACTGGCAGAACGAGTGGGCACGCAGTTACTCGGAGCTGGAGGCATCCAAATCGCTGGAGCATCGCCTGCAGGAATCGGCGGCCCTGCTGGAGCAACACCATCTCGGCGTAATGCACAGACCCGCAGAGCTGGTGCCCACCAGCAGCACCAAACTCATCCATCTGCCTGAACCCCAGGGCCTGACCACCCACACACCTTTGCCCGTGCTTGACGGCATCCAGTTGCAGCAGATCCCCGCGGGGTACTGAATGTCCCGAGCCTCCACCCGACGGCATCCGCCGAGCGGTCCCCGCAAGGTCAGTGCTCCGGCTGTGGCGGGTCGTGCAGTTGCCGGCCGCCGTCATCCCCTGCTGGAGATCAAGCCCCTCTCCAGCCGGCGCATGCTGGCGGTGTATCTGGTGCTGGCTTCGGCCTTGGGGGGCCTGGCGGTGCGGCTGGCCTGGCTTCAGGTTGTCGATGGCCAGCGTCTGCAGGCCCGGGCCCGGGCGATCCAGACCCACTCGGTCACACCGATGGGACTGCGCCGCACGATCGTCGACCGGATGGGCCAGTTGGTGGCCCTCGACGAAGAGCGTTTCACCCTCTGGGCCCATCCCCGCTACTTCAATCTCCCCGGAGACGATCCCCAATCGGTGCGTCCGCCTGAGGATGTGGTGGCGCGTCTGGCGGTGGTGCTGGCCCGGCCCAAGGACGAGCTGCTGCGAACCATCGGCAAGCTCAGGAGCGGTGTCAAGCTCGCCACCGGTCTGGACTCGGACACCGCCCAGCACGTGCGGGAGCTCGGCATCAGTGGTCTTGACCTCGAGGGCTATCCCCAGCGCATCTATCCCCAGGGACAGCTGTTCGCCAATGTGGTGGGCTTCCTCAACCTGGAGCGGGTGCCCCAGGCCGGCCTGGAGCAGAGCCGCAACCGGGACCTGCTGCGCCAGGAAACCACCTTCACGATGCGGCGCGGGGCCGACGGGACCCCCTTGCCCGACGGCATCCAGGCCGGCTCCCTCTATGGCGATGATCTGCGCCTGCAGCTCACTCTCGACGCCCGCCTGCAACAGGTGGCCCAGCAGGCCCTGGTCCGTCAGGTCAAGCAATGGCATGCCAAGCGCGGTGCGGCCCTGGTGATGGATGCCCGCACCGGCGAGATGCTGGCCCTGGCCTCCACCCCCACCTACGACCCCAACCGCTTCTGGAGCTACAACCCGGGCCTGTTCCGCGAATGGTCGGTGCAGGATCTCTATGAACCCGGCTCCACCTTCAAGCCGATCAACCTGGCCATGGCCCTGCAGGAGAAGGCGATTGACCCCCACGGCACGGTCAACGATGTCGGCCAGCTCAGCATCGGTGGCTGGCCGATCTTCAACAATGACCACAGCGCCCACGGTGTGATCGATTTCCCAACCGTGCTCCAGGTCTCGAGCAATGTCGGCATGGTGCAGGCGATGAGTCGCGTCAAGCACGACCATTTCTGGAAATGGCTGCACACGATCGGCATCGATGATGTGCCCGACACCGATCTTCCCGGTGCCGTGGCCGGCCAGCTCAAGACCAAGGCGGAATTCGTCGGCAGTCCGATCGAACCCGCCACCGCCGCCTTCGGCCAGGGATTCTCGCTGACGCCGCTGAAGCTGCTGCAACTGCACGCGATGCTGGCCAATGGCGGCAAGTTGGTCAGTCCCCACATCACCAGCGGCCTGCGTTCCGGCGATGCCCTCAGCGGCGATCGCGATGTCCGCGGTGTCCAGCTGCTCGACCCCAAGATCACCGGCATCGTGATCAAGTGGATGGAAACCGTGGTCCAGAAAGGCAGCGGCAAGGGTCTGCAGATCCCCGGCTATCGCCTCGGCGGCAAGACGGGCACCGCCCAGAAGGCCCTCAATGGCGTTTACATCCCCGGTGCCCGGATCTGCAGCTTCGTGGCGGTGCTGCCGGTGGAAAACCCCCGCTACGTGGTGCTGGTGGTGGTCGATGAGCCTCAGGGCGGCAATGCCTACGGCTCTACGGTGGCGGTGCCGGTGGCCAAGCAGATCGTCGAGGCCCTGCTGGTGATCGAGAAAGTCGCCCCGAGCCTGCCGATCGCCTCCAGGCCGCCCAAGCTTTCCCACTGAGGCGCTGTGCGAATTCCCACAAGCGGCAGCTCGAAGGCCTCGGCTGCAGCGGCATGGCTGGCTAGCTTTGATCCAACGACTGCTCCCAGGCGAGCTTCTGACTGATGGCGAATCTGCTCGATCAACTTGCCGCCATGACCGTGGTGGTAGCCGATACCGGCGACATCGATGCCATCCGGCAGTTCACGCCTCGCGATGCCACCACCAACCCTTCGCTGATCCTGGCGGCCGCCCAGATCTCCACTTACCAGGAGCTGATTGATCGCTCTCTGCGCGAATCGCGCCAGGCGATCGGTGCCGCCGCCGGCGCTGATGCAGTGGTCAGCGAAGCCCTTGATGAAATCAGTGTCACCTTCGGTAAGGAGATTCTCAAGATCGTGCCCGGTCGGGTCTCGACTGAAGTCGATGCCCGCCTCAGCTACGACACTGCCGCCACGATCGCCAAAGCCCACAAACTGATCGGCCTCTATGACGCCGCCGGCATCGGCAAGGAGCGGGTGCTGATCAAGATTGCCTCCACCTGGGAGGGCATCCAGGCGGCTGAGCAACTGGAGAAGGATGGAATCCACTGCAATCTCACCCTGCTGTTCGGCTTCGCCCAGGCCGTGGCCTGCGCTGAGGCGGGCGTCACCCTGATCTCGCCGTTTGTCGGGCGCATCCTGGACTGGTACAAGAAATCAACCGGCCGGGCCAGCTATCCCGGGCCGGAGGATCCCGGTGTGATCTCGGTGACCGAGATCTTCAACTACTTCAAGACCTACGGCTACAAGACCGAGGTGATGGGGGCCAGCTTCCGCAACATCGAGGAGATCCTCGAACTGGCCGGCTGCGATCTGCTCACCATCTCGCCGGCTCTGATGGATCAGCTGCGCTCCAGCGACGGCGAACTGGATCGCCGGCTCAATGCCTTTGACCCGGGTGCCACCCAGGAGCAGATCCATCTCGACGAATCGGCCTTCCGGTCGATGATGGACGGCGATGCGATGGCCAGCGAGAAACTGGATGAAGGCATCCGCGGTTTCTGCAAGGCGATTGAAACCCTCGAAGCTCAGCTGGCCCACCGGCTGGCCGAGCTTGAGGGGGGTGCCGCCTTTGGTCATGCCGTGCATGAGATCTTCCTGCTCAACGATCTCGATGGCGATGGCTGCATCACCCGCGAAGAATGGCTGGGCAGCGACGCCGTCTTCGATGCCCTCGACACCGACAAGGATGGTCGGCTGGCTCCGGAAGATGTACGCGGCGGCCTCGGGGCGGCCCTGGCCATCAGCCGCTGAGTCTTAACGTGCCGATCAGCCCCGTTGCAGGGCTGATCGGCGACACTGAAGGGCCGACCTGCGATCGATCCTCCGTGAATGCTCTCGACACGATGCGAGCCCTGGCCAGCAAGGGCGAGGTTCAGTCCATCGCTGCAGGCGAAACCATCTTCCGCTCCGGCGAACCGGGCGACTGCATGTTCGGCCTGCTGGAGGGCGTCGTTGAGCTCAGCTGGAATGGCGATGCCGCCCATGAAACGATCCAGGCCGGTGATGTCTTCGGTGCCGGTGCCCTGGTCACCCATGACCATCGACGCTATGGCAATGCCCGGGCGCTGACGGCTTGCCGGCTGCTGGTGATGAACCGCGAGAAGTTCCTGTTCGCCGTGCAGGAATCGCCGATGTTTGCCATCGAACTGCTCGGATCGATCGATCAACGCCTGCGCGATCTCAAGGACTGCACCCGTAACTGATCCCAACCAGCGCTGGGGGGTGGCTCAGCCGCGCTGGAACATCAGCCGGCGAATCACCCGCTGGGCGATGTCGCCGTAGCCCATCTCCCCCGAGAGGATCTGGGCGATGCGCTGCGGGGCCGTGGGCCGCTTGATGCCCAGTTGATAGCCCACCTTGGGCAATCGGTAGAACACCTGGGCCATGCGCTTGCCCCAGGCCATTGATTCGCCCCAGTCGGCCCGCAGGCGGCGGCTGTAGAGCGCCAGGGCCTCCTGCTCGCCATCCAGCCAACCGTCGAAGGCTTCGGCCGCCCGGCAGCCACTCATCAGCGCCGGGCGCAGGCCCTCCGCCAGGAAGGGGTCACAGAGCGAGGCGGCATCGCCGGCCACCAACAGTCCCTCGGCGGCTGCTCCGCGGCCATGCAGCGGATGATGGCCATCCCAGATCCGCAGGCGGCCGTGCTGGCGCCGGCCGGCATCGGGAGGCAGGCCAAGGCTGGGCAACAGGGCCGCCAGCACCGCCTCGGAATCGGCCTCCTGCTGGCCGATGAACGTGCCCACACCGATGCTCCAACCCCCCTGCCGCGGAAAGGCCCAGCAGAAGCCGTGGTGCACCAGACCGAACTCAAAACGGGCCGTATCCGGCTGGGCGAGGCTGGCCTCCACCTCCACCGACACCGTGGCGGCATAGCGGGGACGGGGTGAACCGAGCCCATGGGAGCTGGCCAGGGTGGAGCCGGAACCATCGGCGATCAGTACCGCGGCGGCGCTGAGCGTCTGGCCGTCCCTGAGGCCCACCCGCCAGAGCCCCTCGCGCCGTTCCAGCCCGACGACATCCATCCCATGGCGCAGCTCGGCACCGGCCTCGATCGCCCGATCCGCCAGGAACTGATCCAGCACCGCCCGGCGAACGATCCAGAACGGTGCATCCCCCGGCAGCTCCGCCACGACGGGATCCCCTAGACACCAGGTGAAACACACTCGCCGGATCACCTGGTCGACGGCGGGGCTCAGATCAAAGGGAAACCAGCGCTGCACCGAGGCCGCCATGCCACCGCCGCAGGGTTTCGAGCGCCCAGGGGGCTGGCGCTCCAGCAGCAACACCCGCCGGCCCCGCTGGGCCAGGTGAAAGGCGGCCGACGCACCGGCGGCTCCCGCACCGACAACAATGACGTCGTGCTCAGCCATCGCAGGGCGACTTCAAAACAGCTCAGACCTTGAGGATGTCGACTTCCTTCTCGGCCAGATGCTTGTCCAGCTCGGCGATGAAGCGATCGGTGAGTTTCTGGATCTTGTCCTGTTCGTCGCGGCTCTGATCCTCGGACAACTCGCCGTCCTTTTCCTGCTTCTTGATGCGGTCGATGCCATCGCGGCGGATGTTGCGCAGCGCCACCTTGCCCTCCTCGGCGTATCGGGCGGCGAGCTTGCAGAAATCCTTGCGCCGCTCCTCGGTCAGCGGCGGGATGTTGATGCGAATCACCCGGCCGTCGTTGTTGGGGGTGAGACCGAGATCGCTCAGGGAGATCGCCTTCTCGATCAGGCCGATCGAGCCGCCATCAAAAGGCTGGATCTGGATCGTCTGGGCATCGGGCGTGGAGATCGTCGCCAGGGACTTGAGCTGGGTTTCGGCGCCGTAGTACTCGACGTTGATCTTGTCCAGCAGGGAGGGATTGGCGCGGCCGGTGCGAATGGTGTTGAAGGTGCGCTGGGTGGCTTCCACCGATTTGCGCATGCTGGCTTCGATGTCCATGGCGGTAGCGGCTGGCAGGGAAAAAGGAAAGGGGGGGAAACGAACGCCGATTTCAGCGGGCCGGCACGATGCTGGTACCGATCGGCTCACCGAAGACGGCGCGACCGATGTTGCCCTTGCCGAACAGGTCGAACACCACGATCGGAATGGCGTTGTCCTTGCACAGGGCGATGGCCGTGCTGTCCATCACCTCCAGTTCACCGCTGAGCACCTCCAGGAACGTGAGGCTCTCGTAGCGGACCGCATCGGCATGTTTGGCGGGATCCTTGTCGTAGACCCCATCCACCTTGGTGGCCTTGAAGACCACGTCGGCACCGATCTCGGCGGCCCGCAGCGCAGCCGTGGTGTCCGTGGTGAAGAAGGGGTTGCCGCAGCCGGCGCCGAAAATCACCACCCTCCCCTTCTCGAGATGGCGAATGGCCTTGCGGCGGATGTAGGGCTCGGCCACCTCCTGCATTGAAATCGCGCTCTGCACCCGGGTGGGGATGCCGGTCCGCTCCAGGCCGTCCTGCAGGGTGATGGCATTCATCACGGTGGCGAGCATGCCGACGTAATCGGCTGTGGCCCGGTCCATGCCGGCGGCCGAGCCCTTGAGGCCCCGGAAGATGTTGCCACCCCCGACCACGATCGCCAGCTGGGTGCCGCTGGCCACAACCTCAGCCACATCGGTGGCGATCGACTGAACAATGGCGGGATCGATTCCGTAACCCTGCTCACCCATCAGCGCTTCTCCGCTGAGCTTGAGGAGGACGCGCTTGTAAGCCATCATTACCTGCTATCCGGCGAACAGTAGCAAGCCCTCCCACCAGTGTCCCTGCCGCAGTGGCCGGGTGGCGGGGCGCTGCGCCACCGGCTCAGTATTCGATGCCGGCCTGGGCCCTGACCCCCTGCTCGCGGAAGGGATGGCGCACCAGTTTCATCTCGGTGACCAGATCGGCCCGCTCCAGCAGCGCCGGCGGGGCGCCGCGACCGGTGAGCGCCACATGGGTGAGGGGCGGCCTGAGGCTGAGCCCTTCCAGCACCTGGTCGGCATCGAGATAGCCGAGCTTCAGTGCCACGTTCACCTCATCCAGCACCACCAGCTTGCGATCGGCGGCCGCCAGATAGGTGAGCGAGCGCTGCCAGGCCAGCTGGACGAGCTCCCGGTCGCGATCGCGATCCTGGGTTTCCCAGGTGAAGCCCTCGCCGAGGGCATGCCAGTCGAGGGCGTCGCCGAACAGCTCCAGGGCCCTGGCTTCGCCCGGCTGCCAGCCCCCCTTGATGAACTGCACCACCGCCACCCGCTCGCCGTGGCCGAGGGTGCGCAGCACCAGGCCCAGGGCTGCCGTGGTCTTGCCCTTGCCATCGCCGGTGAAGACCAGCACCAGACCTTTTTCGAGATTGCGCTCCCCCACCCGCTGGCGCTGCACTTCGCGGCGGCGCTCCATGCGGCGGCGATAGCCCTGCTGATCGGTCTCGGGGGCCAGGTCACCGCCCATGCCGAGGTCGCTGGCGGCCTGATCCAGGTCCGCGCCGGGTTCAGGCGCGATGGGCTGCGGAGGGTTGGCGGAACTGGGAAGCGGGCTCACTGGGGCAGCTCGGGGAGAGCGCCACTCTGGCCGCTGGCGCGGCCGGAGTGGCGCCTGGCACGGGGCGCCTGGCTCAGGCCGCCCGCATCCGGGCCAGGGCCGCATCGACAGCTTGCTGCTGGTCGCGGCGGGTGATCCAGTGGTGATAAGTGCGGGTATGAATCATCACCGAGTGGCCCATCATCCGCGCCGCCACCGTGTCGGGGAGGCCGATGTGGATCGTGCGCACCGCCCAGGCATGGCGCAGGTCGTAGGGCGTGATCGGCAGGTCGTAGCGGCGGAACTGCTCGGCCACCCGGCGCCCCACCTGCTGCAGGGTGGTACGGCGCAGATCGGTGCAGACCCTGGGCAGGGCGCCGGCTTCCCGGCCCAGTCGCTCCAGTTCAAAGCGCTCCACCCACTCGGGCTGAAAGGGCCAGACCTGATGCTCGCCGGTCTTGCTGGTGGGCAGCACCCGCAACACCCGATCTCCGCCGGGAGCCAGGGCCGAGAGATCACAGAAAAACACCTCGTGATTGCGCAGGCCGTAGGCCGCCATCAGGCCATAGGCCAGCCGCCAGCCGGGATTGGGGATGCGCTCCACCAGCTCGACGATGGCTCCATCCAGCGGCAGCTGGCGGAAGCGGGCCGCATGCAGGCCGTAGCCACCGCTGCGCTCGCGCCAGTCCCCGGGTAGGGGGATGGCCCTGTGGGCGGCCAGGGCCGCCAGGGCGATGCCGCATTGCTGGCGGCTGCGACTGGCCAGGGCATAGCTCTCGAGCACCTGCACCAGCAGGGCCTCGGACAGCTGGGGTTGACCCGCCGCCATCAGCAGCAAGCGCCGCAGGTAGGGCCGGTAGGCCGCTCGCCAGGTGGAACGGCTGCCGGCGATCTGGCGGCGGCGGCGGGGATCGGCGAAGAAGGCCTGCTCAAATCCATCCAGCTCCGCCTGCAGGTCAAGGGGAGGGATATCCAGGGTCGTGGTGCCAGCCGGGTGGCCGGCCCCCGAGCCGGGATCCGGTGGCACCGCAGCAAACCTTGGTGCTGCCGGTGCTGATGCCGATGGGCCGGGGGCCAGCGACTCGGCAGGCGGCGAGGCCGCCGCTGGCTGTGGCCGTGGTTGCTGCCAGTCGAAACGTCCCGCGGCCAGCTGGCCCTGCAGTTGCAGCAGCTGCGCCTCGGCTTCGATCAGGCCGGCGGGCGTGGCCGGCAGGCCGAGGCTGAGGCGCTGGACCTTGAGGCCGCCATGGTCACCGCGGTCGCTGCGACAGGGCAGGGGGCCCCGCAGGCCGAGGCAACCACCCCGTCGTTCCAGACGCAGGCGCACCCCTGAGGCCGCCAGGGCGGCGTTGCGAGAACGCAACAGATCGTCCATGCCAGCGGCGCTGACCTCAGCGGATTCGGAGCTCAGAGCGATCGTGCCGGCACTCGGGCGGACCCTATCGAGCCCTCCCGACGCTCGCCAGGGTCAACGCCTGGAGGAAGGTGGCGTTACGCTCAGCGTTTTCAAGGCACTCGGGCATGGCCAGGGTCGGCGTGCTGCTGCTGAACCTCGGCGGTCCCGAGCGGATTGAGGATGTGGGGCCCTTCCTCTACAACCTGTTCGCCGACCCGGAGATCATCCGGCTGCCGATCCCGGCCCTGCAGAAGCCGCTGGCCTGGTTGATCAGCACCCTGCGCAGCGGCAAATCCCAGGCGGCCTACCGGGCGATCGGCGGCGGTTCTCCGCTGCGGCGTATCACCGAGCAGCAGGCGCGCGAACTGCAGAGCACCCTGCGCCAACGGGGAGTGGAAGCCACCAGTTATGTGGCGATGCGCTACTGGCATCCCTTCACCGAATCGGCGGTGGCCGATATCAAGGCCGATGGCATCGAGGAGGTGGTGGTTCTCCCCCTTTACCCCCACTTTTCGATCAGCACCAGTGGTTCGAGCTTCCGCGAGTTGCAGCGGCTGCGCCAGGCTGATCCGGCCTTCAGCGCCATGCCGATCCGCTGCATCCGCAGCTGGTTTGACCACCCCGGCTACATCGACGCCATGGCCGGTCTGATCGCGCGTCAGATCGAGGCGGCCGAAGTGCCGGAACAGGCCCACATCTTCTTCAGCGCCCACGGGGTGCCCAAGAGCTATGTGGAGGAGGCCGGCGATCCCTATCAGCGACAGATCGAGGCCTGCAGCGAGCTGATCATGCAGCGGCTGGAGCAGCGGCTGGGGCATTCCAATCCCCACACCCTCGCCTACCAGAGCCGGGTGGGCCCGGTGGAGTGGCTCAGGCCCTACACCGAGGATGCGCTCGAGGAGCTGGGAGCCGCCGGCGTCAACGACCTGGTGGTGGTGCCGATCAGCTTCGTCAGTGAACACATCGAAACGCTCGAGGAAATCGACATCGAATATCGGGAGATCGCCACTGAGGCCGGGGTGCGCCATTTCCTGCGGGTGCCGGCCCTCGACACCGATCCCACCTTCATCGCCGGTCTCGCCGATCTGGTGCAACAGGCCCTGGGGGGGCCGGAGGTGAATCTCGATCAGGCCGCCGAGCTGCCCACCAAGGTGAAGCTCTATCCCCAGGACAAGTGGGCCTGGGGCTGGAACAACAGCTCCGAGGTCTGGAACGGTCGCCTGGCGATGATCGGTTTTTCCGCTTTCCTGCTGGAACTGCTCAGCGGTCGAGGCCCCCTCCATGCCCTCGGTCTTCTCTGATCCGGTCCCTGCGCGCTTGCGCTGGCCCAGCCCCCTGCTGGCCCTGGGGGCTGGGCTGCTGCTGCTGGCCGTGCCCTCCCCTCCCGCCGCCGCCCTCAGCCGTGGCACCTGGTTGAGCGGCACCTTTCCGGTGGTCAGCTTCGCCGGCTTCACCAGCGGTTTCGGCATGCGCGTCCATCCCCTCGGCGGCGATCTGCGGCCCCATTACGGCGTCGACATCGCCGCGCCCCTGGGCTCCGACGTGCGCAGCTGGTGGTCAGGGCGGGTGAGTGAGGTGATCCGCGATGGCGGCTGCGGCAATGGCCTGGTGATCCGCTCCGGCGACTACGAACATATTTATTGCCATCTGGCCGGCCGTGTGGAGGGCGGCAGCTACCGCAGCGGCGCCCTTAGCCTGGTGGTCGGTCAGCCGGTGCGCAGCGGCCAGCCGATCGCCCATGTGGGCCTCAGCGGCAGCAGCACCGGACCCCATCTGCACTGGGGCATGCGCTTTCGCGGCCAGTGGCTCGATCCGGCCCGGATTCTGCGGGCCATGGCTGACAGCCGCCGCCGTCAACCGCTCGCCAGCGCCAGGGCCCCTAATGTTGTCGCATTCCGCTGAAGGGGGATCCGCCGCTCCCATCAGCCCATCGGTTCCCCTCCTCACCCTCTGCAGCCGTGACGCTCACGCCCCTCACTCCTGCCCAGGCCGCCAGTTTCGTCCAGGCGGCCAACGGCTCCAACCCCCAGGCGCTGGCGGCCCCCCAGCGGGTCAGTGGCGCCTATGCCCTGATGGATGCGCTGCATCGCCACGGGGTGAAGCACATCTTCGGCTACCCGGGCGGCGCGATCCTGCCGATCTACGACGAGCTGTACAAGGCTGAGGAGCGGGGCTGGCTGAAGCACATCCTGGTGCGCCACGAACAGGGGGGCACCCACGCCGCCGATGCCTACGCCAGGGCCACCGGGCAGGTGGGTGTCTGCTTCGGCACCTCCGGGCCCGGAGCCACCAATCTGGTCACGGGCATCGCCACGGCCCAGATGGATTCGGTGCCGATGGTGGTGATCACCGGCCAGGTGCCTCGGGCGGCGATCGGCACTGATGCCTTCCAGGAAACCGACATCTTCGGCATCACGCTGCCGATCGTGAAGCACTCCTGGGTGGTGCGCAATCCCGCCGACATCGGCCGGATCGTGGCGGAGGCGTTTCTGATCGCCGCCAGCGGCCGCCCGGGGCCTGTGCTGATCGATGTGCCCAAGGATGTCGGCACCGAAGAGTTCGATTACACCCCGGTGGAACCCGGCACGGCCGTGCCTCCCGGCTTCGGCCATTCGCCCCTGCCCCATCCCGAGGCGATTGAAAAGGCCCTGGAGCTGATCCGCCATTCCCACCGGCCGTTGCTCTATGTGGGCGGCGGCAGTATCAGTTCGGCGGCCCATGAGGCGATCCGGCTCCTGGCCGAGCGCTTCCGGATTCCGGTCACCACCACCTTGATGGGCAAGGGATGCTTCGACGAGCGCCATCCCCTGGCCGTGGGCATGCTGGGCATGCACGGCACGGCCTATGCCAACTTCGCCGTCACCGAGTGTGATCTGCTGATCGCCGCCGGTGCCCGTTTCGACGACCGGGTGACGGGGCGGCTCGACAGCTTCGCCCCCAGGGCCCGGGTGATCCACATCGACATCGACGCCGCCGAGGTGGGCAAGAACCGGGTGCCGGAAGTGCCGGTTGTCGCCGATGTCCGAACGGCCATCGAAGCGTTGCTGCGCATCTCCACTGCCGACGATTCCGCCGGCCGCACCGAGTCCTGGCTGAAGCGGATCGAGGGCTGGAAACAGCACTATCCCCTGGTGGTGCCAGCCCCCGAAGGGAAGATCGCCCCCCAGGAGGTGATGGTGGCCCTGCGCCAGCTGGCACCGGAGGCCTACGTCACCACCGATGTGGGGCAGCATCAGATGTGGGCGGCTCAGTTTCTCAACACCGGCCCCCGCCGCTGGATCAGCAGCGCCGGCCTGGGCACCATGGGTTTCGGCATGCCCGCGGCCATGGGGGTGCAGATGGCCTTCCCCGGCGAGCAGGTCATCTGCGTCGCCGGTGATGCCAGCATCCTGATGAACATCCAGGAACTCGGCACCCTGGCCCAGTACCAGCTGCCGGTGAAGGTGGTGGTGATCAACAATGGCTGGCAGGGCATGGTGCGCCAGTGGCAGGAGAGCTTCTACGAAGAGCGCTACTCCAATTCCGAAATGACGGGCGGCATGCCCGACTTCCCCGCCCTCGCTGAAGCCTTCGGCGTGCGCGGCTATCGCATCACCGAACGGCACGATCTGCTGCCGCGCCTGAGCGAGGCCCTGGCCCACCCCGGCCCAGCCTTCATCGATGTGCAGGTGCGGCGCAACGAAAACTGCTATCCAATGGTGCCCCCCGGGGCCAGCAACGCCCAGATGGTGGGCCTGCCCAGCCATCCGGAGTTGGCCATCGACACCGTGCGCCACTGCAGTGCCTGTGGGGCCACCACCGCCAGCGCCCATCTCTATTGCCCCAGTTGCGGTTCCAAGCTCTGAACAGCCCGATCGCCTCACTCCTGGCCCTGGTGCTGGGCCTGCTGCTGGCCTGGCCCGGATCCGCACTGGCGGCCGAAGTGCTGCAGGTGCGGAGGGCCACGTTGCTGCAGATCGGCGATGGCAATCGCAACTACGCCGTCGAGCTGGCCTGCATCGGCGTTGAACCGGCGGATCAGGCCGCAGCCATGGCCTGGCTGCGCCAGGAGTTGCCGCGGCGCACCCGGGTCAATCTGCGCCCCTATGGCGAAAGGAGTGGCCTGCTGCTGGCCAGGGTCAGCCGGCTGGATGGGGAGCGGGACATGGGCAGCGGCCTGATCGCCGCCGGCCTCGCCCACCCCGATGACAGCCCGGCGGCCTGCAGGGTCATGGAGGCCGGCTGATGGGCCTGAACCGCACCGCCAAGGGGATCGTGCTGGTGCCGACCCTGTTGCTGGGGGCTGCCTTTCTGGCCGCCGCCGCCTGGGCCGATGGCCCCGCCGAAAGCAACCGGGGGCTGGCGATCAGCCTCGGGGCCATCCTGATGGGATCGGGGCTGCTGGCCCAGCTGTTGCCGGAACCGCCACCGGACCATGAGGACGCTGATCCCGCTCCCCCGGGCAGCTGAAGCTCCAGCCTGAGCCAGCCCAGCTGGGGTGATGGCGTCGTTGCTCCTGCGAAAGACTGCGATGATGCGCTCGTGCGGTCGGTTCCCGTCACGCCCCTGCCTCGATGGCCCCGCTGCGCTGCCACCTGCTGATCGGCCCGCCCGCCAGCGGCAAGACCACCCTGGCCCGGGCCCTGGCGCAGCTGCTCAGCGGCCCTGATGAACCGCCGGCTCTGGTGCTCTCCACCGATGCGATCCGCGCCGAGGTGTTCGGGGACGCCGCCGTGCAGGGCCCCTGGGCCGACATCCAGCAGCGCTTGCAGCAGCGGCTGCTCGAGGCCGTGGCCGAGGGCCGGCC
The DNA here is from genome assembly GCA_947378425.1 of Synechococcaceae cyanobacterium. Classification (GTDB taxonomy): domain Bacteria; phylum Cyanobacteriota; class Cyanobacteriia; order PCC-6307; family Cyanobiaceae; genus Cyanobium. The sequence goes on from CANCJV010000016.1 coordinate 64,662, forward strand.
GGTGATCGTCGATGCCACCCATGCCCGGAGGGCCTGGCGGCTGGCGATCACCCAGGCCCTGCCGTTGCCGCGTCCGGTGGAGTGGATCGGCTGGTGGCTCCATACGCCTCTGCCCATCTGCCTGGAGTGGAACGGCCGCCGCCAGCGGCTGGTGCCTGTGGCGGTGATTCAGGAGATGGCCGCCGCCCTGGCCGATCCCCACTTCGGGCCCTGCCGGGCGGAGGGATTTGCGGCGATCTGCGCCGTCGTGCCGAACCATCACCAGGAGCTGGCGCCGCTGTTGGCCGCCGAACTGGCCTCCCTCGACAAGCGCATCCGCTCGGCCCGCGCCCGCGAGAGCAAGTTGCAGCGGCATGGGTACTCGCGCCTGCTGGATCTGGAGCGCTTGCTGTTCCTGATCCGCCTGCTCAGCAGCTTTCCGGGGCTGGAGGCGCACGATCCCGGTACCCGGGAGGAGCTGGAGCGCTGGCTGTCGCCGCTGCCGTCCGGGGATCTGGCCGATCGGGCCGCCGCTTTTCTGCGCCGTCTGCACGGCGACTGCTACGGCGAGGTCGAGGCTGTGCGCCGGGATCTGGAGTGGCTGGAGTCCCATGGCTTCACCAGCGCCCTGGCGGTGTGTGTACCGATTCAGCCCCCCGAGCTGGGTGCTGAACAGCCCCTGCGCCGGCCACGCCTGCCGGCAGCCGGCGGCGTGCATGGCGGCCAGCCGCCGATGGGGGATGGGCCGGTGTTTGTGCGGGTGATGACGTTGCTGCGCCATCTGTTGCAAAACCCCTTCGACCGCGACCCAGAGCAGGGGGGCAACCTGCATCAGCATCTGATCGCTGCCATGGCAGCCATCCCCGGCGCCTATCTGCCGGGCGAAAGCGCCAGCCTGCGCAAGGACATCGAAAAAATTCTCACCCCCTACGGCTTTCGCTGCCGCCACGACAACGTGCGCCATGGCTATGCCCTGGGCACGGCCCTGCTGTCGCCGCCAAGGCTGCGGCAGGTGCATGCGGTGGTGCAGCAGGCAGCCGGTCGCCTGGCCGATCCCTCCGCTCAGGAGCTGTTGCAGGAGCTGGATGAACGCCTGGTCTGGGCCGGTATCGACACCGCCGCCCAGGCGCCGGTGCGCAGCTACGCCCGTCATGCCGTTGTCGATGCGGCCCTGGTGCGACCCGACTGTCTCGCCGCCCCCAAACGGGCGGAGGCGATCGAGCGGGCGATCTTTGAGCACCGCCGGGTGCGGCTGGAACGTTATGCCTCCGCCGCCAGCTTCCCGGGCAGCCCTGAAGGTGAGCTGCGGGTGTGGCCGCTGCAGTTGATCTTCCACACCATCGGCTGGTATCTCATCTATGAGGAGGATGCCATCGGCCGGGAGCAGGGACTGATCCGCAGTGAACGGCTCGATCGCCTCGCCCTGCGCCACAACGAGACCGACCTGCGCCGCAGCCCCGAGCAGCATCAGCGGGCCGTGCAGCGCCTGGAAAAACTGCTGCACCACACCGGCGGCATCTATTTCGGCGACGACCTGGAGGCCCAGCTGGCTCTGGCCAGCACCTCAGCCCAGCAGCGGGCCAGCCAGCTGGAGACCCTGCGCTTCTCCTGCGCCCCCTGGGCCTTTGCCTTCCTGCGCGAGGGCGCCGGCCGCTATCCCCTGGAGCAGACCCGCTTTTCGCGCCCCCTGAGCGGCGATCGATGGTGGCATCACCCCCGGGCCCCCCACGTGCTCCAAGCCAATGGCCAAGGTGACAGCCATCCCTATCCGGTGGAGTTCGATCTGCCCCGCTGGACCCTGGCCAGCGACATCGACCTGCGCAACTGGCTGTTCGGCTTCGGCGCCGGGATCCGCATCGAGCAGCCCCTGGCGCTGCGGCAGGAATGGATGCAGCGCTGCCAGGAGGTTCTGGCTGTGCATGGGATCGAGGCGAAGCAGGCAACGGCCGCCATTGCATCTGAACCTGAGCCCGCTGCCGCTGACCCCGAACCGCCGCCGCGGTTCTTCCCCAACCGCCTGCAGCGCCGCTGAATCCAGAGCGCCGCTGGCGCGGTTGCGCCACCATGCGGTGGCCCTCGACGCCGGCACTGTGGCCACCCCCGCCCCATCCAGCTCCGACCTGCCCAGCGGCGCCACGCTTTTGGCCCTGGAGCAGCAGGTGCGCCACGGCTCCAGGGCCCAAGGCAGCACTGCCCGTGCCGGCACCGCCAAAGGCGGGACCGGCCTGACGGCCAGGGACCTGGCCGGCTGCTGGCAGCTCGATCAGGTGTGGCCCAAGGGCAGTGCACGACCGGCCTCCTTCAGTGGACTGCTGTTGCGGGGCCTGGCGGCACGGTTGGAGATCGAAGCCAGCGCTGAGGCGTTGCAGCTCAGCAATGTCGTCAACCTCGGCGTTTTGGAGCTGCGCTTTCGTGGTCCCGGCACGCTGGTGGGCTCCAGGCCGTTGCTGCAGTTCTGGTTTGAGCAGCTGGAGCTGCGCTTGGCGGGCCGGCTGCTGCTGCAACGGTCCTTGCCGGCCCCGCCATCGCGGCGGCTGCCCTTCTTTGCGCTGATCGCCCGCGATCCGGCCGGCTGGCTGGCGGCCCGGGGACGGGGCGGTGGTCTGGCGCTGTGGCGGCTTCAGCCCGTCGGCCCGAGTGGTGCGGCTGCGGATCGATCAGCCGGGGGCTGAGGGGCGGCTGCCGTCAGCGGCGCTGGCTGCGATGGCAGCTGGACCAGAGCCGGCGGGACAGTCGATGCGGCCTTGGTGTGACCCGACAGTCTCGCTGGCCTTAGACGACCGGAGGCGATCGAGCGGGCGATCTTCGAGCACCGCCGGGTGCGGCTGGAGGGTCATGCCTCCGCCGCCAGCTTCCCGGGCAGCCCTGAAGGCGAGCTGCGGGTGTGGCCGCTGCCATTGATCTTCCACACCATCGGCTGGTACCTCAACGATGAGCAGGACGTCATCGGCCGGGAGCAGGGACCGATCCGCAGCGAACGGCTCGATCGCCTCGCCCTGCGCCAGCGGC
>CANCJV010000017.1 GCA_947378425.1 Synechococcaceae cyanobacterium
AGCAGCGGGTGGCCCTGGGCCGGGCCATCGCCCGTCAGCCGGCCGTGTTCCTGATGGATGAACCGCTCAGCAACCTCGACGCCAAGCTGCGCACCGGCACCCGCGCCCAGATCGTCGAGCTGCAGCGGCGCCTGGGCACCACGACCCTCTACGTGACCCACGACCAGGTGGAAGCGATGACCATGGGCCATCGCATCGCCGTGCTCAATGGCGGCCATCTGCAGCAGCTGGGCACGCCGCTGGAGCTCTATCAGTGGCCCTCGAATCTGTTTGTGGCCCAGTTCATCGGCAGCCCACCGATGAACCTTCTGCCGGTGCAGGTGTGTGCGCCGGGTCAGCTGCTGCTGGCCGGCCAGCGCTTCCTGCTGGAGGGGCCGCTGGAGGCCGTCAGCGCCAGCCGGGTGGGCCAGACCCTCACCGGTGGCCTGCGGCCCGAACACCTCAAGCTGGCCCCCCCCGCCAACCGCAACCTGGCGGCCGAGGTGTGCCACGTCGAAGCCCTCGGCAATGAACAACTGCTCACCTGCCGGCTGCTGGAGGGCAGTCATCTGTTGCTGGTGCGTGCCAGCCCCGACCAGGCGGTGAGCGTGGGCCAGAGCGTGCATCTGGCTGTGGAGGCGGCCGGCTGGCGGCTGTTCGATGGGGCCGGCGAGGCCTTGGCGCTACCCCCGGCCCCGAGAGAGCATCGGCAGCTGCAGTTGCCGGTGCTGTAGGGATTCCCGGGCGTCAGCTCTGATCCGGGTCGGCTCTCCCGGCGGCGAACAGCGCGGACGCCATAGGCCAGACGCAACAAGCCTGGTGGATCGGGCCAGGAGCGTGGGCCGGGCCGCGCCTCTGACGAAGCCGCCAGCGATCGGAGTCTCAGCGGCTGGCGCTGGTGTTGGCGCTGCGGCGGGTGCGCCCCTGCCAGGCCGGAGGATGCCGGCACAATCGCCGTTGCCAGCGGCAGACAGCTCAGGAGTGGAATCGCTGCCGTGCAATCGGCTGATCTGACAGCGGCAGGAGGCATATTTTACCCATGGAGCCCCCACAACCGAACCCCAGCCCAGCGCCTGATCTCGCCGGCCTGCGCCGGGACTACGGCCGCGCCGGCCTGAGCCGCCAGGATCTCGAGGCCGATCCTGTGGCCCAGTTCCGTCTCTGGCTGGGGGAGGCCACGGCGGCAGCGCTGCCCGAGCCCAACGCCATGGTGCTGGCCACCAGCGATGGCCGCCGCTGCAGTTCCCGCAGCGTGCTGCTCAAGGCCTTCGATCAGCGCGGCCTGGTGTTTTTCACCAACCACGGCAGCCGCAAGGCCACCGACATCGCCGCCAACGCCCATGTCAGCCTGCTGTTCCCCTGGTACGGCCTCGAGCGCCAGGTGGGCGTCATCGGCACGGCCGCCCAGATCAATGCCGCCGAATCCCTGGCCTACTTCGCCTCCCGGCCCCACGGCAGCCGCCTCGGCGCCTGGGTGTCGCAGCAGAGTGCGGTGATCAGCTCCCGCCAGCTGCTGGAGCTGGAATGGGAGCGGATGCGCCGTCGCTTCGCTGATGGCGAGATCCCCCTGCCCTCGTTCTGGGGTGGTTACCGGGTGGAGCCCACGGAGTTTGAGTTCTGGCAGGGCCGGCCCAATCGGCTGCACGATCGCTTCCGTTACAGCCGCGCCGACACGCAGGCGCCCTGGGAAATTGAGCGACTGGCGCCGTAGGCCCGGGGCCTCGAGCGATCGCTCCAACAAGCAGCTGACTCGCCGATCGCCACAGGCGGCATCAGGGGATGCGGGGGCGTAGCAAGCCCCTACCGATCGACACCGTCGCAGCCAGGGCCGCCACAAAGGCGCCATGAATCGTTCCTCCGACAGGTTGCATCAGGCGCAGGCCGATCTGGAGCTGGCCGGAGTCAGCGCCGCCGCCGGCCACCATGAATGGGCTTGCTTCGCCTGCCACCAGGCGGTGGAGAAGGCCCTGAAGGGTTTGCACCTGGGCCATTGGCCAGCAGGCGTGGGGCCACGGCCTTGGGCGCTCCTGCCGCGATCTGCCGCCGGCCGTCTTCGCCGCCCTGGCGGCCAGCGTCAGCGATCTGGAGGACCGTTTGCGCATCCTTGATGCGCTGTCCATCCCGTCGCGCTCGCCCGAAAGCTTTGCCGACGGTGCCCCGAGCGATCATCACTGCTGCGCAGAAGCCTGACGGCTTCGGCCGGCTCCAAAGCGAGGACGCCCTGCGCCCTGCCCATTCGATCGTTGACGCCATCGCTTCCGGGTTGGACGACAGCAGAATGGGCGCATGAAACGAGTTCCAGTGCACACGCTCTCAGCGGTGATTGAGCGCTGCCCCGAGACCGGGATGCTGGTTGGTTATGTCCCCGGATTCCCTGGCGCCCACAGCCAGGGAGAAAGCCTTGATGAGCTGCAGTCCAACCTCCAGGAGGTGATCGCCCTGCTCCTGGAAGACTTCGAGCCCGCCCTGGAGAGCGATTTCATCGGGCTGCAGCAGATCTCCGTGCGGGCCTGAGCGTGGGTTCAACGCCGGTTCTTAAACCCTTAGAAGTCGCGGACATCCTGCACAAACTGGGCTTTGAGATCGTCCGTCAACGCGGCTGACACCAGCAGTTCCGCGATGCCCATGGCCGCTGCACCACAGTCCCAGGGCACAAAGGCCGGGATATTGCCCCGCCGCTGCTTCGCCAGATCGCCAAGGACATCGGCATGACGGTGGAGGAATTCCTCAGCCACCGCTGCATACTTCGAGCTGCTGGCCAGCGGCTCCGCCATGGCCGCCGCGCTGCAACGGGACAACCGCTGGATGTGGCACAGGTAGCGATCAGACGCTGGGGGAACCACGCCCGTTGGTGCGCCCGTGAGGTGATCACCTCACCATCGGATGCGTGTCTGTCATACAAGTTGGCATGCATCTCGTAAACTGCTTTCGATCACGTCTGTGGCGTTCCATGAGTGCCGTCAGCCTCAGACTTCCAGACCACCTGGAGCAACAGCTCAGTGAGGAAGCGCGACTCAGCGGCCAACCTCGCTCCCAGCTGATGCGCGAGGCCTTGGAAACCCTGCTGTCCCAGCGACGGGAAGAACGGGCACAAGCGGCCCTGAGGCTGGCCGCCGTGGCGTTGGCCAGCGATGCGGATGCCTGTGCGGAGGCTCAGGAGCTGGCCGCCGATTTCCTGATGGCGGAAAACGAGGCCCTGGCCGTGGCTGAGGCGCCTGCGAACGCGACCTCGGCCGAACCGTGGTGGCGCTGATGCGCCGCGGTGAGGTGTGGGTGGCACGCCTCAACCCCAATCAGGGAGCTGAGGTGGGCAAGGTGCGGCCGGTGGTGGTGATCCAGGCCGATGCGCTCACCGAAGCGGGACTCGCCACCCTGCTGGTGGTGCCCCTCACCAGCCAGCGGCGCCACGGCGCCGAGGCCCTGCGGGTGCTGATCCCTGCGCGCGACCGCTTGCTTCGCGAGTGCTGGGCCATGGCGGAGCAACCCCGAGCCCTGGATCGCAACCGCATCGGTGAAGGCCCCCTAACCCGACTCAGCGCTGCTGAAATGGCCGCTCTGGAGCAGGCGTTACGGGCCGCCCTGGGATTGGCGAGCGCCTGAGGCCTCGTGTGGATCGGCATGGATCCTGCTGGCGGCAGCGAGCAGCGGAATCCTGAGTTCATGGGCCTGCACCACGGCAGGTGCCGCTCGCTTGCCCTGCGATGGATGGGCGCCGCCGGCTGGCGCATCAGGCCAGCCCGGCCAGCGGCCACCCATTCGCAAACCGTGACGCTGGCCCGCGCCATCTACTCATTAATAGGGAGCTGACTGCCCGAAGCTCCGGCCATTTCGTACCCTGGCGAACCAGATCTACCTGCTAATTGGGTAGGCCAGAAAAAAAATCTGTCCTTGGCTGCCCAGCATTGCAGGGGGGGTAGCAGCAAAATCTAAGCAAATTTGTTTTGAATGAGATGCCCTTTCTTTATTCTGGTGGCCGCAAGAGCCGTGGATTTGGCGCTGTCGGCAGGCGGTTGAAGCGGCTGGCGCCTTTGCTGGCAGCGCCGTTGCCCTTTTTGCTGGGCCAGGATGAGGCCAAGGCGATTCTGACCTACAACATCTTTGAATCGGGCGGCAATGTAGTTGTTCAGACCAGTGGCAGCTTGAATCTTGCTGGAGCAACAACGGGCAGTCCCGCTTCTTGCGTAGACAATGGCGCCGTATTTAGCTCTATTGCGCAAATTTGCACTGGAGCACTTGGAACTTTGCCAGCTTATCTAATCTCAGGACCCACAAACTTTAGCAGTGCTGGCGGTATAATTCAGTTTCCTGCTTCCAGCGTTTCAGGTATTAGTGCGAAGCTTTTCGGGCTTGCCTCAACATTTTATCTTGACTCATCTTATTCCTCTGGCGCTCCAATCGTCAGCAGTGCCACATTCAATGGCAAAACTCTCGCATCCTTCGGCTTCACGCAAACTTCCGGCGTACTCGGCACCTGGACTCTGAACGGCACCAGTGAGTCAATCCAGGTTGTCCTGGCCGCACCTGCTTCAGCAGTACCAGGCCACCTGCCCCTGCTGGGTGCCGGTGCCGCCTTTGGTTGGAGCCGCAAGTTGCGCCGGCGGATTGGTGCGGTCTCCAGCAGCAACTTCGAGCTCTGAGTTTCTGGGGTGATGTGCCCTTGGCCCTGCCTGGATCGGGTGGGGCCTTTGTTTTGGGTGTTTGACCTTCCTGCGCTCTGCCCTGCCGTGGTGGCCTGACCACTGGCGGTTTCGGGGTTGAGCTGCGTTGCCCCTGCCTTGCGTTCCTGCGTTTTCCCTCTCCCCATGCCCTCTAGCTCGGAACGCTCCTCGGGTTCGCCAGCACGGTTGCTCTCGGCGCCGGGGTTGAGTGTGGTGGCCTTGGTGTTGTTCGTGCTGTTCGCCACGCTGGTGGCGGGGGCGCTGTGGCCGCTGCAGCTGCTCAACCCGCTCTGGCAGCTGCGCCTGGCGGGCAGCCTGGTCAACGGTGCTCCCTTTGCCCTGCTGGGGCTGGCGTTGCTGCAGATCGCCGTGGAGCTGGGGCCCCATGACCCGCTGCTCAAAAGCCGCCAGAAGCTGTGCAGCCAGCTGGCCGTGGCTGTGGCCCTGGGCTTTCTGCTGCTGTTGCCGTTGCAGGGGGTGGCGGGGCTGCAGCAGAGCCGCTCGACCACCAGAGCCCAGAGCTCCCGCATCAACGGCGCCGAACGGCGATTGGTGGCCTTGCGCCAGGCCGTGGCCAGCGCCGCCAGCAACGAGGAGATCAACCAACGGCTGCAGCGCCTGCACGGCCCGGTGCTCGGCCCCGCCGACATCGCCCAGCCCTTGCCCCTGCTCTCAAGGCCCAAGTGGCTGCCGTGCTCGATCAGGCGGCCGTGCAGATTGCTGGTGAGCGCCAGGCCACCCCTCCGGCCGATCCCTGGCGCCTGTTACCCGAGTTACTGCGCAACGGCATCGCCTGCGTGGCGTTGGCCCTGGGCTTTGCCGCCCTGGCGTTGCGGCCCGGCTCCGAGGTTTCGTTGCTGCAGGAGCGGCAGGGGGGCTGGGGCCGGTGGCAGCGGCGCCTGCGGAAAGGACGGACAGCCCGCGGCTCCGGTTCGTCCTCGAATGCGGAGTACTTCCGCTAACTCAGTGGGGAGGAGTCGAAGTGACGGTGAGGACTGCCTCCGCCATCGGTGTGATGAGGACGAAGAACCGTGAGAGCGGACTTCGTCAGATCAGCGGGGATGACGACTCCTGAGGGCACGGCCTCACGAGCAGACACTGCTCGACCCAGGCAACGTCACGGCGGCCGTATTACGATCAGACCAAACGTCGTACAGGATCGGGGCTGGGGTCCATGCCACTCACCGTCAGGCTGGACAGCGAAACCGAGCGCTGCCTCCAGGAGCTCCTGGAGGCCACAGGCCAGGACAAGAGCACCCTCATCCGCCAACTGATCCGCGATCGCTGGCAACAGCGCAGCCCTTCCCCCTCCATCACCGAGCAGCTGGGCGGCCATCCCGAACACTTCCTCGACACCCTGCCAGCCGGCAGCGCCGAACGCCAGGAGCGGCGCCGCCTGCTCACGGAGCAACTCCTGGCTCGCCGGCTGGAGAGGCGCTGATGCGGCGGATCCTGATCGATTCAGGCGTACTGCTCAGCTACTACCAGCAGCAGGAGCCCCTGCATCAGGCGGTGCTGGCCTTCTTTGATCAGAACACCGCGCAATTGATCACCTCGCCGATCTGCATCGCTGAGGTTCTGTGGCTGCTGGGGGATCCCAGGGATCGCCGCGTTCTCGCCGCTCAGAACCACCTGCTTGGAGCGGTCAGCCGCGGTGGCATCGACGCGATCAACCTGCTTCCAGAGGATTACGCCCGCATCGCCGAACTCAACCAGCGCTACGCCGATCTGCCCGGTGATTTCGCCGATCTCACCTTGGTGACACTCTCGGAGCGGCTGGACATCGCCGAGATCCTCTCTCTGGACAGCGACTTTGATGTTGTTCGGCGCTTCCGGCGTGAGCCGTTCCGCCGGGTTCCCCTGCCTTGATCGAAGGGGAACAGCGGCATTGCTCTCGAACGAGGCACGCCCTTTCGCCGGAGTTCAGCCAGCGGGGTGGATCGGCGGCCACTCCCATGACGCAGCCCCAGCCCCGCTCACTTCACCCACACCACACTGCAACCCGCCCCGCCGTCTCCTTTCTCGGCATCCACCACCCGCTCCACGTAGGGCACACCCTCCAGCCAGTCGCGCAGGCCGCGTTTGAGCTTGCCGGTGCCGATGCCGTGGATCACCCACAGGGGGCCATTGGCGCTGCGCAGATGCTCCTCCACCAGCGCCTCGGCCTCGTGCACCCGCAGGCCCCGCACATCGACCGTGTTGGCCTCGGTGCGCATCAGGGGGCCCCGGCTGGCGGGATTGCGGCGGCTGCGGATCTGGACCTGGGGCTGGGCCGGTTCGGGCGGCGCCGGCTTTTCGCCGTTGAGCCCCTCGATCGCCGCCAGCGGCACCGTCGAGCGCAGCACGCCGCAGCGCACGGTCAGCTCGCGGCCATCGGCGACGATGGCCAGCACCTCGGCCGCCTTGCCCAGGGCCAGCAGGCGCACCCGCTCCCCCACGGCCGGTCGCCAGCCGCCATGGTCGCGGCGCTCCGCCTGGGGGCGATGCTCCGCCTCGAGCCGCTTGAGCCGCTGCCCCGCCTGGCGCGCCGTTTCCGCCGCTTCGCGGCCGCCGGCGCGGCCGCCCTGGCGCAGGCGCTTGATCAGGCGCCGCACCTCCCCCTGCCCGTCGCGGATTGAACGCTCCAGCTGCTGGCGCCGCTGCTCCTGGATCTCGGCGCTCTGCTCCTTCTGCTGCTGCCAGCGGGCCAGCAGCTCCTCGTGCAGCATCTCCGTGCGCGCCAGCAGCTCCACCGCCGCCTCGGCCGCCTCCTGCTGCTGCTGACGCTGGCGCTCGAGCCCCTCGATCACCCGGTTGACATCGCCCTCACCGCCGGGCTCCAGCTGGGCCGCCGCCGCCCGCAGCACCGCTGGATCGAGGCCCAGCCTGGAGGCGATCGCCAGGGCATTGCTGCGGCCCGGGATGCCCCATTGCAGCCGATAGGTGGGAGAGAGCGTGGCTTCATCGAAGGCCACCGAGGCGTTCTCGAAGCGGGGATCGCCGTATTTGAGCGCCTTGAGCTCGCCGAAGTGGGTGGTGGCGATCGTCAGCCGGGCCCGATCGGCCAGCTGGCGCAGCAGGGCTGCCGCCAGGGCCGCCCCTTCGGTCGGATCAGTGCCGGCCCCCACCTCATCGAGCAGCACCAGGGAGGCGCCATGCCGGGCGTCGTTGGCCCCCGTGCCCTCAGCGTCGGGCAGGGCCGCCAGGATGCGGGCGATGCGGCGGATGTGACCGCTGAAGGTGGAGAGGTTCTGCTGCAGCGACTGCTCATCGCCGATGTCGGCCAGCACCTGGCCGCACCAGGGCAGCCGGGGTGTGCCGCTGCAGGGCAGAAACAGGCCGGCCCGCGCCATCAGGGCCGCCAGGCCCACGCTCTTGAGGGTCACGGTCTTGCCGCCGGTGTTGGGGCCGGTGATCGCCACCACCTTCAGCTCCGGGCTGACCCGCACCGTCACCGGCACCACCGCGGCGCCCCCCTGGCGGCGCTGCTGCCAGAGCAGCAGGGGATGGCGCAGATCGCGGAGTTCGAATGCCGCCTGCGCCGAGTCGGCCAGCTGGGGCCGCACCGCCCCCAGCCAGGCGCCGTAGCGGGCCCGGGCCAGGGCCGCATCGAGGCGCACCAGCACCCGCTGCAGCTGCTCCAGGGCCGGCGCCTGCTCCCCGACCAGGCCACTGAGCTCGAGCAGCAACGCCCGCTCCAGCTCCTGTTCCTGCCCCTGCAGCTCCCGCAGCCGGTTGCCCAGGCCAATCACGGCCTGGGGCTCGATGAACACGGTGCTGCCGGAGGCGGAACTGTCGTGCACTAGGCCCCGCACCTGGGACGCCGCACCGGCCTTCACCGCCAGCACCGGCCGGCCACTGCGTTCGGCCACCACCGTGTCCTGCAGCAGGGGTGCATAGCGGCGCAGCAGCTCCTGCAGACGATCCCGCCGTTCGGAGCGCACGGCCAGGGATTGGCGCCGCAGGCCCGCCAGGGCTGCACTGGCGCGATCGGCCACCCGCCCCCCTTCCTCCAGGCAGAAATGCAGGCGCTGTTCCAGCTCCGGCAGGGTGCGCAGCTCCGCCACCAGCGCCGTGCAGACCGGTCGCAGCTCGGCATCGTCGATCTGGCGCCGCAGCCGCCTGGCCGCCGCCAGGGTGCCGGCCAGGGCCAGCAGCTCCTCGCCGCCGGCGCAGCCGCCCTTGGCGCACAGGCTCACGGTGGTGGCGATGTCGGCGGCGCCCTGGAAGCTCAGCCCCCCCTCCACCAGGCCATCGAGGCCCAGCAGCTCAGTGGTTTCGGCCAGCAGCGTTGTACTGCCCTGACGATCGGCCGGCAGAGGCAGGGCCCGGCAATGGCGCTCGCCGGCGCCGGTGCTGGCGAAGCTGGCCAGATGAGCCGCCAGCCGTGGCCACTCCAGCAAGGCCAGGGTCTCCCGCTCGATCTCGGGCTCGTGGCTCGGCTCCGGCACGGATCGGGAAGCCAGCTGGGCCGCGGCTTCGCCTGGGGAGCGTTCGTCGCTCGCCATCGCTGAAGCGTCAGGCCGCTGACCTGGTGCCTCAACCGTGAAGTCCATCGCCTGGCACAGCGCCTGATTCACGCGGCCCCGGCTGCAGCGGGTGGTTGCGACGGCGATCCGGACTCAGGTGCACCACCAGCTCGCCGTAGCAGCGGGATCGGCTCAGCGCCCACATTCGAGGGGATCCCGGCTGCCGGCTCATAGAGCAACTCCAGCCAGTTACCCTCCGGATCCTTCATATAGAAGGAAGCGGTGCCATCGCGATGGTCATGCACCGGGCCCACCGTGTGACCCTCAGCCTCGAGCCGGTCGTGCACCCCATCGACGTCGCTGCGCTCGTCGTAGTGAAAGGCGAAGTGGGGGCCGGCGGCTGTGTAGGCGGGGCTCAGCAGGGCGATGCCCTCACCACTGGCGGGGGATTGCAGATAGGCCCAGTCGTTCCCTTCCCAGGTGAGCCGCAGCCCGAGAGCCTGATAGAAGGTTTTGGCGCGGTCCATGTCCTGCACCCGCACTGCCACATGGCCCAGCCGGCTCATGGCCATGTCAGCCGCCTCATCACTGGGGCCATTCAAGCGGCTTTGCCATCCCTTCGGTCTCGCCCTGAGGGTCGATCGCCTTCCGGGTCGATGGAACCAGGTCAACCTCATCGCTGCGGCCTCCAGGGTCAGCGCAGTCAGCCCGTCGCTGGCCAGCGCCTCAGCTGCCCTCCGGATCCGGATCTGAATCTGGGACTGGGATCGGGATCACCTGGTTGCGGCCCTGGCACTTGGCCTGATAGAGGGCCTGGTCGGCGCGGTTGATCAGCGTGGCCGCGCTCTCACCTCGCTGCGCCAGGGTGACGCCGATGCTGACGGTGATCGAGACCGTGCCGTCAGTGATCTCCACCGGTGCGAGCAGGGTGGCCCGGATCTTCTCGGCAACGGCCATCGCCTGGTCGAGGTTGTCGACACCATCCAGCACCACCAGCAGTTCATCGCCGCCGAAGCGGGCCACGAGGTCATTGCGGCGCAGGCAGCTGCTGATGCGCTTCGCCACGGCGCGCAGAAGCATGTCGCCGGCTTCATGCCCCTGGGTGTCATTGATGTCCTTGAAGTGATCGAGATCACAGAACGCCACCGCCACCAGGCGATCGCTGCGCCGCTGGGACTGAAGCAGCTGATCCAGGCGCTCGAGCACTTCCTTGCGATTCGCCAGTCCTGTCAGTTCATCGGTACGGGCGCGGTGCTCCAGCGCCTGTTCGCTGTTCACCTCGCTGTCCACCGTACGGAACGAGGCCACTTCTCCGTCCTTGTCGCCGTGGATGTTGATGTAGGCCTTGGCATGCACTTCCACCCAGTGATAACGGAGATCCCGGGCCCGCAACCTGAAGCGCACAACCACCGTCTCGGCACCGCGATCGAGCGAGGCCGTGATGCTGTTGAAAATCTCAAGATCATCGGCGTGAACCAGCTCTTCGAGCTGGCGGCCAAGCCAGTCGGTTGGCGTCCAGCCGAGCGTGTACTGAATCGAAGGGGACACCCATAACAATTGACCTTCGCGGACATGAATCACCACATCGGAAGAATTTTCAGCCAGCAGGCGATACTTTTCCTCCGAAGCCGCCAAGCGCTGGGAGGTGAGATGGCGTTCAGTCACGTCGCGCCAAGTATAGCTGATGGAGTCACCAATCGCGACGCCGCGGATGTCATGGCGGCGACTCTCGCCCTGGATCTGCTGGGGGTAGACGAAGTCATTGAGCACCAAGGGTTGCTTTGTTTCCACCGTCTGGCAATACATCGCGAACAGCTCCCTGCCGTGTGGAGTAGGCATCACCTCAAGCAGGTGCTTGGCGATCAACTGATGGCGATCGCAGTTGATTTCCCTGCAGGCGCTGTCGTTGGCATCGGTATAAATGAAATCAACGATCTTGCCCTTGCTGTCGCGCACGGCTTCCAGCACCACATGGGGATCAAGCAGCGAATCCAGGGTGGCGGCCAGGCGGTTCCTTTCCTTCTCCAGAACGTGTCGTTGCTGCACCAGGGTGTCGACGTCCTGAAAGCTGCTGATCCAGCCCCCTGGGCCTTCGGGCGGCGCTGGCAGGGTCCAGGAGAGTCCCTGCATCCAGTGGAAGCTTCCCTCCCGGGACCGCAACCTGAGCAGCTGCGGTGATTGAGCGGATTCGGCCTTGAGTGTGAAGGTGTCATCAGGATGCACCAGGTCGGAGATGGCGGCATTGATCAGGTCGTTCACCTGCCAACCCAGCACCGTGACGATCGAGGAGGTCACCCAGGTGACCCGTTGCTCGTCGTTGGTTTCGATCACCACGGCGGAGGCATTTTCTGCCAGCAAGCGATAGCGGCGTTCACTGCTGACGAGAGCTTGCTCCGCCTGCCGAATGCGGCTGATATCGGCGGCGATCAGGCAATGAAATCTCACGCCATCGATCTCCAGGCCACTCATGGCCGCCAGCACCGGCAGGGCAGATCCATCAGGAAGCAGCAAGGAGAGGGGGGCATGGTCGGTGCTGCCTGGTGCCACCTGCAGCAGAGCCTCAAGGGCTGGCAGATCGGCAGCCACCACCAGGTTGCTCAGCTGCATGCCCAGCATCGACATGCGCTCCCGGCCCGTCAGTTCCGCCAGGCGCTGATTGGCATAGAGCACCAGGCCCGCGCCTGAAATGGTGGCAGCACCCTCGCCCATCTGCTCCACAATCACCCGATAGGGACGATCTGCGGTGGTACGGGTGTAGACCCTGGCCGTTTCGCCTGGATTCGTACCGCTGGATTCCAGCACCAACGCATCCACATCGCCGCTGGTGATGGCCTGCAGGGCCGCCTGGAGATCGTCCACCTGATGCTGAAGGTGTTCAACCTGGTCGGCCACAGCGCGCTTGTCTGGCATGGGGAGGAACGTGGATGGTTATGGCATGGGGCCAGAGCCGATCTCAAGGGCTGCCCGCACCCGCTCTTCGTTGCCCAGGTCGCCGACGAGATAGCGCCTGGGCTCAGGCCGATGCTTGACCAAGGTGGGGATGGCCAGAATGTTGTCGCGGATCGCCGCCTCTGGGTCTGTCCGGATGTCCACCACCTTGAGATCGGAGCGGCCTGCCAGTTCATGATCACAGATTTTGCGAATATTGGCCAAGGCTGCAGTCGAGCGGGGAGAGGCTCCATTGATATAGAGCGTCAGCACCCAGTGAAGGCCCTCCTGGATGGCATTCACATGGATGCCTCTCGAATTCGTTCGGCCTCAAATTGATCGGTTGCGATGGCCTCCTGTCTTCGCCGTTGCTCCTCGTTCGCTTTCTCCAGCTCGCTGGATGTCGCTTCCAGCTCATTTTCTAGATCGGCAATCTGTGCTTTCAGCACGGCAGTGCGTCGTTGCAGGGAACTTTGATTACGCTTGATGTTGGCAAGCCGGTTGTCAGCGATTCTGGCAAAACGAGCTAATTGTTGCTGACGAGCCGAACCGGTGAGAATTTCTCCACTCGGATCAATCATCACCTCGACGAGTTGGGCACCTTGGGGCGTGAGGATGAACTCCCGCACCTGATTCGAGTGGGCCATTCCCCGGCTTTTGATCACGAACAGCAAGCGGCTGCGCTCACCATTGCGTTCGATGTTGCGTAGCAGCAGCCAGCTATCGGTGAGGGAAGACACTCCCACGGCACTCGATTCCTCTTCATTGCCATGGGTTAAGGATGTGATCACGGAGGTGATTTCCCTCGCCTTGAGCACATCGATCTCCATGGAGAGGGTGGCTCGGATGCTTCTTTCCGGTCCCAGTTCGGCCAGGCTGCGCATGGCATCGAGCACCACCACCCGGGGGCAGAAATCCTCCAGTGTGCGAACGAGCCGACCGAGGTGCTCCTCCAGTCCGTAGGCGGTGGAGCGCTCGGCCCAGATGTTCAGCAGACCGGCATCCACCCACTGCTGCAGCTCGATCCCCACCGAGCGCATGTTGCGGATCAGCCGGGCCTTTGATTCCTCGAACGAGATGAACAGGGCCCGTTCCCCCCGGCGGCAGGCCGCGTCCACCAGCTGGGCGGCGATGGTGGTTTTACCCGTACCAGCTCTGCCGCTGATCAACAGGCTGGCACCACGGAAGATGCCACCACTGAGCATTTGATCGAGCTGCTCCATGCCTGTGGAGATCCGTTCATCCGACGCCGTCGGGATCGATTCCGACCCGATCGAAGGCAACACCAAAAAACCCCGATCGGTGATCAGGAAGGGATACTCATTCGTGCCGTGCCCTGACCCCCTGTACTTCAGAATCCTCAGGCGGCGGGTGGAAATTTCTTCATGCACGCGGTGGTCGAGCAGGATGGCGCAATCGGAAATCACCTCCTCAAATCCGTAGCGGGTGAGGTTGCCTTCCCGGCCCCGCTCCTCGGTCACCACCGCAGTGAGCTTGCGTTCTTTCAACCAGCGAAACAGGCGACAGAGCTCACCGCGCACCAAGACGTCATTGCCAAAACTGGCCAAGAGAACTTCGATCGTGTCCAGCACGATTCGCTTTGCTCCTATGGTGTCAATCGATTTCTCCAGGCGCAGAAACAGACCCTCCAGGTCAAAGTCACCCGTGGTCACGATCTCGGAGGGCTCGACGTGGAAGGCATCAATGATCAGCATCCCATCGGCCATCAAGGCTTCGAGATCAAAACCAAACGTGGCCATGTTTTCGATCAGGTCATTTCTGGATTCCTCGAAGGTGAACATCACGCCCGGCTCGCCGAAATCCTTGATGCCCCGCAACAGGAATTCGAGGGCAAACATGGTCTTGCCCGTGCCGGAGGCCCCGGCCACCAAGGTGGGACGCCCCCTGGGCAGACCTCCAGCACTGATGCCATCAAACCCACGAATACCAGTGGGAGCCTTGGCCAGAGACCGAACACCAGGAGCTGGACCGCCATCTCCAGCCTGGCCCTGAGAATCACTGGATAGGGGCACGGTTCGATTCAGCTGCACAGCTTCAACGTAGCCATGCCCGAGCCACGGGATCGCGCCAACGGGAGAGATGTTGACCAGGATCCGAAGCATCTTGGCGGCCCCTGAGGGCGATCCATGGCCATGGGATCGGAGTAGAATTTAGTTCTACAAAATGTTGATTTCTGTAAAATGTTGATTTGCGGAGACGGTTGACCTGTTTGAAGTGTTGATCCTACTGGCCGTTGTTGCGGCCACGAAGAGCGCATCTGCACGCCAATCAGTCCCGTCTCAACGCGATGAAAAAGTATCGTTCAGATCTCACGGGCTGGAGCTCCCACTGGAGATTGTTGAACTAATATATTTTCATTCTCATTTTCATTTTCATGGTTGGTTTGGCCGGGGAATTGCGGACAGGCCCCCGTCGTTTGGCTGCAGATTTATTGCACGGGCGCCGCAGGTCATCCAGCCGGGCCCGTGCTCACTGCGCTGGTCCGCCCAGCCTGATGCCGCTGAATGGCTTCTCCTGGCTTGCCAGGGTCAGGATCGCGGAGCTGTCAGCCGCTGGACCCCATGGGCTGGTCAAGCAGCATCTGGCGCTGGAGATGGAGCTGGAGTGGAGCTGATCGAGCCGCCAACGGCGCCGCTGGCTACGCGCTGGCCATCAAGGGAGCGACGCCTGGCCGGGCTGCCGCCGGACCCAGGCCTCCTGCATCGCCGCCACCAGCAGCAACCAGAGACTGCCGGCCAGGGTGAACAGCGGATAGGTGAGCGGTGGCTGGGGAATCACGAAGGGCAGCAGGGCCAGGCCCAGGGCCGGAGGGAAGGGCAGCCGCGCCAGCTTCAGCAGCGCCAGGGTGGCCAACACCGCCAGGAAGGTGGCGGCCGGCACCACCCCCAGGGTTTTCACCAGGGCCAGCCCCACCACGGCAGCGGCGTTGGCCACCACCAGCACGGCGCCGGAGCGACCGCTCCAGGGGCAGTGCTGCCGGTGCACGATCATCTCAAAGGCGATCACCAGCAGCGGCGGGAACAGCACCAGCGGGGAGCCGATCAGGTGCACCAGCAGCAGGCCTCCCAGCAGGAACACGGCAAAGGGCAAAGCCCACTCCCGCAGGGGCGGCAGGGGCTGGCTGCTGCCCCTGAGGAGCAACAGGGCTGAGCGGCGTGCCGAGGCGAGTGGCGAGGAGAGGGCAGGTCCCTCGACGGGTTGCCGAGCCCTGCCCCAGCGCCTGCGCAGAGCGATCAGCAGCGCCAGCCCACCGGTGCCGATCAGGATCGAAAACGGATAGGTCCAGGTGTGGATGCCGAGGGCCAGGGGCAGCAGGCCGGCCGAGAGAGCTGGCACGATCGGCGAACGCAGGGCGGCGATCACCAGCAGGGTGAGGCCGACGTCGAGCAACACAGCCACCGGGCCGTAGGCCAGGTGGCGGGTGATCCACAGACCCTGCAGCGCCGCCAGAAAGGGGGTGAGCATCAGCAGCAGCGATGAGCGCCCCCAGGGATGGCGCTCATCGCTGAAGATCACCCAGCCCAGGGCCCCCAGCTCGGGAAAGAGCACGTACGGCATGGCAGTGGCGTTGGCGATCACCGTGATCAAGGCCAGGAAGCCCGCGATCGCCAGGGCGGCCCAGCGGGGCTTCAACCCGCTTTCAGCCATGCGGCAGCATCACAGGCGTGATACGTGAGGATCAGATCGGCGCCGGCCCGACGGAAACAGAGCAGGGTTTCCAGCACGATCGCTCGCTCATCAATCCAGCCGCGCTCGGCGGCGGCCTTGACCATGGCGTACTCGCCGCTGACGTTGTAGGCGGCGATCGGCAGCTCGGTTTCGCCGCGCAGGCGATGGATGATGTCGAGATAGGCCAGGCCGGGTTTGACCATCAGGATGTCGGCCCCCTCCTGTTCATCGAGCAGGGCTTCGGTGAGGGCTTCGCGGCCGTTGCCCGCATCCATCTGATAGGTGCTCTTGTCCTTGGGAATCGGCTTGCCGGCGGCGGCGCGGGGAGCTGAATCGAGGGCTTCGCGGAAGGGCCCGTAGTAGGCCGAGGCGTACTTGGCGGTATAGCTGATGATGCCCACCTGCTCAAAGCCCTCTTCATCGAGAGCTTCGCGGATGGCACCAACGCGGCCATCCATCATGTCGCTGGGGCCGATCAGATCGGCACCGGCCCGGGCCTGGGCCACGGCCTGGCGGCAGAGAATCTCCACGGTTTCGTCGTTGAGCACCTCGCCCTCGTCCGAGACGATGCCGTCGTGGCCGTCGCAGGAGTAGGGATCGAGGGCCACATCGGTCATGATCGCCATGCCGGGATGGACCTCCTTGAGCAGCCGGATCGCCCGGGGGATCAGGCCGTGCTCGTTGAAGCACTCAGCCCCATCCTCACTTTTCAGCCCATCGGCCACCTTGGGAAACAGCACCACGCAGCGGATCCCCAGATCCCAGGCCCGGCCCACCTCATCCACCAGGCCCTCGAGGCTCCAGCGGCTCGAACCGGGCATGGCGCCGATCGGCTCGTTCGTGGCGCCCTCATGCACGAACAGGGGATAGATGAAGTCGGTGGGGGCGAGATGGTGTTCCCGCACCAGGGCTCGCAGGGCCGGAGTCCGCCGCAGACGGCGCGGGCGGTAGGTGAGATCCATGGGGAGGTTCGCTCTGGCCGGATCCTACGGACCGCCCCGAGAGCGTCAGCTTTCAGATGTACCAGGCCACCACGGCCACCACCCCGAGCCCCAGCAGCGCCCCCCACTGGCAGATCGTGTCGATGCCGTTGATGCTGCGCTGCACGGCCTGAAGCTGCTCCGGCGCAGCCTTCTCCATGCGGTTGGAGCCCCAGAGAAAGAGGATGAACAGACCCACCGCCACGAGATAGCTGTAGGCGTAGAGCTCATCGAGAAAGGTGAGATAGGGCGTGGTGGGCAGTTCGGCCTTGTAGGTCTGCTGCAGGAACACCAGGGTCAGCAGGGCGGTGGAGGGAATGGCCAGCCGCATCTCCCCGAGCGAACTTTCGAGACTGGGAGCCAGCATCACGATGCTCATCACGATCAGCAGCGGCAGGATCCACTTCATGAACGACGCCCAGGGCTGGCTGCCGTAGGCCACCCGGAACGCCAGCTGGCTGTAGACCTCATCCCGGTGCGGACCCATGAGTTCGTAGGTGTTTTCCCCCTCGTCCACCCAGTTGCGCCTGAGGGAATAGCCCGCCAGTTCGCTGTAGTCACCGGTGAGCGTTCCCACAGTGTTGGACGGCTTGAGCTGCACCGCCGCCCTGGAGAGGGCGAAGGCCTCCGGCCTGGTCTCGATCACCACCGGCAGGACCACGGTCTCAAAGGGGGAGTGACGCTCATCGATGCTGTCGATGTAGAAGCGGGCCGAGAAACGGAACAGCTGATAGAAGGATCCATCGGCAAACTGCTGGGCATCGGCGCTCTCCCGCTCGATCTGGGAATTCCAGACCTCGACCTGGTTGGCGAACTCCACCATCTGATCGGGGGGCAGGTTCCGCTCGCGCCGGATCCGCTCCAGGTCCTCACCCCACTCCAGCCAGTACCAGCCATCGGCCGAGAAGGTCTGGCTCTCGAGCTGCAGGTCGTAGATGTTCTTCATCAGCAGTCCCAGCCGCAGTTGCGGCGCACCGGGGGGGAAGGGCCGCCACTCCGCCTGATGGTTGTCCGGAGTGGCCGTGGAAACCGGAAGTTCGTGGCGCAGCGGTGCCGAGACCCCGGCGGTGGAGCGCCCGGGGGAGGGGTGGGCGGGCACGAGCAGCCTGGCCACCAGCATCAGGGAGATCAACCCCAGCGCCAGGGCTGCCAAGCTCCGGATGCGGCGGCTGCGCCACGCTATGGGCCGGACCCTCTGAGCCATCCGCAAAAGATAGGGAGACGCCCCGCCGCCGCAGCGCCCGCATCCCGGCTTCCCACGGAGCCTGTCTCCCCTTTCGTTCCAGGGCGCCGCGCCCGCTTCAGAGCCGGGCGGCGCTGATCCAGCCCTGGCGCGGGTCGGCACTGCGAGCCTGGCGCAGTTCCTCCAGCAACTGCCGTTCCCGCTCACTGAGGCTGTCCGGCAGTTTCAGGATCGGTGTGAGCAGCAGATCGCCGCGCCCCTCCTTGAGCGGCCAGCCCTTGCCCTTGAGCCGCAGGCTGCGGCCAAGGCTCATGCCGGGCGGCACCTGCACGGTGGCATCGCCATCGGGGGTGGCCACTCTCACCTCGCCGCCAAGGGCCAGCTCATCGAGGCTCAGGGGCAGCTCGGCTCGCAACTGCTCGCCATCCAGCCGCCAGACCGGATGGGGCTGGAGTTTGAGCGTGAGGTAGAGATCGCCGCGGCGGCCCGTGCCGGGCTGGAGATTGCCCTTGCCCTTGAGGCGCAGGCGGCTGCCGTCCTTCACGCCGGCCGGAATACGCACCTGCACCCGTTCCTCGTTGACGGCCAGGGTGCGCTCGCAGCCGCGGAAGGCATCGCCGAGGGGCAGGTTGATGCTGGCCTCCGCATCGAGATCAATCGGCATGCCGCGACCCGCGCCGCCCCCGGCTCCGGGGAAGCCACCGGGGAAACCGGAGCCGAAACCGCCGGGGGCGCCGCCGAAGCGGCCCAGCAGATCGTTGACGAAGTCGTCGAAGTTGCCGTAGCGGCCGAAATCGACATCCGTGCCGGCACTAGGGCCGGGACTGCCCATCTGGTTCCAGTACTGGCCGAACTGCTCATACCGCCGGCGTTTGTCGGGGTCGGAGAGCACCTCGTAGGCCTCGCTGATCTCCTTGAACCGGGCTTCAGCCCCCTCATCCCCGGGGTTGACGTCCGGGTGGTACTGGCGGGCGAGCTTGCGGAAGGACCGCTTGATCGTGTCGGCATCGGCACCACGCTCGACACCGAGAACCTTGAAATAGTCGCGGTAGCCGTTGACGCTCATCAGCCGGGGCCCTGTGGTTGCATTGTCTCAGCCTCAGGGGGCCGGGCCGGCGGCCGTCAGAGGGCGGAAGGCCGTACGCAGGCAACTTGCCTAGATTTCAGCCAATTCTCAGCGCCACCGGCACCGTCATGGGTCCATCCATCCGTTCCGGACGTTCCCTGTTGTTGGTGGCGCTGCTGCCGCTGCTGGGCCTGGCCAGCCCTGTGCGGGCCGGCAACCCCACCACTACAGGCAACCCCATCAAGGCCCCAGCCCCCGCCCAGTCGCTGACACCGGGTGCGGCAGCCCCGTCGTCCAGCGGGCCCCTTGCCGGCCCCAGCTCCACCCCGAGCCTCGGGCAGGCCCTCAAGCCCTCCAGCCCCGAGCAGATCGCCCTTGCCAATCACCTGCGCCAGCGAGGAGTCATCTTCTACGGGGCCTACTGGTGCACCCACTGCTTCCGCCAGAAGAATCTGTTCGGCCAGCAGGCCGGTGACCGGCTCCCCTACGTCGAATGCGCCAAGGATCAGGCCGGAGCCGACAAGTGCACTGCCGCTGATGTGCGGGCCTATCCCACCTGGGTGCTGGGCGACGAACGGCGTGAAGGGGTCCAGACCCTGGAGGAGCTGGCCAGTTGGAGTGGTTTTGTCGGGTTCGGCAACGGCGGCAGCAAGGCCCAGGTCAATGGCCTGACACCCAGCGCCTCCACGCCCACGATCACCACGCCCAGCGTCTCCACCCCCAGGGTCGCCCCAGCCAAGAGTCTCGTGCCCGGCCTGGCCACCCCCTGAGCGGCCTGATGCGCTGATGGGTCTGGGCGGCTGGTGGGCTTCCAGACCCATCTCCACCGCTCATCCGCTGCCCTATGGCCATCACCCAGTCCATCGTCCTCGCCGTGGGCCTGGAGCTGCTGCTGCTGGCCGTGCTGTTGCTGTGCAGGCGCCGGCGGATTCCGCCGATTCCGATTCGCCTGCCCAGTCTGGCGATTCTGATCGGGCTGATCATCAGCGTCCTGGGTGCTGCGGCGAGCAGCGGCAGTCATCCCAGCTGGCTCGGGGTGCTGCAACGCAGCAGTAGTTCCTCCGTCTGGCTGGAGACGGTGCTGCAGCTCAGCCGCGCCTACGCCCTGCTGCAGCTGATCAGTTGGTTCGCCCTGGATCTTCCCAGCGTTCTGCCCTGGTGGCCGCGGCCCGCCAAGATCCTCAAGGATCTGGGGCTGCTGGTGATCGCCAGTGCGATCACTCTGGTGGTGATTCAGCAGCTGCAGCAAGTCAATCTGGTGGGCCTGATCACCACGTCCGCCATTCTCACGGCGGTGATCGGTCTGGCGGCTCAGGAATCACTCAAGGATCTCTTTGCCGGCATCGTGCTGCAGATTGACTCTCCTTTTCAGGAGGGAGACTATATCGATATCGGCGACAACGCCAACGGTTGGGTGATCTCCCTCACCCTGATGAGCACCCGCATCCGCCATGGGCACGGGGCTTTGATCACCCTGCCGAACAGCCGCATCTGGGGCACGAACATTCGCCGCTTCAGTTCCCGGGGGCCGATCGCCAGGGAGATCCACCTGACGCTCGACAGTGCCATTCCCCCCGATCAGGCCAGTGCCCTGCTGTTGCAGGTGGCCAACCGCCATCCGCTGGTGCTCAGACAGCCCGAACCGGAAGCCTTCGTCTTCAGCTACGCCGACCACGGCATCACCTACGAGCTGGAGGTCTGGCAGGAGGATCCGAGTGACAACGGCTTCGACCTCCTGCGGGGCCAATTGCTGGCCCAGATCTGGTACGCGCTGGAACGGATCGGCCGCACCTTGCCCTATCCCGTGCGCGAATTGCGCCAGGTCACTCTGCCGGTGCAAAGCGGTGATCCGGCGGGATTCGAGGCCCCGGCACGGCTGGAGCTGCTGCGCCGCAATGCGCTGTTCCAGCAGCTTGAAGCCAGCCAGCTGCAGACCATCGCCCCGCTCACCCGCTGCCTGCGCTTCGCCCGGGGGGAGACCGTGGTGGTGGAAGGCGATGCCGGCCAGGCCATGTTCCAGGTGGTGAGCGGCAGCCTGGAGGTGCTCAAACGGATGCCCGGCGGCGACGACAAGGTGGTGGCCCAGCTCGGTGAGGGGGTCGTCTTCGGTGAGATGAGTGTGTTCAGTGAAGAACCGCGCAGTGCGACGGTGCGAGCCCAACAGGAATGCGTGTTGCTGGAGATCGAGCGCGATGATCTGCGGCCCCTGCTGCAGGGCAATCCCCAGTTGGTCGACAGCCTGGCCCAGCTGATCAGTGAGCGCCGTGCCCAGCTCAACAAGCTCAGCCAGGCCAGCAAGGAAGCCCAGGGAAACCAGCTGCTGTCGCACATGCAGCAGATGTTCCTGAGCCTGAAGGGGGGCTGATGACTCAGGAACAGCCGTCAGATCAGGATGGATCCGATCCCAGCCGCGAAAGCTAGCCGGGGCAAGCACAACGAAAACCCTGCACCAAGGGCATGGGAATGCTTCAACACAAACAGCGTCGGCAAGGATCAACTGTCGCGCCCGGAGACCGTGCAGATTTTTGCTGAATGCAGCACAGGTCCGTGATAAATTATATCAACTGAAAAAAACAAATGTTTGGCGGATTGTTTTCGCGACTATATTTTTTACAAGTATTTCTAAACTCTCTCGCTGCCGGACTTGGTGCGAGCTTCCCGTTCGCGACCTATCTATTCAATCCGTCAGACCTGTTTGCTGATCACCTTAAGTTAACAGTTTCCTACCATTCATTTCTGCCTGATACGTTGCACTGGTCTGCCCCCATAGCGCGGCTGGAGCCACTGTATAACCTATTTAATTCCTACCTTGCCAACCCCTTATACAGCGATGATCCGGGAAAGGCGGCAACCGAACTAACGCATTTTATGCTTCCTCCTCTAACTCAAGTGCTTTTTATCACGCTAGCTAAATGTCTTTCTTCTTGGGATCCGCTTTGCCTTCTGGCTGCTACTTTTCTTGCCTGCCTTGCCCCGGCGGTCCTGGCTATTTATATTTGCTACAAAAGTGTACCGTGGCTTGGATTAAAAATTGCATTTCTGGCACTTATAAGTTATCCAATGATTTTTGCATTAACAAGAGGCCATCCCGTTGCACTGCTATGCGGTTCGTTGGTGATGCTTTCAGTAACCCTGTATGGAGCCAGAAGGAAAGCAATCTCCATCGGTCTATGCTTGCTTGCAATCAGCATGCGACCCAATTTATTCCCAATTCTTATTTTTTATGTAATGTCAATTCGGCATACGAAACTCAGCAGGAGGCTGGTAAGCTTGGTCGAGCTTATCGTGCTACTGATAGCAGCCAACTTCTTGCTGTACAAAATTGTCAATCACTATTACCCTTCGTTTAGCATGGCAACATTCATGCAAGGCTATTCTTTCTATTCTCGTGGAGAGGAGGAGGCGCATGGATTCTCTGGAATTGGCTCTTCGCTCTACGGAGCTGAAAGAATCTTGCTGGGATTCGCGAATCTCTATACTACGCTCGTTCCCATAATTTTCAAAAATGTTAATATAATTCTGGGCACTGCCTTTTCTGTCCTCATTGCCTTGTCTTGTGCAGAAGGAAGGACGTGCCAAGGAAGGGGGCTATTTCTAACATTGACAGCAGTCTTAATATTAACTCCACTGCTTGCAGACTACCACCTTCTGCCATTCTTGTCACTTTTCACGCTCCCTGTTGAGGGTAAAGGAAGAATCTCGGTAGGTTATGTTCAATTTACGCCTTTGGTAAAGAGCGGCCAAGATTGGAGGCGTCGCCCAACCTTTTCGGGGGATATTGATGCTTTGATAAGTGAACTTACGACGATCGAGAAGGTTACCCTTTGTCTGATACTTGTGCCTCTCGCCTATTATCTGGTTCCCAGTAGGTTGATAAGTATTGGTGCAATCCTGCGGCCAGCGCTCGCCTCAGTATGCCTTGTAATTTGGCTCAAAGATCACATAATTTCAAGAAAAGTATCGCCACGGCTCAACCCTGCCTCAACTCTGCCTAAGCCCACGGAACCCCAAGACCATAGCTGAAATGTGGATTTTCTGAGTGGCTATCTGCAAAAGCTCTTGTGATTGCTTCTGGCAATAAAACATCCTATCATGGCTCTTCTTGATAATGCATAAGCGTCCGCGACCCTCAAGCCTTGCTCCGGGCAAGGCATACAACAGCAGACCGAATTGGCAAGCGGCTCGGCCCTCGTCGATCTTTCAAAGCCCCTGTGAAAATGGCAGCCGCCGAGCTGGAGGCTGCCGTGCTGATCCAAATTGAAGGCATGGAAGGTCCTATTGAGGCTCGTTTTCAGGTTGCCCAGCAGAATGTTGATCCTACGAAACTCAGGCAGATCATTGGGATGCTGACAACCGCTGACAACAACTTCATGACTGCTGTCCGCCGTGTCTACAGAGCACAAGCAAGCCAGGCCATTGGAGAGCACCGACTATCCTGCCGCCAGGAGCTTGCTGGCCCACTGGGAGATGACCGCTGCACTGAAGCCTGAAGCTGGTGTGATTTTTTGCGTGTATAGGCAGACTTGTCTCGCTCAAGAAGACAGCTGTGACCATCGAATCTTTGTGCTCCGATCCACGACCTGCCATGCCATCCAGTCGTCCCTCGCCGAGCTAGGCATCATTGATCTGGATCTTTCCCCGCAGCACGGAGGTATCGTCGCGCCCGCCGCCCATGCTCCGTAGGATCTTGTATCTCAGCAGCCAGGTGGTGTCATGATTCACGCCCAGATAACGGCTCAGCTCCAGTGAGGGGATTCCTGTCTATCGCTGCGCAGAAGCATTTGGCTACAGCTTGTCCGATCTGCCAGGTGTCAACTACGTAGGCGCCCGCCTGCCTAATCGTCGCCGAACACCCGACGGACTGAGCTAGTTCAAACCGCGCGGGCAGGAGAACGTCAGTGCGGTCCACTCCTTCGGAGAAGCCTTCGACTATGGCCTGCACGTGATCGCCTTCAACCTGATCCGCTTGAGCAACATCCTCAAGCCCGCCGCGGAGGCTACATGAACAGTCAGTCTCCCAGAGGTGTGCCCCAATTGGCTGAATCACAGTCTGCCAGCGAATCCATATGTGCCGATATTGAGCTGTTGTTTGCAGGTCTGACAGGCGCCGATGCGTCGTTTTGAGCCCGAAATCCACTCATGCCTGTGGAAAAATGGACCGTGGTCTGATTTTTTGTAAACTCCGAGATCACCTGCAGCCCAGTGGATAGGGCCACTTTTTTATCACCATAATGTGTGCAAATCGGCCGAGCTGAGCCGATAAGTTTGCCATTCCTTCCACATGTAGCTCTGCATGGACGGCAACAAGCTGTCGTCTGGGGATTTCTTTTCCCAATTTCAGGAAAGCTTTCGGGTGACCAACCATGGGTCGGACTTGCCGGTTTCACCCCTTGGGATGTGCTTCCTTGCAAGGACGACCTGTGTTGTTCTGACCATTGCCAGAATCCAGTGTCCACCTACTTGAAAGGGGCCCTTCCAGGCCCCATGGATCATTTGGGTGACAAGGCTGATCTCACCCCGTCTCCGTTAAGAGTGTCAGGCAGCCACGGGGGCGGCTTGACGGGAGAAACGAACGATGTTGTTCGCTGTTACGGGTTTGCTCTTACCGAGCAGGCTTCAGTCACCCTCCTTATGCCCCGTCGAAACCATTGCAGCCCCGGAAAGGGGGAATGGAGCTGAGCGGAATCGAACCGCTGTCCGAAACACTGGTGTGAGCCACCTAGTCGGCCCGAAGACCGACCCGTTCATCTTGCCACCGAACCAGGGAACGCGGCCCCAGCGGTGAGGGTGGGCATGACCGAACCTGTCAGCAGGCCGGGGTGCTGAGCCCAGCCAGCCGGAAGAGCCGAGCAGGTGCAGGCCGATCCCGGGCTGCTCTGAGGTCCGCAGGCCCCGTGACACAGCGCTGCGAGATGCGATTGGCGCGGTGCGGTGAGGCTGGCCCTGCGAGCTCTGCGTTCCCTGGCCCAGCGGCAAGGGAGGGTCAGCTGTGCATCCAGGCGGCCATCGATCTGCTGGCGGTGAATCAAAGGCCACCAGGCTGCGTGGCGCTTCAGGGAGAACCCGGGGTGTTTCGGGTGCGGGTGGGGGATCTCCTGATCCTCTACGAGGTGTCCGATGGGCTTCTGCTGGTGCAGGTGGTGCGGATCGGGCATCGCCGGGCGACCTGCCGCTGAGGGCTCCCCAGCACTGGCTGATGCGGCTCAGGCCTCGCCGCCTGCCTGCCAGGGATTGAGCGTGGCCACACCGGTGGGGGTGAAGTGGCGCAGGTTGCGGGTCACCACGGTGAGGCCGTGCTCGAGGGCGGTGGCGGCGATCAGCAGATCGGCACTGTCGTGACCCAGGGCGGCAGAAAGCTGGCCCCAGCGGCGGGCGATGGCCAGATCCACCACCAGCAGCCGCTCGCCGTGCAACCGCAGCAAGCGATCCAGCCAGGTCGCCAGTTCCCCCGCGAAGGCCGGATCAGCGGCACGCCGCCTGGCGATGCCGCGCTCGATCTCGCCGATGCTCACCACACTCAGAAAACAGTCGTCCTGGCGCTGCTGGGCGATCCAGCCCACAACGCCTGGATCGCGCTGACGGCGCCGCAGCTCCGAGAGAACCATCGTGTCGATCAGGAACACGGGAACTCCCGCGGCGCCAGCTCCATGCGTTCGAAGGGTTCGTCGTCCTGCGGCAGGGCCAGCAGCAGCTCCGGCAGCGAGGGCGCATTCGCCTGATCGAGGCGGCGCAGCCGCTCGTATTCAGCGGCGGAGAGCACCACACCCACCCAGCGTCCCCGGCGGGTGACCTTCTGGGGCTCCCCGGCCAGGGCCGCATCCACCACGGCGCTGAAGCGATTCTTGGCGTCCTGCAACGTCCACTGGGCAGCCATGAAGAAACAGCTAGCTGATTCGGCTAGCTTATCGAGACGGCTTCACCGCTGGCTCTTCCGGTTCCCCGCTCCAGCCTTCGCGTCACCTGCCGGCTGCTTGAGCAACGGATGGTTGACGGATCGGGGGGCGTGGTTGGAACCGATGAAATCACTGTCAGTGATGCCAATCCTTCGCGCCTTACTGCTTGCCTCCCCTGCCGGCAGGATCGCTGTTGACCAGAAGCTGAGGCTCAGGCTGGCCATCGATGGCATGTTCAACCGCTGAAAAGCGATCTCTACAGGGAACGATTCAATGATCTGCGCAACTCCCTGCCCGGCAGCCTGCGGGTGCTGTTCGGCGCCGAGATCCTCCGTGCCTTTCTGTTCACCATCCGCCATGAGATCTGATCCGGCACGATCCCGCTCCGGGGCCCCTGCCAGCCGCGTCGGCGCGACCACAGTCAGGCGGGACTGGGCGAACCACACTTCTGTCCGGCGGGCACAGTGGGGAGATGAGTCTCCCCGCCCCGGCCCCCGCCAGCTTTGAGGTCATCGCCGTCGTGCCCCCCGGGCTGGAGGAGCCGGCCGCGGCCGAACTTCAGGCCCTGGGCGCTGAGGCCGTGCGCCCGCTGCGGCGGGCGGTGTCCCTGCGCACGGATCTGGCCGGCTTTTACCGCCTGCACCTGCGGGCCCGCCTGCCGTTCCGCTTCCTGCGCCAGCTCGATCGCTTCCCCTGCCCCGATCGCCAGGCCCTCTACAGGGGTGTCCAGAACGCTGCCGACTGGGCCAGCTGGCTGCCGCCGGAAACGAGCTTCCGCATCGATGCCAGTGGCGCCAGCCGCGCGTTGAGCCACAGCCACTACAGCGCCCTGCAGGTGAAAAATGCCCTGGTGGACTGGCAGCGGCAGCACTGGGGGGAGCGTTCTTCGGTGGATCTCGACGATCCGGATCTGAGCCTCCATCTGCACCTCAGCCCCGGCGGCGGGCCCCGCAGTCGCGGCGGGGGCGAGGACGGGGCCATGGCCGTGCTCAGCCTCGATGGCGCCGGTGCCAGCCTGCATCGCCGCGGCTACCGGGCCGCCATGGGCCTGGCGCCTCTGAAGGAGAACCTCGCCGCCGGCCTGATCGCTCTCACCGGCTGGGATGGCAGCGTGCCCCTCTGCGATCCCCTCTGCGGCTCGGGCACCCTGCTGATCGAAGCTGCCGCCATCGCCCTGAATCGGGCGCCGGGCTTCTGGTTGGAGGCCGATGGTCACAGTCGACCGCGACCTTTGGCCCTGCAGCGCTGGCCCGACTTCGACCCGCTCCTCTGGCAGCAGGAGGTGGCCGCCGCCCGGGAGCTGGAGCGCCAAACCCTGGCCGATGGACGGCCCCTGGCGCCCGTGATCGGCAGGGAGCGCGATGCAGCCGTGCTGGCCCAGGCCCAGGTCAATGTCAACGCCGCCGGCCTGGCTCCCTGGATCAACCTGCAACCGGGGGACGCCCGCGACTTCGAGCCGCCGGAACAGCCAGGAATTCTGGTCTGCAACCCTCCCTACGGCGAACGGCTGGGACAAGGCGACAATCTTGAGCAGCTCTATGCCGATCTGGGCCAGATGCTGAAGCAGCGCTGCGGCGGCTGGACTCTGTGGCTGCTGAGCGGCAATCCTGAACTCACCGGCGCCCTGCGGATGAAGGCCAGCCGCAAGGTGCCGGTGAGCAACGGCGGCCTCGACTGCCGCTGGCTGAAGTATGAAATTCGTTGAATTCCCGATCGCTTTCAACCTTGCCGGGCCTTGAATCGTCGTCCTGGCCCGACCCTGCCGAGATGGGCTGCCGCCAGCTGCGCTGAGCTGGCGACCTGTTCAGGAGCGCCCTGTCAGGGCGCGGGTGGTGCGCATCAGGCCGGCGGTGGTTTCGGGCAGATAGGGGCCCTTGAGCATCCGCCCGCCGATGCGCAGGCACAGGCCGGAGAGCACCAGATCAAGGGCGGCCACGGCGGCAGCGGCGGCCAGCCAGTCCAGGCCAAAGCGCTCGTGCAGCCAGAACAGCAGCACCACCTGGGCCGCCACCAGCGCCAGGGTCAACAGCGTCAGTCCCATGCCCAGAAAGACACCACCACCGATCAGGCGCCGCTTCTCCTTGCTGGCTTCCTGCAGGGCGAGGCGGACGTGCACGTCCATCACCGAGGCCAGCAGAGCCGTGACCTTGCCGAAGGCGGAGCCGCTCATGCCGAACGCCGTCCGGAGGAGAGCAACAGGCCCACCACCAGACCGACGCCCGCGGCAATGCCCAGTGCCAGCAGGGGCTTTTCGCGCACCGGCTTCTCGATGCGGGGCCTCAGGGTGCTGTTGAGCTCATCGAGCAGGCCTTCGAGCTGCTCTTCCAGGGGCCTGAGGCTGTCGGCCACCTGGCCCGCCTGCTCGGTGGTGACCTGAAGCAGATCGAGCAGCTGTTGCCGGACACCGCTCGCGGTCAGGCCGGTCTGGCGGCTGATCACCTCGGCGACGCCATCCAGGCTGCCCCGGGTGGCTTCGAGGGTGTGGCGGGCCACCTCGGGCCATTCCCGCTGAATGCGCGGCAACAGGGAGTCGAAGCGCTCCCGGAACACCCCCAGCACCGGAGACGTCACCGATGGCTCGCCGCTGGGTGGAACCGACTCGCGGCCATTCGGGGCTGGGGATGCCGAGGGGGCGCTGGTCTCCGGGTCCATGGCGTCAGGGCTGGCGTGGCAAGGGATCGGCGCCGCCGTCTGTGACCAACTTAGAGAGGCCCCTTGGCAGCGTCACCAACTTCGCTAAATTCAGCCAGCTCGTCGGGCGGGCCTGTTGGTTCACATCAAGCAGGTCGCGTTCAGCCACTTCAAGTCCTTCGGTGGATCGGTCACGATTCCCCTGGAGACAGGCTTCACGGTGGTCACCGGTCCCAACGGCTCCGGCAAGAGCAACATTCTTGACGGGGTGCTCTTCTGCCTGGGCCTGGCCAGCAGCCGGGGCATGCGGGCCGAACGGCTCCCGGATCTGGTCAACTCCGCCGTGCTGCGCGACGGCAAGGCGGCTGAAACCACCGTCACGGTGCATTTCGATCTGGGCGACTGGCAGCCCGATGAGGCTGAAGCCGGTCTGGAGGCCCCGGCAGAGGGTCCCTGGATCCAGCCGGGACAGCGGCAATGGAGTGTCACCCGGCGGCTGAGGGTGGCCCGGGGCGGCACCTACAGCAGCAGCTACAGCGCCGATGGCGTGCCCTGCAACCTGCAGCAGCTGCAGACCCAGCTGCGGCGCCTGCGCATCGACCCCGATGGCAGCAATGTGGTGATGCAGGGGGATGTGACCCGCATCGTCTCGATGAGCGCCCGCGACCGCCGCGGCATCATCGATGAACTGGCCGGTGTGGCCCTGTTCGACAGCCGCATCGAGCAGAGCCGCGGCAAGCTCGACGAGGTCCAGGAACGGCAGGAGCGCTGTCGCATCGTCGAACAGGAGCTGCTGGTGGGTCGCCAGAAGCTGGAACGCGACTGCGCCAAGGCCCGCAGTTACCAGGAGCTGCGCCAGCGCCTCCACCTCGGCCGCCAGCAGGAACAGCTGCTCACCTGGGAAGCGGCTCGCGAGCAACTGGAGCAGGTCCGCAGCCGCCATGAGGCTCTGGGCCTGCAGCAGGAGCAGGAGCGTCAGACCATCGCCGCGGCCGAGCTGGCCCTGCAGGAGAGCAGCAAGGCCCTCGACGTGCTGCAGGCGGAGGTCAAGGAGCTCGGTGAAGACCAGCTGCTGGCAGTGCAGAGCGAACTGGCCGGCCTGGAGGCCGCTGAGCGTGAACTGGCCCGCCAGGCAGAGAAGCATCAGCTCGATGCGGAGGGGCTGCAGCGCCAGCGGCTGGATTTGCAGCGGCAACAGGGCGACCTGCGTCAGCAGCGGCAGGTCCTGGAGGCAACCGATGACGCCAGCGCCCTCGATCAGGCTGAACAGGACTGCCGCAGCGCCGAGGCGGCTGTGGAGCTCTCCCGGCGCCGGCTGGGTGAGGTGGCCGATCGCTCGGGGACCTGGCTGGACGCTCAGCAACGTCGCAGCCGCGAGCGGCAGGAGCTCCAGGACCAGTTGGGACCCCTGCTGGCTGAACGCCAGCAACTGGAGGAACGGCTGCGCCAGGGCGAAGTCCGCCTGGTGGAGCTCACTGCCGAACAGCAGCAGGAGGGAAGCGCCCACCTGGACGGGGAACAGCGGCTCCAGGCCCTGGCCGGTGAGGAACAGCAGCTGCTCGCCTCCGTGATGCGCGAGCAGGCCCAGGTGCAGGAGCTGGCTGAGGCCCTGGCCCTG
Organism: Synechococcaceae cyanobacterium; assembly: GCA_947378425.1. Taxonomy (GTDB): domain Bacteria; phylum Cyanobacteriota; class Cyanobacteriia; order PCC-6307; family Cyanobiaceae; genus Cyanobium. The sequence continues at coordinate 30,075 of CANCJV010000017.1, forward strand.
CAGCAGCGCACCCGCAGCCGCCTGGAACAGGAGCAGAGCACCCTGGAGCGCGACATCGCCCGGCTCGACAGCCGCCGCGAAACCCTGCAGGAAAGCCGCGGTACCGGTGCCCTGCGGCTGTTGCTGGAGTCGGGTCTGGAGGGCATCCATGGACCGGTGGCCCAGCTGGGGGAGGTGGATGAACGCCATCGGCTCGCCCTGGAGGTGGCTGCCGGCGGCCGCCTGGCCCAGGTGGTCGTCGAGGACGACCGCATCGCCGCCCGTGCGATCGAGCTGCTCAAGAGCCGGCGGGCCGGTCGCCTCACCTTCCTGCCGCTCAACAAGATCCGGGGTGGCTCCGGGTCGGCGCCGGCCCAGAGCCATGGGGCCGCGCTGCAGCGTGGGGCCACCCTGCCGCGCGGCGGCGGCTCCGCTGAGGCCGGCCTGGTGGGCCGGGCCATCGAATTGGTGCGCTTCGAGCCGGTCTACGGCGAGGTGTTCCGCTACGTCTTCGGCGACACGCTGGTGTTTGGCGATCTGGCCAGTGCCCGCCGGGAACTGGGCCGCTGCCGGGCCGTGACCCTCGAGGGCGAGCTGCTCGAAAAGAGCGGCGCCATGACCGGCGGCAGCCTGCAGCAGCGCTCGGGTCAGCTCGGCTTCGGCAGCAGCAGCGACGGCGATGAGGCCGAACCGCTGCGGCGCCGCTTGCTCGACCTGGGCGAAAGCCTGCTGGCCAGCCGCCGCCGCGAAGCCGAGCTGGCCCACGGCCTCGAGCAGGTCCGGCCGCGGCTCCAGGAGCAGCAGCGCCGCCAGGCGGCCCTGGAGGCGGAGCGCAAGGCCGCCCAGCGGTCCCTCGATCCCCAGGTGCAGCGCAGCCGCCAGCTGCAGGCCAGGCTCCAGCAACTGGGCGCCGATCAGCTCACAGGCAGCCGCCGCCTGCAGGAGCTGGGCGTCCGCTGGGCGCCGTTGCAGGCCGCCCTGGCGGCCCTGGAACAGGCGGAATCCGAGGCCAGCGGCAACGCCGACAGTGCCCGTTGGCAAGGGCTGCAGAGCGAGCTGGAAACCGCTGACCGGGCCCTGAGTGAGGCTCGCCAGCGGCGCGACAACCTGCTGGCCGCCAAGCGGGAGCGCGCCCTCAGCAGTGAACGCCTCGGCAGCCAGCTGGAGGCCCTCGGCGGCGATGAACGGCGGCTGGTCCTGGCCGTCAATACCCTGGTGTCCGAACGGCAGCAGTGGAAGGAACGGCAGCTGGCCGACCAGCAACGGCGCCAGGAGCTCGAGGCCCGCCAGAGCGAACTCAGCACCCGCTTCGGCGAACGGCGCCGGGCCCGGGATGGGGCGGAGGCCGAGGTGGGCCGCCAGCGCCAGGCCCTGCAGCAACGGCAGTGGGAGCTGCAGCGCCTGGGGGAGGAACGGCTGGCCCTGGAGGAGGAGCGCCGCAGCCAGAGCCTGCGGCTGGAGCAGCTGGAGCGGGAGCTGCCCGATCCCCTGCCCGACCTGCCCGAAGAGCTGCGCCAGGCGGGCCTGGCTGCCCTGCAGGAGGAGTTGCGCCGCCTGCAGCAGCGGATGGAGGCCCTCGAACCGGTCAACATGCTGGCTCTTGAGGAGCTGGAACAGCTGGAGATCCGCCTGGCCGAACTGGAGGAGCGGCTCGACGTGCTCAGCAAGGAACGCCAGGAACTGCTGCTGCGCATCGAAACCGTCGCCACCCTGCGCCAGGAAGCGTTTCTGGAAGCCTTCCGCGCCGTCGATGGCCACTTCCGCACGATCTTCGCCGGCCTCTCCGACGGCGAGGGCCATCTGCAGCTGGAAAATCCGGAACAGCCCCTGGAGGGGGGCCTCACCCTGGTGGCCCATCCAAAGGGCAAGGCGGTGCGGCGGCTGGCCTCGATGTCCGGCGGCGAGAAGTCGCTCACGGCCCTCAGCTTCCTGTTTGCCCTGCAGCGCTTCCGGCCCTCGCCCTTCTACGCCCTCGATGAGGTCGACAGCTTCCTGGATGGCGTCAACGTCGAGCGTCTGGCGGCCCTGATCGCCAGCCAGGCGGACGACGCCCAGTTCATGGTGGTGAGTCACCGGCGCCCGATGATCGCCGCCGCCACCCGCACGATCGGCGTCACCCAGGCCCGCGGCGCCCACACCCAGGTGGTCGGATTGCCGCCGGCGGCCTGAATGGCGGGGTGGTTCACAATGGGCCGACTGGTGCCCGTGACTTGAGCTCTTCCATCCCGCCGGCGACGGATCCGAACGCACCCGCTCCGAGTGATCGACTCTGGCTGCGCTCCGAGCTGATGGGCACCCAGGTGATCACCCGCGACACCGGCCGCAGGCTGGGCGTGGTGGGCGAAGTGGTGGTCGATATCGATCGGCGTGAAGTGGTGGCTCTGGGGTTGCGGGACAATCCCCTCACCCGCTTCCTGCCGGGCCTGCCCCGCTGGATGCCGCTGGAGAGCATCCGCCAGGTGGGCGACGTGATCCTGGTGGATTCCGCCGATTCCCTCTCCGAGGGCTTCAATCCCGAGCGCTATAGCAAGGTCATCAACTGCCAGGTGGTCACCGAAGCCGGTGCCCAGCTCGGCCGGGTGCTGGGCTTCAGCTTCGACATCGAAACCGGCGAGCTCACCACCCTGGTGATCGGTGCCCTGGGGGTGCCCCTGCTCGGCGAAGGGGTGCTGAGCACCTGGGAGCTGGCCGTGGGTGAAATCGTCAGCAGCGGCACCGATCGCATCATTGTCTACGAGGGAGCCGAGGAGAAGCTCAAGCAACTCGGCACCGGGCTGCTCGAAAAACTCGGCATCGGCGGCAGCAGCTGGGAGCAGGAGGAAAGGGAGCGCTTCCGCAGCGGCGTGGTGCCGGCCGAAAACCAGCTGCCGGCCGGCCAGGCCACGGCCCCTGAGCAGCGCCGCATCCAGCCGGCCACCACCCAGGCCGTCGTCAACGACAGCGAACTCGATTACCTCGAACTGGAAGACCGGCGCGAGCGCCAGCCCCTGCGCCAGCGCCGCTATCTCGATGACGACCTTGACGGTCCTGATCCCGGCCGCAGGGAGCTGGATCGCGCTGAGTACGACCGCAGTGACGCCCCCCGCACCGGCTACGACCGCAGCGACGATTCCCGCTCTGACTTCAGCCAGGGCGGTTATGAGCCCCGCGAGATCGAGCCGTTCGAGCGTGGCCGGAACGATCGCGATCGCGATGATGATCAGCGCCCGGAGCTGCTGCGACGGGAGCCAGGGCGTGGCGACCTGGAGCGGTCTGTGCGGGAGCGTCAGGACTTCGAGCGGCGTGATGGCGAACCCCTGCCCAGGCAGCGCCGGCGTGACCAGGAGCCGGCCGGCGAGCGAGCGCTCCGGCGGCCTCCGCAGGGCCCTGAACGGGACGAAGAGATCCGCTATGGCCGGGAGCCTGAGGCCAGGGAGCGCCGCGACTGGGAGGAACAGCCTGAAGACGTCTCCCCCAGGGAGCGAGCAAGAGAGCGTCTGCCACTCGAGCCGGACCGCTCCAGCCCGGTGAGCCCTAAAGGAGAGAGGCCAGCCCCAGCAGGGAGCTATCAGCCCTCGCGCCGACCGCTGGCCGCCGAACCCAGACCCGTCCGCAACGGCAGAGACGGGGATCCGATCGACGTCGAACCGGAAGTGCTGGACGATCCCTGGTGAGGGAGAGGTCCCGGCTCAGCGGGGCTTGAACTCCAGCGAAGCGGAGTTGACGCAGTGGCGTTGACCCGTCGGAGCCGGACCGTCATTGAAGACGTGGCCGAGATGGGCTTCGCAGGCACGACAGCGGATCTCCGTGCGCACCATGCCGTGGCTGGCGTCGGTGAGCGTGGTGATGGCGTCGGAGCTCACCCCGTCCCAGAAGCTGGGCCAGCCGGTGCCGGAATCGAACTTGGTCGCAGAGCTGTACAGGGCGGTGCCGCAGCAGACGCAGTGATAAGTACCGGCGTCCTTGGTCTTCCAGTAGGCGCCTGTGAAGGCCCTCTCGGTGCCCCCCTGGCGGGTGACGCGGAACTGTTCGGGGCTGAGCTTATGGCGCCACTGCTCCTCACTGGCACCGCGGGCCAGACCACTGGCGATGCCGCAGGCGGAGCCATCAGCGGTATCAGGGGCGGAGAGGCTGGGCTCAGCGGAGTTACCGGCGGCGGCGCTGTCGTGCATGACGGGAGCACTGTTGGATCTGTTGTGGGGCGATGCTAACCAGGTCGGTCTTTCAGGATCGGAGCCTGGGCAGGGGATGAGCCCCCTCCGGTGCGCTCTGACCTGCAACGTCCTCAGCGCCGGAAACGGGTCGGTCGGCCGGTGGATGCGATGGCCCTGAGCGATGGCGAGGCGTGAGCCCGGCGGTCTCAGAATCTCTGCCCAGTTCAGAGCACAGGGGCTTAGCCCAGGCCTGAACCGTTCTGCGGCGGGCCGGTGGGCCCCGTTTCAGCCTGCGACGGGCCGCCCTGGCCCCGTGCTGCCAGGCGATGACCCCGATGACTCCCCACAGGAGCCAGCGCTCTCCCTCAGTCCCAGTCGATGACCTGCCCCGTATGGATGGGGTCCACGGCCGGGTTCGGGACCCACGGGCCTTCCTGGGGCCTCCAGGAGGCTGTCGAACAACGCCCCCAGGAGTGCCTCGATCGGGGGCAGGGCCCTCGCCACACCGCGGCTGCCCCCGGATCGAGGCTTCGGCAGGAGCGGATTCCGGGTGGCGGAGTGGTGTTCAGCAACGTCCTCCTCAATCAGCCAGGTCCATCCGCCCAGGGATCAACGGCACCTCCTTCCCTGCGCGATCGGCAGAGGTGGACGGCCCTGGTTCGCATCCACACGGGCTTCAAGGAGCCTGGTGGATCGTCAGGAACGCCTACGACCGCCATTCCCTCGGCGGCAAGGGCTCCTGCGTCCGCGGTCTCCCTGGCCGATCCGCCTGGACCGGGGCCTCGCCCCGCCGTGAGCCCTCCGGCAGCGAGCTCGTTGGCCGGGACGACGGCGGCAACAGCTCCAGCACCATCGCCGTCAGGGCCGCCACGGCGCCGGGTCGTCCCCGCAGGCTGCGCAGATCGTCACGCATGCCGGCCAGTCGCTGGGGCTGGGCCAGCCAGTCCGCCGCCTCGGCGGCGATGCTGGCCGGCTCGATCGCCCCCACCCGCTCGGGCACCACGGTCCTGCCGGCGGAGATGTTGGGCCAGGCCAGATAACCCCGATGCCGCATCCGCCAGGCGGTGAGAGCCACCCCTAGGAGACGGCGCAGCAGGGGCAGGCGGGCCAGTAGCCCCAGCCAGCCATCCCAGGCCTGCATCACGTGCAGATGCTGGGTGGGCACGAGCACGATCATCGGCAGGCTCAGGGCGCCGAGCTCGGCGGTGTTGGCGCCGACGGTGGTGAGCGCCAGGCTGCACTGGCTCAGGGCTCCGTGGGCCGGATGCTCCTGGTGCAGATGGATCTCGGTGCCGGCGGCGGTCAGCAGCACCTCGCCGCTGCGGCTGGGCACACCGGCGGCGTAGTGGCTGGCCACCGGATTGGCAGGCCCCGCGTAGGCGAGTAACTCCGCCACGGACGTGGTGGGGGCCACCGGCAGGAGAAAGCGGCATCCCGGTCGCAGGACGGCCAGACGATCCGCTGTCTCCAGCAGAAAGGGCACACCGACCTGCAGCTTGGCCCGCTTCGAACCGGGCAGCAGGGCCACCCACTCGCCGGCGGGCAGGGGCTCGGCCTGGCGCGCCGACTCGGAGAGATCCGCCATCAGGTCGCCCACCTGCTGGCAGCGCTGGCGCCAGCGTCGGCTGAGACGGGCCGCCGCCACCGGCCCCATGGCGGCGATGCGGTCGTTCCAGCGGGGCCAGCGCGCCACCCACTCGGCATAGGTGAGGTGGCGATAGCCCAGCCGCGCCGAAAGCAGCACGGTCCAGAACTGATCACCGCCGAGGAACACCACCACGCCCTGGCGGGGCCAGGGCCCATGGCGGGCGGGTCGCAGCAGCAGCCACCAGAAGCGCGCCGCCGGCAGCACCTGCTCGAACAGGCCCCAGCGCCGTGCCACCCGCTCTTCCTGGCCGGTGGCATTGGGACAGGGCACCAGCACCAGCCGCAGGCTGGTCTGGGCCTGGGGCTGGCGCGGTCGCAGGGGGATCTGGTCGTGAAGCCGCTCGGCCAGAGGCCTCACCCAGGTGCTGAGTTCACCGGGGCCATTGCTCACCAGAACGATGGCCGTTGCAGGATCACGGTCCGCAACCGCAAGAGTGGCGGTGGCCGGAACCGTGAGCGCGGCAGTACGGCTGGCTGCGGCAGGATCACTAGGAGCTGATCCCGGGGGGTGGGAGAGCGTCACGGGGGCTTCAGGACCCTGGCCTCTGGCGAAGAACTGGCCTGGCTCCTGGCCCACTGGGGAAAAGATGAATGCGGATGGCGAGACTTGAACTCGCAAGGCCGAAGCCACACGCCCCTCAAACGTGCGTGTCTACCAATTCCACCACATCCGCGTGGTTACGACCTGGGGTCGTAGGGGTTGCGGCGCAGGCCGCAGGCTCACGGCCAGAGCCGTTCACCTCGAGCAATATACCCATCGCCCGATCCCGCCTCACGCAGGCGGAATCCAGCCGTGGGTGAGCGCTGATACAGTCCCTCACCGAACCGCTCCTGTTCCCACCGCTCCGCCCGGATGCCCATCGGCAAATTGCTGATCGCCAACCGTGGCGAAATCGCCCTGAGGATCCTGCGCAGCTGTCGGGAGCTGGGCATCCCCACCGTGGCGGTATACAGCACGGTCGATCGCAACGCCCTGCACGTTCAGCTGGCCGACGAGGCCGTGTGTGTGGGTGAAGCGCCCAGCGCCAAGAGCTACCTCAACGTTCCCAACATTCTGGCGGCCGCCACCTCCCGCGGCGCCGATGCCATCCATCCCGGCTACGGCTTCCTGGCGGAAAATGCTGACTTCGCTGAGAAGTGCCTCGACCACGGCATCACCTTCGTCGGGCCTTCACCGGCCTCGATCCTGGCGATGGGTGACAAATCCACCGCCAAGATCACCATGCAGCGGGTCGGTGTGCCGACCATTCCCGGCAGTGAAGGACTGCTGGCTTCCCCCGGCGAAGCGGCGGCCCTGGCCGAGCAGATGGGCTACCCGGTGATGATCAAGGCCACCGCCGGCGGTGGCGGTCGCGGCATGCGGCTGGTGCCGGGCCCCGACCAACTGGAAAGCCTGTTCAAGGCGGCCCAGGGCGAGGCCGAGGCCGCCTTCGGCAATCCCGGCCTGTACATGGAGAAATTCATCGACAGGCCCAGGCATGTCGAGGTGCAGGTCCTCGCCGATCGTCACGGCAACGTGGTGCACCTGGGCGAGCGGGACTGCTCGATCCAGCGCCGCCATCAGAAGCTTCTGGAGGAGGCCCCCAGCCCCGGCCTCGACCCCGAAATCCGCCGGCGCATGGGCGATGCGGCGGTGGCGGCCGCCCGCAGCATCGGCTACGAAGGCGCCGGCACAGTGGAGTTCCTGGTCGATCGCCACGGCGGTTTTTACTTCATGGAGATGAACACCCGTATCCAGGTGGAGCATCCCGTCACCGAGATGGTCACCGGCATCGACCTGATCGCTGAGCAACTGCGGATCGCCGGCGGCGAGCCGATCTCCTTCAGGCAGGACGAAGTACGGATGAGTGGCCACGCGATCGAATGCCGCATCAACGCCGAGGATCCCCGCCATAACTTCCGGCCTGCACCGGGCAAGATCACCGGCTGGCTCCCACCGGGAGGCCCCGGAGTGCGCGTCGACAGCCATGTGTACACCGGCTACGAGATTCCCCCCTTCTATGACTCCCTGATCGGCAAGCTGATCGTCTGGGGGGTGGATCGGGATCATGCCCTGCGGCGCTTGCGCCGGGCTCTCTCGGAATGTGCCGTCACCGGGATTCCCACCACAATCGAATTCCACCTCGCCCTGCTGGATCGCCCCGAATTCATCCGCGGCGACGTCCACACCAAGTTCGTGGAGCAGGAGATGCTGCCTCAGAAGGGTTGATTCAGGCGAGGGCCTGGCTGCGCAGCAACATCTGGCTCAACAGCCCCTGCTGACCCACCAGGATTTCCCGCAGCAGGCTGATCAGCCCGACCCAGACCACCGGCGTCACATCCACGCCTCCGATCGGCTGGATCAGGCGACGGGTCAGGGCCAGCAGCGGCTCGGTCGGAGCGCCCACCAACCGCATCAGCCCCCGGCTGAGATCGACGCGGGGGTACCAGGTCAGGACGATGCGGAACAGGAACAGCAGGGTCCACGCGGCCAGTCCCAGGGCCAGGGCGAGATGCAGTCCCGGCAGCAAGGCCAGCAGCAGGGGGGCCGGTGCCGTCACAAAGCTCTAAGCAGATGCTCCGGAAGCGTAGGAAGTCGGGGTCACTGCTTAGGATCGCGCCAACCAGTTGCCGTGCCCGAGCGCCATGACCCCCTCCCTGGCCAACTTCCTCAGCAGTCTCTTCTGGGGCGCCGTGATCGTGGTCGTGCCGATCAGCATCGCCCTGGTCCTGATCAGCCAGAACGACCAGTTGGATCGGCGTCTCTGATCCGCCCGTGGCCCCACGGCTCTGGTGCGTGCATCTCTGGGGCTGTGCAGCTGGATTCAGCCCCGCCCGGGTGCCTAGAGTGATCCGACGCATCCGCCGCTGAGGGAACCACCTTGGTCAATGCCTCTCTCAACTGGGCCAGCATTGTCGGCATCGTGCTGGCCGTTGGCGGAGCTTTCCTCTACTTCATGAGGAACTTCAAGCCAGCCCTGGCCCGCGATTACGACGTCTTCTTCGCCGCCGTGGGTCTGCTCTGCGGTGGCATCCTCTTTTTTCAGGGCTGGCGGCTGGATCCGATCCTGCAGTTCGGCCAATTCCTGCTCGCCGGCACCACCGTCTTCTTCGCCTACGAGAGCGTGAGATTGCGTGGTGTCACCACCGAACAGGCTCGCCGCTCCTCCTTCTTCGAAGACGACGAGCCAGCCCCTTCCCGCCCCCGCGGCGGCCTTGGCGGTGGCAGGGACTGGGATCAGGACAATGAGCGTTTCGCTGAACCCGAACCCATCCGTCGCCGGATTCCCAACCGCGATGATGAGCCAGAGGATTTCTACCGTCCCCGTCGCCCCAGCAGGGCCGCCATCCCCGAGCGGGCCGCCAGTCGCCGCGGCGGCGAGAGCGACGACTGGGAACGCCCCAGAAATGAAGCCGGCGCAGGCCGCCCCGAACGGGGCCTCGAAGGCCGCGATCGAGAGCCCGAGGCCCGTCCCCGCTCGGATTCCCCCAGCCGCTACACCACAACCACAGCTCCCGTCGGCACCAGTGATTTCGGGGCCCGTCGCCGGGAACGGGAGATCGGGCCTGAGGCCCGTCGGGGCAGTCGGCCCGTAGCCAGCACGGATTCCATGCCTCGCTCGAGCCGTCGCCCCGGTGAGTCCGGTGATCGCCCCTCGGGCCGTTCCTACGCTTCCGGCGACGCGATGCCCAATGGAGTGCCACAGGGCTCACCGCTGGGCAGCGCCGGCCGCCCCGCCGCCGGCGTCAGTGATGCCGACTTCTCCCCACTGGATGGCCAGCCCTCCCGATCCAGGTCCCAAGCCCCGAGCTCAGGCGCGAGCCGTCCGGCCAGCCAACCCAGTGGCCCCGCTTTGGACAACACCTCCCGCTTCGACGACTGATCTGATCCGACCCGGGTTCCGTCCATCTCAGGGGTTGCGCGTTCTGGGGGGCGTTCTGCTCACGGCCCTGGTTCTGGCTGGCCTGGTCGGCTGCGGCAGCTGGAGCTGGGGCCGACGCAGTGCCGGACGTATCGGCCTGGGTGAGGCCAACCGGCAGGATCCGGCCCTGAGCGGCAATGGGCTACTCCTGGCCAGCATTGTCGAACGGGCTGGACTGGAAACGGTGATCCTGCAGGAGCAACCCTCCGGTCGGCTGCTGCCTCTGGGCCCGCTCCAGCGCCAGCAACCGCATCGTTCGCCCTCCCTGAGCTGGAACGGCCGCTATCTGGCCGTTCTGGTCCAGCAGGGGGCACGGCGCCTGGCCGTGATCGACGATCGAGCCACGGGTCAGCTGCATCGCCTGCCCCTGCCTTCGGACTGTGATCCCCAGCGCCTGAGCCTGGCCCCCGATGGCCGGCGTCTGGCGATCGAGGTGGTGCGGGGCGGCCGCTCTCTGGTTCAGATGTTTGATCTCTCCGGCCTGCTGGAGGCCGATTTGCCCGGCGCTCTGCCGGCCACAGGCGGCGGTCTCGGGGGTGGCGATGCGGCCCCGCTGGGCGACTCCTACGGACCCCAGCGGTAACCATGAATCCTCGTCAACGGCCTGATGGCCCCGGCATGGCATCCACGACCTGGCGGCTGGCCGGACTGGTCAGTCTCAGCCTGCTCGGCCTTGGTCTGGGGGGCTGCCTGGGGGGCATGCCCACCCCGATGGCAGGCCTGGATCGCCAGCTGGAGCAGGCTGGCAACAGCCGCGCCCCCGCCTTGTCGGGCCGTTGGCTGGCCCTGATCGCCGGCCGTGGCGGCCGTGACCAGGTGCTGCTGGTGGACGTGGAACGGGGGCTGCCGGTGCCCTTGCCGGGCCTGAACCGTCCCGATGCCCAGCCCCTGAGCGTGGCAGTGAATCGGCAGGGCGATCGTCTGGCGGTCGTGCGCCAGCTGGATGGCCGCACTGAACTGGTGCTCTACCGCCGCGACCTGATGGGGCTGGAACCGATCGCCATGCAGCCCAGCGGCGTGCCCAGGCGGGTGAGCCTCAGCGGCGATGGCCGGCAGCTGGCGGTGGAGGTGAGCCGGGGTGGTCTCTGGCAGATCGACTTGATCGACATCCCCTGAATTGCCTGCCACGCAAGCCGTTGGGCGGGCGAGGCGAAGCCAGGCGTGAAACAGAGGTGGCGCTCCGCCGCCGCTCAGGGCACCAGGCCGGCCCAGTGCAGGAAGGTGTCGCCGCTGAGGGATTCGACCAGCAGCAGCGCCATGAAACCGACCATGGCGAAGCGGCCGTTGACCAGCTCGGCGTAGCCACTCCAGCCGAAGGCCGGCACCTCGTTGGTGGTGGCACTGGTGGCTCTCGCCGGGGACTGGACTTCAGCCGGAGCTGGGCCCTCTGGGGCGGCCGGAGAGCCGGAGGGGGGATGGGACTGGCTCATCGGTTCAGGCCTGCTGGCCAAAGGTATAGCTGGCGGCCGGCAGCAGTCGCCAGGCACCGCTGCCATCGAGTTCGAGCACGGTGTCGTGATAGTCCTTGAGGGTGGGGCGGTGACCGACGCTGACGAAGGCCATCTCGCGGCGCACCAGCAGCTCGTAGAGCCGCTTTTCGGTGTTGACATCGAGGGCGCTGGTGGCTTCATCGAGGACCACGAAGCGTGGAGAGTTCAGCAGCAGGCGGGCAAAGGCCAGGCGTTGCTGTTCCCCCAGCGAGAGCAGTCGGGGCCAGTCCTGCTTGATGTCGAGGTCCGGATAGCGGTGCACCAGATCCGGCAGCCGCACCTCCTCAAGCACATGGCGCAGCTGGCTGTCACTGAAGCGCTCGGTGCTCTGCGGATAGCAAAGCTGCTCGCGCAGGCTGCCGAGCAGCATGTAGGGCTTCTGGGGAATGAACATCAGCTCGCCCACCGGCGGCCGGTGCACCCGGCCGCCGGCCGCGGGCCAGAGGCCGCTCACCAGGCGCAGGAAGGAGGTCTTGCCGCAGCCGGAGGGGCCCACCACCAGCAGCCGCTGGCTGGGGGCCACCTGCAGGCTGAGGTCGTGGATCAGCAGGCGGGTGCTGCGCGGCGGCATCAGATCGACATGACTGACCAGGATCGAGTCGGGTGATTCGCCTTCGGCCCCGGCTTCGGCGGTCAGGGCCGGCTGGCCCTGCTCGACGATCGACTGGGCCGCCACGTCGCCGCTGATCGCCTCCACCTTCCCCTGGAAGCCCTCCAGACGGCTGATCGAAGCGGAGAAGGCGGCGAGTCGGTCGATGTTGTTGACGATGTAACTGACCGAGAACAACACCTGGGAGAAGGCGATGCTGGCCTGGCCGAACACGCCGAAATCCACCTGCTTCGAGAAGTAGATGGGAGCGATCACCAGCCAGGGAAGGAAACGGGAAAAATAATCGTAGGAGCGCTGTATCACATTGATCAGGGCTTCCCAGATGATGAGTTTGTTGTAGTTCTGAATCACGCCCCCTAGTCGCCTTGTTCCCTCCTTCTGCTCCTGTTGCTCGCCCCGGTAGAAGGCGATCGATTCAGCGTTATCGCGGATGTGGACCAGTCCGTAGCGGAAATCGGCCTCCAGCTTCAACTGCTGGTAGTTGAGGTTCACCAACTTGCGGCTGGCGAACACGATCAGTGCGGTGCCACCGACCGAATAGGCGAGCAGCCAGAGCGCCAAGGTTGCATTGATGCTCCAGAGGACAATGATGAAACTTAAAAAGGTGAGAAGCGCCGAGATAATTTCTACCGTTACACTAAGGCTCGTGGCCGTGAAGCTGGCCGCATCCTGTGAAATTCGCTGGTCTGGGTTGTCAATCTCCTCGACGCTTTCATCGTTGGGATTCAGAACGTAATAGGCGCGATTCGTGAGATAACGGCCCAGCATTCTTTCGCTCAACCACTCCCGCCACATCAGGCCCAGCTTGGGGATCAGATAGCTCTGTAGGGCCCGGATCGGCAGGGCCAACACCAGGCAGAAGGCATAAATTGCCACAATCTTCCAGAATTCCTCGGCCTTGTAGGCCACGAGGGCATTCTCAATGTTTCGGGCTACATAACTGATGCCCACATTGATGCCGTTGATCACCAGAATCAACAGCGTGATCACCCCCAGCAGCAGCCAGGGCAGCCAGCGTCCCTGGCGCAGCTTGGCCCGCGAGGCACCAAAACAGAGCAGGCCGGCGCCGAACAGCACCATCACCACCTTGCCGTAGGGCCCAGCCCAGATCGCCGCGACCTGCTGCGGCACCCCAGGCAGGAAACGGGCCTGCAATTCCGGAATCCAGGCGCCGCTGGCCGCTACCGCCGCCGTCAGCAGCAGCAGGGTGAAGCCCACCACCACCGCGATCAAAGCGACTACCAGGACCAGGAACTGGCCTGAGCTGGCGCCGTTGTCCAGTGGCAGGAAATAGGGCTGGGCCAGACGCTGCAGCTTGCCCAGCTGGTCGCGGAGAGCCTTGAAGGGGGTCATGGAGCCAGGCAGATGAGCGCATTGTCGCCGTTCGTGGCGCCGGGCCGCGGTAGCGAAGGGACAGACCACTCAGGCGCCTGGCGCGTCCCCGATCGCTCAACCCGGGGGCCAGGCCAGAGTCCGGCCGCCGATGACGTGCACGTGCAGATGGAAGACGGTCTGCCCGGCCTCACTGCCGCTGTTGATCACGGTGCGCCAACTGGTGAGTCCCTCCTGTTGGGCCACCTTGGCGGCCACCAGCAGCAGATGGCCCAGCAGCGCCTCGTGCTCGGGCGTGGCCTCTGAGAGCTGGGCGATCGGTTCGCGCGGGATCACCAGCACATGCACCGGCGCCTGGGGCGTCACATCGCGGAACGCCAGGCAGCGATCGTCGCTGTAGACGGCATCACAGGGAATGTCGCCCCGCAGGATGCGGCCGAAGATCGTGTCGCTGCTCATGGCCTGATCTGCGCCCTTGGGGCGGCCGATGGGACAGGGGGTGGCACTGATGTTGCAGTGATCCTGGCTTGTGATGTTGGCACGCTGCAGCGGAGCGGCCCTGAGGGGGCTGGAGGCGGTGGAGGTGTCCGTGGAGGTGGATATCGCCCCGGGACTGCCGGGTCTGCAACTGGTGGGGCTGCCGGATGCGGCGGTGCAGGAGGCGCGCGAACGGGTGCGGGCCGCCATCCGCAACAGTGGCCTCAAGGTGCCGCTCACCCGGGTGGTGGTCAGCCTGGCCCCGGCGGATCTGCGCAAGGCCGGGCCCAGCTTCGATCTGCCGATTGCCCTGGGACTGCTGGTGGCCAGTGGTCAGCTGGCGCCGGAGCAGCTCCAGGGCATCTGGAGCGCGGCGGAACTGGGCCTCGATGGGCGACTGCGGCCGATTCGCGGTGTCCTGGCCCTGGCGATGGCGGCGCGCTCCGCGGCAGCGCGGGGGCTGGTGGTGCCGGCGGCCAATGCCGCCGAGGCGGCCCTGGTCGAGGGGCTGGCGGTCTGGGGCGCCGAGGATCTGGGCGAGGTGCTCGCGGTGCTGCGCAATCCCGCCCAGGCTCATCGGGCCAGCGCCGTGATCGCCCCTCTCCCCTGCCTCAGCGGACCGGACCTGGTGGATGTGCGCGGTCAACCCCATGGCCGCCGGGCTCTGGAGATCGCCGCAGCAGGGGGGCATCACCTGCTGCTGGTGGGTTCGGCCGGCAGCGGCAAGACGATGCTGGCCCGGCGTCTGCCGGGGCTACTGCCCCCCCTGGAAGCGGCTGAGGCCCTGGAGCTTACCCGGCTGCATTCGGTGGCGGGCCTGCTGCTGGAAGGGGGCAGCCTGATCAGCCAGCGCCCCTTCCGCAGTCCCCACCACAGCTGTTCTGGGGCCGCCCTGATCGGCGGTGGATCGATTCCCATGCCGGGCGAGGTGAGCCTGGCCCACCACGGGGTGCTGTTCCTCGATGAATTGGCGGAATTCCGCCGCGACGTGCTCGATCAGCTGCGGCAGCCGCTCGAGGAGGGGGATGTGCTGATCAGCCGCACCAGGCAACGGTGCCGCTTCCCTTGCCGGATCACCCTCGTGGCCGCGACCAATCCCTGTCCCTGCGGGCGCTATGGCGAATCCGACGGCAGCTGCGATTGCGGAGAAAGCCAGCGGCGCCGCTACTGGAGCCGCCTCTCGGGGCCCCTGCTGGACCGGCTCGATCTTCAGGTGGTGATGCGCCGGCCACCGGCCAGGGAGTTGGCCCAGGGAATCATCGAGGACAACCCCCAGGCGGGCGCTTCATCGCGTCACCAGCCGGAAACCAGTGCGGTGGTGGCTGAGCGGGTGCGTCAGGCCCGGGCCTACATGGCGGCGCGCAATCCTGGCGGCGGCTGCAACGCCCAGATCGCCGCGGCGGCTCTGCCCCGGGTGCTGGCTTTGGATGTGCCTGGACGCCATCTCTGGGAGAGAGCCATGGAGCAGCGCCGCCTTTCGGCCCGCGGCGGCATGCGATTGCTGCGGGTGGCCCGCACGATCGCCGATCTGGCTGGGCAGTCCAGCGTGGGAACGGCAGCCATCGCCGAAGCTCTCACCTTCCGCAGTTTTGACCTGGTGGCATCCGAATCATCCGTTCCCATCAGGTCGGACTGAACTCCATGCCTGCTGTCAGTCCCTCCCGTCCGGGCTGCTGGTCATCAGCACAGTCAGGGAGTCACCCAAAGTGTGGGTCTCCGGCACTGAGCCCATCTTGAACAAAGCTCTGGATCATCCCTCCGATGGGCCCAGGGCCTCTGGTGCACGGATGGAGGGGATTTCAGGCACCCGACTCTGGCATTGACGGGATGTGCTGACCTTGCTGAGCGGAGCGGAAGGGCCTTGGAAACTCATCCAGGGCAACATGAGATCAGCCACTGATCACTCCAGCTTTGGCTGAGCGATCCATCGGACAGGTTCAACCAATCGTGCCGCAGCGGGTGTTGGCGAGGAGGAAGCTGCGATGTCCCAAGCTCCCGTCTCTGTTTCTGGTCTCGATGCTCCGCCCCGTTGCCAGAAATGGGATGGGTGATGTTCGGAGGTTTGGCCCTCAAACGGCCTGGGCTGGTCAAGCACCGACTTGATTACCCAGATGACTCCGTGGGGTCAATCTCACGCCTATGAATTGCCAGCATCGGGCTGGGCTGAACAAGCTCCGGCTGTATCCAGTGAACGTCGCGGAGCTTGATGGTTAATCAGGAGCCTCGAAGGCCCAATCCAGAAAACGCCCTCAGGGCCAGGCAAACCGTGCTCATCTACAAGGTGAGGGGCATCCTGGCTCGACTGACTGCTCCAACGGATTGTAAAAAGCTGGTTCAGCCCAAGGGCCTGATCAGCGGCGACGACGGCGCTGCTGGGCTTTGCGCTTGTACTTCTCGGTTGGGGTTTCGTGGTGCCGCAGACGCTTCAGATCCGCAAAGATTCCGGCTTTGGACACCTGGCGCTTGAAGCGACGCAGAGCGGATTCGATCCCTTCGTTTTCGCCGACGGTGACCTGGGTCATGAAAAGCTGCTGAAGCGTGTCAAGTGCGGCAATCTAGCAAGCCCCCCGACCGACCTTGCTCAGTTCGTTGGGAAAGTCGCAGGCTGGGGGCCTGGCTTGGCCGGTGTTGCCCGCAGTGGCGCCGAGGCAGGGGTGCCGGGAGCGGTGAAGGACCTCGGCGTTGCCTTGGGATCCGGGCGAGCCGCGGCTGCAGGCACGGGCGCCGGTGGGACCTGGCCAGTGCCAGTGCCAGTGCCGGTGACCGGGGTACCTTCTGCCGGCCAGGCCTCACTGAACAGGTAGACATGGCCGAGATTGCGACCGCCAAACTGGCGCCGCATCAGCCGCCAGCCAGGCTCGAAATCCAGCTTGTGAAAACCGCTGGCCGCCCCACCGGCCCGGGCCACCACCATCTCGGGGCCGGCCCCAGGCTTGGTTGGCAGGGCAATCAGGAGGGTGTCACCAGCCTCACTGCGCACCAGCAGCCGATAGGCGCCGGCTAGGTCGCTGGGGCCTACCCGTACGGAATAGCCGTTGGCATCGATATAGCGACTGCAGATGCCGGTGAAATCAAAGGTGGCCAGCAAGGGATTGACGGCTGCCGGTTTGCCTGTCCCAACGGCGAAACAGGGCTTCATGTTGTTGAGCTGTTCGTAGACGTTCAACTGGTAGCGGCCGCTGCTGCCAACGGGTGAGGCCACCAGCACGAACCTCTGGGGATCGAGCTCAGCTGCCGTGAACATCGACTGGGCCGAGGCCGCCTGGGGCGTGAGGACTGCTGTGGCAGCTGCGGTGCTGGCAGCCAAGGCGCTGGCAACAGTGATTCCGCCGCTTTCAGCCAGTGAACTGAACACAGCGGTTGAGCCACTCACGGCCGTGATGCTGCTCAAGGCCGTGGCGGTCAGGGCGCGGGAGGCCCTGCGGCGAAGCAACACGGGGATCAGGGAAGGAAACACGTCGCTCTTGTTAGGTCAGGGGGCTGGGTCCGCCAGCTGAATCGTATGCAGGCCAGAGGCCTAACACCAGCCCTCAGAGCCCGATCTCAGACCGGCCGGTGGCCCGGTTCTGACACCAGGCCAGCCACCTCAGGATGGAGAGGGCCTGTTGATGCGGATGGCCACCAGCAGGGTGAGCAGGGTTCCCGGCAGGCTGGCCGCCAGGATCCAACGGGTGGTCTGCACGCCCAGATCGGGGTCGCCGTAGGCCAGTTCAAAGATCGAGCCGGTGGCGGCGATGCCCAGCAGGCAGGCCAGGGCCAGGAACAGGCCGGACAGGGGTTTCATCGGCATCGCGAGGTCAGCGGATGGACAGGACGTGATGGCGCTCGAAACCCTGCTGCTGCAGTCCTTCGTTGAGGCTCAGCTCATCGGTGACGCGATCGACGAACAGCACGCCGTTGAGATGGTCCAGCTCGTGCTGGATGCAGCGAGCCAGCAGGCCATCGGCCTTGATGCGCCGCGGCCGGCCGTACTCATCGCGGAAGCTCACCTCCACCGTGGAGGGCCGCACCACATCGAGATACACGCCCGGGATGCTGAGACATCCTTCTTCGTAGGTGTTGAGGGAAGCGCCGGCGGTGGTGATCTCCGGGTTGATCAGCACGATGGGCGGATTGGCCGCCTCCTCGAAATCGAGATCGATCACGAGCATCTGCTTCTGCACCCCCACCTGGGGCGCGGCCAGACCGATGCCCCGGGCGGTGTACATGCAGCGCAGCATGTCGCGGGCCAGCTCCCGGATGGACTCATCCACCTTGCTGATCCTGCGGGCCGGATGGCGCAGCTCCCGATCCCCGAGCTGGTGGATGGCCAGGGGGGGCTCCTCCAGAGGCTGCTTCGGAACCATGAGGCTGCGGAAGCTCTGATCGGCCTTTCGCGCCAATTGGGCGAAGCTACGCGCCAAGGGATCACCTCAATCGTTGAGCACCATTGTAGGAGTCGTGGCTGGGAGAAAGGGTTTGGGAGGACCTGGTGAACGGGAGAACGCTCAGGGTGACGGTCGAGAAGCCCATGGGCCTGCCCATCGGTCCGCCAATCGGCCAGAGGTGCGTGCTGCAGGCTCCCCCGACGATCCCAATCCAGGTCAGCCGCAGCAGTTCCATCAGAGCCGGCCTGATCCGATCCTGGATCAGGCCGAAGATCCCGATGCCAGTCACGCCGAGGAGCTGGGCTGCAACCGCACAGCGCCGCCTGGCGCAGGCTCTCCCGAGGCCGGCATCGCAACCCAGCTGGATGGACTCCGGCTCAGTAGGCCCCACGAGCTGGGTCCCGATCAGCCCAACCCTCGCAGCGCCAGCCAGACCGCCATCGTGATCCCCAACCCGCCCAATGATCACGGCATGGCCGACGGCAACGTCCATCCCGGCCAGCCGGGGTCCGATCCCCTGACGGCGGCTCAGGTGGTGGCGGCCAGTCCGGTGCTGCGGGAACCGA
Source organism: Synechococcaceae cyanobacterium (assembly GCA_947378425.1). GTDB lineage: Bacteria > Cyanobacteriota > Cyanobacteriia > PCC-6307 > Cyanobiaceae > Cyanobium. Next base: position 48,578 of record CANCJV010000017.1, read on the forward strand.
GGCTGAACGGCGGACGCCTGTTCTGGCTGGAACAACGCCCGAGCGAACAGGGCCGCACCACCTTGCTGATGCAGGTCGGCGGTGATCCGCCCCTGGAGCTCACCTGCGGCCGCAACCTGCGCAGTCGGGTGCACGACTACGGCGGCGGCTGCTATGCGGTGGCCGGGCCGACCGTGGTCTTCATCGATGACAGCGATCGCGGCCCCTGGCGGCTGGAGCTGGCCGCCGGCGCGGATGCCGCCTTGGATGACGCACCGGCCCCGGCGCAGCGGCTGATTCCACCGGCTGATCCTCAGCGTCCCCGGGCCTTCGCCGATGGTCTGATCGATCAGCAACGCAGCCGCTGGATCGGCGTGATGGAACAGGACGGCCGCGATCACCTGGTCAGCGTGCCCCTGAGCGGTGGGGAGCCCCAGGTGCTCCACACTCCCGCCGACTTCGTTGGCTACGCGGTGCTCAGCCCCGCCGGCAGCCATCTGGCCTGGGTGGAGTGGCAGCAGCCGTCCATGCCCTGGGAGCGCAGTCAACTGTGGCTGGGGCGCATCGACCCCAACGGCCAGTTGGTTGACATTCGACCCCTGGCAGGTTCGGACGCCGCTGCTGCCGGGGCCTCTGCTGCCGGGGCGATCTCGATCTTTCAGCCCCTCTGGGCGGGCCCGGATCTGGTGGTGGCGAATGACCGCAGCGGCTGGTGGAACCTGGAGCGGCTCGCCGAGGCCGAAGCCCTGGCCGCCGATGCCGAACCTCATTGGCAATGCCTGCTGCCGATGGCGGCGGAATTCGCCATGCCCCAGTGGGTCTACGGTCTGCGCACCACCGCCTGGGATGGCCAACAGCTGCTGGCGGCGGCCTGCCGCAACGGCTTCTGGGAACTGGGACGGCTGCGGCCCAGCGCCACCGGGGAGCTGCCGCTGAGCTGGCAGCCCCTAGAGCTTCCCTTCAATGACCTGGCGGCGCTCGACGCCGAGTCGGGCCGCCTGGTGGCCGTGGCCGCGGCCCCCGACCGCGGTTCGGGTCTGCTGCAGCTCGACATCACCAGCGGTCGCTGGCAACACGAGCCGGCTGCCGCCACTGCCCTCGAGCCGGCCGTGATCAGCCCACCGCAGGCTCTCTGGTTTGAAGGCCACGGCGGCCAAGCCACCCAGGCCTGGTATTACCCGCCCCTGGGTGCTCCCACCCCTGAAGCCCCGCTGCTGGTGAAGGGTCACAGCGGCCCCACCGCCATGGCCCGCACCGGATTGAGCCTGTCCATCCAGTTCTGGACCAGCCGGGGCTGGGGGGTGGTCGATGTCAACTACGGCGGTTCGACTGGTTTCGGCCGGGCCTACCGGGAGCGTCTTCAGGGCCAATGGGGTGTGGTTGATGTGGCTGACTGCATCGCCGCCGCCCGCACCCTTGTGGCTGCGGGCCAGGCCAGCGCCGAGCGGATCGCCATGGAGGGCGGCAGTGCCGCCGGCTTCACCGTGCTGGCGGCGCTCTGCCACGACGACGCGATCCGCGCCGGGGCCTGCCGCTATCCGGTCACCGATCTGGCAGCCCTGGCCGGCGGCGACCATCGCTTTGAGGCGCGTTATTTCGATGGCCTGATCGGTCCCTGGCCGGCAGCGAAAGCGATCTACGACGCCCGCTCGCCACTGCACCATGCCGAGCGCATCCACCGTCCGGTGATCCTGTTCCACGGCCTCGACGATCGGGTGGTGCCGCCGAAGCAGAGCGAACAGCTGGCCCTGGCCCTGGGCGAGCGGGGCGTGCCGGTGCAGCTGCACCTGTTTCCCGGCGAGGGCCACGGCTTCCGCAGTGGTGCCGTGCAGCAACAGGTGCTTGAGGCGACCGAAGCCTTTTTCCGCCGCCACTTCCAGCTCGACCACGTGCAAGGCGACATCGGCCGAAACGAACAGGACAAGCCAGGCGGATCCCAGCCTGAGGGGTCTCAGCCGGACGGGTGCTCAGGATGTTGACGCTCATCACGGATGCGCTGCCGCTCTTTGGCCTGGCCCTGGGACTGCTGCTGGCGCTGCTTGCGGCCGGCAGCCTGCTGGGCAAGCTTCTGGGCATGCACCGCTGGGGGATTCCGGAAGCCCTGCTGGCAGGCTCGCTGGGGTTGTTGATCGCCCCCAGCGGTGTTCTGCCGCTGATCCCGCCCGCCGTGATCCACCTCTGGGACCAGCTGCCCCTGATCCTGCTGACCCTGGTGTTCGCCACCCTGCTGCTGGGCAAACCTCTGCCGGCCATCGGGGGGCTGTGGCGTCCCCTTTCGGCCCAGGTGCTGATGGCCCTCACCCTGGCCTTCGGTCAGTACCTGGTGGCCGGACTGGCGGTGTTGCTGGTGCTGCAGCCGCTCGTGGGGGCTCCGGCGGTGATGGCCTGCCTGATCGAGGTGGCCTTTGAAGGGGGCCATGGTTCGGCCGCCGCCATGGGGCCCACCTATGCGCGCCTGGGCCTGGAGAGCGGCGAGGCGCTGGGTCTGGCGATGGCCACGGTCGGTTTGCTGGCCTCAACGTTGGTGGGGGGACTGGTGGTGGTGCTGGCCCGGCGCCGGCGCTGGTTGCTCAGTGATGCTCCGCTTGGGGAAGTACCTGACGTCCCCCTGCCGCCTGTTGCCCGGGCGAACGCTGCCCAGGCCATCCCGGGACAGTCCACCTCGCTGCAGGCCTTCGCTGGTGCTGCAGGGTTGTCTGGGCAACAGCCGGAGCTGGCCTTGCAGCCCCCTGATGCCGAGCCACTGATTTCAGCGGCAGGGGTGTCCCCCGACCAGGTTTCGCTCACCGCGACCCGACAAGCTCCGAGCGGGCAAGCCCAGGCTGCGCCAGCTGCCGGCTCAACCTCTGAAGCGGCGCACGCGCCCTCTCGGCAACCACTGGTCGTGCAGCAACAGGCTCCGCAACAACCAACCTCTCAACAACCCCCTTCACAAGCCGGACTCTCGCCAGGAGATCCTGCGCAAAGCGGGGCTGCAACGCCCTCCCCTGCGGTACCGGCACCGATCGCCCGCGCGGCGGTGAACCTGGCCCTGACCGGGGTGGCTGTGGCCCTGGGCTGGGGGATGTTGGAGGGCTTGCGCCATCTGGCGGACAGCCTGGGGGGAGGTTTTGCGATGGTGATCGAAGTGCTGCCGGTCTTTCCCCTGGCTCTGGTGGGCTCCCTGCTGGTGAGGCTGGGGCTTGAGCGCAGCGGCCAGGCCCATTGGGCCTCGGCTCCGGTGCAGAACCGGATCGGCACGATCTCCGCCGATCTGTTGATCACGGCGGCCACCGCCTGCCTCGATCTGTCGCTGCTGGCCAAGGACTGGTTGCCGTTGACGGTGCTGGCCGTGGTGGGCCTGATCTGGAATCTGGCGGTTTTGCTGCTGCTCGCGCCAAGAATCCTGCCGGCCAGCTGGTTCGAGCGGGGGCTGATCGAGTTCGGTCAGGCCACCGGTGTGGCCGCCAGTGGGCTGCTGCTGCTCAACATGGTGGATCCCGACGATCGCAACGGCACCCTGACGCCGTTCTCGATCAAGCAACTGATCCTGCAGCCCCTGCTGGCCGGTGGCGTGATCACGGTGGTGGCTCCGCTGGCGGTGGACAGTTGGGGCTTGCCGATCTGGACCGCCTTCTGCCTGGCCTTGGTGGTGCTCTGGATCAGCCTCGGCCTGTGGTTGGCCGGACGCCGGGCCGTCGCCTGAGGCCGGCATCCGATCGCTCCCCGTCGGGGATGGTCCTGGTGTCCCGGCGCTGCCAGGAGGTGGCCCTACGGGTTCAAAGGGAGCGGGATGAGCGAGCTTCAAGGACGTAGGTGAAACAACTGCAGTTGGGACCAAGCAGCTGGATGAGCAGAGGCACCCCGCGGCGACACGGTTTGTGGTGACCGGAGCTGGGCAGTGGGGAACGGCAGGTGCTGCCAGGAACGCTTCAACACTCTCGATGGCATGGTTGGCTTGCGGCTCAGGAACCTCCAGCTCCGATCCTTCAATCTGGGGTCTGCATGGGCAGAGCAAGTCCTGCGAGGTCCGGGCCGGCAGGGCGGACGCAGCAAGGCCGATATCATCCACGGACTCCAGCTCTTCATGGCCCGAGAGGTGTTTCACACCTTGCAGGAACAAACACCAGCGCAGATCCGCCGGCCTGGATGGGTAGAGGGGCTGGACGAATCCTCAGGAGGTGCCATTCGTTGCATCAGCTCTGCATGAATGACCAGGGTCAGCTAGCGCCAGGCCTGATCTCTGCGGCTGAGGAGATCAGCAACCTGGGCGATCAGAGAAGTGAGCGGAAAAGGCTGTCAATAGGGACTGGATCACGCAGGGTGGGGGGAGATCATTCTCGTGAGATGGTGAGATTTTGTTGATACAGATCCTTGAATGAGTGCTGACTTCACCCTGCCCGCAGCTCTTGCCTTTGCGGTCAAGGGGTATTCCAGACGAAGCGGCTGCTGGCGGCGTAGTTCCACACGAAGACCACGATGATTCCCGCCAACTGGGCCCAGAGACTGTCGCGAGCTACGTTTTCATAGAAGGCGATGGCCAGCCCCACATTGGCCAGGGCCGGCAATGACGAAACCAGGAGGAACTTGAGCAGCCCCCTGAGGAGTGCGAAGCCACGCAGGCGGGCGAAGCGGAATGTCAGGACATTGTTGATCAGATAGTTTGAGGTAGCGGCTGCCACCACGGCAAAGGGCAGGGCCCGCTCAAAATTGATACCTCCCAGGCCGGTGAGCAGCTGACATAACAGGATCTGCACCAACACACCGGTGGAGCCAACCAAGCCGAAACTGATGGCTCGACGGGGCAAGATCCGAAACGACAGACTGTGCAGAATTGAGATCAGGAAATCCCAGACGATCGCCAGATCGAGCTTGGAGCTGCCATGGAGTCGTGGTTGGAAGGAGAGCGGGATTTCCGCCACCCGAAGCCGCCCCTTGCTGACGGCCAGCAACTCATACAGAAATTTAAAGCCATTCACATCCACTGCCCGGAGCAGCGGAATGGCCTCGTCCAGCCGTAGGACAAAGAAGCCACTCATATAATCGGTGAGCGAGTCATAGACCCTCGCCAAGCTGAAACGAGCGAAGCGATTGGCCCAGTTGGATCCCTGTTCGCGTCGGCCACTGAGGCCGAGGATTTTCGCCTGGGCGTGGAAGCGGCTGCCGATCACCAGATCCAGCTCCTGACGTTGCAATGTTTCGATCGCCTGCAGCACCGAAGCCGGCTCATGTTGCCCATCGCTGTCCATCACGACAGCCACATCGCCTGTGGCATCCAGCAGCCCTTCTTTGATGGCACTGGCGAGTCCAGCCCGTCCCACTCGGCGAATCAGTCGCAGGGTCGGTTCGTGGTGGGCCAGTTGCCGGACCAACTCGGCAGTGCCGTCGGCAGAGTCGTCGTCAACCACCAGGATTTCCAGGTCGACGTGCTGTTTGAGCAGCAGCAGCTTCGCTAACAACGGCTCGATGTTGTAGCGCTCGTTGTAAGTGGGCAGCACGATTGAGACCCGCAGGGCAGGAGCGGATGCAGAGGCAGCTTTGCCATCGGTCTCCGGAGCCATCAAGATCTCAACAACAGCAATAACATTGTACAGTGGTGGCCTGGAGATTGAATAGTAAAAGCAAGCGCAACATTGCTGGATATCCAGTGTCAGGCTGCCGAAATGCTGCCGTCGCTGATCGGATCAAGTTGCTTCAGGCCTGGCTGCAGCAATTCCACTCTCTGCATGACACCAGTGAGCCTGGTCTCCACGGACCTTGGGTGCGATGCTCCTTGCTGAGGACGAAGCGCTATTCCAGCCAGTGAACATGCTCAAGATGGAGTCAAGTTGATCGAGTTCATGCAAGAATCTGCTGTTGCAGCATGGGTCGTGTACGTGCATTCTTGTTGTGACTCCTCAGGCGCAACAAGTCCATCGGCAACTCCGGATTCAAGCCCTTGGTGTTGGCTCAGTCCAGAAACTACGAGATGGCATATCTCAGGACCACGTCACAGCAGTCCTACAAGGCGTTTCCCGCTAATCTCAGGCTATTCCCGCCCGTGCTGCACTCGATCGGCAACCCCAAACAGATCAGAGGCGTGTCGATTGTTCGAGGCACTGAAGCACTGAGTTGGCATATCGTATATCGAATGTCCTTGCACATGATCCTCTGGTGTCGCTGCGAGCATGTCTTTCGTCATACTCAACGGTACCTCGATCATCAGTGATTGTGAGCTGCTGTTCCTTGCCTGGGGTTCCAGCTCCTATGGATTGCCTCCGTTCCAGGCTGGATTGGCGTGGGGGCACAGCGGCATCAAGACGTGGCGTGCCTCAGGCACGTGTCGCTATTGCTCCAGGCGATCGAGTGTGCAGCAGCATGTCGTTGAACTCACAGAATGAAGCATCATCAAGGCTGCGTTTGCTGCCCCGAATATTCTTGCCGGTCTTTGGGCTGAAGTGAGTGTGACTGCCGGTGCAAGGTATGCGGCCAGAAAGTTTCAGGGTGTCAATCATTTGGTGCTGGCCATGCTGAGAGCTCCAGCCAGCGGGCTATGCCCACGATGCCGGGCCGACCACTTTGCAAGCAGACGGGAAGCTGGTGCTGGTGGCGCCGGTGGCTGAATGCTTTGCGCTTCGACTCATGGAAGCCATTCCGGTGGCCTTGCTGAGGCCATGGTGCAAGCGTGGAGATCGTGACTCTGAGATCTCCAGCTTCGTCGATGTCGCATCTTTGATTGCTCAAGTATTCCCGAGTTCATGGAGTGTCATGGTCGAGAAACGGAATGGCAAGTGGTGTCAAGGTCAACTTTTCTCGATCAGTATTTTGCGGCCAATATGCTGAAAATGGGGCCACAAATGATGTTGGTGTGGCGCTTCAATTGCTGGCCGATCAAATCCAGGGGGCGCCTGTACCTGCGTTGCTCTCGGTTGTTCCTGGTGCGTGGATGGGTTTTCTGGATATGGTGTGCGTGTATGTCTGTGTCGTCGCTATCTGCTGGACTTGCTTCTGCTTGTTTGGATTCATCTCGGTCTGAGTTGTTTGAATATTCCCCGGTATCGTCGCTGCAAGCGCCTTGGATCCAGCGGACAGCGCCGTGCCAAAACTTCTGCAGGCCAACGCTCGCTGCCGAGGCCGATCGATCGCTGCAACCTGCTCGTTCAGGCAGCCCTTCGGTCACGGGTAATCTGACTCGAGCTGTTTTCAACCGATGCACGCTTTGCTCGACGGTCGCCGCCGGATTCTGGTGACCGGAGGGGCAGGCTTCATCGGCGGGGCCGTGGTGCGGCGGTTGCTGCGCGACAGCGAGGCCACGGTGTTCAATCTTGACAAACTTGGCTACGCCAGCGATCTGACCAGCATCGAGGCCGTGCTCGCCGAGCTTGGAGCGGCGGCGGACGGCCTCGGTGGTCCCCGCCACCGGCTACTGAAGGCCGATCTCAGCGATGCCGCCGCGACCCATGCGGCCGTTGCCGCAGCTGATCCCGACCTGATCTTGCATCTGGCGGCAGAAAGCCATGTGGATCGCTCGATCCAGGGCCCGGCCGCCTTTGTCCAGAGCAATGTGCTGGGCACCTTTCATCTGCTGGAGGCGGCGCGCAGCCATTGGCAAGGCCTCAAAGGCGAGCGCCACTCGGGGTTCCGCTTTCATCACATCAGCACCGATGAGGTGTTCGGCTCCCTGGGGCCCAGCGGCCGGTTCTCGGAAACGACCCCCTACGACCCCCGCAGCCCCTATTCGGCCAGCAAAGCCGGCAGCGATCACCTGGTCAACGCCTGGCACCACACCTACGGCCTGCCGGTCGTGCTCACCAACTGCAGCAACAACTACGGGCCCTGGCAATTCCCTGAAAAGCTGATTCCGGTGGTGATCCTCAAGGCTTTAGCCGGTGAGCCGATTCCCCTCTACGGCGATGGGGCCAACGTCCGCGACTGGCTGTTTGTCGAAGACCATGTCGATGCCCTGCTGCTGGCGGCCTGTCGCGGCCGCCCGGGCGCCAGCTATTGCGTCGGCGGGCACGGGGAGAGGCCGAACCGAGAGGTGGTCGAGGCCATCTGCAGCCTGCTCGATGAGCTCAGGCCCTCCGGGGCTCCCCATGGCCGCCTGATCACCCGCGTCACTGATCGCCTCGGCCATGACCGGCGCTACGCCATTGATCCCGGTCGGATCAGCCAGGAGCTGGGCTGGCAGCCCCGGCAGGGGTTCGAGGCCGGTCTGGCCCTGACCGTGCGCTGGTACCTGCAGCAGAGCGGTTGGTGCGAGCGCATGGCTCAACGGCTGGCGATGGAAGGGCCATGAGCTGGGAACGCAATGAGGCCCCAGCGGTCGGAGCACAGGCCGGGGCGTTGATCGGCCGATGGATCTCCCCTCAACTGAGCAACGGCGATAGATTCCCGATAAGCAAATGGGGCGGAGGACGACCGATGGCTCGAAAACGTTCTCCTGCCTTTGGTTGCAGCAGTTCCTTGGCTTCACTCAGGGGTCTGGATCCATCCAGATCCGCTGTTCCGATCCGATCCCTGGCCATCACCGAATCAGACGGATGTGGCTGGAGCAGGTCTTCCTGTCCTCCGGGCCCCAGGCCCGAGGCGCCCTTCAGGCTCCTGGCCTTCCAGTCCAGCCGTCTGCTGCACCTGCTGCGCGCAGGTCTTTTCCCCCTCGTCTGTGCTCTGGATACCGTCGGCCTGGGCGCCGCTGCTCAGGCCGCCAACCCTCCCACCTCGCCGCAGTGGAGCAGGGTTACTCCAAGCAATGTGGCCGTGACCAGCCCGGTCTGGGGTTCTGCGCCGTCTTTGCAGAATGAATCGGGCTGGCAGGTGATCGATACCTCCGGTGGCTTGCCCTCCACGTGGCAAGCCGGTCCCGCCGACGTGGGCCGTCCACCCGTGACGGCCGCCTTCCAGGTGCGCAGTGTTGGTCGAGGCTTCACCGTCAACGGCAATCCCTACCCCGATATCAGCCTCAAGCTTCCCAACGCCTTCGCCCTCGACCAGCAGTTCAACTTCTCCGCTCAGTTGCTTGGCACCAGTCGAACCCGCACCTGTCAGGTGCCTCAGGGCAAGAGCTGGACTGAGTGTTCCGACGGTGATTTGTTCCTGGAGCTCACACCGCTGACGGGCAAAAACGCCAGCTTGGGCATCAATTGGACCCTTCAGAGCCTCAGTAATCGCAATACCAGTTTCGGATCCGGCCAGAGCCTGGGCTTCAAGGGAGCCTTGAATCTCACGCCCACCCTGGGCCTGGCCTTCGGCGGTGAACAGATCATCCAGTTCGACGGCAACACCGACCTCGGCCGCAACTACTATCTGCTTCTTTCCCAGGCCGTTCCCCTCTCCAGAGGCGAGAAGCCCGCCATGTTGGTGGCCACGGCCGGGGTTGGTTCCGATGCCTTTGGCTATGGCGGCAACGGTGTGCTGGGTAGCACCAACTGCATCGGCGGCGGCAATATCAGCAGCAACAATTATCCCAAGGGCACGGATTGCTACTGGGGGCCGGTCGGGGCGCTCAGCGTCGCCATCAATGACCGCCTCTCGATCGGCGCTGAATGGTTCGGCTACGGCATCGGTGCCGGCCTCTCACTGCGCCCCTTCAGTGATCTGCCCCTGACCGCCTCGCTTTACGCCATCGATTTTCTGGGCAACACTCCCTCCTACATTCAGGACACCTGCACCACCGATCCCTGCGAGACCCGCTACTACGGTCGCCTGACCTACTCCTTCTGATCGTCGTCCCCCTGACAGGCCAGGCCCTGTGACCCTGAGGCTCACCAACACGCTCAGCCGCGCCAAGGAGGTGTTCATTCCCCTGAATGACCGGCGCGTCTCCATCTACTGCTGCGGGGTCACCGTCTACGACCTCTGCCATCTGGGCCATGCCCGCAGCTACATTGTCTGGGATGTGCTGCGCCGTTATCTGAGCTGGCCCGGTCAAAACGGTGGCGCCTACGCGGTGACCTTCGTGCAGAACTTCACCGACATCGACGACAAGATTCTCAACCGCGCCGCCGAACAGGGGCTGGCGATGGAGGAGGTGAGTGAACGCAACATCAGCGCCTACTTTGAGGACATGGATGCTCTCAACATCCAACGGGCCGATTCCATGCCAAGGGCCACCGCCTGTCTCGATGGCATTCGCACCTTGATCGCTGAGTTGGAAAACAAAGGAGCTGCTTACTCCGCCGAAGGTGACGTCTATTTTGCCGTGATGAAACGGCCCGATTACGGCAAACTCTCCGGCCGTGATCTCAATGAGCAGAAGGAGGGTGCCAGCGGCCGCACCGCGGGAGAAGAGGATGCCCGCAAGCACCATCCCTTTGATTTCGCCCTCTGGAAAGGAGCCAAGCCCGGCGAGCCCAGCTTCCCCTCCCCCTGGGGGCCAGGCCGGCCTGGTTGGCATATTGAATGCTCGGCGATGGTGCGGCAGGAACTTGGCGACACGATTGACATCCACCTCGGTGGTGCCGATCTGATCTTTCCCCACCACGAGAACGAAATCGCCCAGTCCGAGGCGGCCAGCGGCAAACCTCTGGCCCGCTTCTGGCTGCACAACGGCATGGTCAATGTGGGGGGCGAGAAGATGTCGAAATCCCTCGGCAACTTCACCACGATCCGCGCCCTGCTGCAGAGCGGCGTCAGCCCCATGACCCTGCGGTTATTCGTGCTGCAGGCCCATTACCGCAAGCCCCTGGACTTCACCCTGGAGGGGCTCGATGCCGCCGCCACCGGTTGGAAAGGGCTGGCTGGTGCACTGGACGTGGGCAGGAAGCACCAGGATCTGCTGAGTTGGTCCTCAGGCCCGCTCGACCCCAGCGCCGTTCCGTCCGCGGAGCTCGGGCCGCATCGTGATCGCTTCCGGGACGCCATGGACGACGATCTCAACACCGCCGCCGCTCTGGGGGAGCTGTTCGAGCTGGCCCGACCGCTGCGGGCCCTGGCCAATCGCCTGCGCATCGGCGAGCTGCCCAGCGAGGCGGAACGGGCCCTTGAGAGCCGCTGGCAGCTGTTGGTCCAGCTGGCGGGGGTCCTGGGGCTGGAGCCGGATCGGCGGGCCAAGGGCCCAGGCCTGGGAACAGGCGGCGACAGCAGCGCCGCGGCTGCATGCCCGGGAACCATGGCGCCAGTGTCACAAGGGCCGGCTCTCGCTGCGGCTGCCCCCCCTCTGGACGATGCCGCCATCGAAGCGCTGGTGGAGCAGCGCAAGGCTGCCAAGGCGGCTCGCGATTTCGCCAGCGCCGATCGCTTGCGCGAGGCGTTGAAGGCTCAGGGCATCGAACTGGTGGATAAACCCGGCGGCGTCACGGTCTGGCTGCGGGGGTGAGTGGGGCGATCACGCCGCTGCAGGCCACCGGCTTCCTGCTGGCCAGCTATGCGGTGATCGGCAACGACGCCCTCCAGACCCTGGGACCGTTTCTGGCCGCCAACCGCGGGCGCATCGCTAGATCCTGGCAGGCGTTGTTTCTGTGTGCGGTGCTGCTGGCGGTGTTGCTGCTGGGCTGGCTGCGCAGCGGGGGCGATCCGGCCTGGGGCCGGCTGGCGAACTTCGCACCTGGGGCTTCCCTGGACTGGCCCGACCTGATTCCGCCCCTGGCGGTGCTGGCGCTGACCCGGTGGGGGGCGCCGGTCAGCACCTCCTTCCTGGTGCTGACGGCCTTCACTCCCGCCAACCTGCCCCAGGTGCTGGGCCACTCAATCGTGGGCTACGGCGTGGCCTTCCTGCTGGCCATCGCGCTGTATGCCGGTGTCCAGGCCGCGCTCGCTGCCCTGACGGCGCGGCGCCTCCACGATCCGGCGCCAACGGACGTTGTCGCGGCCGGCGACCCTCGCCTCTGGCTGCTGCTGCAGTGGGCTGCCAGTGGCTGGCTCTGGAGCCAGTGGCTGATCCAGGACCTGGCCAATCTCTACATCTATCTGCCGCGCCGCCTCAGCGCATCTGAGATGGCCGGTTCGCTGCTGGCCCTCTGCCTGGGGGTGGGTCTGCTGATGGCGACCAATGGCGGCGCCATTCAGCAGCTGCTGATCAGCAAGAGCAATAGCGGGGATCCCCGTGCCACCACCCTGATCTCGGCGCTCTACGGCCTGATTCTGTTCGGCCTGGGCCGCTGGAGCCCGCTGCCGCTCAGCACCACCTGGGTGTTTCTGGGGTTGCTGGGCGGCCGCGAGCTGGCCTTGCGCCAGCGGCAGGGCGGGTTGAAGGCGGGCGACAGCCTGCTGATCCTGGGCCCCGATCTGCTCAAGGCCGGCCTCGGTCTGATCCTGAGCGTGGCCGTGGCGCTGGCGGTGCCCTGGCTCAAGGCGATCCTCTGAGGTCTCCTTCAGGCCGGCGGCGGTCCGCCGTCAGTCGTCCCCGGGGCCAGGGTCCTGCTTGTTTTTCATCATCGCCTCGATCCTGCGGATCCGCTCCAGGCTTGTCTGCCAGATCTCCAGCCTGAAACGGGCCTGCGGATCCCCGCTCGCGGCCTCGAGCCGGCAGCTCTCCAGCAGGGCGTCGAGGTCGGCGCCCCGCTCGAAGGCATCCCAGAGCACGCGCTCCTGCCGTGCCCGCTCGATGAAGTTCCAGCGTTGCAACCAGAGCATGGGGCCAAAGCAATTCACCCAGTTAAGCCTCATCGCCATTGCGGCCAGGCGGCCACGGCCCCAGGGCCCCAGAGCCGGGGCGCCGCCGGCAGTGGGAAACTGTTGGCCCCATCGTGTCCTTCGGGAGCCCGCCGTGAAAGCCATAGCCGTGCTGGGGTCCACCGGATCGATCGGCACCCAGACGCTGGAAATCGTCGAGGAGTTCCCGGACCGCTTCCGGGTGGTGGCCCTCAGCGCCGGCCGCAACCTGGATCTGCTGATCGAGCAGATCCGCCGCCATGCCCCCGAGGTGGTGGCCCTGGCCGACGCCGAGCTGGTGGCTGAGCTGCGTCAACGGCTGCAGGCGCTGGAGCCGGCTCTGAGGCCCCAGCGCCTGCCGGAGTTGCTGGGCGGCAGCGAAGGGATCTGCGCCGCCGCCGCCTGGCCCACGGCCGAGCTGGTGGTCACCGGCATCGTCGGTTGCGCCGGTCTGCTGCCCACCCTGGCGGCGATCCGGGCCGGCAAGGATCTGGCCCTGGCCAACAAGGAGACCCTAATTGCCGCCGGTCCGGTGGTGCTGCCCGAGCTGGCGAAATCCGGCAGCCGCCTGTTGCCCGCCGATTCCGAGCATTCCGCCATCTTCCAGTGCCTGCAGGGCACCCCCTGGCCCGACGCCGCCCGCCTCTCCACCGGCATGGCCCCGCCGGGACTGCGGCGGATCCAGCTCACGGCCTCGGGCGGCGCTTTCCGCGACTGGGATCCGGCGGATCTGGTCAAGGCCACCGTGGCCGACGCCACCAGCCATCCCAACTGGACCATGGGCCGCAAGATCACGGTGGATTCGGCCACCCTGATGAACAAGGGGCTGGAGGTGATCGAAGCCCACTATCTGTTCGGCCTCGACTATGACCACATCGAGATCGTCATCCATCCCCAGAGCATCATCCATTCGATGGTGGAGCTGGCCGATTCCTCGGTGCTGGCCCAGTTGGGCTGGCCCGACATGAAGCTGCCGATTCTCTGCTGCATGAGCTGGCCGGAGCGGATCGAAACCCCCTGGCGCCGCCTGGATCTCACGGAGCTGGGCAGCCTCACCTTCCGCCAACCCGACGCCGATCGCTATCCCTGCATGAATCTGGCCTATGCGGCGGGCCGGGCCGGGGGCACGATGCCGGCGGTGCTCAACGCCGCCAATGAACAGGCGGTGGCGCTGTTCCTCGAGGAACAGATCCATTTCCTCGACATTCCGAAGCTGATCGACGTGGTGTGTGATCGCCACCGGGGGGACCTCACGGCCGATCCCTCCCTCGACGACGTGCTGGCCATCGACGCCTGGGCCCGGCAGGCGGTGCGCGAAGCTGCAGCCCGGTTCAAGTCCAAGGCCCCGGCGGCGCTGCCAGCTTGAGCAGTCCGCCGATGGAGCCAGCGCATCCAGCCTTGCAGCAGCAGGTCCCCCAGCCCCTGGTCAGTCACCACCTTTTGCTCTGTGCCACGCCCAGCAAGGCCCTCTGCTGCCCCGATCCCACGGTGGGTCAGGCCAGCTGGGAGACTCTCAAACGCCTGGTGCGGGATCTGGGGCTCGACAAGCCCACCAGCCGCTCCGGTGGGGTGGTGTGGCGCACCAAGGCTGATTGCCTCAGGGTCTGCGGCGGTGGTCCGATCCTGTTGATCTGGCCCGATGGCATCACCTATGGCGGCGTCACCCCAGAGCGGATCGAGCGGATCCTGCACGAGCACGTGATCGGCGGGCAACCCGTCAACGCGTGGATTCTGCAACGCTCGGCTTTCAGCGTTCAAGCCTCGGCACAACAACCTGGCGGCCAACCCCACCAGGCCTGAAATCCATAGGTCTGTTGACTTCCGGAGGCTTCAGCGCAACAGGTCTCAGCTGAACGAGTCCAGCTTTCAGGCTCTTGATCACCCACCAAGCTCCGTGAAAGCTGCGCCCACGCGGACCGGGCAGTGGCCGCTGCCCACCGCTCAGGACTGGAGGGCTTTGCAGAGCCCTGGGTGGATTGGTCCGGGCCAACCCCTGCAGGCTGGTGTTCCATCCAGCACCGCTCAGGGAGTTCTCAGTCCAGCCGGACTGATGTCAACCGGTTCTGTCAACCGGCATGCATGCCGTGTGTTGACTTTCCCTGGGGGGGCTTGTTGGCGGCGGGCTTCAACCCAGCACCTCTGAGGCCACCAGTCTGTGGCTGAGCCAATCCGCCGCCTGCCGATCGGCCCAGCTGGCGCTGCGACCGTCATCGCGGCCATGGAAGCCGTTGTGGCCGCCGTGGGCCGTGATCCGTGTCTCCAACCAGGGGCAGTCGTGCGCGTTGGCCGCAGCCGCCAGTTGCTGGGTGGCGGCCACCGGCACCCAGGGGTCATCGGCGGCATGGATCAGCAGGATCGGGGGCATGGCGGCTCCTGACGCAACCGCCGCCAGCAGGGGGGTCAGCGGACTGGCCGCTTCGTAGTAGGCGCCGACGGAGGAAAATCCCCAGCGCGGCGCCGTGATCCGCGCATCGAAGGCCTGCAGGGTCCGCACCCGGGCCGCCCCCGTCAGGGCGCTGCGCTCCACCGGCAGGACGCCCAGGGGATCGGCGAGGGTCAGCTGCCGCAGCCGCCGGAGCACCCAGCGGCGATAGACGCGGTTGCGAGGTCGGTCGAATTGGACGCTGCAACGGACCAGATCGAGGGGGCTGCTGACGCACACCAGACCATCCAGCAGGGGCGCTTGCTGAGGAGCCTCCAGCAGCCCGTTGAGCAGCATCGTGCCGCCCAGGGACAGGCCGACACCGAACAGGGGAACGGAGCTCCCGGGCGAACCGGTCTGGTCCGCCAGTTGATCGGCCAGCTGGCGCGCCCGGATCAGAGCTGGATGGAGATCGCGGTTGCAGAGGGCGGCGTAGGTGCCGGAGGCCAGGGAGCGACCGGCACCGCCGCCGCGCATGTTGAGGCGCAGCACGGCAAAACCGGTGCTGACGAGATGGTCGGCCAGACGGCGGAGTCCACGCCCCTCGCTGCAGCCCCCCAGCCCTGGGACCACAACCACAAGGCCCACCAGCCGGGGCCCTGGAGGGCAGTCGTAGCGGGCCAGCAGCGCTTCGCCGCCGCCGAGGTCGATCGTGATCGAGCTTGCGAGATCCTCAGGCAGCCGCTGGGGACGGATCGTGTCCCGCAGCGTCTGCAGATCGGGTCCCCACCAGGGCAGGCGTTGCCTCGACAGGGGGGGCGGGGGGGCGGGGAGATGGTCGCTCAACAGCAGGGAATCGGCGTGGGGCATTCGCTGCTGATCCTGGTCGCAACCAGTCCCTCAGACCGCCACTTTCTCCTTCTTCGCCACCACCTTGCCCACTCCCATGCTGCGCAGTTCGCTCAGCAGGCCGTTGAGCACTGCCTTGGCATCGCCGAACACCATGGCGGTCTGGGGCAGCTCGAACAGGGCATTGGCGATGCCGGCGTAGCCCGCTCCCAGGCTGCGTTTGACCACGAACACCTGGCGGGCCTGATCCACCTCGAGGACGGGCATGCCATAGAGAGGGCTGGTGGGATCGCTCTTGGCGTCGGGGTTCACCACATCGTTGGCCCCCAGCACGATCACCACATCGGTCCGGGGGAACTCGGGGTTGATCATGTCCATCTCAATCAGTTGCTCATAGGGCACATCCGCCTCGGCCAGCAGCACATTCATGTGACCCGGCATGCGGCCGGCCACGGGGTGAATGGCATAGCTCACTTCAACGCCATGGGCCTCGAGCAGTTTGGAGAGTTCACGCAGGGCATGCTGGGCCTGGGCCACCGCCAGGCCGTAACCCGGTACGAACACCACCCGCTCCGCCTGCTCCAGGGCCATGGCGCACTCCTCGGGGCTGCAGCTGGTGATGCGGGTGTAGCCCGCCTCGCTGCCACCACCACCGACCGCAGCGCCACCGCTGGCCCCAAGCGCGCCACCGAACAGCACGCTCAGCAGCGAGCGATTCATCGCCGTACACATCACCTGGGTGAGGATCAGGCCAGCCGAACCCACCATGGCGCCAGCCACGATCAGCAGCTGGCTGCCCACCACAAAACCGGCGGCCGCAGCTGCCACGCCGGAATAGGAGTTGAGCAGCGAAATCACCACCGGCATGTCGGCGCCGCCGATCGGCAGAGTGACTCCCACCCCCAGCAGGCTGGAGCCGATCACCAGCAGCCAGAGGGGCAGGCCGGTGGGATCGCCGGGCAGCAGCACGGCCCCGACCAGCGAGAGCACGGCCAGGGCGATGTTGACGACATGGCGCACCGAGCTCTGGGTCCAGGAGGGGGTCTCCAGCCAGCCCTGCAGCTTGGCCATGGCCACGATCGAGCCCGTGAAGGTGATCGCACCCACGAACACGGAAATGGCGATCGACACCAGGGCCACCATGTCGGCGGCGGCGGAATCGAACAGGGCCACACCCACGGCCACCAGCAGCGAGGCCAGCCCGCCGCAACCGTTGAACAGGGCCACCACCTCGGGCATGGCGGTCATCGGCACCCGGCGGGCGGTCACCAGACCGGCCAGGCCACCGGCGGCACTGCCGGCGGCAATCCACAGCCACGCCATCGGGCCAGGCTGGATCTCGATCAGCAGGCCGAGCACCGCCAGGCCCATCGCCACCGCGGCGAGCTGGTTGGCGCCCCGGGCCGAGCGCACCTTGGAGAGGCCCTTGATCCCCAGCGCCAGCAGCAGCACCGCCACCAGATCAATGGCATCGGTCAGCAGATCCATGGACAGAAAGGGGCTGGTCATCAGGCGTCTCCTTTGCGGCGGAACATGGCGAGCATGCGGTCGGTGATCAGGAAGCCACCGACGACGTTGTAAAGCGCGAAGCCCAGGGACAGGGCCGCGATCAGCAGCAGGGCCTGGTTGTCCCCGGCCTTCTGAATCAGGGTGAGCGAGGCAAGCACCGTGATGCCGCTGATCGCATTGGCCCCCGACATCAGCGGGGTGTGCAGGGTGGGGGGCACCTTGCCGATCAGTTCAAGGCCAAGGAGGCTGCCGAGCAGCAGCACCCAGAGGGCCTGGGAAAGAACACTCATCGCGAAGTTCCGTTGGGATAGACGACATCGTCACGGCGGCAGAGGCCGCCATGGGTGAGCAGGCAGCCTTCAAGAATCGGATCCTGCGGATCAAGCTGCAGGGCGCCATCGCCGAGCACATGCTCAATCAGGGCCGCCACATTGCGGGCATAGAGGGCGCTGGCGTGGTTGGGAACGCTGCTGGGCAGGGCATCGGCGCCGATCAACAGCACGCCCTTGCGCTCCACCGTCTCGCCGGCGACTGTGCCGAAGCAGTTGCCGCCCTGGGCCACTGCCAGGTCCACCACCACCGAGCCGGGTCGCATGCCGTCGAGCATGACGTCGCTGATCAGACGTGGGGCCGCCCGACCCGGCACCAGGGCCGTGCAGATGACCATGTCGGCCAGGGCCAGCTGCTCGGTGAGTTGCTGGCGCTGGGCCTCGAGGAAGGCCTCGCTGGCCTGTTTGGCATAGCCGCCCTGCTCAGACGGTTTTTCTTCGATCTCGGGCGGGTCGATGAAGCGACCGCCCAGGGATTCCACTTGTTCCTTGACAGCGGGCCGGACGTCGGAGACGTAGACCACGCCGCCCAGCCGCTTGGCGGTGGCTACGGCCTGCAGCCCGGCCACGCCTGCCCCCAGCACCAGCACCCGGGAGGGCTGGATCGTGCCGGCCGCCGTCATCAGCATCGGCACATAGCGATCGAGGGCCGCCGCCGCCAGCAGCACCGCCTTGTAGCCGGCGATGTTGGCCTGGGAGGAGAGCACATCCATCGTCTGGGCCCGGCTGATGCGGGGCAACAGTTCCAGGGCGATGGCGGACGTCTGGCGCCGGTTGAGCGTCTCAGTCAGATCGCTGGCGCCGTAGGGCGCCAGCAGGCCCACCAGCAAGGAACCCGGCCGCAGCCGGTCCAGGGTTTCGCTGGGTGGGGG
>CANCJV010000018.1 GCA_947378425.1 Synechococcaceae cyanobacterium
GGGCCATCGTGCGTCAGCTGGAACATGAAGGAGTTCCCCGCTCCGCCATTGCTGTCTGCCCCCTGTGCACCGTGGCGCTACCCACCCTGTTCCATTCCTGGCGTCGGGATCAGGTCAAGGCGGTGCAGTGGAGCGGCATCGTTTCTCAGGGCTGAGCTTTTCAGGTCTGATGGCGCCGCTCCTGAGTGCCGGAGACTGAGCCGTGCCGGTGGGCAGGGGCTCGGCATAGCGCAAGCCCGGTCAGATCGCGAGCCTGATGATCGCTCCTGGTGGCACAGATGTCGGGTCAGGTCTCTCCTGCCGCTTGCAAAGGGTGCGGCGGGATGAGATGATGCAGATGTTGCATAAATGAGCACATGCTTACGGGAGTCGAGCTTCTCGCGAAGGTCAAAGAGCTGGGAGATGTCAGCAAATCTGACCTCGTCAGAGCCTGTGGCTACGTCTCAGCCAAGCGAGATGGGACCGAGCGCTTGAATTTCACAGCCTTCTATGAGGCGCTGCTCAATGCCAAGGGTGTTGACTTCGGAGCGGCTCCGAAAGCCGGAAAGGCAGGGCGCAAGCTCAGTTTCAACACCAAGGTCCAGTTCAACGGCAACCTGATGGTGGGCAAGGCCTACACCGCCATGCTCGATCTCAAGCCCGGCGACGAGTTCGAGATCAAGTTGGGTCGCAAGCAGATTCGTCTGGTTCCCCTTGGGGCCGAGGACGAAGAAGGTTGATCGCGATCGCTTCCGCCAGACGGATTCCATCGATCGCCGCTGACAGAATTCCACCGGCATAACCTGCACCTTCACCCCCTGGGTACAACCCGGGGGTGTTGGTGCTTTCTCGTGTGACCTGATCACGGTTGAGCCGCAGCGGTGAGGAGGTGCGGGTTTCGACGCCGGTGATCAGAATTCCTGGCCCGCAGTAGCCAGAAATACGCCGCTCAAAGGCAGGTAGTGCCTCCTTGAGAGCAGCGATCACAAATTCAGGCAGACACGAATCCAGCTGAGTGAGGCGAACGCCAGGCTGGTACGAGGCCTGGACCCCAGCCTCGCGGCGTTCACTGCTGCAGCCCGCCAGGAAGTCCGGAACCCACTGGGCCGGTGCGCAGAAATCACCGCCGCCGGCCTCGAAGGCCTGGCGTTCCCAGTGCCGCTGGAAGGCCACCCCTGCCAGGGGATCGCCGGGGAACCGGCCCCAGGGCTCCAGATCCCCCAGGGTCACATTGACCACCAGGGCGCTGTTGGCGTTGCGTTCATTGCGGGAGTGCTGGCTCATGCCGTTGGTGACGACGCAGCCCGGCTCCGAGGTGGCTCCCACCACCAGGCCCCCAGGGCACATGCAGAAGCTGTAGACATCCCGACCGCCGGCGATGTGGTGCACGAGCTTGTATTCGGCCGCCCCCAGGCGCGGATGGCCGACCGCCGCTCCCCAGCGGGCCCGGTCGATCAGTTGCTGGGGATGTTCGATGCGCACGCCGATCGCGAACGGCTTGGCCTGCATCGCCACCCCCTGGGCCCACAGGGCGGCGAAGCTGTCGCGGGAACTGTGGCCGGGGGCGAAGGCGACGTGCTCGGTGGCGATGATCTCGCCGCTGGCCAGCTTGACGCCGCGCAGCTGGCGGGATGGATCACTCGCCAGCACCAGCTCCTGGACCAGGGAGCCAAAGCGCACCTCCCCTCCCAGCGCCTCAATCCGCGCCCGCAAGCCCCGCACCACCGTGGCCAGCTTGAAGGTGCCGATGTGGGGGCGATGCAGGGTCAGGATCTCCTCGTTGGCGCCGGCTGCCACCAGTTCTTCGAGCACCTTGCGCACCAGGCGGGGATCTTCGCTGACCTGGCTGTAGAGCTTGCCGTCGGAAAAGGTGCCGGCTCCCCCTTCGCCGAACTGGGCATTGGATTCCGGATCGAAGGGCCGACTGCCGCGCCAGAAGCCGAAGGTGTCGGCGCTGCGCTCCTTCACCGGTTTGCCCCGCTCCAGCAGCAACGGGCACAGGCCCATCTGGGCCAGCAGCAGGGCGGCGAAGTAGCCGCAGGGGCCGGCCCCCACCACCACAGGCCTGCGCATCAGGGCCACGGCGGTCAGGGCCGGAGCATCCGCGGCTCTGGCGACGAAGCGATAGGTCGTATCCGGCGCCGGCCGCAGGTGGGGGTCGCCGGCGAACCGTTGCAGCAGGCGCTGTTGCTCGGCGGCGCTGAGGGCCAGGTCGAGATCGAGGCTGTACACCAGGGCGATCGCCCCATGGCGGCGGGCATCGACGCTGCACTTGACCAGCCGATGGCCCCGCAGAGCTTTTGGCGGCAGGCTCAGCCGGCGGCAGACAGCCGCACTCAGTTCGGCGTCGGTGTGGTCCAGGGGCAGTTTGAGCTCACTCAGGCGCAGCAAGGATTCACTCCGGACACGGGACACAGACGACAAGGAGATGCTGGCCAACGGCATGCACAACAACGATGACGCAGCGCCATGGCTGCTCAAGGCAAAGTCTGCTCAAAGCAAGGGCAGCCCAAGGCAGAGGCTGCGCGGCGGAGCCCAAAGCGAATGGAGCCTGGATCACGATCTTCGCCCGGTTGTGGACGGGAGGGCATCCCGGACTGTTGTCGACGACCGTGCGCCCCTGAGTGGTCTCCATCGCTGGTCATGGAGGGTTGCTATGTCCGGCCTGATCCCATCTTCTGCGTTGCCCGGCATTGGTGGCCCAAGCGACCAGGCTGGACTGGTGGAAGCCGGCATCCACCCGAGCCCCCCTTTGAGCCCCTGTGGCGAATCCGCTGGATTGGCGCCCCGGCCGCGGCGGCACCTGGTCAGAGGTGCCATGGTGGAGCCAACCTCAGCTGCGCCAAGCCCATGGGCCTTGCCCACTGCCCCCTCTGCGTCGGGCTGGCGATTCTGTCGGTGGTGCGCTGCAGTGCCTGCGGTGTCATGCTCTGGCAGTGGCTCCGTCCCCAGGTCCCTGGCGGAGAGCGTCATGGCCGCACAACACTGAAGCTGCGGCCGGCGCTCTGAAGGCACACCATGGCCTCCGTCAGCTCAGGTGAGGGGTATCCGCCAGCCGGCTCAGCCGTGAATCTCCTGTTCCAGCTCGGCCACCAGCAGGCGGGTGCTCACGATCGCGTCAGGATTGAGGCTGATCGAGTCGATGCCTTGCTCCACCAGAAAACGGGCGAACTCGGGATAGTCACTGGGGGCCTGACCGCAGATGCCGATCTTGCGGCCACAGCGCCTGGCGGTCTGAATCGCCAACTGGATCATCGCCTTGACCGTGGCATGGCGCTCGTCGAACAGCTCGGCCACCAGGGCTGAATCGCGATCGAGGCCCAGGGTCAGCTGGGTGAGGTCGTTGGAGCCGATCGAAAAGCCATCGAAGCGCTCGGCAAAGGCCTCGGCGCCGATCACATTGCTGGGCAGCTCGCACATCACGTACACCTGCAGACCGTCCTGGCCGCGCACCAGACCGGCCTTCGCCATCTCGGCCAGCACCCGGTCGCCTTCTTCCGGTGTGCGACAGAACGGCACCATCGGGATGGTGTTGGTCAGTCCCATCGTCTCTCGCACCCGCCGCAGGGCCTGACACTCGAGCGCAAAGGCCTGGCGGAAGCCCTGGGCGTAATAGCGCGACGCCCCGCGCCAGCCGATCATCGGATTGTCTTCGCTGGGTTCAAAGGCGGCGCCGCCGAGCAGGCGGGCGTATTCGTTGCTCTTGAAATCGGAGAAGCGCAGGATCACCGGCTTCGGGAAGAAGGCCGCGGCGATGCGCGCCATGCCCTGGCTGAGCAGATCGACGTAGAAGTCGGAGGGATTGACGTAATGGAGGGTAAGTGCGGCGATGGCGGCCCGTTCGTCTGGATCACGGATCTGCTCCGGCTGGAGCAGGGCCATCGGATGGACACGGATGTGGTTGGCGATGATGAACTCCAGTCGGGCCAGACCGACGCCATCGCAGGGGATCGCCGCCAGGTTGAAGGCCTCCTCCGGGTTGCCCACATTCATCAGGATCTGGGTGCGGGTGGCGGGCAGATCGTCGAGGCGTTGCTCGTCCACATGAAACGGAATCGCCCCGCGGTAGACGTGGCCCACATCCCCTTCGCAACAGCTGATCGTGATCGTGTCGCCATCGACAATGCGGCGGCTGCCATCGCCGGTGCCGACGATCGCCGTGATCCCCATCTCGCGGGCGATGATCGCCGCGTGGCAGGTGCGCCCCCCCTGGTCGGTGATGACGCCACTGGCTTTCTTGAGAATCGGCTCCCAGTCGGGATCGGTGCGCACCGTCACCAGCAGATCGCCCTCCTCGAAGCGCTGGATCTGGGAGGGATCGTCGATCACCCGGGCCCTTCCCTGACTGACCGAAGCGCCGATCGCCCGGCCGCTGGTGATCAGCTCCGCCTGGTGGGGCTCGAGATGCCAGCTGCGCAGCACAGCCCCGGACTGACGGGACTGGACCGTTTCCGGCCGGGCCTGAAGGATGAACAGCTCACCGCTTTCGCCGTCCTTGGCCCATTCGATGTCCATCGGCGTCGGCGCGCCGCGCCGCTCGCTGTAATGACGCTCGATCCGGCAGGCCCAGCGAGCCAGGGTGAGAACCTCGGGATCCGTCAGCGCAAAGCGTTGCCGCTCGACTTCGGGCACCTCCAGGTTGCGCACGGGACGGGAGTCGCCGCTGTCGGCTTCGCCGTACACCATGCGGATCGCCTTGCTGCCGAGGCTGCGGCTGACGATCGGGCTGAAGCCCTGCTCGAGAGTGGGCTTGAAGATCAGCCATTCATCGGGATTGACCGCCCCCTGCACCACGTTTTCGCCCAGGCCATAGGCGGCGGTGAGCAGCACGGTGTCGCGGAAACCGGTCTCGGTGTCGATGCTGAACATCACCCCGGCGCTGGCCAGATCGGAGCGCACCATGCGCTGCACGCCAATCGAGAGGGCGACATCGAAGTGGTCAAAGCCATTGAGTTGGCGATAGGAAATCGCCCGATCGGTGAACAGGGAGGCATAACAGCGCCGGCAGGCCTCCAGCAGCGGGCCCTCCCCCTCGATGTGCAGGAAGGTTTCCTGTTGGCCAGCGAAGCTGGCGTCGGGGAGATCTTCGGCGGTGGCGCTGGAGCGCACGGCCACAGCGGGGCAGCCCAGCCGCCGGTAGGCCTCCAGGATGGCCGTCACCAGCGGCTCGGGCAAGGCCGCCTGCAGCAGCAGCTCCCGGCAGGCCCGGCCGGCCTGTTGCAGGGCCGTCAGATCGCCCGTATCGAGGTGGTCCAGCCAAGGGCGCAGGCTGGGGCTCAGGTCGTTGGCAGCAATGAACTGGCGGTAAGCCGAGGCGGTGGTGGCGAAGCCGCCAGGCACCTGCACCCCATCGGCAGCCAGCTCGCGGATCATCTCGCCCAGAGAGGCATTCTTGCCGCCGACATCGACGATCGCCTCGATGCCCACCCTCTCGAAGGGCACCACGAGGATCTCAGGACTCAGCATGGTGTTGCCTTGGTCGCTGCCCCAACTCTGATCCCAACGGCGCTGGCTGACTCCGGCTTGTGATCCTCCGGAACGGATGGCTTGACGAAGGCCGAGATCACGCCTCCCAAGAGTCGCAGAAGATCGTTTCCATGCGCGGTGGACTCGGGTGACAGGTTCACGTTGATTCGTCGCCTTCCACGGGTTCGTGCCCAGAAGGTGGACGGAGCAGGCCGACCATGACCTCGGCGACCAACTGGAGCTGGTTATCGCCACAGCTCTGGATCGCGTTCAGGTGCCCACCCACCTCGAACCGATCGGAGATGAAAAGTACTTGGATGACCAGGGGTTTCGCTGAGAAGAGGGTTAGGCGATGACCCATCCGTTTGGCAATGGCCGTGCTGGCTTCACCAGCTCCGCAAGCCAGCACGATCTGCGCCCGCTGCACGATCGAATGGAGCAACGACCTGAAGTTGGCTATGCCCTGGAACTGCTGAACCTCGTCGTCACCGAGAACCAGAGGCGGCGTCGGGCGAGCCAGCCCCATGGGCGACCCCATCAGGAGCCATCCCTTATTTTAGCTATTATTTACGGGACTATAGACTAGTCTAAGTGGGCTTTTTACTGTTCAGGCAAGAATGGCCTCCAGCTCCCACCAAAGTGCCAGCAGCCTTTTCAAGGGGCTCTATGACTTTGGAGACAGCCTGACATCCTACGGCGATTTTGCGGCCTATATTCAAAAAACAGTTCTGGCAAGTACTGCTCTTCCTGAGTGGAGTGGGGTCACATTCAGCAATGCAAACTTCGGCTGCCAGCTAGGACTGCGTAACAATCTGGGGATTGAAACGACTTCGGTTCAAACCGACAACCCACCGGGCATACCTTCAACGTATTACAGCCTGGCCAATCCCTACGTAGCCATTCCCACGCTGGGAACCGAAAACGGCCCTTCCTACGCCATCGGTGGTGCCACCAGCGGCACAGGGAGTCTCTATGATGTCATCACAATACCGGTTGGTGGCAACAACGTACTGCTCTCGACAGTTTTCCCCAAACTGGCGAGCACCGGCTTGCAAAACCAGATCCTGGCGTCCTTGAATGAGAATATTCAGCCGAAATCAAATGAGCTGACAATTTGCCAGGGTGGCTCCAATGACCTCCTGATTAATTATATCTATCAGAACCCTGATATCGAGGGGGTTCTTGCTCAGGTCATGATGAATATGCGCCAGAATCTCACGGTGCAACTGCGTGCTGGTGACTGCAGGCAAATGTTGAGTTTTGCTCTTGCGGATTTCCGCGGCGTGGTGGATGGAAAGGCCTATCAGATGCCGTTCCTGAGCAGCATCCTCCAGCAGGCAAGCCAGGCTGATGCCCCTGCGTGGTTGAAGAACTGGAAAAGCTTTGTGGACGGCGGCGGACTGGAAAAGTTCCAAGTTGACTACGCCAAAATGGTGAAGGATCTCAATAAAGAGTTCCCCTATGCATCGATGACCTATTTCAATCCAGAGTTCGGAGCCAACTGGCAGACGTATGGATCCAAGCTCGGCAACTTTGCTTCCTTCGGCATCGACAGCACCCTCACCTTCGCACAGATTACAAATCAAGCCTTAAGCGAAGATCAAACCAATAAGTTTCTCTATTTTGATACCATCCACAATACCGAAAGCGGTCAAACGATGACGGCGCGGGCCATGTTCCTCACCTTGGAGGCCAATCGCAAAGCGATCGAGGGTGCGACCCTGGTGGATCAGAAGATTGGAAGCCTGGACGATGACTGCCTGGTTGCCTGTAAGCGGAACACTGAGCTGATTGGTCTTGCAGGTGCCGACCGGTTGATAGGCCGCAGCGGCAATGATGCCCTTTCAGGTGGGTCCGGTTGCGATGTACTCATCGGGGACGGTGGCAAGGATTGGCTGAAGGGTGGCGAAAATTCGGATCGACTGAGTGGCGGCAGCAGCGCAGATTTCTTTTCCTGGGATGCCAAGGATGTCAAGTCCTCCTGGGTCGACACGATTACGGATTTTTGTGGCAAACAAGGCGATCGACTTGGCATCAATGCCATTCTCGATGGTGACAATCCTTTCAACAATAAAGGCTGGGATTTTATCGGTCAGCAAGAGTTCACAGGAGTAGCTGCTGAGCTCCGCTTTCAAAAATCCTGGTTGCTAGGTGATGTCGATGGCGATGGGACAGCTGATCTCAGGATCCACCTTCTTGGTGTGAAGTCATTTGAAACGAGCTGGATCAGCTGAATTGCATCTCATACATCAAAGCGCCAGAATGACCAATGAAATCATCCTGAACCTAATCATCAGTCTCTAACGGTTCCGACTGTGAGGGGCACTGTACCGGCTGCTGACTCCAACTTGTCTTGGCGAAGGACGGTGCTATGAATCGTGGTCTTGGTGTGGTTGCGTAGCTGCCCTCAAGACCAGGTGCTTGTCCATGCTTACCCCAGCAGCACCAACGCAGTCGCTTCATCGACCTCGCCGACGTCAATGGAGTTCTGATCCCAAGGCACCGCCAACGCTGCGCCTCATCTGCACGAACAGCGAATGCAAGGCAGAAGCCACCATGTCCTGGCTGCTGTTGGGCGCCCTGAGCAGCAAGTTGCGGGCAACGTGAGTGCGGCACTGGGCTTGGCAACACGCACCTTTCGATGCGACGCCAGCTGCAGGCCTGAATGCAGCGGGCGATCGCCTGCTTGAGGCCAGCGAGGACGTCGCTGATCACCAGCCTCAGACCAGTGAGGCCGCGTACCACCAGGCGCCGTCAGAAGGCGCTCCTGAAGACTTCGTCCTTGCTGTCCCCGACTTCGATCCCGAACACTTCGTGCTAGCCGCTGGCGGTGATGCCCACGATTACGACCACCACCTGAGCACGCCGCTCAACCATGGGGCTCCGTTGATCCCTGTGCGAATTGATCTGGCTGATCCAGAAAGCGTTTGTCGACTGACAGGAAAGCCCGTACAACCTGGGTTGCCGGGAGCAGCGCGGCGATGCCATGAGCTCTGGGCAGGGGCATCAGCAGACTCTCCACCGTCGTAGTCGATTGCCTGGCTGAAACACCTGTCATTCCTGCAGGAGCGGCCACGGCGAAACGAGCTGAACCGACATCTGCAGCCCCTCAGGCGAATCCCCTCAGTGCAGCGTCGGCGCGCAGCAGCTGCTGGTCGGCCGTGTCGTCCGCCAGGCATTCGGCCAGCCCATGGCCCACCGACAGGCCCGCCGCCCGCAACGGCTCACTGCTGTCCAGCCGACCCTGAAGAGCCGCCAGCCACAGCCGGGCACCGGCCGGGTCCAGCTCGGGCAACAGCACGGCAACATCCACCCCTGCCAGGCGACCCGCCATCTGCTCCTGACCCAGACTGGCGAGCACCAGGGGGGCGCTGGCCGCAGCGACAGCCAGTCCCAGACTCAGGAACAGCTCGATGGCGCGGTGGGCTTGGCGCACGGCAGTGGAAATGCAGGGCCCATTGTCACGATGCCGCCCCGCATGCAGGCGGAGCGAGGGCACCGATGAGGGTGAGCAATGGCAAAGGCCCGTGAAACCGATATCAGGCAGGCACCACCTCGAACAGGCCCATGCAGCCCCGCTCGACGATCAGATCCTGGTGGGGGTGCAGCATGTAGCGCCCCGGAAAGGGGTAGCGGACTCCAGGATGCGCCGCTCCGCCATCCCCAGGGTCACCACATCAGTGATCGTGCCGCCACCGGGTTCGCTGCCGGTGTCGACAACCTGGAACTCGTTGGCGTGCACGTGGTAGGTGAGCAGCGCCTCCAGTTCGGTCATGTTCAACAGATACAGCCGCACCAGGGCGTTCTGGCGAATGCGGATCGGCCGGTTCATATAGGCGTCTGGGATGCCATTGAAGGCGTAAAGCTCGTTGCGGCCGTCGTTATTGAGGTCGTAGCCGCCCATCACCAGCACCAGTTCATCGGCGGGAGGGCGCGGCGTTGGGGGATCGACCACCATTAGGCCGTAGAGCCCCTTGCGCACGTGGCGGCTGACCTGCGCCACGTGGCAGTGATCGGGGTACAGGCCGGCGCGGGGCAGATCGAACTCGTAGATCGCGGTGCGGCCCCGCAACACAGGCTCGATGCCATCCATGGCGGCGGGATGGACATCGTGGACATGGAGGCTGTGGGAGGTGCTGTCGCCGTTATGGAACACCAACCCGCAGCCGCTCGCCCTGGCGGGCCCGCAGAGTTGGACCCGGCACGCGGCCATCAAAGCTCCAGGCCTTGAAGCGCACCTCCTCGGCCAGCTGCAGGGTGATGCTGCGGGGCCTCTACCTCGATCAGTCGGCCATGTTCAAAGGAGCGCAGCGTCTCCTGGGGATCAACAGGCACATCGCCTCTGGGGTTGCTGACGCTGTGGAGGCCGGGCTCCATCGCTATCGCCCCATCGCGGCCCAGCCAGCCCAGGGCCACACCTCCCCCTGCCAGCAGGGCACCGGCACCGGCCTACAGCAACCGGCGGCGACCGAAGAGCGCAGGGTCTTCAGAGCGAAGAGGAGACAAGGGAGCGGATGGGGTGGGATGCACAGGGAGTCAGCCCTCAATGTGGTCGAGCAGAATTCCGCGAGGCGATTCCAACCAGCCGCCCACGCGCTTTCTGCTCATGCCGTTGCTGGCGGAGAAGAAGCTGCGGGACCTGGTCACCGCCCTGAACGACCCACCGCCCCTGGAGCAATGGGGCCAGGACCGCCGGCTGGCACGCCCGCGGCCTCAAGCTGAGCGTCACGTCAATCAGCGCGAGCTGCTGTTTGAGCTCGACACCGCCCCCCTCGCCCTGTTCGAGCGGCACGGGAAGGACGAGATCTTCGATCTGATCAGCCGCAGCTCCAGCAACCTGTTGCGCCGCTGGGACGGTTGAGCTGCGGCGGCTGGGAGGGGACATCAGCGGGGCCGCTGAGCTCGATGGATGCTGACGCCATGCAAGAGCTCAGAAACCACCGCCCTTGAATCCGGTGTGAATCAATCTCAGCCGCCTTCCCCACCTTCGCCGCCTTCCCGGCTCGCAGGGCTGTGACGGCAGGCCACGGTGCCGCCAGCGAGGGCCAGGGTGATGAGGAAGAGGGCAACCGTGCTGTTGCGGGGCCTATGGATCAGAGCAAGCAGGGGGATTCTCGGATTGATCAGCTACCGCTGCCGATGGGAGCTCACATTCTGCTGTGACAAATATCACGATAAGACGCCATGGGATCAACGGTAAGCTCCAAATGGATCAAAAGAATCTACCGCTTGTTCGATCGGTCACACCAGCCAGCCTCGGATCGTCACCAATGCGAAAGCAAGGCCAAAAGCCCTACCACTACTGGATTTCCAACTCCAATGGCATGACCTCTGCGAGTGAGGATGGAGCGCATCGCCGTGTCGCGACTAACGAGGGTGGAGTGCACAATGACGGCTGGATCACTGTGGTGACGATTGGAACTGGCCAGGCCGCTGCAGTTGGCACAGGGTGATGATCTTCTGCTCAGCTGCACATTGGAAGCATCGACCTGGATGCGATTGGAGGTTGAGAGCGGGATCGGTCGGTTGTCGGCATCTTTCGGTGGTGCCTGGCCCGATGTCACCCTGGCTTTCTGTAGCGAAAGTGAACCGGAATGGTTGCGTGTTCCGCATGGATGCTTCTGCCAGCTCGAGGCCCTCACCACCATGCGGCTGCGCCTCCATCGCTTCCATCCAGACCAGCCTCAGGCTGCTGCCCTGCCATCCCCCCTGGAGCTGGGTGAGCACGAGCTGATCGCGGAGTGGCTGCTGGATCTGCATCTGGTGCGGCATCCGGTGGGTACAGACGCTCGACTGGCCAGCCTGCTGCGGATGCTGGTCGCTCACTTCGGAATCCGCACGGCGGATGGGTACCGACTGCCCTTCACCCTTGGCCATGCGCGCCTTGCCGAGCTGATCTGCACCACCCGATCGACCGTGACGCGTCAGCTGGTGGTGCTGCGTCAGACGGGGCAGATGCGACTGGGTGAGTCCCCTGGCAGCCTGCTGCTCGTGCCGTCTTTCGTGGAAGAGGGACCGGAACGACGGCCACGCTGAGCCCGAATCCCGGGTGTGCTGTGCGATTCGCACCTCCGATCCCGGAGCGGAGGCGCTAAAAGGCATCCAGCCAACCGCCAAGGCCATGAAGGAACTCACCCGCGCCATCAATGACCATCTGGCGGCGGAGTTCCAAGCCAGCCACACCTACCTGGCGATGTCGATCTGGCTGCGGGAGAAGGATCTGGCCGGCTTCTCCACCTACATGCTCGAGAAGAGCAATGAGGAGCGCGTGCATGCGGCCCGGATGATTGCCTACCTGGTGGACAGCGACGAGCAGGTGGAGCTGCCGACCGTAGAAGCACCGGAGCGCCAGTGGCCTTCGGTGCAGCAGTTGGTCGATGGCGTGTACGAAATGGAGAAAGGCGTCACCGCCTCGATCAACCGCCTCTACGGCATCGCCGAACAGCAGGGGGAACGCAGCGCCACAGCGATGCTCGACTGGTTCGTGGCCGAGCAGCTACAGGAGGAGGCCGAGGCCCGCTTCGTGTGCAAACGCCTGAGACTCGCCGGAGACAACAGTGCAGCCCTGCTGCTGCTTGATCAGCAGTTTCTGGAGGGCACGGCGCTCAGCCACGTCAAGGGGGGCCTGGGCGGGAATGGTGGGACAAGCGAGGCCTGAGCCGAGGGCAAGGCTCCTCGACCTGCCTCACTCCCGGCCGCAGATACATTTGCCGCCTTTCCACTTCGAGCATTTCTTCTCCCGGCAACCCTTCTTCTTGTCCTGTTGGACAAGCCCACGCCGGGGCCGCTGCTGATCCTGAGGTCCGATGGGGTGGGCCATGGAGGGAGCGATTCAGTGCTGTTGAGAATCGTTCGCAGCTTATCGGACCTTCCGCGGCGCTGAACGGGCCAGAAGCTCCCTGCACATTCAACTGTGACTTTTCTCACATGCCCCCGCCTCCACGCCGCGGCAGGGAGGGACAGATGCTCTGACCACAGTGTCCAGAGCGGGCTGGAGCAGAGAGCCTCGTCTTGTTCCATTGGACCTGAGGAAGGAGGAGCACGTACGGGCCAGGCACTGCTCAGTGCTTGACCGTCTCGCTTGTGATCAGGACCTGAGTCATTCAGCCCCATGTTTCAAGATGCGGGAAAAAGACATAACATATAACTCTTTTTGGCCACGGGAGGCCGTTCGCGCTGCGCCATTGTGATCGCCTGGTTATCCAGAAAGCCTTCGATTCACTCACATCTCCGTTGTACGCAGCGGCTCTGGTGTTCCCTGGCCGGACTCTTTGGATCCGGAGCCTCCCCTCGACCTCAACATCAGGCAACAGCAGTTGCCCTGGGACTTTTCCAGATTCAACCACTGTTTGGCACTCCATTCAGCTCCAGCGGGGTCGCGGCAGCCGCAAGTCTTTAGCGAACACCAGCAGATTGGTGCGCATGTCGGCAAACATCGCCTGTAGCAAACCACGCCTCAAGCATCAGAACCGTGAGCAGGACTCCTGCCGAGCAGGAGCGTCTGGGGAAAATGGCTGCAAACATCAGTAGCTGGTTATCCATGCGCCTTTCACTCATCGAATCACGATCCTTGGCGAATAGCTTTTTCATAGGAATCAAAGTCTTTGCAGGGCATCCATTCGTTTCCCATTGCAAAGGCTCCGTTACATTTCAGCTCCTTGGCCCGCTGCAAGGCAGCCGCTTATGTGGTGAACATATCATTGGTCTGGGCCTGAACCCAACTTGCAGCGACCATTGACAGGAGGATTGGTACGAACAGGCTCAGACGAAGAAACGCGGATATCATGATTCTGGGTTGATGGCGATGACGGCAGTCGATCATTTCAGTTCAGGGAGAAAAAGCTGTCGTACTGGTGGTACTCAGGCTTGTTGAGCCCATCATGTTGGAGCATCCTGCGCAGCTGGATGATCTCGCGGCGCTGCGCAACGATGATCTCTCGCGCCAGCCGCTGAATCGTGGGGTTGTTGCTCTTGTTCAGCGCGTCATGGGCCATGATCAGCGCGCCGCCGTGGTGCTGAAGCATCCCTTCCAGGAACCACGTCAGCCTGGTGGCAACAGTGGGGATGGAGTTCATCATCTGCATCGCCTGGATCTGGGCAGGGCTCATCCGGATCAGATCGGCCTTGGCGTCAGGATCACCCCCGCCTTTGAGTGCCACTGGAAAGACAGGCGCCTCGGGATACCAGGCTTTGCGCCACTGCCCCATCGCCTTGATCTCCTGCACCTGGTCCCGCCAGATGTCCCTGGCCAGGGATCCCACCCCCGGTGAGCCGATGTCGAACATGAACGCACTCATGCGCAGAGCGCCGGTGTGGTGCTGCACCATGCCATCAATCCAGCGCAGGTCGTAGGTGCTGCCTGCCGGGCCGACGTCATGGTTCTGGGCGCTGTGATCCATCGGTGCCGCCACCGCCCCATCCACCGTCGTCTTTGCAACCCCATCCCCTGCCGGAGCTGGAGCCATCATCCGATGGTGCTGATGGGGATCGATCTGAGCCTGGGCCACCGGGGTCAGCAGACCGACGAGAGCCAGAACACTCAGCGCTATGCGCATCGACGACGGGTTGAAGGGTTGCTTGTCTACGGTGCACCCTCCAGCAGGGGGAGAGTCAAGTGCCGGAGGCCATGCAGATCGGGGAGGTGGCCAGCCGCTCTGGACTCTCCGTCAAGACCATTCGTTTCTATAGCGATCAGGGGTTGATCGGCCTCCTCGGCCGCAGCGAAGGGGGCTACCGCCTCTTTGGTCGGGAGGTGTTCGCGGAGCTGGAGTTGATCGGCAAGCTCAAGGCGATGGAGATTCCGCTGCAGGATGTGGGCTTGATCCTGGAGTCCCGACGCTCGGGCTTCTGCACCTGCACCGCCTTGCAGACCAGGATCCGAGCCAAGGCTGGTGAAATCGAGCAGAAGATCGCTGGGCTGCGCATCCTGCAGGTCGAGCTGCTCGCCATGCTGAGCAGCTGGGAAGACTGTGGCGGCAGCAGAACGACCGCCTCCGCGCTGGTTCCAGCTTCAGCGAGCCACTGAGACCACTCGACGCCAGCCGACAGAGTCCGCCTGATTCACGCTTCAGGGGGGGAACCATCGGCGATACGAGCGCGCCATCGGATTGATCTCCTCGCTCTGGACCCGGACCATGACGGTCTCCAGCTGCCGCAGCTCGGGATGCACGGTTCCCCACTGGGCGTGGGAGGCCATCATCACGCCCATGCGCAGGTGGGTGATCGTCTGCTCGAGGAAGGCCCCACCGAAGTCGGGGGCGTTGCGCAAAGCCTCGAGGCTGGTGCCAGAGCCGGGCATCTCCGAGCCCGTACCACTGCCGGGTACCAGGGGCGCATCCGGACATTCTCCTGAGGCTGTCTGGTGCGGATCCCCTCGGCCAGAGCTGGATCGCACGGCTTCGGCCGGAGAGCACCGCCACCCGATCAAGCCAGGACCAGACCTGGGGGGGGTCGGTTCGAGAAAACCGGAGCTAACAAGTGGGAAGTTAGACGAGCACCAGGACTATGAGCGCCTGGTTGTGTCACAGAGGTGGTCGGGATCTCTGGATCAGCAACCGGCTGCTGAAAGAGCATCCGGCATGAGCCTCCCTCACCTTCCACCACGGGTTACTTCCTTGTTTACGAAGGGGATTAAAGACGCTTGCCTGGGATCGGGAGTTGGCAGGAATGCTGAGAGGCTGGCATGGGTGTACAATAGGCTCTACGCCAAGTTATTTGCGATGTCAAAAGAGTCACTGGAAGCCCTACTTGCCAAGCTGAAAGACGACGAAGAATTGCAGAAAAAACTCAAAGGTGCTGCCAGTCTTGATGAAGCTGTCGCTCTTGGGAAGGAGGCCGGCTTTGATATCTCCAAGTACGATTTCCTGGAAAACAAGCGACTGATAGGGCCTCATTTGCTATGGGAGTGGAGCTGGATTTAAGATTTTAGCAGCAATAGATCGAAAGAGTATTTTTCAGATCTATTCCCAAGGTCAGGCGTTTCTGATCAGAGACTTGCTGCAGATGGTCAGCACCCTGTGGCTATCGCATAATGATAGGCGGGGCTCCGACCGGCATCACGGCAACTGCGGTTGGCCACGACAATCGAGCGGGATAAAGTATTATATGTGGTCATACACAGACCGCATACGTTTCCACAAGATCGGCATCTTATTCAGAATTGCATTTGCCTGTCTTTGACTTCTTCCCAAGTTCCTTGCAGCACGGGGGTGGCCATGGGTTGAGGGGGATGGTCCGCTGCCACTTCTTCCCATACACCGTCGGCTTCTTCAATCCCATTGAGAACAAAAGTCTGAGCTGCTTCATGGAGCTGTTTCAGCCTTTGCAGGACAGCAGCCTTACCCTGTGAGGCAACATCATCAGAAACGAAGGCGTAGTGATCCTGCTGGATGGTGAATGTATGCTTGTAAATTGGCACAAGTTTTCTGCGGATCAATCAAGCATAAGCGGGCTCCACCGCAAACATCCTATTTCGCAACAATCAGCTGAAGACCAGTAGAGTTGCATATCTATCGGTCAGCCGACGCATATCCAAGCAGACGAACAAGTCTTGATCGGAGCTGGAAGACTGACCGAGCTTGGCCATGAGAGCCTCCATGCAATCAAATCGCATGAGTCCCGACCATCCCGCAGCTGGTGTGAAGACTGACTTATCCTCGGGAAGAGACACATACTGACCGGACCATTTAATGCACAGCTGAAGATATCCTGCAGAGGTTTTGATGACCTTTTCAGGATGGGAGTGCACTTCGCTGGTGGATCTCGGTAGTGACAGTTCCCGATTGGATACGACCCATGCCTGTCGTGGGGACAGTGCCCGGAACCCAATGGGAAGGCCCTGATGGAGCCCTGGCCCCAGCTGCCAGCGCCGGCAGCTCCGACCGACAACCAAAGCGTAACTTGATCTGACGATCACGATTGCCAAGCCAAGCTGACTGACGGCGGTAAGCACCTGCTGAACCCGCTGGCAGGCATCGAGAGACAACCGGTTCGGAGTCCCAGTCGATGCATGTCAGGATTGCACTGGAGTGGTTGGTGTGATCATGCCGTGCAGCCATGAGCCAAGCGCAGCCTTGAAAACCGTGGAACCCTATGGCCATGATCAGTGAACCCATCCGCTTCACCGATGGGGCCGGTTATGACCGCTTCATGGGGGTCTGGAGCCGCCTCGCCGGTCAGCAATTTCTCGATTGGATCGCCCCTGAACACGGCCAGCGTTGGCTGGATGTGGGCTGTGGCAATGGTGCCTTCACGCAACTGATTGTTCAAGACCGTGAACCGTTCTCGCTCGTCGGCATTGATCCGTCGGATGCGCAACTCGCCTTTGCGCGGCAGCATCCCCTCCTGCAGGGCGTGGACTTTGTCAACGCCGACGCCATGGCCCTGCCGTTCCCAGACGACGCGTTCGACCTCGCGGTCATGCCGTTGGTGATCTTCTTCGTGCCTGAACCGGCGAAGGGTGTGGCTGAAATGGCGCGTGTTGTTGCCCCAGGTGGAACCGTGGCCGCCTATGCCTGGGACATGGAAGGTGGAGGCTTTCCCTATCAAATCGTGAATGAAACCCTGAGCGCCGTCGGCCGCTCCGCCCCGATGCCGCCCAGTGTCGGCTCCTCCCGCCTGGATGCGCTGGGGGATCTCTGGGCCAATGCCGGTTTGGGCGAGATCCAGACCAGGGTGATTGACGTGGCTCGCAGCTTCGTTGACTTTGACGACATCTGGAACACCATCCTCAACGGCCCGAGCGCTGGTCAGGCCCTCGCGGCCATGAGCGAAGAGGACGTCTCCCGGTTCCGGGAGTTGCTCAAAGCCCGCCTCGAGCCTGCCGGCAGTGGACCGATCACCCTGTCAGGGCGGGCCCATGCCATTCGGGGCACGGTGCCAGAGCGGTGAAGCACCTGCTGATGTGAAGCCCCATGCGCCGCACCGTCCTGCGGTTTTTCCGGAGAAATCGGCGCCCTGTCATCGCTTCAGTTGGCAGGACATGCAGACCTTGTGGGTGCGGCTGGTCCGTAGGACATCATGATCCAGCCCGTACCAGACCTTGCTGTGTCCCTGGAGAGTGGGCTGACACTGCCGCGTCGCCTTCGTTTCTGATGTCTCAGCCCTGCGTGACCCCGACCACAGGCAAAGCCGCTGACATGGTGGCGGGCGATGCGACAGCGATGCCGCCTGGATTGAGCTCGTTGATGCTGCCTGTGCGCGGTGCGGCCTGTCGCCTTTGGGCCGGCCATCATCTTCCAGCCACGCCTGCGGATTCCCTGCCCCTGCTGGTGTGTCATGGCGGACCAGGCGTTCCCAGCGACTATCTGTTTCCCCTGATCGAGCAACTGCAACGACCAGTGATTTTCTTTGATCAACTGGGTTGTGGGCGCAGCGACAGACCCAGCCCCGATGCAGAGGAATACTCCATCGCCGCATCAGTGCAGGACCTTGTGGACGTGATCGAAGCTCTCGTGGCTATGGGGCTGATCCCGAGGCAGCAAGAGGGTCGCCCTGCCTACCACCTCTACGGCCAGTCATACGGCGGCATCCTGGCCTTTGAAGCCCTCACCTCAGACAGTGGCCTGCCGATTCCACGCTCGCTGACCCTCTCCAACGTGCCGAGCTCGGTGCCTTTTCTGCTGGAGGATGTGGCGACCCTGCTGGCGAATCTTGGTGGCGACGCCGCCCGCTTTGAGGCGACCCATGTCTGCAGAACGACGCCAAGACCACCGGCACTGCTGGCGGCCTACGCCCCAGGCCACCCAGGAAGCCATTGGAGAGGCGTGGATGTCATCGCTGATTGGTGTGCGACGGAGCAAACCATGGGCTCCCTGACGTTGCCTGTGCTTCTGCTCGCCGGGGAACACGACTTCGTCACCCTCCGCTCGATGGAGGGGTGGCAACAATTGGCTCAGATCCGCTGTGTCGTCATCCCCGGGGCGGCGCACCACGCCCTGCTGGAGATGCCTGAGGCCTATGGCGCTTGCCTTGAGGGCTTTCTACAGAGTCATGAGGAACATTTGCTGGAAAAAGGTTGAGATATCTGGTGCAACTTGAAAGTGCTCGAATCTTTACAATCGAACTTCTGCCAAGCGCGCCTTAAAGCAATCCCTTCAATGGGATAGATCACCCCTCTCCCGCAAGACTCCACTGACTTCAGGGTCATGCTCTCCCATCCACTTCCACGCCGATAGACGCGTCCTGGCTCAACCAGGTGGAGCGCTGGTTTGGGAGCAGCACCCAGCGAGCGATTCGGCATGGCAGCTTCCCGAGCATCAATGAACGGATCGCCATAGCCTGGAGGGCTTCCACTGGCAATCCATCGAACACTTCATCGCAACCTGCAACAAGAGCTCAGTCCCATTCCGTTGGACTGCAACTGCAGATATTCAATCCTGGAGAAGCTTCAGCGACTTTGCTCGCGAACTTCTGGCACTTGACACTAGGGATTGGAAGGGTCGCCGTTGGCCAGAAAGCGCTCGATCCGATAGGCCAGGATCACCACCAGCACCACGAACCAGAACCACAGTTCGGGGGCGTTGGCATTGGTGATCACCACCAGCAGCACCACCTCGGCTACCAGCCAGGGCAGCTCCTGACGGAACAGCTGCCGTGAAGAAGGAGGTTTCACCATCCGGATGCCCCCGGCTGCTCCAGCCCCCGCTTCCAGTGGCGATCGATCTCACGGCTGCGGTAACCGCCGGTGATCGAGCGCAGACCGGGCAGCAGGTAGGAGAGGGGCGTGCGCCATTCCACATAGGCATGGCTCGCCACCGTCAGGCCTTCGCGCACCGGAAACACATCGCTGCCGCCGGAGAGGGTCCAGCGGAAGCCGTCGTGGCTGCGGGAATCCCGTTCCAGGGCGATCTGAACCCGCATCACCGGCCCACTCTGGCTCAGGGCCTTGGCCAGCTGAGGA
Source organism: Synechococcaceae cyanobacterium (assembly GCA_947378425.1). GTDB lineage: Bacteria > Cyanobacteriota > Cyanobacteriia > PCC-6307 > Cyanobiaceae > Cyanobium. The sequence goes on from CANCJV010000018.1 coordinate 19,346, forward strand.
TTGCCGATCGTGGTGGAGATGTCCTCCTCCGTGGCCGGCAGGACATTGACCTGACGCACCGTGCCGACGATGCCACCGAAGCGCCCCCGCTGATCCCACTGGGGCACCACCTCCACGGGCATGCCGGGCCTCAGGCGCCGGGCATCGGCCGGGGCGAAGTAGGACACCGCCCGCAGCGGCAGGCCCGTCGGCAGCCGCCCGATCGTGCCGAGCCGCTGGCCCACCGCCACCGTCTGGCCCGGGATCACCTGCAGATCGAGCACCTGGCCGTCCCGGTCGGCGTGCAGCTTGCCGTCGTAGGCGAGCCGGGCTTCGGTGACCCGGATCTGTCGGCGCAGATCATCGATCTGATAGCGGCGCTGCAGGGCCTCGGTTTCGATCGTCAGCTTCACCTGCTGGTAGGCGGTGAGCACCTTTTTCTCTTCAATGCGCACCTGATCGAGATTCACGCCGGTGGTGGTCAACCCCTGTTCAACGCTCACCACCTCGGTGGAGAGAGGAGCCACCACCTCGCGGCGACTCAACCACTGCAGATTCCTGAACTTCTCGGCGTAGGTGCTGCGCAAGGCGCCGTAGCGGGCCGCATCGCCCCGCAGCTTGGCCAGGGCAGTGTCCACCGCCAGCTGCTCACTCTGCAGCCGCAGGCGATCGCGCCGATCAAGGGCGTCGTTCTGGCGCTCGAGTTCGTGGAGGTTGGCACGCTGTTGCTCCAGCTCCTTCTCCAGCACCGGCAGGTAGAGCTCGAGCAGCACCTGGCCCCGCCGCACCCGATCCCCCACAGCCACGCCGATGCGACGCACCTGCCCCGCCGCCCGGGCATCGAGCAGGCCGGCGTTGTCGGGGAGTAGCAGCACCCCCCGGCCCACCACCTCCGTGGGCACGAGCCAGAACAGGGCCCAGGCGCCCAGTGTCGTCGTCATGGCCGCCAGCACCAGCCCCAGCTGGCGCCGCGGACCCAGGCCCCGCCAGCGTCCATCGGCCTGGTTCAGCCAGCGCCGGGGGGCCGGCGCTGACGCACTTGCAGAGTTCATGGCGGCCAGCATGGAACCTTTCGGGCCCACTGTCAGCTCAACTGGTCCCAGCGATGCTGCTGGCCAGATCGGGCGCCAACACCGGCAGCAGCGCAAAGGCGCCCTGAAAGCCCGCCAATCCCCACAGCCCCGGAGCGCCGGCGATGGCTCCGAACAGGGGGCCGGCGGCGGCGGGAAAGGCCACCGGCACCTGCACCAACCGGCCCGGCAGCTGCGCCAGCTGGGGCCAGACGGCCCCCAGGCGACGGCGCAGTTGCGCCTCCATCCAGGTGGGATCTGGTGGCTTCTGCCAGGCGCCCTGAGGCGCCACCACACTGATCTGGCCCAGCCACCAGCCGCTGCCCCGCGGTGCCAGGCCCACATCGACGATCCAGTCCTGCTGCTGCAGCTCCGGACAGCGGGCCTCCAGGCCCTGGCGCTGGCCCAGCAGCGGCATCACGATGCCCTCGGCAGCGCCGGCCGGCAGGGATTCCGCTGGGCAGACCCCAGCCTCCAGCACCAGGGCCCCCGACCAGCTCATCGCCAGAGCCGGGGGCTGACGCTCGGCCAGAGGGGGCCAGAGCCCAAGACTGCCGGGCCCGGCCGCCAGCAGCACCCGGGAGGCGTCGAGCGGCTCGCCCCCCGCCAGCTGCAGCCGCCAGCCCTGGGGCGCCAGGGTCTCGAGACGGACCACCCGCCGCTCCAAGCGGCGCACACCACTGCGTGCCAGCACTTGCGGCAGGGCCTGGGCCAGGCGTGCCCCATCGACCCGGCCAAAGGGCAGGATCAGCCGCCGGTCCTGTCGGCGAGCTCCGGGCACCTGGCTGAGCAGGCTTTCCGCCAGAGGCCAGGCGGCATCCGTCTCGCTCTCCTGCCAGTACAGACTCAGCTCGCAGGGCTGCCAGCCCAGGCAGCCGTGGCGCTGCTCAAGGGCGCTCCAGCAGCCCGGAGCCTGCACCATGACCTCGCCCAGAGGGCCCGGCAGAGCCGGCCAGCCCACCACGCCGCCGTAGCCGCTGTAGGAGGCGATGGCAGCCTGGGGAGGCGCCACCACCAGGACTTCAAGACCCTGCTCTCGCAGGGCGAGAGCCGCAAGAGAACCCGCCAGGCCGGCGCCGATGACGAGCACTTCGCCATCGACGAGCCCCATCAGATCTGCAGGGTGAAGGAGCCGATCACCCGCTCAAACAGCTCCTTGACCCGGGGCCAGCGCAACTCATTGGTGCTGGCGGCAAAGGTGTAAAGACGACCCCGGTCAGCAACGACGGTGGCCAGCTCGTGGCGATCGCGATCGCTCAGATGCACGGCGTATTCCAGGTCGTAGAACGTGTGGCCGCCCATCTCCCGCTGACGCGCCTCGACCAGATCGGCCTCACGGCCGCTGCCGGCCGGAGCGATCACGGTGCGGCGCAGCTTCTCACCCACGGCCACGGCACTGCCGAGCTGCTCCAGGTCGCGGTCGGGGGTGACATCGGAGATCACCAGGCTGAGGGTTTCATCGCTGTTGATCAGGTCGTGAAACACCACCTGGGGCCCGCCGCTCACCTGCACCCGCGTCCAGCCGGTGGGGTAGAGGAAGGCGTAGCGGCCATCCGGGCTGGCGAAGGAGTTCAGGCCGGCGGCAGCGGCACTGCAGCCCACCAGGGAGAGGCCGATCACGGCCGAGAGCAGCAAAGGCAGCAGCGACCTCGGCGCCCGGGAGCAGAAGCGGATCAAGCGGCGGGCATCGGGGCCCATGGCACGACAGCAGATGGGGGCATTCTCACCCTGCGGCGGCAACCCCTGCGCCGACCATCGACGCAGTCCCCCCGAGGCGCGGGGCCAGCCTGAGGCCATCGTCCCTAGATTCGCCTGAATTGCACTGCGGCCCTGAGCGGCTTCACCCGACCCCTGGCCCGGCTGATCGACCAGTTCGAGCGACTGCCGGGCATCGGACCGCGCACGGCCCAGCGCTTGGCCCTGCATCTGCTGCGCCAGCCGGAGGAACAGATCCGCGCCTTTGCCGATGCCATGCTTGCCGCCCGCAGCCAGGTGGGCCAGTGCCAGCGCTGTTTCCATCTTTCGGCCGAACCCCTCTGTGAGATCTGCCGCAATCAGGAGCGCCGCAACGGCCAGCTGTGTGTGGTGGCCGATTCGCGCGACCTGCTGGCGATGGAGCGCTCCCGCGAATTCAGGGGTGCGTATCACGTCCTGGGCGGCCTGATCTCGCCGATGGATGGTGTCGGACCAGAGCTGTTGCAGATCCAGCCCCTGGTGGCCCGGGTGGATCGCGAAGCCATCAGCGAAGTGATCCTGGCCCTGACCCCGAGCGTCGAAGGGGATACCACCAGCCTCTATCTGGCGCGGCTGCTCAGGCCCTTCACCGTCGTCAGTCGTATCGCCTACGGCCTGCCAGTGGGGGCTGAACTGGAATACGCCGATGAAGTGACCCTGGCGCGGGCCTTCGAAGGACGCCGTCCGGTGGAATGACCTCTCAGCAAGCGCCCCTTTGGGCCCGACGAGCGACCCGCCGATGAGCCCGTCCCAGAGCCGCTACAGCAGTGTCCGGCCCAGCGAGCGGCTGCCGCAGTGGCTGCGGCGCCCCGTCGGCGATGCCTCCCAGCTGGAAACAGTCCAGGGCATCGTTCGCCAGCAGCGGCTGCACACGATCTGCGAGGAGGGCCGCTGCCCCAACCGGGCCGAGTGCTTCGCCGCCGGCACCGCCACCTTCCTGCTGGGGGGACCGATCTGCACCCGCAGCTGCGCCTTCTGCCAGGTGGACAAGGGCCAGGCACCGGTCCCCGTCGATCCTGACGAAGCGGAGCGGGTGGCGGCGGCCGTCGCCGATCTGGGGCTGAGCTACGTCGTGCTCACCGCCGTCGCCCGCGACGATCTGGCAGACCACGGTGCCAGCCTGTTCAGCAGCACCATGGCGGCGATCCGCCGGCACCGGCCCCAGGTGGCGATCGAGGTGCTCACCCCCGACTTCTGGGGCGGACACCGCGAGGCTGGCAAAGGCCGCCAGGCCCAGCGTCAGCGGCTGGCCGCGGTGCTGGCCGCGGAGCCGGTCTGCTTCAACCACAACCTCGAAACCGTGGAGCGCCTGCAGGGGGAGGTGCGGCGCGGCGCCACCTACCGGCGCTCCCTCGACCTGCTGGCCGCGGCCCGGGAGATGGCGCCGTCCATTCCGACCAAATCCGGCCTGATGCTGGGGCTGGGCGAAACCTTCGAAGAGGTGGTCGCCACCCTGGAGGCTCTGCGCGCCGTCGATTGCCAGCGCCTCACCCTGGGCCAGTACCTGCGGCCCTCCCTGGCCCACCTGCCGGTGCAGCGCTACTGGCAGCCCCAGGAGTTCGAGCAGCTGGGCCGCATCGCCAGCCAGCTGGGCTTCGCCGACGTGCGCAGCGGCCCCCTGGTGCGCAGCAGCTACCACGCCGCCCTGCCCTGATCGGCCCGCTGCAGCCGCCGCTGGCAGCGCCGCAGACCCTCGGCGCAGTCGCCGCGCATCAGCAAGCCGGCCCCACCCCAGATCAGCCGCAGGGGCAGTTCGGCCGGGCCGGACCCCAGCTCGCGCACCGGTTCGAAGCCAAGCCGGCTGAAGTAGCGCACCAGGCGCCGGTGCTGGCGATCGTCGTCGTGGATCGCCAGCAGCCGGGCGCTGCGGCAGGGGGTCGCCTCCAGGGCCCAGGCGAAGGTGGCTGCCCAGATCAAGGGGCCCACCAGGGTCGTGTCCTGCCCCTGCACCCGCATCGTGTCGAGCTGCAGGCCAGCAGCCGTGGACAGGGCCCAGCCCTTGAGCTCACCCAGCAACTGGGCCCGACCTGGCCCCAGCGGACGAGCCACCCCCACCTGCAGGGTCCGAATCCCCAGCCTGCGCCCCGACCGCAGGCGCAGCAACAGCCCCTGCGCCGTCGCCCACCGCTCCAGTGCCGCCAGATCCGGCGTCGTCCGGGCGTCTGCGGCCTGATCCGGAGGAATCCCAGCCGCCGCAGGGGTCAGCCCACTCATGCCGCCACCGCCTGTGCCAGCGTCGCCGGCCGCCAGCGCTCCGCCGCCAGCACCGCTGCCAACGGCAGGGGGCCATAGAGGTGGGGGAAGAGCTCCTGGGTCTCGGGCGCCGGCTCGGCCCGCACGACCACCCCGGCGGCCGCCAGCCGCTGGGGATCAAGCGTCAGCAGCAACACCCCGGGGACATCGGCGTAGAAGCGCCGCTGGGTAGCGGCCAGCTGGTGGGCGTAGCTGGCGTGGATGAAGCCCACCTGCTCCAGGCTGAGGCCGCGGCTGGAGCGCCGGTATTCGCCCTCGGCCTGGGCCGCGGCCCATTCCTCCGGCAGGGCCAGGTGATATAGCCAGCGGGGCGATCGCCAGGGACGGCGCGGCCCCCAGGGATCGGCCAGCACCGCCGCCAGCTCCGGCCCCTGCAGAAAGCGCTGCAACCAGGCCTGCAGGGCCGCCAGATCGGCGGCGGCATCGAAGGCGACGGGATCGGCGAGCCGGAACTGGCGCACGAACGGCAGCAGGGCCCAGTCGGCCAGCGAGGGCCGTGAACCCAGCAGCCAGCCAGGCTCACCGGCACAGCCGGACGCCGCGGCCAGTCGCCCGTTCCACGCTTGCAGCACCATCAGCGCAGCCTGCCGATGGGCCTCGGCGCCGAGGTCGCGATCGGTCTCGCGAGCAGCCGCACGATCGACCTCCGCATAGCGGCTCGCATACTTGAAGCGATCGAGATGGTGCTTGAAGGGGCCATCGCAGGCCACCAGCAGCTCCTGCATTGCGGCCTGGGCGCCCGGATCACCGCAGCGCAACCAATCCTGAGGATCATGGCGGCCCAGGGCCCAGCGCATGATCGCCAGGCTTTCCTCGATCGGCCGGGCAGGCGACTCAGGCGCCGGCTCCGGCGGAACGGCAGGCAGCACCAGCACGGGCACCGTGCCCTTGGGCGAGGCCTCCAGCAACTCCGGTGGCTTGCACGCCAGCGCCACCTCCCGGATCTCCGGTGTGATGGCGGCGGCCGCCAGCGCCAGGCGGGCCCGGATCGCAAATGGGCAGCGACGGAAGCTGTAGAGAATCGGCCGCTGCGCAGCGACGCTCACGCCGGGAACCAGAGCCGGCAGGCCGCCGGCCCAGGGCCCGGAAGCCCGAGGCCCACCAAGGTCCTCATGGGGATTCGGGGGTCAGCCCGATCGCCGCCGCCGCCGGGGCGGTCGGCAAGACGTCGCCGCCAAACACCTGGCCGATGTGGCGATCGCCACGAACCCTCGCCAGGCTCACCTGATGCTGGCGCTCGGCGAAACGGGCGCGATCGGCCTCGCCCCGCTCCCTGTGGCAATGGGGACAGGACACCCCAGGGACGTAACTGGCGTCGCTGCGATCCGCAGCGGAGAGTGGCATGCGGCAGCCATGGCAGAGGCTGTGCTCGCCGGGCTCGAGCCGATGGTTGAGAGCCACCCGCTGATCGAAGACAAAACAGTCCCCCCGCCAGGCACTGTCGGCCTCCGGCACCTGCTCCAGGTAGCGCAGGATGCCGCCCCGGAGATGGTGAACCCCTTGGAAGCCCTGCCGCAGCAGCCAGGCTGTCGCCTTCTCGCAGCGGATGCCGCCGGTGCAGAACAGGGCCAGGGCCCGGGGTCGCTCCTGCTGCACCAGGGGCCGCAGCTCGTCCTCCACCCAGTCGGGAAAATCGTGAAAGTTGGTGGTACCGGGATCGATCGCCCGCTCGAAGCTGCCCACCGCCACCTCGTAGGTATTGCGGGTGTCGATCACCAGGGTGCCGGGATCGCGGATCAGGGCGTTCCAGTCGCCCGGTTCGACATAGGTGCCCACGGGAGTCTCCTGAGCCAGCCGCAGCTCCGGGCGAGCGAGGGTGACGATCTCGCGCTTGATTCGCACCTTGAAGCGATGGAAGACCGGCTCGGGTGCCTGGCTGTGCTTCAGCTCCAGCTCCGCCAGCCGCGGATCGGAGCGCAGCAGCGCCACCAGGGCCTCCACGGCGGCCTCCTCGCCGCTGACGGTGCCGTTGATGCCCTCCTCAGCCAGCAGCACCGTGCCGCGCAGATCGACGCTCTGACCCAGGTCCAGCAGTCGCTGCCGCCACAGGGGCAGCTCCTCGGGCGCCAAGGCCACGAAGCGGTAGAAACTGACGACCCGTGTCTCCATCACCGCTCAGCCCCGGGCGGCCGCGACAGGCTGGCAGGCGTGCTGCAGGGACTCCTGCTGCACGCGCACGCCGGCGGCCGCCAGCAGCGCCTGGTCGGCGGCCACATCCGGATTGCCGGTGGTGAGCAGGGTGTCGCCGTAGAAGATCGAATCGGCCCCGGCCAGCAGGCAGAGGATCTGGGCCTCGCGGTTCAGCTGTTGGCGGCCGGCACTGAGGCGCACCCGGCTGTGGGGCATGAGGATGCGGGCGGCGGCCACCATGCGCACCAGCTCGAGGGGATCCACCGGCGGCAGATCGTCCAGAGGGGTCCCTTCCACCGCCACCAGGGCGTTGATCGGCACACTTTCGGGATGGGGATCGAGGTTGGCCAGCACCTCCAGCAGCCCGGCACGGTCGGCAGGTCCTTCACCCATGCCGATGATGCCGCCGCAGCAGAGGGTGATGCCCGCCGAGCGCACCCGGCTCAGGGTTTCGAGCCGCTCCTGATAGGTGCGGGTGCTGATGATCCGCTCGTAGTGCTCCGGACTGGTGTCGAGGTTGTGGTTGTAGGCGGTGAGGCCGGCTTCGGCCAGGCGACGGGCCTGGTGATCGCTGAGCATGCCGGCGGTGACGCAGGCCTCCAGCCCCAGCTGCCGCACCCCCTTCACCATCGCGAGCATGGCTTCGAAGGGGGCGCCATCGCGGATCTCCCGCCAGGCCCAGCCCATGCAGAAGCGATGGGCCCCGGCCTCGCGGGCGGCCCGGGCCCGCTCCAGCACCGGCTCCACCTCCAGCTCCGGTCGGCCGCCGACATCGGCGCTGTGGTGCATCGACTGGGGGCAGTAGGCGCAATCCTCCTCACAGCCCCCCGTTTTGACGCTGAGCAGGGAGGCCAGCTGCACGTGATAACCGGGGTTCGCCGCCCGATGCACCTGCTGGGCCTGCCAGAGCAGATCGACCAGGGGCAGCTCAAGCAGGGCCTGGATCTCGGATCGAGACCAGTCGTGACGCGTGATCATGAAGATGTGGGGATGCCGCCGAAACGGCGGGTGCGGCCCTGATAGTCCAGCAGGGCCGCCAGCAGGGCCGCCTGGTCGAAGTCGGGCCAGAGCACTTCGGTGATGTGCAGCTCGGCGTAGGCCAGCTGCCAGAGCAGGAAATTACTGATGCGCTGCTCACCGCTGGTGCGGATCAACAGGTCGGGATCCACCTCGCCGGCCGTGAACAGTTCCGAGGCGAACAGGGTCTCGTCGATGCAGGCCGGATCCAGCTCCCCGGTGGCGGCCCGCTGGGCCAGGAGGCGGGCGGCGCGCACCAGCTCACGGCGGCCGCCGTAGTTGGTGCAGACATTGAAGTGAATGCCGCCGTTGAGGGAGGTGCGGGCCGTGGCATCGGCGATCAGATCCTGGAGGCGGCGCGGCAGCGCCTCGAGATCCCCGAGGAAACGGATCCGCACCTGCTCCCGCTCCAGCGCCTCCAGCTCCCGGGCCAGCACGTTTTCAAACAGGGTCATCAGGAAGGTGACCTCCTCGCCCGGGCGGGTCCAGTTCTCGGTGGAGAAGGCGTAGGCAGTGAGGGCGCGGATGCCCCAGTCGCTGCAGAGCCGCAGGGTGCGCTTCAGGGCTTCGACGCCGGCGCGATGCCCCATCACCCTGGGCAGGCCCCGCTGACGCGCCCAGCGGCCGTTGCCATCCATGATCAGGGCCACATGGACGGGCAACCGTGCCCCATCAAGCTGGGAGGGCAGCGGCTGATGGGGGGTGCTGGGGGTGGTCGCCAGGGCGCGACTCATCCGCGGGCTTCCGGCAGGTCCGGAGTCAGGCTACGCCCAGACGGCACCGACGCCAGGCTGTCGGTGAGCAGGTCGTGGAGCCGGCTGCTGGTGATCGGCCGCTCCAGCCGGCCCTGACGGGCCAGGGCCAGGGTGCCCGTTTCCTCGGAGACGACGATGCAGAGGCAGCGGGCATGGCGCTCGGTCAGCCCCAGGGCCGCCAGATGGCGGGTGCCGTAGCGGTTGAGCCCCTGGCGCGACAGGGGCAGGATCACGCCCGCGGCGGCGATGCGGTTGTGCTGCACCAGGACAGCACCGTCGTGGAGCGGTGTATCCACCGCAAACAGATTGAGCACGAGGTCCACCGACAGCTGGGCATCGAGCGGGATGCCGGGGTTGAGGAAATCCTCAGGGCGCAGGTCACTGCCCAGATCCAGCACGATCAGGCCGCCGCGGCGAGCCTGCGACAGCCGACCGGCGGCCTCGGTGAGGATGCTGACCGACCCGGAGGCCAGCTGGTCCCGGCTGCGATCGGCGAACAACACCGCAAAGCGCCCCGTGCCCAGCAGCTCCATCAACCGCCGCAGCTCCCCCTGCCAGAGAATGGCCAGAGCCATGCTGCAGGCCAGCACCAGGGCATCCACCAACTTGCTGGTCAGGGGCAGGTTGGCGTAGCGCTGCACCACCCAGGCCAGGGCCACCAGGAAGAGATACCCCCGCAGCAACCAGAGCGTGCGGGGTTCGGTGACCCGTCCCAGCAGCAGCACGCCTAGGGCCGTGGCGAACAGCAGATCGAGCAGCAGGCGCAGGTCGAGGTTCTGCAGCCAGGTCACAGGGAGGAGCTTGAAAATCCGACGACGGGGACGCGCTCAACCGGGCCTTTATGGCCTTGCTGAATCGACTTCGACTGGTCCGGAACCCGGCCATCAAAGTCACGCAGCGCGTGTGGGATCAACCTACTGAGGAAAGCCGCGACGGCAGAACGTCGTAGCGCAGTAGGTCTTCCGGCTGTTCACGGCGCTGAACGAGATCGGCCATACCCTCGCCGACCAGCACCGCCGCCGGTCTGGGGATGCGGTTGTAGTTGGAGCTCATCGAGGCGTTGTAGGCCCCGGTACCGAACACCGCCAGCACGTCGCCGCTGGCTGCCGGCGGCAGGGCCAGATCCCTGAGCAACACGTCGCCGGATTCACAGTGCTTGCCGGCAACAGTGACGGTTTCGGTGGCCGGGGCCTCTGGTCGATCAGCCAGGACTGCGGTGTACACGGATTGATAGGTGATCGGCCGTGGGTTGTCGCTCATGCCACCGTCAACCGAGAGATAGGTGCGCAATCCGGGGATCGTCTTACGGCTGCCCACGGAGTAGAGGGTGACTCCCGCCGTGGCCACCAGCGAACGGCCCGGCTCACAGAGCAGCCGGGGCAGGGCCAGGCCCCGCTCGTTGCAGGCGGCCACCACCGCCTCGGCCACCGTGCGCACCCAGTCCTGAATCGAAGGGGGGTCATCGCCGGCCACGTAGCGGATGCCGAGCCCGCCGCCGACATTGAGATCGGAGCAGGCATGGCCCAGCGAGCGGGCCAGCTGCAGGGCGTCAGCCAGCACGCCGGCCAGATCGCGATGGGGCTCCAGCTCGAAGATCTGGGAACCGATATGGGCGTGCAGCCCATCGAGATCAGCCCAGGCACAGTCGGCAAGATGGCGCAACACCGGCTCGAGCTGGTCGGGGTCAAATCCGAACTTGCTGTCGAGATGGCCGGTGCGGATGTACTCGTGCGTGTGGCATTCGATGCCGGGGGTGAAGCGCACCAGCAGGCGCACCGGCTGCGGTCGGGCAGGGGCGATGGCCGCCAGCAGCTCGACGTCATTCCAGTTGTCGATCACCACGGTGACGCCGCGGCTGACGGCCAGCTCCAGCTCCTCGGCGGACTTGTTGTTGCCATGCAGCACGATCCGCTGCGGCGGCATGCCACCAGCCAGGGCTGTCAACAGCTCACCGGCGGAAACGGCATCCAGGCCGAGCCCCTCCGAGGCGACCAACGCCGAGATCGCCAGCGAACTGTTGGCCTTGGAGGCATAGAGGGCCAGGGAGGGGCCCGGGTAGTGGCGCTCGAGTGCCTCGCGATAGGCCCGGCAGGTGGCCCGCAGGGTGGCTTCATCGAGCACATACAGCGGTGTGCCATAGCGCTGGGCCAGGACGCTCAGCCGGCAGCCGCCCACCTCCAGGCCCCCCTGAGCATCGAGCCGGGTGCTGATCGGCGTGAGATTGCGATTGGGACTGAGGGGATCACCGGGCAACTCGAAGCAAGGCTCCAGGCGGGGATCGGCTTCGACACCGGTGCCGGCTGCCGGAGTGCCGGCTTCCGGGGTGCCGGTTGCCGGGGAGGCGGCGGACGACAGGACCATGGGCTGGAGCTCCGGAGCATTCGGCGGTAGCCGATCGTAGGGAGCCAGGCCGCCCAGGACCGTGACCGCCGCACCGATCTCGCCCCTGCGGCCGCTGAAGCCCGCGGATCTCGAGGCCTGCCTGGCCCTCGACAACCTGGCCCTCGGCGGTCTCTGGACCCCGGGCCAATGGCAGCGGGAGCTGGAGGACGATCGCAGGCCCGGGCTGGGGCTATGGCGCCGGGGAGAGCTGCTGGCCATGGCCAGTGGCTGGCTGGTGGTGGATGAGCTGCACATCACGCTGGTGGCGGTGGCGCCGGAGCGACGCCGCCAGGGCCTGGGCCGGCTGGTGCTGAAGGGACTGCTGACCGCAGGCCGAGAAGGCGGGGCGGAGCGCGCCACCCTGGAAGTGGCCAGCGGCAACAGTGCCGCCCGAGCCCTGTATGGCGATTGCGGTTTCCGGGAGGCGGGCATCCGTCGCGGTTACTACCGCAACGGCGACGATGCCCTGATCCAATGGCTGAAGCTCGAAGCTTCTGAAGCAGGCTGCCCGGAGTGCGGTTAACCGAAGATTCCTGAAGCGGAAACAGTCCGATTGAAGCGATCCAGCTATAACGAAGCCGAGCGAAATCACTGACGGAGACTGGCGTAGCCCCCTATTCGCTCTGATGCTTCCCCCCGAACACACGCCATCGCTTCAACCCTGATAGCTTGGATGCACTTGCACCAGGCCCGGGCCATGTTCGAGCGGTTTACCGAGAAGGCCATCAAGGTGATCATGCTGGCCCAGGAAGAGGCCCGTCGCCTTGGCCACAACTTCGTCGGCACCGAGCAGATTCTGCTGGGTCTGATCGGCGAAGGCACCGGCGTCGCGGCGAAGGTTCTCAAGTCCATGGGGGTCAACCTCAAGGATGCCCGGGTTGAGGTCGAGAAGATCATCGGCCGCGGCTCTGGTTTCGTTGCTGTGGAGATCCCCTTCACCCCCCGGGCCAAACGGGTGCTTGAGCTCTCCCTGGAGGAAGCCCGCCAGCTGGGACACAACTACATCGGTACCGAGCACCTGCTGCTCGGCCTGATCCGGGAAGGCGAAGGCGTCGCCGCCCGGGTGCTGGAAAATCTCGGCGTCGACCTGGCCAAGGTGCGCACCCAGGTGATCCGCATGCTGGGCGAGACGGCTGAAGTGGCCGCCGGCAGCAGCGGCAAGGGCTCCACCAAGACTCCGACCCTGGATGAGTTCGGCAGCAACCTCACCCAGCTGGCCGCTGATTCCAAATTGGATCCGGTGGTCGGTCGCCACAACGAGATCGATCGGGTGATTCAGATCCTGGGCCGCCGCACCAAGAACAACCCGGTGCTGATCGGCGAACCGGGCGTCGGCAAGACCGCCATCGCCGAGGGTCTGGCCCAGCGCATCACCACCGGCGATGTGCCGGACATCCTTGAAGACAAGCGCGTTCTCACCCTCGACATCGGCCTGCTGGTGGCCGGTACCAAGTACCGCGGTGAGTTTGAGGAGCGCCTCAAGAAGATCATGGAGGAGATCCGCTCCGCCGGAAACGTGATCCTGGTGATCGATGAGGTTCACACCCTGATCGGCGCCGGGGCCGCCGAAGGCGCCATCGACGCCGCCAACATCCTCAAGCCGGCCCTGGCCCGCGGTGAGCTCCAGTGCATCGGTGCCACCACCCTGGATGAGTACCGCAAGCACATCGAGCGCGATGCCGCGCTTGAGCGCCGTTTCCAGCCGGTGATGGTGGGTGAGCCCTCCGTCGACGACACCATCGAAATTCTGCGGGGTCTGCGGGAGCGCTACGAACAGCACCACCGCCTCAAGATCTCCGATGAAGCCTTGGTGGCCGCCGCCACCCTCGGCGATCGCTACATCTCCGATCGCTTCCTGCCCGACAAGGCCATCGATCTGATCGATGAGGCCGGCAGCCGGGTGCGGCTGATGAACTCCAAGCTGCCCCCCGCCGCCAAGGAGGTGGACAAGCAATTGCGAGCCGTTCAGAAAGAAAAGGAGGACGCCGTCCGCGACCAGGATTTCACCAAGGCCGGTGAACTGCGCGACAAGGAAGTGGAATTGCGCGAGCAGATTCGCTCGATCCTGCAGACCCGCAAAGACGAAGAGCCCGAGGCTGCCGCTGGGGCAGCGCCGGAAGTCGGGTCGCTGGCCGTGGCGGACACCGCCGCCAGAACCGGCAGTGCCTTTGCCGATGGCGGCAACGAAGTCAGTGGTCGCCCGCCGGTGGTCACCGAAGAGGACATCGCCCACATCGTGGCCTCCTGGACCGGTGTGCCGGTTCAGAAACTCACCGAGAGCGAATCGGTCAAGTTGTTGAACATGGAGGAAACCCTCCACCAGCGCCTGATCGGCCAGGACGAAGCCGTCAAGGCGGTGTCCCGCGCCATCCGTCGGGCCCGAGTCGGCCTGAAGAATCCCAACCGGCCGATCGCCAGCTTCATCTTCTCCGGCCCCACCGGCGTCGGCAAGACCGAGCTCACCAAGGCTCTGGCCACCTACTTCTTCGGCAGCGAAGAGTCGATGATCCGACTCGACATGTCGGAATTCATGGAGCGCCACACCGTCAGCAAACTGATCGGCTCGCCTCCGGGCTATGTGGGCTTCAACGAAGGTGGCCAACTCACCGAAGCGGTCAGGCGCCGGCCCTACACCGTCGTGCTGTTCGATGAAATCGAGAAGGCCCACCCGGATGTCTTCAACCTGCTGCTGCAGCTGCTTGAAGACGGTCGTCTGACCGACTCCAAAGGCCGGACGGTGGACTTTAAAAACACCCTGATCATCATGACCTCGAACATCGGTTCGAAGGTGATTGAAAAAGGTGGTGGCGGCCTCGGTTTCGAGTTCGGCGGCGGCGACGTCGAAGAAACTCAGTACAACCGCATTCGCTCGCTGGTCAACGAAGAACTCAAGCAGTATTTCCGCCCCGAGTTCCTCAACCGCCTCGATGAAATCATTGTCTTCCGTCAGCTCACCCGCGACGAAGTCAAGCTGATCGCCGAGATCATGCTGCGTGAGATCTTCGGTCGCATGCAGGAGAAGGGCATCCGCCTTTCGGTCACCGAGGCCTTCAAGGAACGGCTCGTCGAAGAGGGCTACAACCCCAGTTATGGGGCCCGTCCCCTGCGGCGTGCCGTGATGCGCCTGCTGGAAGATTCCCTGGCGGAGGAGTTCCTTTCCGGTCGGATCAGCGATGGCGATGCCGCCCTCGTCGATGTCAACGACGACAAGCAGGTGGTGATCCGCAAGCAGGAAACCCTGCTGTCACCGGTCCCCGAGCTAGCTGGCGCCAGCGCCTGAACGCCAGGCTCAGGTCCCAGCCCCACATTGGCTTCTGGCCCCCTATGCCTGAGGTGTAGGGGGCTTTGCATGGAAGCAGCGCTCCGTTGTCCACAACCAGGCGGCACGACTCGCCAGTTCACTCCATGGGATCCAGCAGCTCTCCATCCCCGAACCAGGCCGGCGGCGGCAGCGGCATTTCCGTTAGCAGCAGCCACGCCATTGCACCCATCACGGTGCTGCGCGGCCCCGGGGTCTGGTCGGCCGCCCTGCCACGGGTCGCCGCCCTCGGCCGCCGCCCGCTGCTGCTGGGTCGCAGCGCCTGCACCCTCGAGCTGCGCCGGCGTCTGCAAGCCGGCCTGGAGACAGCAGGCCTTGCGCCCCAGGCCGCGGAGCTGCTCCATGACTGCTGCGAGCAGGATCTCAGCCGCCTCGCCGCCCTGAGCCGCTCCGCCGGTTGCGACGCGGTGGTTGCCGCCGGCGGCGGCAAGGTGCTCGATGCCGGAAAGTTGCTGGCCGATCGGCTCGGCCTGCCCTGCATCACCGTGCCCACCAGCGCCGCCACCTGCGCCGGCTGGACGGCCCTGGCCAATGTCTATTCACCGGCTGGAGCCTTTGAGCGGGATGTGACCCTGTCGCGCTGTCCCGATCTGCTGGTGTTCGACCACGACCTGGTGCGTCAGGCCCCGGCCCGCACCCTCGCCAGTGGCATCGCCGATGCCATGGCCAAGTGGTACGAGGCCTCAGTCAGCAGTGGCAACAGCAGCGACGGCCTGGTGCAGCAGGCCGTGCAGATGGCACGCCTGCTGCGCGATCAGTTGCTGCTGGAAGGGGAGGCGGCCCTGAGCGAACCCGGTGGTGAGGCCTGGGGGCGTGTCGCGGAAGCCTGCGGCCTGACGGCTGGCCTGATCGGTGGCGTGGGCGGAGCCCGCTGCCGCACGGTCGCCGCCCACGCCGTCCATAACGGCCTCACCCAATTGGCTGCCAGCCACGGCCAGCTGCATGGTGAGAAAGTGGGTTTCGGCATCCTGGTGCAACTCAGGCTGGAGGAGCAGGTGGGCGGCAACCGCCTGGCCTCCCAGGCCCGCCGACAGCTGATCAGCCTGTTCCGCCGCCTGTCCCTGCCGATCACCCTGGCCGACCTCGGCCTGGGCGGCGCCAGCCTCAACGACCTGGGCCGGGTCTGCAGCTTCGCCTGCCGTGACGATTCCGACCTGCATCAATTGCCCTTCCGGGTTGATGCCACGGACCTGCTCGCGGCCCTGGTCAGCACCACGGCGGAGCTGCGGGTTTCGTGAGCGTGCCCGCTGGCCAGGATCTGCTGCAGGCCGCTGCCGCCAATCTGCTGGATCCCCAGGGGCGCCAGCTGGCCGCCGCCGTGCAGTGGTGGCCGTTGGCCGGACTGCCGGGCGACTGGCCGGTGGCCGTGGTGGGCACCGGGCCACCGGTGCTGCTGCTGCATGGCTTTGACAGCTCCCTGCTGGAGTTCCGGCGCCTGGTGCCGCTGCTGGCAGAGCGGCACTGCCTGATCATTCCCGATCTCTACGGCTTCGGCTTCACCCCCAGGCCCGACGACGGCGATTACTCCCCCCGCGGTGTCCTGACCCATCTGGAGGCCCTGCTGGCAGCCCTCGCCGAACGCCAGCACGGCGCTCCGGTGGGGCTGATCGGTGCCTCGATGGGGGGCTCGGTGGCGGTGGAACTGGCGCGGCGCCAACCGCAGCGCATCAGCCGGCTGCTACTGCTGGCCCCGGCAGGGCTCACCGGCCGGCCGATGCCCCTGCCGCCGTTGCTTGATGGCCTGGGGGTGCGCTTTCTGTCCCTGCCAGGGGTGCGGCGGGGCCTTTGCCGCAGCGCCTTCGCCGACCCCGACAGCGGTGTGGGCACGCCGGAGCTGGAGATCGCCTCCCTGCATCTGCAGACTCCGGGCTGGGGCGAAGCCCTGCGCCGCTTTGCTCGCTCCGGTGGTTTCGCCGGTTGCGGTGCGCCGCTGCCGCCGCAACCACTGTCGGTGCTCTGGGGCGCCAACGACCGCATCCTGCGCCCGCCCCAGAAACGCGCCGCTCTGGCCCTGCTGGGCGAACGGCTGCAGGAGCTGCCGGCCTGCGGCCATCTGCCCCATATCGATCAACCGCAACGGGTGGCCGACACCTGGCTTGCGGGGGCCCCGGCGCCAGAGGCCGTCGCCAGGACCTGAGCCGCGCGACGATGGCGGACGCCAGCCCAGCCGCCACCGCTCCCATGCCTCCCCTGCCGATCCAGTCGCCCCTGGTCCGAGGCTGCGCCGCCCTGTTGTTGGTGGTGCTGCTGCTGGTCGGCGGCCAGCCCGCCGCCGCCTCCCTGCTCCATCTCGCTGGGCCAATGCCGGCAGATCTGGGGGTCCACAACGGTGGCCTGGCCGCCTGCCCGAGCCCGGCCCACTGCAGCCGGAAGAACTGGAGCACGGCGGATCCTGCTGCGGCCCTGGAGGCCCTGCTGCCCGCGGTGCGCAACCTGGAGGGCATCGAGCTGATCGAAGCCGGCGGCGGCTATCTGCATGCCACCGCCACGAGCCGGCTGTTCGGCTTTGTCGACGACCTGGAGCTCTATGCCGACTTAGAACGGCAGACCCTGCAGGCCCGCTCCGCCTCCCGGCTCGGCGACTCCGATCTGGGGGTGAACGGCCGGCGGCTGGACCGGCTGGAGCTGGCCCTCAAGGCAGGTCTTGAACGCCAAGTTCGCCCCACCCCGGAGCACCTGAACCACCAGCCAGGCGCCTAGACACGTGCCAGGCATGGCCCCCAACCACAACCTGCGGTCCGCAGGCTTGCTGCTGTCGACCAGGTTGGGCCTGGAGCTCAGGCAACGGCTGCCGAAGCTGCCGAGCTGCCAACACCTTGGCCTTGGCGAATGAATCGTGGCGCTGCGCGCCAACCTTCGGTTCTTGCAGATGGTGGCCGCTGCACAGGATCGCGAGCGCGGTGCCCGTCCTCTGGCCAGCGCGCAGACGGACTCGCGCCCACTATTTCGGTTTGGAGATGGCCTTGGGGAAGTTGATCGGGGGGGGGGACCATGGGTGCCGAATCGGCTTCTGACCCGGAACATCAGAGAACCCACTCACAGGAACGCCGATGCTGAATACGGCGGACAAGACACCCATGACAGCGTGGTATCAGCCCCAGAAGCTCAAGACTTCAGGACCGCTGATGTGGGACGATAGGTTGAGGTTGAAATATCGCTATTCCTCAGGTACGACTTCAGCAGCCTCCATCATCTTCTGAACTTTTTGACTGAAGCAGTTCAATGGAATCCACAAACGAGCTGACGCCGGCACAACAGCAGATCGACTACGACAAGGGCCTGGCCCACTCGGCCCGATTCTTTGGTGTGCTTGGCCTATGCCTTCCAGCCCTTTTTGTCGTCAGCGTGCTGGCGGTGATATTGCCCCTGAAAATTTTAGACCCAAGCTGGCAATTGCGGTTCGGTGCAGTCATGGTGGAGCGGGGCCCCCTGGCACTACTGGGTGTGGCGATGAGCTATCTCGCCTCGATCATGAACCCTGGCGATGTGCAATTGCGGGCTAGGCGCAACGCTCTTGTGCGTTTCACGAAGCTTGCCGTAATTGGCTACGTGCTGATCATTCCCTTGCAGCTGGCCGCAGTCTGGCGCAGCACCATAGTGCTGTCCCAGCAACAAAACGCCAGGATTTTGCATGCGCAGCAAAATCTGCAACTGATGCGTCAGCAGATCGAAGTTGCCAGTAGTTTCAAGGATATTCAGACGCGTCTCACCTCGATTGAGGCCCCGAATCTGCCGATTGAGTCGGCCACATTGTTCAAACCCCTGCCCGAGATCAAGGCCGCGCTATTGACCGGGGTGGATCAGGCCGAGCGGGTGATCGATCGCCAGTCGCAGGCCAGCCGACGACCGGCCCTGCTCTGGGGTGTACTGCAATCGTCCTTCGTCACGGTGCTGGCCGCCAGCATTGAGGCCCTGGCCTTTGCGGCTGCAGCTCCGCGCCGACCCATGACGTCGAAGCTATGGCGGCATTGGCAGCAGTGGAGCAAGGCCAATAAGAAACGAATGCAGGAAATGAAACGAAAGAAACGATTCCCTATTCCCTTCTGGTGACATGACAGGTGTTTCACGTCATCCAACCGGCCGCCGATGAACGGCTTCACTGACGACGACTTCACTGATGACGGCACACCGGACCATCGGCCCAGCCCCGGGGGCGTGAAGGAATCGGGTGTGGGCCCCTCCCCCAAGGTACTGCTGGTGGCCTGGGATGGCGTGGACTGGGATCTGCTGGCGCCCTTGATTGAAAGCGACCAACTGCCGACGATTGCGTCCATGATCGAGCAAGGGATAGTCGGAGATCTTGCCAGCCTTCAGCCACAAGCCCCAGCCCTTCTCTGGACCTCGCTGGCCACCGGCATGACCGCCGATCGCCATGGGATTCTCGACCATCTCAGCCCCGATCCGCTGTCGGGCGAATTGGTGCCGATGAGCTCCGATCTGGTCAGAGAAAAAAGTCTCTGGCGCCTGCTCGCCGATGCCGGCTTCCTCAGTCATGCCGTGAATTGGTATGGAAGCCATCCGGCCGAACCCCTATCGGGGCTCAGTGTTTCTGATCGCTTCGCGGCCCTCGCGGCAGACTCACCTGATGCCCCCTGGCCCCTGGCCAACGGTGCGGTGTGTCCCGCGGAGCAGGTGGAGGATCTCAGCCGTGTGCGCTGCCATCCCGGTTGGTTCAACGCTGAGGATCTGGAGCCTTACATCCAGGATCTGGCGGCGATCGATCCGACCCTGGATCGCCGCCCGCTGGAGATTGCGGCGATCCTGGCTGCCACCGCTTCCGTCAATGGCGCCGCTCGCCGGATTCTGGAGCAGCATCCATGGCAATTTCTGGCGGTTCGATTCCCCGCCATCGCCCAACTCAGCAGCCGATTCATGGCGTGTCAGGCGCCGCGACTCGAGGGCGTCAGCGAGCCTGACGAGCACCATTACGGCCAGGTGGTGACGGCGGCCCTGCGCCTCCACGACGCCATGCTGGGCCAGCTGCTGAGGATCGGCGGACCGGGCACCAGCGTGCTGCTGGTTTCGGAGCAGGGGATTCGCTCGGGGGCGATGCGACCCAAACTGCCGACGGCCGCCGCCTCGGGCGCAGGCCTCGGCTGGTTTCGGCGCCAGGGCCTGCTGGCCATGGCCGGGCCGCTGTTTCGCCGCGATGACCAGCTGCACGACGCTTCCCTCCTGGATGTGGCGCCCACCGTGCTGCAGCTGTTCGGCCTGCCCGTTGCGGCGGGGATGGCCGGACGGGTGTTGCTGAAGGCCTTTCGGGAACCCCCGGATGTGGTGCCCGCAGCTGCCTGGTCCTCCGAGGACCCTGACATCGGCCCCGTGTCCGAGCCCCCCTCGCCCGAGCTGCTGCCCCTGGCGGAGGCAGGCTTCCAGCATGAGGCCGTGGAGCAACTGCTCGCCCTGGGATTTCCCCTGTTCAGTGCCGAGGAAGAGCTGCAGCAGCAGCAGCACCGGCTGCGCAGCCAGTACAACCTGGCCCAGGTGTACCTCCAGAGCGGTCGTTGGCAGGCGGCGATCCCGCTGCTGGAGGAGGTGGTTCAACAGCCGCAGGTGAGCCCCTTGCTGCGCCTGCACCTGGCCTATCTGAATCTGCGCTGCGGGCGACTGGCGGAGGCCAGCCGGGAGGCGGAGGCGGTGCGGCAGCAGGAGGGACCCGGCTGTCTGGTGCTGGTGGTGCTGGCCCTGATCGCCGTGGCACGCCATCAGTTGATCGAGGCCCTGCGGCTGTTGAAGGAGGCGGAACAGGATCCGGAGCCGACCCCCTTTGCCCAGGGTCGCTTGGCCCTGGCCTGGATCCAGATCGGCCGGCTGGGGAATGCGGAGCGGTACCTGCGCGCCTCCCTGGAGCGGGAACCCGACGACAGCATCCTGCGGCTGGCCCTGGCGGCGGTGCTGCTCGATCGACGCAAGCACCGGCAGGCTCTCGGCCAGGCGCAACTGGCCATGAGCCAGTTGCAATCGCTGGCGGGGGCCCATGCGCTGCTGGGACTGGCCCTGTGGCGCTGCGGCGAGCAGGCCCAGGCACGGGAAGCGTTCGAAGCCGCCCTGGATCGCGACCCACCGCTGGCGATCCGTGGACGCATCGAGGCATTCCTGGCGCATGACGAGGCGACGCCATGAGCCTGGCCGCAACCGCCGTGATCCGGCCGGCCGAGGGGGGCGAACGCCGGGCCTGCCGGATGCTGATGCCGGAGCTGGCCGGCGGCGCCTGGGGGGAACCCCAGGTGGTGGTGCAGGAGGCCCCTTATCGGCTGTACGGCACCCTCGCCTGGATGCCGGTGCGGCTGATCGATGGCACCAACCTCTGGCGCCTGAGCTTTCGGCTGGCGCCCCCGTTTCTGGGCCAGGGCCTCGGCCAGCGGCTGCTGGCGCACGTGCGCGACCTGGCCCGCCAGCGGTCGGTGGCCGGGCTGGTGCACTACGCGGATGGCCAGGCTGCGGCGGGCAGCCGCAGCTGGCTGGAGGCGCACGGTTTTGCCCCTGTCACCGAGGAACTGGTGTTCAGCGCGCCGCTGCCGCCGCTCCAGGCCCAGATCGAGGGGTGGCTGGCCTGGTTGCGCGCCCGTGATGGCGTGCCGGCCGGCGCGCGCGTGATCCCTCTTAACGCAACGCTGCTCGAGCCGCTCTGCCTGCTCCATGCCCAGCGGATCGGCGGGGAGCCGTGGGCGGTGCGGCGACGCCTCGAGGCCCAGCTGAGCGGGCCCCATGGCCATCACCATCTCGTGCTGATGCTCGACGACTTGCCCCAGGGCCTGATGTTGTCCCAGCCCCTGGGGGGTAAACCGGGCACCAGTGTGATCAGCGCCAAGGCGCTGGCCCCGGATCTGCAAGCCCAGCAAGGGGGCCTGGGCTGGGCCGATCTGCTGCTGATGGCCGAGGGCCTGGCCCTGGCGCAAGCCTTCGGCCATGAACGCCTGCAGTTCAGCTGCCTGGCGGGCAACATCCACACCCAGGCGCTGGCCCGCCGCGCCGGGGCCGACCAGACGGACCACATCACCATCCTGCGGCGTGGGCTGGATTGAGTATGACGGCAGCGCCAGGGGCTGAAGGCCGAGCCGCAACCACGGGCACAGCGCTGCAGAGCGCTGCTGATATGCTGCATTAAATTTTTTGGTTAGTCATGCGCGACAAAAGCTCCAAATCTGGGAAATCGCAACCAAAAACTCAGGCTTCCAACTCCCTGGGAACCGCCTGCGCGCTGCTCTCCGGCAGCGGCGTGCTGCTGGCCACACCCCCTGGACAGGCTGCAGTTATTTACAGCGGCGCACAGAACATCTCAGTCTCTGTACCTGCACCTACGGGCGGAATAAACCCTACGGATGGAGTAAACTTTTCGTCAGTCGACTTAGGCTTTGGAGGGAATGGCACGACCAGAATTGGGTGGTACAGCACAGCACCTGGCAATCGTTCTGCAGCGAAATCAACTACGGATGTTTACGCACTTTACGTCGACTCAGGCAGCAACAGTAGCATAGAATTCCTCAATTCATTCTCTAATGTACCTATTGGGAACAATAATATACCCGTAAAGTCCCTGCCGCTGAACGGAGGCGAGGCCGTTCCGGTGGGCAACACGCCCAGTTGCTCAGGCACTGCTTGTACTTGGCTGAGTGGCTCTTTTCCCAATACTTCAAAATATGATAACAGCAACGTACTGGTATCGTCGGTGGGAGAGCCCTTGCCTTCCACCTTTTTTGCTGGATATCGTTTCACTGATCCAACCAATCCCTCAGATTATTACTATGGCTGGCTGAGGCTGCAGCTTCCTGCTTCCTCCCTTCCCGGTAACAATGCCCTGACCTTGGTGGATTGGGCCTACGAGTCCGTCGCCAATCAGCAAATCCTGGCTGGAGCCGGAGCCCCTACCCCTGGTCCCCTGCCGGCCCTGGGGGCAGCGGCTGCTCTCACCGCCTCGCGCCGCCTACGGCGACGCATCGCCGCGGCCAAAGCAACTGAGGCCAAGGGCTGAGCACTGCGGGCTGGGCTTCAGCTGGCACCCCTCGGCCGTAACCGCACCCTCACCCCATTGCTGCTGCGCAAGGTGAGCTTGCCCAGCAGCTCCGGTTGATGGGCGTCATCGGGCAACACTTCGTACCTCAGCACCAGGCGGCTGAGGGCCAGCACTGCCTCCTGTTGGGCCACCGCGGCCCCGGGGCAGCGGCGGGGCCCCAATCCGAACGGTAGGTAGTGGTCGCCGGCGCTCGCTCCATCGCCCCCGGGTAGAAAGCGATCGGGCAGAAAGGCTGAAGGCTGCTGCCAGTAGCGGCGATGGCGCTGGATCACCCAGGGCGAAATCGTCACCAGGCTATGCAATGGGCAGCGCTGGCCAGCCAGCTCGGTGCTCTCGCCGGCCTCGCGCAGCAAAAAGGGCAGCGGTGGATAAAGGCGCAGCGTTTCGCAGAACACCGCCGTGGCATAGGGCAGGTTAAGCAGGTCCCGCGGGGCGCAGCCCACCCCACCCCGCGGGCCGAAGACCGCTCCGGCTTCCTGTCGCAAGCGATTCTGCGCCACCGGATCGCGGCTGAGCAGATAGCAGGCCATGCTCAGGGCGCTGGCGGTGGTCTCATGACCCGCCACCAGCAACACGCAGAGTTGATCCACCAGTTGTTCCGCGGGGCTGAAGCCCCCCTGATGGATCAGGGCCTGGAGTAGGTCCTGCGGCGGGCGGGCTTCAGCCAGCCGGGCCTGCACCTGGCGCCGCACCCAATGGCGAATCGGCGCGGCTGATCCCAGCAGCGAGGCGGCCACCAGAGACCGTGGCAGGCGCAGAAAGCGCAGTGCCATCGCCAGCGCCGAGCGGCTCTGGTAGTGGGAAAACGACCGGAAGATCGCCTCGCCATCGTCCCTGGCCAGGGGATGGGACAGGGTGGCGCGTACCAGCACGTCGGCGCTGAACAGGGTCATCAGCTCCTGCAGATCAACGCTGCGGCCATCCGCCTGCTGGTCGAGCGTGACGAACAGCTGATCAAGGGCGGCCTGCATCGGCGGCAGCCACGCTTCCAGGGGCAGGGTTCTGAAAGCCTCGTCAAACAGGCGCCGTTGACGCTGCCATTCGCGGCCGTTGGCGCTGAACAGCCCCTCACCGATCAGGGGCGACAACAGCAGGGTGATCAAGGCCGGCTTGGGAAACGACGCCGTCTCCTCCACCAACACCCTGCGGACCGCAGCGGGCTCATTGAGCAGCACGAGCGTTTTGCCCAGCACCGTTTCACTGCCCGCCGGCACCTGCAGGCTATAGGGGGTGAGCAGCTCCAGAAAGGAGCGATAACCACGACGCAGCCGCAGCACCAGTGGTTCGCCAAAGGCCCCCAGGCGGGGCTGGGGCGGAATCAGCGGCTGCGGCTGCGGCTCCGGAGGCTGCTCAGCCATCGGCCTGCAGCCGCTTCACATAGGCCAGCAATTCGGCCACGGTTTGCAAGCTGGGCAGATCGGAACCATCCACCTTGATGGCAAAGGCAGTTTCGGCTTCCATCAACACCTCGAACATGGCCAGAGAATCAAAGCCGAGATCATCGACCAGGGATGATTCCAGCTGTACCTGCTCAGGCGGCACCGCGGCACATTTAGAAAAGATCTGGCGGATCATCGCGATCGCTTGATCATCAGTCATCGGAAATCAGCGACGGCGTTGCAGGTGCTTTCCGGCCCATCCTACAGTTTTGATTAAGCCATTCTGAAGGCGCCAAGACGCCTCCCTGGCGCTGTGCCGATGCCCCCTCCATGGCCACGATCCACAGGGTTCGGGCCTGGCAGTCTGAAGCGATCGGTCTGAAGCGATCGGCACCGTCCTGGCAGAGGTGCCGATCGCCCTGCCATCCGCCCATTCTTCACCAAAATCAGCGTCATCAAGCTGAGGTTTTCGCTGCCGCACATCGCCGGTGCCAGGCTCACTCAAGCTCACATCATCGTGTGGCTCAGCACAGCGTGTGGCGCACCAAGGTGCTGCTGTTGTCGCTGAACGGCGGTGGGCATCCTGGAACTGGATGATCACCCGGCCACCGATCACAATCGGATCATCGGATCCATCGCCGCCGGCTCAGCGGACCTTCGCACGGACGGGTTCGGCGGCGACCCACTCCTGCATCAACCGCTGCGCCAGCCATTCGCCACTGCGCAGCGCCCCCTCGATGCGGGCAAAGCCAGGGCCGGCGATGGCATCGCCGCAGAGCGCCACCCGGCTGGCCGGGCAGACCATCGCCTCGGCCTCCAGACCCGGAGGACAGGGAAAGGCCGCCCCCCAGCGCATCAACTGGCGTTGCTCCAGCCCGGCCAGGGGACTGTCCTGGGGCAGCAGCCCGGCCAGGGCATCGATCAGCGCCTCGCTCAGGGCCTGGATCAGCCGGGTCTCAGCCTCCGGATCCGCCGGGGCGGCCAGGAGGCGGCCGGCCGAGGAGCGGCTGCCATGCACCCCCAGGTAGCGGGCCGCCAAGGCAGCACTGGAATGGGCGACCACGACGACGCGGCCATCCGCCAGCGGCTGGATCGAGAGGCGCTCCAGCCCCCAGCGCCGCTGGGCAGCGGCGGAAAAACTGAGATGACGAAAGGGCAGGGCCAGCCAGCTCTGGGCCGCTTCGGCTCCGATCACCAGCAGCAGGTTGCTGCGGGCTTCACTCTCGAGCGCGGCGATGGCCTGGAGCGCCGCCTCCAGCCGGGAATCGCCGAGCTGGCGGGCCGCCGCCGCCAGGGGCACCTCCGACCAGCCGAACACCCGCTGGCCGCGGGGATGGGCCAGCAGGGTGCCGGCCAGCACCAGCCAGTCCGCCTCGGCCAGCAGCTGCCCCTGGCCATCAAGCAGGCGCCAGGGGCCGCCGCGGGTGGCTGTCAGCTGCCGCACCATCACCCCATAGCGAACCTGGGGCGCCGACACCCCGGGGGGCGTCGCAGCCGCCAGGGCCAACAGCCCCTCCGAGAGGGCCTCCAGGCCCCGGTTGCCGCGATAGAGCGCACCCTCCAGCCGGGGATCTCCCTGGCTGGCTGGGGTCTGAGCCTTGGCCCGGATCTGACCGTCAGCCTGAAGCTCGGCCAGGCCCGCCGGCCCAGGCGGCCAGGGTTCGATCCAGCCGCCCTGGAGCAGGGGCGCCAGCAAGGCCGGCGTCGGCTCGGCGCTGATGTTGAACATGGGGGCGCCATGGTCGATGGCCAGGCCCCCATCGCGGCGGGAGCGGCGGGTGGAAGCCCGACCACCGGGACCGCGGCCGGTTTCCAGCAGGGTGATCGGCGCGCGGCAACCCAGCCGGCGCAACTGGGCCGCCAGGGCACAGCCGGCGACGCCGGCCCCGACCACGGCGATCGATCGCGGCTCAGCCCTCGCCACCCTCTCCACCTTCACCGCCCTTTTCACCCATTTCAGGCTTTTCGCCCTTTTCAGCCTTGGGTTTGGCCGGCGCCGGGGCGGAGCTGCTGGGAGCCACCGTCTCGCCGGCCTTGGGCGCCGGGGAATGGGAGCTCTGTCCGCAGCCGCTGACGCCGGCGATCAGGCCGGCGGTGGCCAGGAACAGGGCAATGGACGGTCGAGCCATGACGACAGGGATGGGCAACAGGGCCATTGTTGGTGACGGTGCTGCGCAAGGGCGGCCCATGGGCGACAGAAACCTGTGCGATTTGGCACCACGGCAGCCAGCCTGGTGCCTGCCGGCGCGGGCCTGGCCATCGCGATCGCGGGGGCCGAGGCGCTGCGGGCGGGCACCATGGAGCGCAGCGCTGATCCCGGGCGATTCAGGTCGTGCGGTGGACGTCACTTTCTGAGGCGCTCCATCCCCGCCTGACGATCGCCTGCTGTTTCCCTCTGGTTCCCTCCCTGCGACCATGCGCTTTCAACTGGAGCAGCTGCTCAGCCCGGACCAGGTGGAGGCACTGCGATCGGCGCTGCTGGCCCCGGCCAGCCCCTGGCAGGCCGGGGCCACAACGGCGGGCTGGCATGCCCGCGCCGTCAAACACAACCGCCAGCTCAGCCGCGCCAGCGATCTTCATGGCCAGCTGGCGGCGGGGGTGCTGCAGGCACTGGAGGCTTCTGCGCTGCTGCAGGCGGCAGCCCTGCCCCTGAAGATTCACAGCCTGCGCTTCAGCCGCAGCGGCCCGGGCGAGGGCTATGGCCGCCATCTCGATGATGCCTACATGGCCGAGGGGCGCTCCGATCTCTCCTTCACCCTGTTTCTGAGCGAGCCGGCGCAGTACGACGGCGGTGAGCTGGTGCTCGAGTTCCCCGGCGGGGACGAGCCACACAAGCTGGCGGCGGGCGATGTGCTGGTGTATCCCAGCACCCTCCTGCATCGGGTTGAACCCGTGGAGCAGGGGGAACGGCTGGTGGCGGTGGGCTGGATCGAAAGCCGCATTCGCGGCGCCGAACAACGGGAACTGCTGTTTGAACTCGACACCGCCCGGCGCTCCCTGTTTGCCCGGGAAGGCAAGAGCGAGGAGTTCGACCTGATCAGCCGCAGCTACAGCAATCTGCTGCGCCTCTGGGGCCCCTGACACCACGAACGGCCGCGATCCCCGCCACACTCACAGCATCGCCGCTGTAAGCCCCTTGTCGAGTGATCCCGTACCGGCCCAGCTCCCCGGCAATGCCACCGATCCGAGCCGCAAACAGGTGCTGGCGGCCGCGTCACCGGGCCTGGCGGCGCTGCTCAATCTCGTGCCGGGTCTGGGCAGCGGCTACATCTATCAGCGCCGCTGGCGCGCCTATTGGATCTGCTCGGCACTGGCCACCGCCTGGTTCCTGGCCGGAGCCCTGCTGACTCCGGCAGGTGCCAAACCAACGGACCAGCAACAGCTGGTGGGCCTCGCCGGCCTGCTGCTGCTGGCGGGGGTGACGGCCACCGAAGCCTTCCTGGCCGGCCGCCGCGCCCGGATGGACTGAACGGATGGGCCACCTGGGCGTCAGAGGCCCAGGTGGCGGCGCGACAGCAGAAAACCAACCCAGTAGCCGAGCACCAGCAGCAGCAGATCAAAGCGGGTCAGCAACCACAACAGGGCCAGAACGCCGATCAGCCAGGGCGCCAGCAGCAGCACCCCGAACACCAGCTGGCTGGACTGGTTGCGGCGGGCCAGGGAAGCGGAACGCTGCACCAACCGGGGCACACCGCGACCCAGCAGCCAGCCGGCACCGCCGCCAAAGGCAAGGCTGACCAGGGCCTGGAGAAGCATCAACATCGCCGCAGGTTAGGCAGAGCGTGCCGATGCGGCGACCACGTGCTGCGCAGCGATGCTCCGCTCTGTTAGGAGGGGCCCCACCACCGCCATGGCGTCGGATGCCCGAGGAAGCTTCCCCCGCTGACGCCGGGACCCAGGGCGGCTCGGCCGCTGCGGCGCCGTCCCGGGGTGGTCCGATGCTGGCGCTGCTGGCTCGCGGCCTGGAGCTCTGGCTGCGCCAGCAGTGCGAGGCGATCGAGGATCTGGAGATCCGACTGGAGGGATCGGCGGTCCGGCTGCTGCGGGGTCGGCTGGAAGGCGTGCATCTGAGCGCACGGCGGGTGGTGTTCCAGCGCCTTGAGATCGAAGCGGTGGATCTGCGCAGTGCGCCCATGCAGGTGCGGATGGGAGACCTGCTGCGATCCCAGACTCTGCAGTTTGACCATCCCTTCCGCATCGACGGCTGGGTGCGTTTCAGCGCCGAAGGCCTCAATCGCTCCCTGGCCACGGCCCCCTGGCGGCCCCTGGGCGATGCCCTGGCGGAAGAGTTACTGGGGCTGGCACCGCTGGGGCGGCTGCGCTTCGACGGCGATCGTCTGATCCTCTCCAGCATGGGGTCAGCCGGAGGTCCGCCGATCGAGCTGGGTACCCGGGTCGAGGCCAGCGGCGGAACGGTGCAGCTGCGGGCCGAAGCGGACGGCCGGATCGCCCGGCTGCCGATGGATGCCAACGTCCGGATCGAACGGGCCGAGCTCGGTGGCGGTCAGCTGGAGCTGGCGGGGCAGGCGCGGGTGTCGGCCTGAGGCCGGTTTCAGCCTGTGCCTTGCTCCGGGCCAGCGGCTCTGCTCCCAGCGACTGGGGCGAGATCCCTGCGGGCAGCGGGCCGGCCGCCTCACCGCCCCTCCAGCTTCGCCAGCACCAGGGTGACCAGGGATTCGACCACCGCCGGCACCAACAGGTTGCTATCGATGCGATTGAGAATGCCGCCCTGACTCGGGATCACAACACCGGAATCCTTGAGTCCCGCATCGCGTTTCATCATCGACTCCCTGCCATGCAATCTTATGGGGACAATACGTTGCCTGGAAATATTCAGCGCTGTTGAATGGGATTTTTTATTAATAACGCCGCAGGAATGCCAAGAGCGATCGCTACCAAAAGAATTGGGAACAGACCACGCGCCATCTCTTCGGCCAATAAATTCGGGACTTCATGCATTCCATGGAGATGGGGTTCTCCCTGCATGTTCCAGAACACCAGCTGCAAAATCAGCGCGCAACCCAGGCTGGCGAATGTGCTCATGGCGCCAAGAGCCAACGAGGAGCTGGCAGGGAACATCTCCTTGACCGTGGCGAAGGAAAGATCAGCAGACATGCCCAGAAAGCCGATCATGAACAGGAGTAAAATCGAGAGTACTAAGGGGAGCCCGGGTGCATAAAAAAGCATCGCCAGAGCGGCTGCCACCCCAATCGACCCGATCACCTGCATCCGCTTGCGGGAACCGAGCCGATCGGAGTGCCATCCCCAGAACAGTCCTCCGCCAACAACACCGGCAAACATTCCGGTAATCGCCTCACTGGCTCCCAATGAAGTGAGCCCGTATTTCGCTTGCAAGAAAGTGCTTGCATAAAGACCGCCAAATGTAAAGATTGGGGCGGCTACCGCTGTGGCCAAAAGACAATTAAGTAAATATTGAATCTGCCTCTCAAGCGCTCTGCCGTTCCGGATAAGTGGGGCAAGATGGCCAACGTCGTGCGCTGGCACCGGGCTGGGGATGATCCTGGCGCCAGAAGGATCTCCCAGCAGCTCGACGAGTGTCAGTGAACCCACCAAAGCGCTGAACAGTCCCAGCAGAAAGAGCATGGACCTCCAGCCCCAATGGGAACTGATGAATTGCAGTGGGGCCGTGGAGATCAGTCCCAGGTTCCCGAGAGCCAGGCAGATGCCGAGGAGGGTGGCGAAGCGATGTGGTAGAAACCAGACCTGGATGACTTTGGCACTACCTACAAAGGAAAATCCACTGGCAGCACCAATAATCAGACGTTCAAGATCGACCTCAAGAATGGACCTGGAAAACGCCATTGTGATGCCACTCAGGCCAATCACCAAGGTGGATAGACCCAGGGTGCGACGAGGCCCATAGCGATCAATGATCGCACCACAAGGGATCTGCATCAAGCCATAGGAGATGAAAAAGATTTCGCCGAATTGACTAATCTCTACTGGTGTAGCTGCTATGAAATGACTGAGGTCATAGGCAACAATATCAGGCAAGATCGTCCAGATTCGGTTGAGGGCCACCAGCAGGACGCAGATCGCCAGGGACGGACCGTGGGCCTGGTTAATACGCTCAAGGCCAAACGAATCAGTAAGCTTAGGACAGCCCTACAAAGGAGTTGAGCCAGATCGGATTCTACAGGAGAGCTTAAAGCATTTCTGCCTATTCTGAGCCGTCACAAAAGCGCGACGCAGCCGCCCCAGTCCCGGCGCACGGCAAGCCTTAGCTCATGGACATCAAGGACTGGACTATTGATTATTCATACGACCGTCGTGCATAATGTCTCTTGATTCCCAAACTTGCTCTTTACGGGCCAAGCAACCCGATCAAAGTGGCCGGCTACTACAACGCCGGCGATGGCGCACAACGGCAGCCAATTCCACAAGAACCTATCCCTGTTTGAGTTCCAGTAGCACTACGGCAACCCTGGCCAATGTGAGGCCACATCGGGGCAGGCCCACTGGCCCCATGGCTTCAGAGATCCGCGTTGTGACGGCCATGAGCATGGACCAGGAGTTTGTTGACATCAGTACATCCACCACTGCGGGAAACGAATCCCCCGGCCGCACCCGCGCCGAATTCCGCGCCTGGTGTGGCTCCAACCCTCAGGAACTGCGTCAGCAGGTGTTGGCCGATGCCGCCTGGGGACTCACCCGCGCTCGAGGATCGGCAACACAAGGGTGACCAGCGAGTAGACCACCGCCGGCACGAACAGATAGCTGTCAATGCGATCAAGGATGCCGCCATGGCCGGGGATGACATCACCCGAATCCTTGAGACCGGCATCGCGTTTCATCATCGACTCGGTGAGATCGCCGACGAGGGCGAACAGCGCCACCACCGCCCCGAGCAGCCCGCCCAGCAGCCAGCCCCAGTGCCAGCCCAGCAGCTCCCCTCCCAGCGCTCCGACCAGCAGGGCACAACCGATACCGCCGAGGGCCCCCTCGATCGTTTTGCCGGGAGAGATGGGGGAGAGCGGATGGCGGCCGAGGCGCCGGCCGATCACGTAGGAGCCGATATCGGTGGCCACGATCAGGAAACAAGCCAGCAGGGTCAGGGCCAGGCCGGAGGTCCAGGGCCAGTCGGTGAACGGCAACGTGCCGGAGAGGTTGGGCGCCAGGGTCGGATCCACCAGGTTGCGCAACTTGATCCAGTGGCTGGGCAGGAATCCCAGGTAAAAGAGCCCGAACACCGAGGCGGCGATGTCGGCGATCGTGCCGGTGCTGGGCTGCAGCAACAGCCAACCGCAGATCACGGCCCCCGAAGCCGGCAACACCGCCGCCGCCACATCGCCGGCGACCCCGGCTGGCGGGCCGCCGGCACTGACCCAATGAGCTGCCGCCGCCGCCTGGGTGGAGAGCAGCAGCAGCTGCACCGCCACCAGGGTGGTCTTGGTGGCGGGCCGGATGCCCTTGAACTGGGCCATGCGGAAGAACTCCAGCAGGCCCAGATGCACGATCAGCCCCACCGCCAGGGTGAACCACCAGCCGCCGAGCAACACCACCAGGGCGCCGAAACCGCCCGCCGCCCAGCCACTGGCCAGACGGGCGATGGAGGTGGCGGCACGGGGGCGATGCAAGGTCAGCGTTCGGCGGCGATCACGAACAGCGGTTCGGCTGCCGCAAGCTTCGCCTGGCTGCCGCGACGCTGCATGCGATGGACCGTGGCCTGAACCACCTGCAGATCGCGGGCCTCGAGCTGGGCCAGGGTGTCGGTGGCATCCACCAGCCCCTCCAGGCTCACCGTGCTGATCACCAGCCGTCCCGTGGGCCGCAGCGCCTCCCACACCGCCCTGAGCACATCCACCAGCGGCCGGCCCACCTCCAGCAGCACCCGATCGGGATGGGGTGGCAGCTGATCGAGATCGGCGGGGGCCCTGCCCAGGTGGCTGTGGAGATTGGTGATGCCGAAGCGCTGGCGATTGCGCTCCAGCAGCTCCACCGCATCGGGATCGCGCTCCAGGGTATGCACCTGGCCCAGGGGCATCAAGCGGGCGATCTCCAGGGCCAGGGCGCCGGTGCCACCGCCCACATCCCAGACCAGCGAATCGGGCCGGGGCCGCAGATGGGCCAGCAGCATCACCCGCAGTTCCATCGGTGTCGGGCTGAAGCCGGGAGCGGCCTCAAAGGCCCCATCGGGCAATCCCGGAGTGACGAAATCCCAGCGGTAGGCCTCGTTCTGGGACGTCATGGCCGCAGGATCTTCAGCCATCCACGACCAGCACGCTAGCCGGCAGCTGCCCTGGCCAGAGCTGCTGTTGTTGCGCCAGCCACAGGGCGCGGGCCGGGTCGATCCGCTCCCCCGGCACCAACAGAGGAATCCCCGGCGGATAGGGACAGAGGGGTTCGGCAGCGATCCGGCCGGCGGCCGCAGCTAGGGGCACAGGGATGGAGGCGGCGCGCCAGGCCTGGCCGAGGGGCAGCTCCAGCGCCGCCAGCAGCGGCAGGGGTGGGGGCGTGAACGGCGGCAGGGGCGCTCCAGCCAGGGCCTGACGCATGGCCTGCAGCCAGCGGGGCAGCAGCCGTTCGAGGGAACGGGGTGGATCCAGACCAAGACAAAAGGTGAGGGAGCCGGGTTCCGGCAGTTCGGCGACCACCCCCCGCTCCATCAGCCAGGCATCGGCCGCCAGCCCCGAAATCCCCAGGGGAGCCGTCGCCAGCACCAGCCGCAGGGGATCGCCATTGGCCAGCAGGGGGACATCCAGATCCTGAAGGCGCTGGCGCAGGGCCAGGCCCCGGCGCCGGGCACGCTCCAGCTGGCGCCGTCCCGCCGGGCTGTGGGCGTGGTCGATGGCGGCGGCACTGGCGGCCAGCAGCAGGGCACTGGGGCTGGAGGTCTGCAGCCACAGCAGGCTGCGCTCGATCGCCGCGACCGCCACCCTTGGGCCCTGGGCCAGCAGCAGGGCGCTCTGGGCCAAACCGGTGGCGTTTTTCTGCAGGGACAGCACGGTGAGATCGGCCCCGGCCGCCACGGCCGAACCGGAACCATGGGCCTGGTCCACCAGCACCGGCAGACCTTGCGCATGGGCCAGGGAGATCAGGGCCGGCAGATCCGCCACCAGCCCCTGGTAGGTGGGATCGAGCAGCACCAGGCCAACCACGCCCCCCAGCGCCCTCGCCGCCGCCAAGACCGGCTCCAGATGCCGCGGCCCCGGGGGCAACCACAACCCGGTGAGGGGATCAAAGGGCAGGTCATAGAGCAGGGGCTCGATCTGGCCCAGCACACAGGCGTGCAGCAGCGAGCGATGCAGATTGCGCGGCAGCAACACCCTGGCCCCCGGCGGCGCCAGGGCCAGCAGGGCCGCCTGCAGCAGCCCGGAGGCGCCATTGACGCCGTACCAGCAGCGCTCTGCCCCCAGCCGCGCTGCCGAGCGGGCCTGGGACTCGGCCACCGCCCCGCTGGAGACCAGGGGACCGCCGATGGCGGGCAGTTCCGGTAGATCCCAGGCGCCGGGCACCAGCCGCAGCAACCGGCGCAGGCCGGGAGCCAGACCGCGACCGCGCCCATGGCAGGGCAGGTGCAACGACAGAGCGGGGGCGGGGGCGCCCAGGGCACGCAGCAGCGGCTCCCCGTCGACGGGGCCCATGGTGACTCGGACGAACTTTCTAGAGTCTCGGCAGCGATGAGTCCTGCTCTGCCCGTTTCCGAGCCGCGATCCACTGGCGCCAGAACCATTGCCGCGACGACCAGCGCCAGAGCGGCTGGTGGAGCGGCCGGCGTTACCGAATTCTCAGCTGCTGCCAGTACAACGGGCAGCCGTCCGGGCACCGTGCCCAGCGACGAAGCCCCCCGCTACAACCCCAGGGCCGATCTGCGCTGGCTGGCCCTGCGCCCCTGGATCTGGATCGGCCGCCTGGTGGTGGTGGTCTGGTCACTGAGCAGCCTGGCCCTGAGCCTGGCGGTGCAGGGCAACAGCCGCGACCCCCAGGTGCAGCAGCGACTGGCCCAGCGCATTCTCTCCACGCTCACCCGCCTCGGCCCCTGCTTCATCAAGGTGGGCCAGGCCCTCTCCACCCGCCCGGACCTGGTGCGGAAGGACTGGCTCGATGAGCTCACCCGGCTGCAGGACGACCTGCCCCCCTTCTCCCATGCCATCGCCCTGCAGCTGATCGAGACCGAACTCGGCGCTCCGGCAGACACCCTGTTTGAGACCTTCCCCGACTACCCGGTGGCGGCAGCCAGCCTGGGCCAGGTGTACAGGGCCCGCCTCGACGACGGCCACTGGGTGGCGGTCAAGGTGCAACGGCCCGAGCTGCCCTACATCCTGCGGCGCGATCTGGTGATCATCCGCACCCTCGGCATCCTGGCGGCCCCCTTCCTGCCGCTCAATCTCGGCTTCGGCCTCGGCGCGATCATCGACGAGTTCGGCTCCACCCTGTTCGACGAGATCGACTACCGCAAGGAAGCCGCCAACGCCGAGCGCTTCGCCCGCATGTTCGCCAGCCAGCCGGAAGTGACGGTGCCGAGCGTGGAACACAGCCTCAGCGCCCGGCGGGTGCTGACCACCAGCTGGATCGACGGCGTCAAGATGCAGAGCCGGCGGGAACTGGAGAGCCATCACCTGGACCCGGCAGCGCTGATCCGCACCGGCGTGATTGCAGGGTTGCAGCAACTGCTGGAGTTCGGTTATTTCCATGCCGATCCCCACCCCGGCAACCTGTTTGCCCTGCCCGGCAAAACCAAGGGACTGGGCCATGTGGGTTATGTCGATTTCGGCATGATGGATTCGCTCAGTGATGGCGATCGCCTCACCCTCACCGGTGCTGTCGTGCATCTGATCAACCGGGACTTTGAAGCTCTGGCGAAGGATTTCATCGCCCTCGGCTTTCTCAACCCCAAGGCCGATCTCGGCCCGATCGTGCCGGCTCTGGAGGAAGTGCTGGGTGGAGCCCTGGGCGAAAACGTCGGCAATTTCAACTTCAAGGCGATCACCGATCGCTTCTCGGAATTGATGTACGACTACCCCTTCCGCGTGCCGGCCCGCTTTGCCCTGATCATCCGGGCGGTGGTCAGCCAGGAGGGGCTGGCGATGCGCCTCGACCCCGACTTCCGCATCATTCGCGTCGCCTATCCCTACGTGGCCCGGCGGCTGCTGGCGGGAGATACGGCCGAGATGCGCGAAAAGCTGCTGGAGGTGATCTTCGATCGCCACGGGCGGCTGCGGGTGGAACGGCTCGAAAATCTGCTGGCCGTGGTCGAGAACGACGGCCCCTCCACTGATCTGCTGCCGGTGGCCCGCGATGGCCTGCGACTGCTGCTCGGCCCCGAGGGTGGGGGCCTGCGCCAGCGCATGCTGCTGGCACTCGTCGCGGACGATCGCCTCAACACCGCCGATCTGCGGGCCCTGCTGAAACTGGTGGGCAGCCGTTTTTCGGCCCGGCGGCTGGCCAGTGACATGCTCTCCCGCCTCAATCCCCTGGCGGCCTGAAGCGCTGCAACGAATCAGCCCCGCCTCGCCGCGATTAGCGTCGCACTCCCTCCGCCCCGCCACCGTGACCGTTCCGCCCATCGACCTGCAGGAAGCCGCCCTCGACCAGGCCACCGGCTTCTTCGGCGATCTCGATGCGGCTGAGATCCTGCTCGAATACGCGCCTTACAGCAATCCGCCCTACGTGCTGGCCGGCATCGGCCTGGCGATGGCGGTGCTGTGCGGGCTCACCTTCTCGAAGCTGGTGCAGAACCGCCTTGATGGCTGGAAGCTGGATCGCCTCAGCCTGCTGCCCCTCGGCAACACCGAAACGATCCTGCCCTGGATCGGCACCGTGATCGGGGTGACCCTGTTCATCGGCGGCAGCCTGCAGGTGTTCGGATTCGGCAGTGGCGCCGCCCTGCTGGTGGCCTTCCTGCTCTCCGTCGCCACGGCCGGGGCCCTGTGGGTGCAGCTGGAACGCCTGATGACCCAGGTGCAGGAGGGCAACTTCAAGGCCGTCGACTTCGACAATTTCGACCAGTTCTTCTGAAGTCCCTGAGGTCGCAGTCCTCGATTCCACCTCAGCAGCCCATCAAGCCAGGACGAGCCTCACGATGATCTACAACCCCTTTCGTCCCGCCCCTGGCCCCGCCGATCTGCTGCGCGAAAGGCTGACCCATGGCAGCGGCCGGCTGGCGGTGATCGCGGCCACCACCGGTGTCTGGGTGATGGATCTGCTGCTGGTCAGCCATCTGAAGCATCGCCGCCTGATCGCTCCAGCGACGAACAACGTGCTGCATGCGGTCGACGCGATCACCACCCTGGCCTTCATCGTCGTCACGATCGGGCTGACGATCAGCCTGTTCCGCGGCCACAAGCGGGGACTGTTCCGCTGGGCCCTGGCCTACCTGCTGTTCTCGATGGTCCAGGTGATCACCAATGTGCTCTCGATGGTGGCCAGCGCCGGCTTCGAACACGTCGGGGGCCTGGCGGGGTTGTGGGATGTGGCCGCCGTCTATCTGGAAAGCGTGCTGGTGTTCATGTTCGTCTATATCTTCCTTGATGTCAGCACGCCCGGGGGAGCCTTCGTCTGGCCAAGTCGTGAGGGGCAGGATCCACCCGAGCCCCACATCATCGATTACCTCTTCATCTCGCTGAACGTCAACTCCACCTATGGCCCCACCTCCGAGGCCGTGATGTCGCGCCGGGCCAAGTTGGTGATGTCCCTGCAGGTTCTGCTGGCGATTGTGATGCTGACCGTGCTCATCTCCCGCACGGTCAGCGCCTCCAGTTGATCCCGGACTGGAGCTCCGATCCGGCGGGCCTCAGCGCCCCGCTTTCGCCGCCGGCGGCTCGGCGACCCCCGCACCCAGAACCAGTGTCTCTCCCTCGGGCGTGGTCACCCGGGTGACATAGGAGATCTTGCGGCGGGGTTGACCGGTGCGGGGATCGGGCCAGAGGGCGGCGGTCCAGCCGGAACCGTTGCGCAGGGCCAGCAACAGCTCATCGCGGATCACCTCCTTGCCCTCCGCATCCTGGAGGCCGATCAGATTGCGGCCTTCCAGGGCCGGGAAGAACGGGTTGACCAGCTCCACCCCGTTGGCATCGAGCACGAAGACATAGACGTCCCGGAAGACATAACGGCCCTGGCGATCGCGCAGGGCCGGGAAAGCCGCCCGACCGCGGCGGCTGATCAAGGCCGCGGCCGCCTTCACCTGCTCCACCACGAAGGCGTTTTCAATCGGACTGTCGAGCAGCGAGCGCCCCACCAGCAGGCGACGTCCCGTGGGTGTGCGTGCCGCCTCCACGTAGGTGGAGCGCCACTGGGGTGCACGGCCAGCGGGAGGGGCGAGGCGGTCATGCAGCCAGCCCCGAGCGGCGGGGGAGTCGGCGATCTCCAGCAAGCGCTGGCGATTGGGCAAGGCCGCGGCGCCGGCGCTGCCGATGTCCAGAGGCAGGGCGAGGGGTTCACCGCGGCCATCGAGCACGAACAGGCTGCGGGCAGCCGGGTCAACGGCGCCGGCCGGCCCGTGGAGCTGGGCCAGGGCCGCCTCCCCCCGCTGGTCGATCGCGGCGACCGCCGCCTGCACCAGAGCCACGTTCTGGCGGGTGAGGGGATAGGCGTAGGCCCGGATGCCGTTGGCCAGGTCGGGCGTACCGCCCCAGCAGGCCGCCAGACCCGCCTGCAGATCAATGCTGGGCACACCGTTCAGGGGCCTGGCCACCACCAGGCTGACGCCGGTGTTGAGCAGCGGCTCGGGCCGCTGGCCCTGGCGCAACCAGGTGGCGGCAGCCGCGACACCGGCTTCGCCCATGCGGCCGGGAAACTGCTGGGCCGTGGCGCTCAGGTAGCCATCGGCGACGGCCCGCACCCCGAGACAGCTGCCATCGACGGTGAGCACCGGCACGCGGGTCGTCAGACCGGCAGCCGCCAGGGCCGTGGCCGCTCCGGCGGCGGCGGGTTCGTTGGCCGCAAACACCAGATCGACCGCGTTGCCCGCCAGACACCTCTCCATGGCGGTCTTGGCACTGATGCGATCGCCGCCGGTTTCGAGCCGGCAGGCCACGCCCGCCGGCGAACCGCCAGCGGCGGCGGTGACCTTGGGGACACCGGTCCCGACCCCGACGGCGGCCGGACCGAAGCCGGCCAGAAAGCCCTGGCGACGCTGCTCGCCGACGGCACTGCTCGCCGGCAGATCCAGCAGGGCCAGCCGCGGCGGCCGGCTGGGATGGCCCACCTCCCAGAGAGCCCGCCCGTAGCGGCCGGCCAGGGCACCGGCCTCCAGGTTGTCGGTGCCGATCACCGCATCGACGGCGGTGGGCGGCTCCGTGGGCCCATCCAGCGCGATCACCAGCACTCCCCGGGCCCGGGCCCGCAGGATCGCCGGCACCACAGCCCGACTGTCGGCCGGTGTGATCAGAATCGCCTTGACCCCCGCGGCCACCAGCTTCTCAAGGGCCTCAATCTGGCCGGCGGCACTGTCCTGGGCCTGCTCGCCGCCACTGATCAGACGCACGTCCAGCTCCCGGGCCGCCTGCTCAGCGCCGCGGCGCACGGCCGCGTTGTAGGGATTGGTCTGCTCGCTGCGACTGATCAGGGCGATCACCGGCCGGGCTGGGGCGGCCGGCACGGCCCGGGCTGCCGGCAGGGCCAGCAGCGACAGCGAAGCGGAGCCGGCCCCGGCGGCCAGCAGCGCCAGGGTGGCCAGGCGGCCAGGGCGACAGAGGGACACGAGCAGGGCGCAGGCTTGGGG
Organism: Synechococcaceae cyanobacterium; assembly: GCA_947378425.1. GTDB lineage: Bacteria > Cyanobacteriota > Cyanobacteriia > PCC-6307 > Cyanobiaceae > Cyanobium. Next base: position 58,061 of record CANCJV010000018.1, read on the forward strand.
CCACGATGGCAGCCGCTGAGCGATCCGACGAGGGCGGATCAGGGGGATCACGGTCCGGGGGACAGCAGGGCCTCGAGACGATCGACCAGGGCCAGGGTCTGATCCATCTCCTGCCAGAGCAGCTCGCGGCGACTGCCGTGGACCGCATAGGAGCGGTGATGCAGATCCCGCGCCAGGTAGCGCAGGGCGTCCCGGATGCGGCGCCAGTCCTCGGACTCAAGGCTGATTTCCGGAGCAGGATCTGGCACGGAACCCGACGGCAGCAGGGGCCATTGTCGGCGATCAGGCCATAGGCTGCCGCCCGGGACGCTGCCGCCATGGACAAGGAACAATTCCGCTACGAACCCCTGGAAAAGTTCGGCGAAGGGCTGACCACCTCCCGGCCCTGGAACACCACAGCGCTGACGGCGGTGGAACGGCTCAATGGCCGGGTCGCCATGCTGGGTTTTGGGGCTGCGATCCTGGGGGAGCTGCTCACCGGAGAAGGGATGGTGGGCCAACTCGGCCTTTGGCTGCGCTGGTATCTGGGCTGAGCCCGCCGCTATCGTCTGGAGCTTGAGTTCCAGGCTTTCCAGCCCCCCATCTGCTCCCCCACCCCATGGCCGACTTTCGCTCCAACCACTTTGTGATTTCGCAGACCGAAGATGGCTGGATCCTGCAATCACGGGTAGTGAAAGACGTGCAAGGAGATCTGTTGCTCAGCCACCACGAACTCGAGGAACTGATCGAGCTGCTCTCCGAGGCCGTCAGGGTCTGAAAGCCCTCCGGATGGAGCCCATCCGGCCCCTGGCCCAGGCTGCCGGCCCGTATCCCTTGATGACCCGCTTTCTGCACACCGCCGACTGGCAGATCGGCAAGCCCTATCTCTCGGTCGAAGACGACCAGAAACGTTTCCGCTTGCAGCAGGAGCGGCTTCAGGTGATCGGCCGGATCGGCACGGTCGTCCAGCGCCAGGCCGCCAGCTTCGTGCTGGTGGCCGGGGACCTGTTCGACTCCCCCACCGTGCCGAACGGGGCGGTGATGGAGGTGATGGAGGCCATCGGCAGCCTTGACGTGCCGGTGCTGGTGATTCCCGGCAACCACGACCACGGAGCCGCCGGCAGCCTCTGGTTTCGCAGCGATCTGCGCCGGCAACAGCGCCAGCGGGCCCCGAATCTGCAGGTGCTGCTGGAGCGCCGGCCCCTCGAACTCGACGAGGCCGTGCTGCTGCCCTGCCCCCTGCTGCGGCGCAGTGAGAGCAGCGACCCCAGCGCCTGGATCACGGCGCTGGACTGGTCCAGACTCCCGCGCCACAAACCCCGCATCGTCCTGGCCCATGGCGGGGTGCGGGGCTTTGGGGGCAGGGACTACGAAACCGAGCCCGACAGCCCGGCCGGGGGTGGCAATCGGCTGGATCTGGAGCGGCTGCCGGAGGGCGAGATCGACTACATCGCCCTCGGGGATTGGCACAATCTGCGCCAGGTCAGTCCCCGGGCCTGGTACAGCGGCACGCCGGAACCGGATCGCTTCGACCAGGGAGAGGGCAATCAACGGGGGCAGGTGCTGCTGGTGGAGGTCAGCCGCGGCGCCCTGCCCGAGGTGACGACCGCCGCCACCGGCCGGCTTGGCTGGCACAACCTGGCCGTTCATTTCAGCCGAGACGACGATCTCGATCGCTTTTCCGCCCGGCTCGACAGCCTGCTGGAGGGCCGGGTGGCCCGCGATCTGCTGCGGCTGGAGGTGAGTGGCAGCCTCAGCCTGGCGGGGCACCGCCGCTACGCCGCCCTGATCGAGGAGCTCCGGGATCAGCTGTTGCGGCTACGGCTCAAGGGGCAGTGCCAGCAGGCACCCCAGGCCGCCGAACTCCAGGCCCTCACCGAGAGGCCCGCCGATCCGCTGATCGCCGCCGTCGCCCGCCAACTGCACCAGCAGCTCGAGCGACAGGAGGCCGCTGGCGAAGTCACCGATCGCGAGGGCACGGATCGCGGAGCTACGGATCGTGAGGGCACAGATCGCGAAGCCGCCGTGATCCGGGAGGCGCTCTGCCAGCTGTACGCCCTCGTCGAGGACCAGGCCCCCGAATCGCCGAGCGGCGCAGCCGCGGGCCTTCCGAGCGACAACCGCGAGAGCCCGACCTCCGGAACCGGCCCCAGCGCCGCAAGCCCCAGCCGCAGCAACCCGGATGGCGCCTTTCCCAGCATCCCCGACCTGGACAGGCAGTCCCCCGCTGCTCCAGCCGCCGCAGGCCCCCCGGGACTGGCGCAACCCTGACCCTTTCCACCACCACCGCCGATTCCCCGCCGCTGCCGTTCGTCGCCCCATCCCCAGACCATGCGCCTGCTCGACTGCCGCCTCCAGAACCTGCGCCTGCACGGCGATCTGGCCCTGCGTTTCGGGCCGGGCCTCACCGTGATCGGCGGTCCGAACGAGACCGGCAAGAGCACCCTGGTCGAAGCCCTGCATCGGGGCCTGTTCCTCAAGGCCACAGCCAGCGGCCCCCCGGTGGAACAGCTTCGCTCGCGACTGCACAGCGGCCATCCGATCGTGGAGCTGGGCTTTGAAGCCCGGGGCGTGCGCTGGCGCCTGATCAAGCGCTTCTCCGGCAGCAGCGGCACCGTCAGCCTGACCCCGGAGCACGGCAGCCACCACAGTGGCGCCGAAGCCGAGGAGATCCTGGCGGGCTTGCTCGGGGTGGGCGAAATCGTCGGCAGCAAGCAGGCCGGCAACGTCCTGCCGACCCGCTGGGCCCATCTGTGGGTGATGCAAGGCAGCGCCGGCGACGACCTGCTGGCCCGCGGTGGCAGCCACTACGACCTCGATGCCCTGATCAACCGACTGGAGGAGGGCGGGGGCGCGGCGATGCAGTCGCCCCTCGATCAACGGGTGTCCCAGAGCCTGGAAACGCTGCTGGCGCTCAACTTCACCGGTAAGCGCGACGATGTCAGGAAGAATTCGCCGCTCTGGCAGGCCCAGCAGGCCCTGATCCAGCGCGAGCGCGATCTCGAAGCAGCCCTGACCCGCCTGGCGGACTACGAGCGCTGCAGCGACGATCTGGCCAGCACCGAAGAGGCGCTGCGCGCCATCCGCCAGCAGCACCTGCCCGCCCTGGAGGCGGAACGACAGGGCCTGCAGGCCGCCGCCGAAGCCCTGCGGCAGCTCGATGCCACCTTCGCGCTGCGCAGCAGGGATCTGATGCCGCTGCGGCTGGGACATCAGGATCTGCAGCAGGATCAGCGCGAGCTCAGCGGCCTCGCACAGGACCTGGCCAGCGGAGGGCAGCGGCAGCAGGCTCTCGCTGACCAGCGCCAGCAAGCCAGCAGCGACCTGCTCAGCCTGGATCAGGAGCTGGTCAGCGCCCGTCTGGCCCTGGCGACCCTCAGCCAGCAGCTGGACGGCACCCTGCAGCGGGGCCAACTGGTGCTGAAGCTCAGGGAGTACTGCCGCTGCGAGGCGGAGCAGCGACGCCTGCTGCACCAGCTGCAGCAACGGCGCCAGCGGCAGAGCAGCCGCCAGGCCCTCCAGAGCCAGCTGACCGCCTTGCCAGCGGTCAACGGCGAGCACCTGATCGACCTGCGCCAACGGCAGAACTCCCTGCGGGATGCCCGCACCCGCATCGAGGCCCTGGCCACCGGCGTGCAGCTGCTACGGGCCGAACAGCCGGTGCGGATCGATGGCGAGTCCCTGCAGCCGGGCGAGGAGCGGCGCCTGACCCGGGCCTTCGAGCTGGAGGTGGGCGAAGCGGTCCGCCTGCGGATCAGCCCAGGCGGCGGGGAGGCGCTGGGGGATGGCGAGGCGGCCCTGGCAGCCGCCGAAGCCGATCTGCACCAGGCCCTGCAGGCCCTCGGGGTGGACAGCCTCAGCCAGGCCGAAGCGGTCGCCCGCCAGCGCCAGACGATCGGCCAACAGCTTGCGGCCCTTGAAGCCGCTGAGCTCGCCAGTGGGGAAGCCCAGTCGGAGCCGGCCCGGCCCGGGCAAGCCCCTGGACATCTGGAGGAGCAGCTCGCTGGCCTCAGCGCCCAGCTGGCCGGGCTCGAGCAGGAGCTCAACGCCCTCGGGGAGCAGCGACAGGCGCTGGCAGCCGAGCAGCCCCTGCCTGACGACGAGGCCGGACTGGACGCCCTGCATCGCCAGCTGCAGCAGACCTACCGCCAGCAGCGCAGCAGCCGCCAGCGGGCCGAACAGGAGCTGCAGCACCTGGAATCGCGGCGCCTGCAAGCCAACCGGCTCGAGGCGGAGGCGGCCCTGGCCCTGGCCGCCCTGGAAGCGGAACTGCGCACCCGCCAGGAGCGCCAGCAAGCCCTGTTGAGCCGGCACGGCAGTGCCCAGGCTCTGGCCGAGGCCCTGCAGGCGATCGAAAGCCAGCGGCTCCAGGCGGAAGCGGAGCTGGCGGAGCTGCAGCGCCAGCGGCAGGCCCTGCCGGCCGGCGCCGGCGAAGCCCGGTTGCAAGTGATCGCGGTGGAGATCGAGCAGCTCCAGCAGCAACTCGCCCAGCTGGGGGAAAATCTCGGCGCCGCCCGGGAGCGCTGCGAGAGCATCACCGCCGAGGCCCCACACGCCGCCGTGGAACGGGCGCAGGTGGCCCGGGACGCGGCGACGGCGGAACGGCTTGCGCTGGAACGCCGCACCGAAGCCCAGAAACTGCTGGCCCGGTTGTTCGCCGAGGCCCGCGCCGACCTCTCCTCGCGCTACAGCCTGCCCCTGGCCCGCTCGATCGAGCGCTTCCTGGGGCCCCTGCTGCCGGAGGCCCCCAACTGCCAGCTGCAATTCGACCAGGCCAGGGGGTTCATCGGGCTGCAGCTGCGTCGCGGCGGCGAGTACTACCCCTTCAGCCAACTGAGCGGCGGCATGCGAGAGCAGCTGGCGGCGGCCCTGCGGCTGGCGATGGCCGATGTGCTCAAGGGCGGCCATGACGGCTGCCTGCCCCTGATCTTCGACGACGCCTTCACCAACAGCGACCTTGAACGCCTGAACGGCCTCAAGGGCATGCTCCAGGAAGCGGTGCGGGGGGGTCTGCAGCTGATCCTGCTCACCTGTCATCCCGAGCGCTACAGGGATCTGGAAGCCACGCCAGTCGATCTGACCACAATTGATCTGGCATGAATTGATCTGACCTCAGGTGATCTGGCCGCAGCCGATCGCTGACCCGTCAATCTGTCCATCTCCAGCTGCGATCAAATAAGTGGAAAGCCTGAAGGCACCTGATCTCAAAGCGCAGTGAATCAGGGGTGATCTGGCACATGCCGATACGGAGGTGATGCCGCTGCTGCTAACCAGCACGGAGCTCTGGTCGGAAGCCCATGCCATCGCTGACCGTGGTTCTGCTGCTCTGGCTCGTGGTTCTTGCGCTGCTGCTCTGGATCCTTGTTGTTCCTCTGTGGCTGTGGGAACGGAGCTCCAGGCAGCAGCAGCGGCTGGAGCTGCTTGAGGCGGCTGAGCGGGAGCTGCGCCAGGCCATCGCCTCCCTGGAGACACGGCTGGCCCACCAGGCTGGCAGCCGCGCCGTCCAGCCCAGCGACAACCGGTCGCCAGCCGCAGCGGCCGAAGCCACCACTCCATCCACCGCCAGCCTTGAGCTGGCGGTGCCGTCAGCTCCTGAGCCGGAAGGCCTTGAGCGAGCAGCACTGCAGCGCCCCCATCCGAGCCGACCGGATCGGCAACGGCCTGATCCACGGCGACTGACAGGGGCACCAGCGGCAGAGCCGCCAGCGGCAGGGCCGCCAGCGACAGCCGCTGGGCCGAACGCCGGTCGATCGGCCCCTCGGGCACCAGTCCCAGCCAGCCAGCCGACACAGCCCCCTGCAGCAATCGAGCTCCAGCCCCCTCTCACCACCGAAAGCCCGGCAGCTGCGAGGCTCCGATCGGCGTCCCGATCAGCGGCCTGGCGGCGCGTTGAGCAGCTCCTGATCGAACACTGGAGCGGCATCGTCGGGATGCTGGTGGTGGTGGCCGGGATCACGTTCCTGGCCATCAACCTGGCCCTGCGGCTCCAGCCCCTGGAACGGTTCCTGCTGCTGCTGGCGGCGGCGGCGTTGCTGGCGGCCCCCTCGCTGCTGGCCGGCCGGCGGCCAGCCTGGAAACCCCTCGCCGATTGGATGCGCAGCGGCGCTGCCGCCCTGGTGCTGTTCGGCTGCGCCGCCAGCGGCGGCATGCCAGGGCTGGGACTGCAGTGGCTCGATCAACCCCTGCCCGCCCTGGCACTGCTGAGTGTGGCCATCGCGGTGAACCTGGCTCTGGCCGCCGCCGCCAGCAGCGAGACCCTGGCCGCGCTGCATGTGACCTTGAACCTGCTGCCGCTGGCGATCGTGCCGGCGTCGAGCTTCAGCCTGCTGCTGGCCAGCGGTGTCACCCTGCTCGGCCAGCTGCTGTCCGGCAGGCGGCCCTGGCACGGCGAACGGCTGGTGGTCGGCCTCGCCTACGGCCTCTTCTTCTGGCACTGGTGCGGCGTCCTCGGCAGCACAGCCGAGGAGCCAGGCCAGCGGACCCTGGCCAGCGGGGTCGCTCTGGTGGTGTTCGCCGCCGGCGCCCTGCTGCCGCAGCGGCAGCAGGCGGGGGGCCATGGCGATGAACCCCGGGCCTTGCTGGTGCAGCTCCTGCACTGGGGCGGTCTGGCCCTGGTATTGCTGCTCCTGCCCCAGCAGCTGCTGGTCCGGGTGCTGGGCCTGGCGGTGGCTGGCCTGGCGGCCCTGCTGCTGGGCTTGCGGGCCCGGCGTCTCGGCTCGATCGCTCTGGGCCGCTGCCAGCAGCTGATCGCCCAGAGCCTGATCCTGGCGTGCCTGCAGAGCCTCGATCCGCTGCTGCCGGACGCCCTGCTGCTGGCCTTGGCCGTGCTGGTGGAGAGCGCCCTGTTCCTGCGGCTGGCGATCCGTCAGTCCGACCCACTGCTGCGGCGTATCAGCTGGGCTCTGGCGGCCGGCAGCGGCGGCTGGCTCCTCCTGGCGGGGCTCCAGGCCGGCAGCAGCCTGCAGGCCTCGAGCGTGATGCTGATCGCCGGGGGCGCCTCGATCAAGCTGGAGCGGGATCTCAAGCACGAACAGATCCCCGAGCCCTTGCCCGGGCTGTTCAGCTGGTGGGCGGCGCTGCAGTTCCTGGTGGGGTCCATGGTCTGCGGGCCCGGGGAGATGGGCGGCTGGCTCGCTCTGGGCTCTCTCGGCACCTGGATCAGCACCAGCCGGCCGCCGCTACCACTGGCCCAGTCGCCGGCCACGGCCAGTGCCGTGCTGCTTGCCCATCTGATCGGCTGGGGGAGGTTGCTGATGGAGCTGGGGGGCAGTGCCGCTGCACCACTGACGCCGGCGATGGTGATGGTGCAGCTGACACCCCTGTTGCTGCTGGCCTCCACCCTGGTGATCAGCGGCAGCGGCCTGGCTCTCGGTATCCACCTGATCGGCGGCTCGCTGCTGTTGGCGGCCTCGCTGCTGCTGGGGCCGATCGCCGCTCCACTGCCAGGGATCGCCTGGCTGCTGCTGGCCCTGCTGGCACTGGAGCTGGCCCGCCGACTGCCCCGGCCGTTCGCCATGCCCTTGCTGCAGCAGGCCATCCTGGCCCTCGTCCTGGGTCTGATCGCGACGACTCTGCCGATCCCCGCCCTGTCCAATGACAGCCACCGGGTGGGGCAGCTCGTCAGCGAAGGGCTGGCCATCGGCGTGCTGCTGCGCTGGTGGTTCATCGCCCCGGGGGCATGGCTCAGCCCACTGCCGCTCTGGCAGCGATTTCACCCCTATCTGATCGAACTGATCCTGCTGCAGGTTGTCGTCACGCTGTGGCGGGAGCTGATGGAGCCCTGGTTCATGCCGAGCTGGATGGTGCTGGCCCTGGCCTTGCTGAGTCCGCGGGCCGGGCAGTGGTTCGACCGGCGGCTGCAGGTCTGGTCGGTGATCGCCATGTGGCTCGGCATCGCCATGCTGATGCTGCAGAGCAATGCCGTGCCGAGGCTGGCGATCACGCTGGCGATCGCCTACGTCGTGCTCAGTCATCGCTGGCTGCGGCTCGAGGCTGCCGAACGGACTCGAGCCCCCTGGGGTCTGGGTCTGCTCGATCGGCTGGCAGAGGCCGTGGACCGGGCCAGCGAACCCCTGCTCTATTACCCGCTTTTCCTGGCGGTGGCGGTGGTCCTGGCCAACCACTTCGACCATTCGCTGCTGACGCTGTTGTGGGCGACGGAAGCGTTCGGGATCTACGTGCTCAGTGTGATCCTGCGCGATGGCCAGTTCCGGGCCGTGGCCTTGATCGCCCTGGGTACCTGCCTCTGGCGGCTGGTGGCGGTGGACATGGTCCAGGCGGACCTGACCACCCGTGGTCTGGTGTTCGTCGGCGTGGGGCTACTGATGCTGGCGATGAACGCGATCGCCAGCCGCTACCACTCCCGCTTCCGCTGAAGGGCAGCCCCGCCCTGGCTCAGGCCACCAGATAGCCCTCGAGGGCCAGGGAATGATGGCGGATCCCTTCGAGAGCCCTTCGCTCGAGATTGCGGGTCTTGTCCCGGCTCATGCCCAGGCTGCGGGCGATGCCGGTGAGGCTCATCGGCTCCTCGCCGTTGATGCCGTAGCGCATCTTCAACACCTTCCCCTGCAGCTCCGGCAGCTGCTCCAGCAAGGCCCGCAGATCGCCCTTGAGGCATTCGCCATCCACCAGCTCCGACGGCAGGACGCCATCGCCGGCCAGCAGATCCAGCAGTTCGGTGTCCTCGCCATCGCCCACTTTCGTCTCCAGGCTCACCGGCTGGCGGGC
>CANCJV010000019.1 GCA_947378425.1 Synechococcaceae cyanobacterium
TCCGCCGCCTCGCTCTCCGCCTCCGGGGCCGGCCTCTGGGCCTCCGGTCGCACCGAATCCGGCGCCGGGCTGATGGCCCGCCAGCGCTCCTTCTGGCTTGTCGCCGACGCCGAGCTGATCGTCTACGGCGCCACCGATCCCGCCGCTCGCCTCTCGATCGGCGGCGAAGAGGTGCCCCTCTCCGCTGACGGCACCTTCCGCATTCAGGTCCCCTTCCGCGACGGTCAGCAGCTCTATCCGATCGAAGCCCTCGCCGCCGACGGTGAGCAGCGCCGCAACATCACCCTGGAGTTCCAGCGCACCACCCCGGAAGCCAACGTCAACACCAAGGAAGCGGCCATTCCGGACTGGTTCTAACGCCCGGCGGCGGCGCCGTTGCCCAGAGCAGCGGCGAGCCGCCCCAGCAGGGCCTCGTCCCCGCAGCCCGAGCCAACGAGCCGATCGGGTTCATCAGCATCGCTGGCCTCAGCCACCAGGGTTGAGGCCATCTCGCTTGTGTCCAGCGGATCCCGTTGCTCGAGCTGTCGCGCCAGTACCGCCAGATCGGCGTCGGAGGGGTCCAGGCCCACGGCCTGACGGGCGCTGAGGCGCCGGCGGGCCAGCTCGGGCGGACAGCGGCAGTCGAGAATCACGAAGCGGGCGCCGCAGTGCTCAGCCAGATCGGCGAAGTACTGGCGATGGCGGCGTTGCAGAAAGGTGGCATCGACGATCAGTGACAGACCGGCTGCCAGGACGGCCTCGGCACACTGGGGCAGATGGTCGCGGAACAGTTGCTCCGTGACCTCGGCGGCATAGAGATCGCCGCTGCGGACCTCCCGGACGGCGAGCCCCCGGACGGGAAGACCCCGGAGCCCGAACAGACGCTTGCGCTCCACATCGGAGCGCAGCTGGATCCAGCCGAGACGGTGGGTCAGGCGGCGGGCCAGATGGCTCTTGCCACTGCCCGAGATCCCATGGGTGATCACCAGCACGGGGGTGGATTCGGCTGTGGTGGCGTCAGCCAGGGCCAGATAGGACTGGATCACCAATTGCTGCCTGGCGACCTCGGCAGAGCTCAGATCAGCCTGCTGGAGCCTGAGGGCGGCCACCTTGGCTCGCACCAGTGCCCGGTAGGCCAGGTACCAGCGCCAGCCCCGCAGCCCGGCGTAATCGCCGTTGAGCTCCAGCCAGCGGTTCAGCACCAGGGCGGCCAGGTCGCCGCGCTGGCGCTGGCGCAGATCCATCACCAGAAAGGCCAGGTCGCTGCTGGGGTCGATCCAGCGCAGAGGCGGGCTGAACTCAAGGCAGTCGAAGACGACGATGCGCTCCTGCCACAGGGCCATATTGCCCAGATGCAGATCGCCGTGGCCTTCGCGAATCCAGCCGCTCTGCCGGCGGGACTCAAACCAGGGAGCCAGCCGCTGCGCCTGGGCTTCGCTCCAGCGGCGCAGGCCCTCCAGGCGGGGATCGGCAGGGAGAACCCGTTCGAGCACGTCCAGGTTGGCGATGGCGGGGGCGCGAACCTGCTGGGCCGAACCGAATGGCTCCTGGCCGCTCGCCACGGCCGCGCTGGCATGGAAGAGGGCCAGGGTGTCCGCCAGCTGCTCGAACAGCTCCTCCAGGGTGCCTGCGGCCAGATCCTGCCGCTGCAACACCGCAGGCAGCAGATCCCGGTGCCCGAACTGGCGCATCTGAACGGCCATCTCGATGATCGGCCCGTCGCCGCGAAAGCTGGCGGCAGAGGCCGGTCCATGGATCGGGCAGAGGCCCAGATAGAGCTCCGGCGCCAGCCGGCGATTGAGACGCAGTTCCTCCTGGCAGAACTGCAGGCGCCGTTGGGGGGTGCTGAAGTCGACGAAGCCCAGATTGACCGGCTTTTTGATCTTGTAGGCGTAGGTACCGGTGAGCAGCACCCAGGAGATGTGGGTTTCCAGCAGCTCGATCTCCCCCACCGGGTGGTCGTAGGCCCCGGGACGGAGCAGGGCGGCGATCAGAGGCTCCATGGCAGGCCTGGTCAGGGAAGGGGACGGCAGGAGGCCGTGGGCAGCGGCGCGCCGGCGGGCGTTGGCTGGATGCTCAACAGCCGGGGTTGAGCCGGCGCATCTGCCAGGTGATCAGGGCTTCAAGCGGACTCCAGCACAGGAAGGGCAGCAGCAACAGAGCGGATGGGGTGGAGATCGAGAGCAGCAACAGGGTGAGGATGAGCCCATAGCTCCAGCCGACCAGGCAAAGAATCGTGCCGGCCGACAGGCGGCGGGATCGGCACATCAGCCAGGTGTAGCTCTCGACAAGGGCCAGCAGCAGCACATAGGCCAACACCAGGTTCCAGCTGCTGCGCACGCTCCAGCTGATCAAGGCCGACAGGTAGAAGCAGGCGTGGATCAGCAGCCAGATCATGGGGATGGACGCCGAAAAGGTGACCCAGCTCGGACGGCGCAGGCCCTGATACCAGGCGAAATCCTTGCGGGTGGGGTTGATCAGCAGGATCACCCCCTCCATCAGGATGAGGATCAGCAGCCAGGGAGGCACGGCTTGCGATTCGGCGAGAGGTCGCTGCAGCCAGCCGTAAGCGCTGTGAGCAGGGTGGCGGGGAGCTGGAGAGCGCGGCCTGGGTGGCTCAGGATCCAGTGGATTGGTATCGGTTCAAGCTCTTCCCTGATCAAGCCAGGCCAAGGCCGGGCATGGACGCTGCGGGCTGCTGCGGCCTGAGAAACCATCGGCGACCGGGCCTTGCGGGCACGACGCGCAACCGGTGACTGCGGGTCGACACAGAAAACGGGTTTGGCCAAGAAAGGCCTGACCATCAACATGAAAGCGTCGACGCAATTCACTCTGACACCACCAGGGCAAAAGAGGAGACATCACTGGCGGGAAGCAACTTAAGCGATGCTGAATATTTCAATCGCGACCTGTCAAAGTTGGTGCAGATCATAGGAGATTGGCGCGATCGGCGGCCATCAAAGGCATAGTCACTTCGACATCAAAACCAGTCGGATCCGGCTGGTTTTGATGTGACTGGTTTGTTAACTCCTCCGTCAGCAAAGCCGCTCCCGCCGGTTCCGTGCTGCCGAGCGTGGGGACGCTGGGCCTCGCCTGCCCCAGGCGCCCTCGCGGGGCCATGGGGGCTCGGGACGTCGGCCTGCATGAAGCTGGCCTGGGGCAGTCTTCAGGCTTGTGCTGGGTTGGCTGTAGCAGGGTCTTCAACGGCTGCCCGGGGCCCAGGCCCGACCAACCGCAGCCGTCTTCGCCATCGCCACAACCGAAACGCTCCCAACTGCGGATGACCAGGCTGACGCCATCGCGGCAGACCAGGCGGTGCCGATAGCGCAAGCCGGCGATGAGGGACGGATCGTTAACGGCCGTGACGGGATCGAGATCGCTCTGGGCACGCAGCAGCGCGGTCAACAGGCGACCGGCGGGAACCCCATCACCATCAACGGGCAGGGCCGCCGCATGCAGGGACTGGCGCAGGCGCGAAGCGAGCTGAACACGATCGCCGCGCTGCTTCAGCAGCCAGTGCAAGGGTCCCCAGCCAGGCACCCCCAGAACGGACAGCAGGGCCCAGGCGGGCGCATCGGAGGGAAGCACAGGGGTTGGGGACCACACCCCCTGTCAGTGCCACCATGCGTCCCATCCACCGCCGCGGCCCCCGTCCGCCCCACAGCGCCATGGCCTTGCCCGACCGCCCCAGACCCGCCTGGCTCAACTGGCTCATCCTGCTGGCCTTCCTCTGGTCCTCCTGGCAACTGGCCGGCCTCTGGTTGCAGCGTTTTCACGGTTGAGATTCCGTACCTCGACCCCGGATTGGGCGAGACGTCACGGCCTCAGGTGCCAGTGAATCAAGGCAGCACCGCTCAAGGCTGCAGGGATCAAGCTGCCGGTGAGCCGGCTGCCGGGTCGGGTTTCAGAGCTCGAGTTGGTAGCCGGCTCCACGCATCCAGCGCTCGAATTCGATCACCACCAGCTCATTGGGGCAATCAATCAGCGAGAGGTTTCGGACCGTGCAATCCCCGTGGCCGCCGTGGTGGAGGGTGAGCAGGAAATGCTCGCCGCTGAGGCCGCAAACCTCGGGATCACTGCGCACCACGACATCCAGCGCTGCCCCCAGCCGCGCCACACGGCGGCGCAGATCTGACCAAGTCATCGGCTTTCTCCCAGGCCCGATCCATGGGCCCGGTTCCACTCTCTCATCAGGACTTGCTGATCGAGGTCGAAGCCAGGCGCCTCGCCTCAACGCGGCCTGCTGGTTCAGGGTTTGCCGGCCGTGGCCTGAGCCGTGGGGGCTGGCGCTGGCGGGGGCGGCGGCACGATCAGAGCCACAGCGGCCGCGGCCGCCAGGGCCGCCAGGCCGGCCACCGGTGCCGCCAGGCGGCGCCGCAGCGGCAGCCGCTCAGCCAGCTCCCGCTGCCGCAGGGGCACGGGCTGGGGCACGGCCAGCTGAAGCTGCAGCCTGGGGTCCAGCCGCAGAGCATCCAGCACCCGCACCAGATCGGCGAGCTCGGCATCATCGAGCACCACCTCCAGGGAGGGGTTGCCGGCCTGGCGACTGCGCAGCTCCAGTCGATGGCCACCAGGGCCGTTGGGCTCGATCTGAACGGGTTGATCCTCGCTGCCGAAGCGCCGGCCGACGCCACTGATCAGATGGCGGGCATAGGGAAGCACCACCTCCATCAGCGCCAGCAGATGCTCCCGTTCCCCCTCCAGTTCGGGACGGCCCATCCACTCCAACCGCCAGCCCGTGATGATCCCCACCGTGCCCGGAGCCTGGCCGGCGGAGACATCGGGGAAACCATCGACCTGAAGCCGACAGCTGAGCTGATCGTGGCGGAGGGTCTGTTTCATCAGGACACTCTGAAGCATTGGATTGGCCGGATCGGCGGCGGAGTCAGATCGAGCGCACCTAGGCGGCGGCATCCAGCAGGCTGGCCCGGAGGCGCTCAAAACCACCCTCGCCGGCCGCCAGGGAAAGGCTGCGCACCATGTGGTGCCGTTCGGCGGCACCGAGTTCGGGATCAAGCAGCAGTTGCACGCCACTGCGACGGGGATTCATGCGCTCGCGGATCAGCTCGGCGAGGCGATCCTGAAACAACTGCCAGCGCTGGGCCAACAGCTCCGGTGCCTCGCTGTTGGAGAGCAGGGTGCGCAGCATCGGGTAGAGACGATCGGCCATCTGGCAGAGAATCCGGATCAGGGCGTCGGTTTCGCTGACGGAGATCGGACCGCGACGGCAGGCGCGCCGCAGGGGATTGTGACAACGCCGTTTCCAGAGCTCGACCCGGTTGGGGAAGAGTTCGCCAAAGCCAAGTTGCTGGGACATCCAGACCATCGCTTCGCCGCCGTTGAGATCCAGGGCCTCAAGCGCCAGGAGCAGCAGATCAAGGCGTTCCAGCCCCCGTCGAGGCAGGGGACGGGAGGGATGGGTCTGGGTTGGAGCCTGGGTCATGGCTGCGATGATGCCAGCAGCGGGGGTGTTCCGTCACGTCCAGGCGCCGGCTGGTATCCCGTCCGTGTGCTGATGCCCCAGCCAGTGCGTCCCACGACGCCCTTCTCATACCTCCCAGCCGCCAGTCATGAGCATCGAGCCCACGCCGACCGTCACCCCTGGCCCTGAACAGGAACTCGAACTCAGGCAGTGGATTCAGGAGCACCCCGACTTCCCCAAGCCGGGCATCCTGTTCCGCTGCATGATGCCGATGCTGCGCGATCCGCAGGGCTGGCAGGAGATGGTGCGGCAGATGGGTGGAATCTGCGAGCGGCTGCAACCGGATCTGATTGTGGGCATCGAATCGCGCGGTTTCATCGTCGGCACGGCGCTGGCGACGGCCCTGTCGCTGCCGTTCGCGCCGGTGCGCAAACGCGGCAAGCTGCCCGGGGCGGTGCATGGCGTCGACTACACCCTGGAATACGGCAGTGACCGGCTGGAGATCCATGTCGATGGCTTTGAACAGCAGCCTTCAGTTCTGGTGGTCGACGATCTGCTGGCCACTGGTGGCACCGCCGCCGCCGCCGGGGAGCTGGTGACGCTGGCGGGGGGGAGCCTCTGCGGCTTTGCCTTCGTGATCGAACTGGCTGAGCTCAACGGCCGCCGGAAGTTGCCGGCCGGAGTGCCCGTGGAGTCGCTGGTGGTCTACACCTGAAAGCCAGAGGCCTCAGGGCCGCTGATCCTGCCAGTCGAGCACCTGGCCCAGCTGCTCCAGGGTGATCAGCCCGTAGCGCCAGAGCACCACGGGCAGGGGGGCCTGCTCGAGCTGGGACTGCTTGAGGCCCAGATCCAGGGCGCTGTCGCTGAGGCCGATCTGATGGCGCAGATACTGCAGCAGCGCTGCCGGCGGCAGGGACTGGGGGGAGGAGCTGATCACCATCATCCCGGCTGTGATCGCCACAGGCTGAGCCGACCTTTCACTCTGGCGGGCTGCCCTGGATCGCACAAGGGCCGCTGGTCATCACGGCCAGGGCGAGGCGCCGCAGCGGCCGGAAGCGGGCCAGCAGGCCCAGGGCCAGGCGGCGCAGCGGCAGCAGGGCCGGGAAGCGGTTCGAGAAGATCCGAACCATCAGATCGGTGACCAGCAGGGTGAGCAGCAGATCGGGCCAGCGGCGGCGCCCGTAGGCGGCGCCCAGGCGGCGGGGATCGAGCTCCCCGCGGGCGGCCCTGCGGGCCAGACGGTGCAGCACCGCCACATCGCGCCAGCAGAGATTGAGGCCCTGGCCGCCGACCGGATGGCAGCGATGGGCGCTCTCTCCCACCAGCAGGGTGCCCTGGCGATGCAGGCGATGGGCAATCAGCAGCTCCACTGCAAAGGCCCGGGGTTGATCGAGCAGGGCATCGGGCTGGAAGCGATCCGGCAACACCCCCGCCAGGCGATCGAGGAAGGCACCGGCCGAGAGGCTTTCCAGCTGGCGGCAGCGGGCAGCGGGGGCACTCCAGACCAGCTGGAAGCGACCCTCGGCCAACGGCAGGACCGCAAAGGGGCCTTCCGGTCGCAACAACTCCCAGGCCTGGTGCTCCCCTGCCCCCCGCAGGGCCACGGCCGCCGTCAGGCAGGCCTGCCCATAGGAACGGCGCCAGCAGCCGATGCCGAGGCGGCGGCGCGTGGGCGAATCGGGTCCATCGGCAGCAATCACCAGATCGACCGGCCGCTCCACCGCCGGTTCGGGTCTCGCTTGCGGGCCCAGCTGCAGGCTGACGGAGGCCGAGCCCTGCAGGCACCGCAGCAGCACGGTCATCAAGTCGTCGTGGCGACCGATCCAGCCGATGGCGGGAGAGGCGCAACGGGCCTGGCGTGGCGCCAGATCGGCCAGGCCGAAGGCCAGCGATTGCTCCGCGCCCAGATCCCAGAGCTGGAGCTCGTCAAAGGGAATGAGCCGGGGCTCGATCAGCGACCAGAGATGCAGGCGTTCCAGCAACACGCGGCTGGACTGGCTGAAGGCGTAGGCCCGCTGGCGTCGGCATAGGGCCTCGGCGTCGAGGGGATCGCAGAGTTCCACCGCCCAACCTGCATCCACCAGGGCCAGGGCCGCCAGGGCGCCGGTGGCGCCTGCACCCAGCACCCTGGCGACGAGGCCACCGGCGGGAGCCCGGCGAACGGACCGGGGGGGAGCGGCAACCACGGACGGGGAGGAGACGAAGGTCGGGGGCAAACACAAAAAGCCGCAACAGAAACTGCTGCGGCGCGATGGGTTGAGGGTCGGCTCACAGCCGGGTTGAAAGAGCTCGCCCTGAACGGGTCGCCACCCTCCGGGGCGCTCCATTCAGGGCCGGGCCGGATTCAGCCGATGCCGAGCAGACCGCGGGTGAAGGCTTCGCCGCCCAGGGCGAATTCGGTGGCCAGCAGGGCGATGAAGCCGAGCATGGCCATACGGCCGTTCAGCTTTTCGGCGCGCACATGGAAGCCCCAGCCGCTCTCGGCACTCACGACTTCCATGCGGGGCTCGGTGGCGAAGGCATTGAGGCGGCCGCCGTCTTCGGTGGTGACGGTGGCACCACGGATCGTCGCGGAAGCGGCAGCGGTGGGGGCGGTGGTAGTGGCTTGAGCCATGGAGAACCTTGCGGTGTGTGAAGTGACTGTAACGCAATGTTGCGGGTTTTGGCGCAAGCTGCTCGCAATCCGCTGATTCAAGGTGCAGAACCCTTCCCGCTACTGGCCTGGCCTCCCATTGGGCCCAGGTGGGCCGCGGGGGGGCAGGTCACGGAGCCCGCACCTGGGGCACCGGATCTCGGGGTCCGGACCGCGATCGCGGGCTCTTCCCGTTCCCATTCCCCCGGCTCCTGCGACCTGGAATCTGCGGGCTCCCATGGCGTTGGCGGTTCGAGCGCCTGTGCGCCTTCGCCGCCTGTATCCCGCCCAGCTCAGGCCGAACGCCGCTCTGCCGCGCAGCAAAGGCCTGCAGGCCCACCCGACCACCGGCGCCGCCGCTCCAGGTTTTCAGGCGATGAGGTCGATCACGCCGTGATGGGGCGAGACCCCCCAGGTCTCTCCTGCCGGTTCTCGCTCTCACGGGTTGGCGCCCGGCGGCTCAGGAGCGGTGGAGCCTTCTGGATTGGGAAGCGGTTTCACGTCGCTGCCAGCACCAGCTCCAGATCGATGCCACTTCAGCGCAGCCGCAGCAGACAGAGCTCTTCAAAGGCCGGCCGCAACAGGAAGGGGTACTCCCCCACCCAGAGCTTCAGCTGGGGCAACCAGGCATCGGTGAGGGCGCCAATGCGCGAAAAATCCTTGCGCTCACTGAGCACCAGGGTACGAATCACCATGCCGCGGCGGATCTTCTCGTGCTTTTTCTTGTCCAGGGGGAAGCGCACCTGGCCCAGATAGCCGTCCTCATCCTCAAGCTCCAGGCACAGCCAGGTGCGGTGGTTCTCCACCAACTCCAGCCGGCCATCGTCATTGGCCTGCTCGCGGCGGGATTCGACCACATCCCGGGTGAACAGATCCGCCACCGTGCCCTCGAAGATCGCCGCCGCCGGATAGCGGCGCAGGGCCGCATTCTTCTGACCCGCCTCCAGAATCGGCCCCCACAGGATGTAAAGCAGAAACACCACCCCGACCACCAGCATCACCGGGGCGAACTGGCTGTTCATCGACAGCGCCTGGCTCACCAGCAGGGTGAGAACCCCGCCGATCACCGAGATCAGCAGCCGCTGCAGCAATTTGCGCGGGTCACCGCTGCAGGCATTGAACTGGGGCCCCGTGGCCACCGCCGGAATCAGGCGGCTGAACTCGTTGGGTTTGACCGGAATCAACATCGCTTCAGGATCGCCCCTGGCGGGCCCCCATCACAACAGCCGCTCCAGGCCGTAAACCAGCCCCTGGAGCGTCCGCACCCGGCGCACCGTGAGCAGCACCCCGGGCATGTAGGCGCTGCGCTCGATCGTGTCGTGGCGCAGGGTGTAGGTCTCGCCGGCGGCGCCGAACATCACCTCCTGGTGGGCCACCAGCCCTGGCAGGCGGATCGAATGCAGCCTCAGGCCGCTCTGGCGCTGGCCCCCCCGGCAGCCGGGGAGGGTTTCGTGCTCCTCCACCTGGCTCGGATTGAAGTTCTTGCCCAGTTCTTCGATCATTTCGGCCGTCTTGATGCAGGTGCCGCTGGGGGCATCGGCCTTGCGGTTGTGGTGCAGTTCGGTGAGTTCGGCGAAGTCGTAGAAGCGGGCGGCGGCGGCGGCGGCCTGCTGCAGCAGCACCATGCCGACACTGAAGTTGGGAATCACCGCTCCCCCCATCGAGGCCTTGGCGGCAAAGCCCGCCAGATCCTGCAGATGTGCGGGGTTCAGGCCCGTGGTGCCGATCACCGGATGCACGCCGTAGGCGATCGCCGAGCGGGTGTGCTCGAACACCACCGAGGGATGGGTGAAATCCACCAGCACCGCGCCGCAGCCGGGTCCGGCGTTGCGCACAGCCTGGCTGGCCTGGCAGAGGCTGGCCTCGAAATCGGCCGTGATCGCCACCTCCAGTTCGCCGAGGCCCAGCTCCAGGCCGACATCACAGCCCTCCTTGCCAGGCGTGGTGTCGATCGCCCCCACCAGCGTGGTGTCGGGTGCGGCGAGCACCGCCTTCACCACTTCGGCCCCCATGCGCCCCAGGGCCCCGGCCACCACCACCGGGATCGGCAGCTGCTCAGGGGCAGAACGGTTGGGGCTGACGGACGAACTGGTCATGGATCGGGGCGCGGGCCTGGGCTGGGCCGAGCCTATGAGCCCCCGGCGGCCAAGGGGAGGCCGGCCAGCAGAGCGTCTTCATCGACCGTGTCGAGCTGCTCGGGGGCCAGATGGCGTTCGGCATAGGTGCGAGGCAGCCCCGCCCGCAGGAACAGCGCGAACAGCGGGATGTCGAGGTGCCCTTCGGCGGCCATGCGGGCCATGATCGCCAGGGCCTGGGAGAGGGTCTTCCCTGATTTGTAGGGCCGATCGGCGGCCGTCAGGGCCTCGAAGATGTCGGCGATCGCCATCATCCGCGCCAGGTCGCTCATCTCCTCACCCCGCAGGGCCCGGGGATAACCGTGGCCGTTGATCATCTCGTGGTGGCCGCCGGCGATCTCGCTGACCTGGCGCAGGTGCCTCGGGAAGGGCAGGGCCGCCAGCATCTTGATCGTCTGGATGATGTGCTCATTGATCTTGAAGCGCTCCTCGGCGCTGAGGGTGCCCCGCGCCACCGCCAGGTTGTGCAGCTCACCGTGGTTGTAGAGGTGCTCGGGCACCTCCATGCAGAAGCCCCAGGGATTGTCGGCGCTCAGCAGGTCGCGCTCCTGCCGGGGAATCAGGTGATGGGGGCGGTCCGCCAGCAGGGGCTCCCAGGTCGGCAGGATGGATTGGGGCTCCAGTGCCCGACGGCGCTGCTGGTCCAGGGAAATGCCGAGGCGATCGTCGAGCGTGCGGCGCCAGCGGCGGCTGGCGATCCGCTCCAGACGCTCCAGCCGATCGGGTGCCATGAACTCGCCGCCCCGGTTGCAGCCGGCCACGAAGGCGAAGTCGTCGTCGAGCTCCGCCAGGGTCTGCTCCAGCGCTGGGCGCAGGGCCTCGCCGTCGCCACCCGTGGCCACGGCTCGCCAGTACTCGCTTTCGGCCTGCTGCTTGAGCAGTTCGAAGCGCATGCGCACCTCATGGATGCGGTCGTGGATGGTTTCGAGCTTGGTGGCCTTGTCGACCACGTACTCCGGTGTGGTGACTTTGCCGCAATCGTGCAGCCAGGACGCCACATGCAGGGCCTCCCACTGGTGCGGATCGAGGCTGAAGTCGGCATAAGGGCCTTCCCGGGCCGCGCAGGCCGCCTCTGCCAGCAGCTTGGTGAGCTCGGGCACGCGGGCGCAATGGCCGCCGGTGTAAGGGCTCTTGGCATCGATGGCGCCGGCGATCAGCTGGATGAAGGCCTCGAACAGCCGTTTCTGGGCGGCGATCAGTTCGCGGGTTTCCAGGGCGACGGCGGCGGAACCGGAGAGAGCCCGGCAGAAGGCCACCTGGGCCGGCTCGGGCGGCGCTGCGAACCAGAGCACCAGCAGGCCGAGTCGCTCGCTCTGGCGGCGCTCCTGCAGCGACAGGGCCAGGCAGGGTCCCTGCGGCAGCTGCTCGGTGCTGGGCAATCCGCCGCCGCCGAGCAGCTGCTCCACCGCTGCGGCGGACAGGCTGGGCAAGCCGCCGGCTTCAGCCCAGCTCCCCCCCTGGTGCAACAGCCTGGGTTCAAAGTCCTGGGACGGCCCCGGGGCTGGGCCCGTCGCCTCGCCCGTCGCCCCGGCCCCTGGCGCCGCCACGGGCAGAAACAGGGCGCCGGCCTCGGCCTCGGCCGCCGCGATCGATTCGGCCAGCAGCTTCTCCAGCAGGCCATCCACGTCCTCCTCGGCCGCCAGCAGCGCCGAAATGGCCAGGAAGCGCTGGACGGTGCCGCGCAGGCCATCGAGGGTGAGCGACAGCTCATCGACCTCCTGGATGAAGGAGCGCAGCGGCGAGCCGGAGTCGAAGTCGAAGCGGCGGATGGCCGCTGCCGATCCCGCCAGGCGCCGCAGCTCGCCGGAGAGGCGCCCCGCCACCAGCACCACCACGGGCACCAGCACCAGCATCACCAGGGCCGTCACCAGCAGCCCCTCCTGCTGTTGCCGCCGCGCCTCGGCCAGCAGTTCATCGTCGGGCACCGCCACCGCCAGATACAGCGGCTTGCTCCGCAGCGGCGAGGGCAGGGGCCACACCGCCGTGCGCCAATCGCTGCCCCGCAGCCGCAGGGGCGCAAAGCCTTGACCGGCCCGATCGCGCAGCCGGGAGTTGAGGCTGTTCAGGGCCGCTGCCCCCGGGTTCGTCAGAGGTTGCGCAGCTGCCCCTGGGGCATCGGAACCCTGGCCACTGGCGGCCAGCACCAGCCCCTGGCCATTGACGATCGCCAGCCGGGAGCCAGGGGTGGGGCGATGGCGATCGAGCAGCCCCTCAAGGCTGCCCAGCTCCAGGGAGGTGGCCACCACTCCCACCCGGCCCGGCAGGCTGCGCGAGAGGGTCAGGCCCAGCTGGTTGCCCAGGGCCAGGCGATACACCGGCGACAGCACGGGATCGAGCGACTCCATGGCCAGCCGGTACCAGGGCCGCTGGCGCGGATCGAACTCCGCCGGCAGCAGCTCGACAGGGGCGGCCTGGGGCAGCAGGCGGTCCTGGCTGTCGAAGACCAGCTGCTGCCGCTGAAAAGCCGGATTGGGCCTGTAGGGCACCACCACCCCCTGGCCCGCCACCACGTCCCTGGCGATGCTCTCCACCACCAGGGCGGCGTGGGCAGGCAGGCCGGCCAGGCGGCGGCCGACGGCATCGCTGGCGCGGGCCACCATGAAACTCTGACCATCGGCGTAGCCGATGAAATAGGCCCGCAGGTTCGGGGTCTGGGCCAGGGCCTGTTGCACCTGGGGCAGATCGGCCAGCCGTTCGGCCAGGCTGTGGCGACCGGCCAGGGACTGCAGGCGATCGAGCTCCAGCCTGACCCGCTGGGGATCGAGGGCCGAGGCCATCGACACCTGCAGCTGCCCGCCCAGTGCCTGGAGCATCTGGTCGCTGGCGCTGCTCAGCATGGCGCTGCTGCGCCGATAACCGATCCAGGAGATCAGCAGACCACTGCCGAGCACCAGGGGCAGGACCAGGCCCACCAGGGTGATCTGGAAGGGCAGGCGCAGGGAACGGCGGCGCTCTGGTGGGGGGCTCATTCCCTGCTGGTAGCCGTCCGGAGCCCGGATGGCCAGGTTCGGCCTGTAACAGCCCTCGCGTCGGTTCTCGCATCAGAACCCCGACCTCCGTAGGCTCCTTCACATTGCTCAATCCGAACACATGTTCACGCAGGTCCGTTCCGCCAGCCGTCGGGTCAGCCCCGGCCCCAGCGAGCGCAAGGACCGGGCGGTGATGAAGGCCGTCTACGTGGTGCTCGAACCCCAGTACCAGAACGCTCTGACAACGGCGGCCACCAGCCTCAACGACCAGGACGGCCCCCTGGCGGTCGAACTGAGCGGTTACCTGATCGAGGAGCTGCGCGATCCGCAGAACTACGCCGATTTCTGCGCCGACGTGGCGGCGGCCGAT
Source organism: Synechococcaceae cyanobacterium (assembly GCA_947378425.1). Classification (GTDB taxonomy): domain Bacteria; phylum Cyanobacteriota; class Cyanobacteriia; order PCC-6307; family Cyanobiaceae; genus Cyanobium. The sequence continues at coordinate 13,508 of CANCJV010000019.1, forward strand.
GTGTTCATCGCTTCGCTGATTTTCATCGAGGATCTGGCCCAGAAGGTGGTGGAGGCCGTGGCGCCCCATCGCGATCGGCTGAAGGCGGCCGTGGTGTTCCCCTCAATGCCCGAGGTGATGCGGCTCAACAAGCTGGGCACCTTCTCGATGGCCCAGCTGGGGCAGAGCAAGAGCGCCATCGCCCAGTTCATGAAGAAGCGCAAGGAGAAGGGCGGCTCGGCGGGCTTCCAGGACGCCATGCTCAAGCTGCTCAACACCCTGCCGACGGTGCTCAAGTACCTGCCGGTGGAAAAGGCGCAGGATGCCCGTTCCTTCATGCTCAGTTTCCAGTACTGGCTGGGGGGCACGCCGGACAACCTGCGCAACTTCCTGTTGATGCTGGCGGACAAGTACGTCTTTCCCCGCAGTGGCTCGGATCGCCCCGCGGTGACGGTCGTCGATCCGGTGGTCTTCCCGGACCTGGGCCTGTGGCATCCGATGGCGCCGGCGATGTTCGAGGACCTCAGGGAGTACCTGAACTGGAGCGCCAGCCGCACCGATCTCAGTGAGAAGGCCCGTCAGGGCCCGGTGATCGGCCTGGTGCTGCAGCGCAGCCACATCGTCACCGGCGATGAGGCCCACTACGTGGCGATCATCCAGGAGCTGGAATACCGCGGTGCCACCGTGATTCCCGTGTTCTGCGGCGGCCTCGACTTCAGCAAGCCCGTCAACGCCTTCTTCTACGACCCCCTCAATCCGGAGCAGCAGCTGGTGGACGGGGTGGTGAGCCTCACCGGTTTTGCCCTGGTGGGTGGGCCGGCGCGGCAGGACCACCCCAAGGCGATCGAGGCCCTCAAGCGGCTCAATCGCCCCTACATGGTGGCGTTGCCCCTGGTGTTCCAGACCACCCAGGAATGGGAGGAGAGCGATCTGGGGTTACACCCGGTGCAGGTGGCCCTGCAGATCGCCATCCCGGAACTCGATGGCGCCATCGAGCCGATCGTGCTCTCAGGCCGCGACGACGCCACCGGCAAGGCCCACACCCTGCAGGACCGGGTGGAGGCGATTGCGGAGCGTTCGATCCGCTGGGCCTCGCTGCGGATCAAGCCGCGGGCTGAAAAGAAACTGGCGATCACGGTGTTCAGTTTTCCCCCCGACAAGGGCAATGTCGGCACGGCGGCCTATCTGGATGTGTTCGGCTCGATTTATCGAGTACTGGAGGAAATGAAGGCCAAGGGTTACAACGTGGCCGACATGCCCCGCGACTCCAAGGCCCTGATGGAGGCCGTGCTCAGCGATCCCGAGGCCCTCGCCGGCGCACCGGAACTGGCGATCGCCCATCGCATGAGCGTCGAGGAGTACGAGCGGCTGACTCCCTATTCCGAGCGGCTGGAAGAGAACTGGGGCAAGCCGCCAGGCAACCTCAACTCCGATGGCACCAATCTGCTGATCTACGGCCGGCACTTCGGCAATGTCTTCGTCGGGGTGCAACCCACCTTCGGCTACGAGGGGGATCCGATGCGGCTGCTCTATTCGCGCAGCGCCAGCCCCCACCACGGTTTTGCCGCCTATTACACCTACCTCGAGAAGGTCTGGGGCGCTGATGCGGTGCTGCACTTCGGCACCCACGGCTCGCTGGAATTCATGCCGGGCAAGCAGATGGGCATGAGCGAAGCCTGCTATCCCGATTCGCTGATCGGGGCCCTGCCGAATCTCTATTACTACGCCGCCAACAACCCGTCCGAGGCCACCATCGCCAAGCGGCGGGGCTATGCCTCCACGATCAGCTATCTCACCCCGCCGGCTGAAAATGCTGGCCTTTACAAAGGCCTCAAGGAGCTGGGCGAACTGGTGGGCAGTTACCAGCAGCTGCGCGAGAGCTCCCGCGGTGTGCAGATCGTCAATGCCATCGTCGAGACGGCCCGCCAGTGCAACCTCGACAAGGACGTCACCCTGCCAGAGGCCGATGGCTCCGAGCTGGATCTCGAGGGCCGTGATGGCGTGGTCGGGGCGGTGTATCGCCAGTTGATGGAGATTGAGAGCCGGCTGCTGCCCTGCGGGCTGCATACCATCGGCAAGCCCCCCACCGCCGAGGAGGCGATCGCCACCCTGGTGAGCATCGCTGCCCTGGAACGGGAGGAGGAGGGCCTGCGCGCCCTGCCGGGTCTGCTGGCCGAAAGCCGCGGGCGCACGATTGATGAGGTGTACAAGGCCAACGACGCCGGTGTGCTGGCCGATGTGGAGCTCAACCAGCTGATCACCGAAACCTGCCGGGCGGCGGTGGCCGCCATGGTGCGCGAAGTCACCGGCAGCGATGGCCGCGTCAGCCTGCGCCGCAACTTCGGCTGGTTCTTCGATCTGTTGGAGCGCTTCGGCTTCAAGTTGCCGTCTCCCTGGTTGGCGGCCTGCCGCAGCGCCGGTTTCGGCGAGGTGGACCAGCTGGAACTGGACAAGACCTTCGCCTATCTGCGCTTCTGCCTGGAGCAGATCTGCGCCGACATGGAAATGGAGAGCCTGCTGCGGGCCCTCGATGGCGAATATGTGCTGCCCGGCCCCGGTGGCGATCCGATCCGCAACCCGGGTGTGTTGCCGAGTGGCAAGAACATCCATGCCCTCGATCCCCAGTCGATCCCCACCCGGGCCGCCATCGCTGCCGCCAAGGTGGTCGTCGATCGCCTGATCGAGCGCCAGAAGGCTGAACAGGGCGCCTGGCCGGAAACGATCGCCTGCGTGCTCTGGGGCACCGACAACATCAAGACCTATGGCGAATCCCTGGCCCAGATTCTCTGGTTCATCGGTGTACGCCCGGTGGCCGATTCCCTGGGACGGGTCAACAAGCTGGAGCTGATTTCCCTGGAGGAACTCGCCCGTCCCCGCATCGATGTGGTGGTGAACTGCAGCGGTGTCTTCCGCGATCTGTTCATCAACCAGATGGGCCTGATTGACCAGGGGGTGAAGATGGCAGCCGAAGCCGAGGAGCCCCTGGAGCTCAACTTCGTGCGCAAGCACAGCCAGGAGCAGGCCAAGGAGCAAGGTATCTCCCTGCGCGATGCCGCCACCCGCGTGTTCTCGAATGCCAGCGGCAGCTACTCCTCGAATGTGAACCTGGCGGTGGAGAACAGCACCTGGGAGGAGGAAGGGGAACTGCAGGAGATGTATCTCTCCCGCAAAACCTTTGCCTTCAATGCCGACAATCCTGGTGAGATGAACCAGAAGCGCGAAGTGTTCGAATCGGCCATGAAAACAGCCGATGTCACCTTCCAGAACCTCGATTCCGCTGAGATCTCACTCACCGATGTCAGCCATTATTTCGATTCTGACCCCACCAAGCTGATCGCCGGTTTGCGCGCTGACGGCAAAGCGCCGACCAGCTACATCGCTGACACCACCACCGCCAATGCCCAGGTGCGCTCCCTGAGTGAAACCATCCGCCTCGATTCGCGCACCAAGCTGCTCAATCCCAAGTGGTATGAGGGCATGCTGGATTCGGGCTATGAGGGTGTGCGCGAAGTGGCCAAACGGCTCAACTTCACCCTCGGCTGGAGCGCTACCAGTGGTGCCGTCGATAATTTTGTCTATGAGGAGGCCAACGAGACCTTCATCAACGACGCCGAGATGCGCAAGCGGCTGATGGAGCTCAATCCCCACAGCTTCCGCCGCATCGTCGGCACGCTGCTTGAAGTGAACGGCCGCGGCTACTGGGAAACCAGCGACGAGAACATCGCCCAGCTGCAGGAGATCTACCAAGAGATCGAAGATCGCATTGAAGGTGTGAGCCAGGGCTGAACTCCTGGCCCACTGGTGATCACCTGAAGCTGGAGCCGGCTGTCGGTGGCCTGACCACCATAAGCCTGATTTTAATTAATCCTGATCAGGAGATTGACTTCCATCCATCTCTTGCATCATGTCCATGCCGGCTTGGCTGCATGGGATTCTCAGTTTAGCGTTCAGATTGCAGGTCTGCCCTTCAAGCCACGCTATGGGCTTGAAGGGCAGACAATACTTTTCTCCGGACTCACATCCAGGGCTCGATCAGGAGCCCTGGATGTGTACTCCCCTCCGCTAGTTATCTGTTGCCGGCCTTGAGGTTGGTCACGATGCCCTGGCCATTGGTGTCGCAGGTGCCGATCGGATCTTTGCCCTTGGCATGGCGGGCCGTGAAGTTGTAAGACAGGCCGCGATTGTTGATGTCGGCCAGGGTGATCTGCCCGGCATCGATGCTCTGTTTCAAGGTGGCGCCGAGGCTCACATCAATGTCCGCCATGCTCATCCTGGAGCTGCCGTACTTCTCCATGATGGCGTTTTTGCAGTTGCGGCCCCAGGCTTCGATGCGGGCGTTGATCCTGGCGGTCTCGTTGGCAGGTGCCGGCGTCTGCATGCCGCTGCTGGAGGGCGATGAGGAGGAGTAAGGGGAGGACGATGGATAGGCGGATGAGTTTCCGCCTCCCCCACCGGCTTCGGTCTTCACCGTCAGGCGACGGGTGCGCTGACCATCGTTCCAGGTGAACACGCCGCGGGGCCCCTTGTCCTCGTAGAGCACATTGCTTCTGTTTCCATCGCCGCTGCTCAGGCGCAGCGACTGATTGTTGGCCCCGAGGAAGCGGTACGTATCCCCGTTCTCGAGCTTCACCACGAAGCCGGTGGAGTCGACATCACTCTTCTGTTTGACAGTGCAGTCGCCATCGAAGACGACCGCGCCGTTATCGGTGAGGCGACACTGGGCGTCAGCACGAGCAACCGTGTTGGCAGCGGCAGGGGCAATCGGAGCGAGAAAGGCCACCGTCATGGCCAGGATTGGCGCGGCGGCGATAGAATTCAAAGAGATCAAGATGGTGGCGATTGAAGTTCGCGGCATGGCATGTTCAGCACCATTTGCAACTCTAGTTCAAGCTGAACCTGATCCTGCGATAACCGATCCACCTGCTTCGAAGCTGCATCAATCCCGGCACTGGATGATGGAGGCGATCACGGCCCGCCGGCTCGCATCGCGTCCGCCATGCGCACCACTTGGCAGATCGGGGCCACATCGTGCACTCGCACCACCCGGGCTCCGGCCGCCACTGCCAGGGCGCAGACCGCAGCCGTGCCCCAGAGGCGGGCACGGGGGCGAGGTTCGGCGAGCACGGCGCCGATGAAGCGCTTGCGTGAAGGGCCCACCAGCAGCGGGTAGCCCTCGGTGCGCAGTTCGCCCAAGCCGCGCAGCAGCTCCAGGTTCTGTTCGGTGGTCTTGGCAAAGCCCAGGCCAGGATCCCAGATGATCTGCTCAGCCCGCACCCCCGCCGCCAGCGCCTGCTGTGTGGCGGCCAGCAGCTCGGAGCGCACTTCGGCCACCACGCCGCCGTACACCGCCAGGTCATCCATGGACTGGCTGGTGCCGCGGCTGTGCATCAGCACATAGGGGCAGCCGGCGCGGGCGATCAGCGGCAGCATCTGTGGATCGCGCAGGCTGGCGTCACCGTCCCGATTGGCGCCGCGTACGTCGTTGATCCAGTCCGCCCCTGCTGCCAGGGCGGTTTCGGCCACGGACGCCTCGAAGGTGTCAATCGAGATCAGGATGCCGGGATGGGCGGCGCGCAGCTCCTGCAGGGCTTCCAGCACCGGCAGCAGCCGCTGCAATTCCACGGCCGGCCCGACGATCTCGGCTCCCGGCCGGGTGCTCTGGCCGCCGAGATCAAGCAGATCGGCCCCCTGGGCCAGCATCCGCGACGCCGCCTTCAGGGCTGCCGGCACGCTGTTCAGCCGGCCGCCATCGCTGAAGGAATCGGGAGTGAGATTGAGCACCCCCATCACCAGGGTGCGGCTGCCCCAGGTGATGGGGCGAGGCGCTGGCATGGCAGCGAGGGTCAAGCCGGTGGCCTCAGGCCCTGACGGGCACCTGGTAGTTGGCAATCCGGGCGAAGCTGATCGGATCGAGGGAGGCTCCCCCCACCAGCACGCCGTCGATGTCCGACTGGGCCATCAGGTCATCGATTGTGGCCGGATTCACCGAGCCGCCGTACTGCACGGTGACGTCGGCATTGCCAACCCAGCCGCGGATCAGGCCGCAGATGCGGTTGGCCTCCTCGGCGGCGCAGGTCTTGCCCGTGCCGATCGCCCAGATGGGCTCGTAGGCCACGATCACCCGCAGCGGATCGAGACCCTCCAGCCCCTGCTCCACCTGACGGTGGATGACCCGCTCGGTTTCGGCGGCCTCCCGTTGATCAAGGCTTTCACCCACGCACAGGATCGGCATCAGGCCGGTGCGCTGGGCGGTGCGGGCGCGCAGGTTGATCTGTTCGTCGGTTTCGCTGTAGTACTTGCGCGGCTCGCTGTGTCCGACGATCGCGTGGCTGACCCCGTGTTCGATCAGCATCGGCGCTGAAATCATGCCGGTGTAAGCCCCCTGCTCTTCCCAGTGCACGTTCTGGCCGGCGATGTACACGCCGGCCCCCTCCAGATGGCGACAGAGGGTGGGGATCGAGGTGAACGGCGGCGCGATCACCACCTCCCGATCGGAGGGCAGATCCGCGATCAGGGGACGGAAAACGGCGGCGAAATCCCGCGTCTCGGCACAGGTCATGTGCATCTTCCAGTTTCCGGCGATGACGGACTTCCGCACCAGTGGGACCTCGCTACGACGTTAGAGCCAAGTTAAGGCTTGGTGGCGCCACCCCCCCGGGGCATCACGATCAACTCGTGGCCGTCGATCGCCACCGCATCACCGCTCGCCAGCTGGCGGCCACGGCGGGTCTCGATCACGCCGTTGACCCGCACATCCCCCCGCTGAATGCGTTGTTTGGCCTCGCCACCACTGGCGACCAGAGCCTGCCATTTCAGGAACTGATCCAACTTCACAGCACCATCTCCGGCCCCCCAGGAGGGGCGTAAGGTGCCCCGATGCTTGCACCCTCGCCGGCCGGCTTCCGCAGGCTGTTGCCCCTGCTGAGGCCCCATCGGCGCCGCCTGGGAGCCGGATGGCTCTGCACGCTGGTGTTCGTGGCCAGTTTTCCGGTTCTGGCCTGGTTGGCCGGCCAGTTGATCCCCGCCATCGGCGCCGGCGACATTCCCCGGGTTCTGCGGGCCGTGGCGGCGGCGCTTGGGGTGTTTCTGCTGCAGAAACTCGCCCAGTTTGGTCAGGACACCCTGCTGGCGGGGCCGGCGCTGCAGGTGAGCCAGGAGCTGCGCCGCCAGCTGTTCGCCAGGCTGCAGCGGCTGGATTTCGGCGCTCTGGAGAAACTCTCCGCCGGTGATCTCACCTACCGGCTCACGGAGGACGCCGATCGGGTCGGCGAGGTGATCTACAAATCGATCCAGGACACCACCCCCAGCGCTCTGCAGCTGGTGGTGGTGCTGGGTTACATGCTCTGGCTGGACTGGCCCCTAGCGGTGGCCACCCTGCTGCTGGCCCCGATCGTGGCCCTTCTGGTCAGCGCCTTCGGGGCCCGGGTGATGAGCGCGGCTGAGCGCAGCCAGAAGCAGGTCAGTGATCTGGCGGCCCTGCTCGCCGAGGCGATCGGTGGCCTGCCCCTGGTGCGGGCCTATGCCGCTGAACCGTGGCTGCAGCGTCGCTTCGACATCGAGATCGACCTGCATCGCCGGGCCCGTTACCGCACGATGACCTTGCTGGCCCAGCAGCATCCGGTGGTCGGCTTCATCGAGGCCTTCGGCATCCTGGCGGTGCTGGTGATCGGAGCCGTGCGCATCCAGGCCGGGGGGCTCAATGCCCAGGGCTTCGCCACCTTCATGACGGCCCTGTTGATGCTGATCGATCCGATTTCTCACCTCACCACCAACTTCAACGAATTCCAGCAGGGTCAGGCCTCCCTGCGGCGGCTGCGGGCGATTGAATCCGAGCCGATCGAGCCTCCGGATCGCCCCGGTGCCAGGCCCCTCGGCCAGGTGCAGGGACGCCTGGAACTGCAGGGTGTGAGCTTCGGCTACGCCGCTGACCAGCCGGTGCTGCACGATCTCAATCTGGTGATCGAGCCGGGTCAGATGGTGGCGCTGGTCGGCCCTTCCGGTGCCGGCAAGAGCACCCTGTTCTCCTTGCTTCTGCGGTTCAACACGGCCCAGCGCGGCCGGGTGCTGCTCGACGGCCAGGACCTGGGGGAACTGCAGGCCCGGGAGCTGCGCCAGGCCATCGCTCTGGTGCCCCAACAGAGCAGTGTCTTCTCCGGAACCGTGGCCGAAGTCATCGCCTTCGGTCGGCCGGCGAGCCGCGATCAGGTCATTGCGGCAGCTCGTCTGGCCAATGCCTCCGCCTTCATCGAAGCCCTGCCCCAGGGCTATGACAGCCGCATCGAAGAGCGGGGCAGCAATTTCTCCGGCGGCCAGCTGCAGCGGCTGGCGATCGCCCGGGCCGTGCTCGGCAACCCGGCGATTCTGTTGCTGGATGAAGCCACCAGCGCCCTTGATGCCGAAGCGGAGGCGGCGGTGCAGCAGGGCCTGGATCAGGCCATGGACGGCCGCACGGTGCTCGTGATCGCCCACCGGCTTTCCACGGTGCAGGAAGCAGATCGCATCCTGGTGCTCGAGGCCGGCCGGATTGTCGAGCAGGGCAGCCATGGAGAATTGATGGCCGCCGGCGGCCGATACCGCGACCTCTGCGAGCGCCAGTTCATCCAGATGGTGCCCCAGGCCGGCTGATCGGCCCTGACTCAGGAGCCCGTCCTCGACGCAGTCTGATCGCCCGTCCTGCTGTGTCACTGGGCTGGGCCTGATACACCCCGGGTGAGCGCTCCAAACCAGCAGAAGTTGTCCTGCCTGGTGTTCAGGGCTCGCAGGGAGCACTCAGGGGACAGGCGCAGCTGTCGGCGGACCCTTAGTCTTGCCGCTGATGCCAGGCGATGCCTTGAACACTCCCGCTCAACAACCCCCCGTTCTCACCTTCGAAGGCAAGCGTTACAGCCTGAATGGTCTGCCCGAAGACATCCAGGAACTGGTGCGGGGCATGCAGGTGGCCGATGCTCAGTTGCGCTTTCAGGAAGACACCCTCAAGGTGCTGGCCATCGGTCGGCAGTCGATGGCCATGCAGTTGAAGCAACGCCTCGACGACGTCCCGGCGCTCGAGGATTGATCCGGGATCGCTGGATCAGGACGGAATGAATCGTCCGGAGCGGATGTTCCACACCTCTGGTGCGCTCCGGACGATTCATTCCTGAGATGAGGGTGGTTCGCGACTCAGTCGACCACCTCATTGGCCGACTTGAGCACCGGATCCGGGATGGTCAGACCGATCTCCTTGGCTGTGGTCTTGTTGAGTCGCACGTCGATCTTGGTGAGCGGCAGGAAGGCCATCTTGGCCGGGGACTCACCTTTGAGCACCTTCACCGCCACCTCACCGGCCGCATAGCCGTCGTCGTAATAGGACCAGCCCAGGGTGGCCAGGGTGCCAGGCAGTTTGATGTCATCGGCATCCACGGAGATCACGGGGATCTTCTCCTTCAGTCCCACCTTGGCGATGGACGCAAAACCCTGAATCGTGGCGTAATCGCCGATTTTCACAAACGCCTGCACTTTCTTCTGGGCCAGGGCTTCCGCTGCCTGCAGCACTTCGCCGGAGTTGGCCACCGACTGCTCTTCCACCGTGATGCCCCGCTTGGCGGCTTCTTCCTTGAGCAGCTTGGCCTCGAACTCGGAGTTGGGTTCGCCGGGGTTGTAGATCAGGCCGACGGTCTTGAGCCCAGGCACCAGCTCACGGGCCAGATCCAATTCCTTGCCCACCGGGCTGGTGCCGATCGTGCCGATCACATTGGCCCGGTGCTGACCGACGCCGCCGGGAGGGGTGCCGGCCCCGGCGCCCCAGGGGTTGGAGGTGTAGGCGAACACCACGGGGGTCTTGCCGGGGATCTCCTTCATCGCCGCCTGCAGCGGCGGGGTGCCGATCGCGAAGACCAGGGAGGGATTCTCGCCGGCGAACTGCTTCATCACCAGGGTGGCGTTGGGAATCTCGCCGGCGGCATCTTTCTGGATGAAGTTGATGCTCTTGCCCTCGCTGTAGCCGGCCTTGGCCAGAGCTTCGATGAAACCGCGGCGCACCTCATTCGGGGGCGGAGCGTCGACCATCTGCAGCATCGTGATCGTCGGCCCCTTCACCACGGCCCCTTCACCGCCCCCTTTGCGACCGCAGGCGGCAAGCACCACGGTGCTGCCCAGACCGGTACCCATCAGGGCGAGAAAACTGCGGCGGTCCAGGGTCATGGGAAGACGATCAATCGGTCTGGCGAACTCTGGCAGCCCCGTACATCTCCCGCAAGGCATCGGGGGTCAAGTGTTGTCGTTCGCGGGTGTTCCAGTCGCCCAGAATCCGACCCTCGTGCAACATCACCAGTCTGTCGCCGTAGCGCAGGGCCTGGCTGAGGCTGTGGGTGACCATCAAGGTGGTGGTGCCCAGCTGATGCACCAGCCGGTCGGTCAGATCCATCACCATCGCTTCGGCCTTGGGATCGAGCGCGGCGGTGTGTTCGTCGAGCAGCAGCAGTTGCGGATTGCCGAGGGCGGCCATCACCAGGCTGATCGTCTGGCGCTGGCCGCCGGAGAGCTGGCCCACCAGGGTGTCGATGCGGTCCGCCAGGGGCAGACCCAGCTGCTCCAGCAGTTCCCGATAGCGGCGCCGGTCCGCCTGGTTGGGGTGGATGCCCCGCAACCCCTGCCAGCCGATCACGCTGCGACGGCGTCCTTCCGCCAGCCGCAGATTTTCGGCGATGGTCAGACCTGGAGAGGTGCCCTCCAGGGGATTCTGCATCACGCGACCGATCCGCCGGGCACGGGAATAATCCGGCAGCTGTTGCAACGGTTGGTCATGGAGCCGGATGCTGCCGGAACCGCTGCGCAGGGTGCCGGCCAGCAGATTGAGGAAGGTGGATTTGCCGGAGCCATTGCTGCCGATCACCACCGTGAATTGACCGGTGGGGCTCTGAAACTCGAAGTTCTGAAACAGCTGCCTCCAGCCCCCCCCGGGCACGGCATGGCCCCAGCAGAGCTTGTCGACCAGAAGGCTCATGGCTGCTCTCCTGACGAGGCCGAGGCGCCGGCCTTGGCGATGCCGGCCGACTGAGCTGTGGCAGCGGACGGGGCTTCGTCCTGGGGGGTGGCCGCTGCATCGGGCCCATCCACCTGGGTGTTGGCGTTGACCCCGGGCAACTTGATGTGGCCCAGGGACATGGCCACCAGCAGCAACACCGCTGTCGTGAGCTTGAGATCGACCGGTTCCAGGCCCAGCTGCAGGGCGATGGCAATCAGCAGACGGAACAGGATCGCCCCGACCACGACGGCCACCAGGGCCTTGCGGACGGAACGGGGACGCAGCACCGATTCGCCGATGATCACCATGCCCAGACCCAGGATCAGTGAGCCGATCCCCATGGTGACGTCGGCGAAGCCCTGGTACATCGTCACCAGGGCACCGGACAGGGCTACCAGCGCATTGGCGGCCGCGATCCCGAAGGTCAGGCCCAGCCCCTGCGGAATGGCGTTGGCCCTGGCCATGGTGGGGTTGTTGCCGATCGCCCGCAGGGCCAGGCCGAAATCCGTGGCCAGGAACAGGGCGATCAGACCGACCAACCCGAGCACCACCGTGGTCAGGGCAAGGGCCCAGCGGCCATCGTCCCCCATGCCGAAATCCGGCAGGTTGATCACGGGATTGAGGTCGGTGATCGGGATGTTGGAGCGGCCCATCAGCCGCAGGGTGATCGTGTAGAGCCCGGTGGTGGTGAGGATGCCGGCGAACAGATCATTGACCCCCAGCTTCGTGTGGATCAGGGCCGTGACCGTCCCGGCGAGGGAGCCCAGCACCAGGGCGGCCAGCAGGGCGAAGGGAATCGGTACTCCGTTGGTGATCAGCACCGCCGCCGTACCGCCCCCGAGGGCAAAGGAGCCGTCGACGGTGAGATCGGCGAAGTTGAGAACGCGGAGCGTGAGATAGGTGCCCAGGGCCAGGCTGGCATAGGCCAGTCCCTGGTCGTAGGCACCCAGCCAGAGGGAAAGCATCGGGGCATTGTGCCCTGTCGTCGCCGGATTGCACGGCCTCCACCGAAACCCCTGGGGCCGATCAGGCCATCTGGTCGGCCCTCAGGCGAGCGCTGCCAGATCCTCAAACCGGAAGGTCTGGGTGGTGCTGCCAGTGGCTGTTTCTCCAGCCGCGGCCTCGCCAGGGGCAGGTTCTGTGACCACCACCCGCTCCGCCAGCACCCAGGGACCACCACCCGGCAGGGCGACGAAGGTGTCGGTGAAGGAGCTGGTGCCACCGCGGGCCTCGCCGCTGGCTGGATCGCTGTACCGGCTGGTGTAGGTATGGCTCAGGTAGCCGGCGCCGGTGTCGGTGATGGCGGTGGTGAAGATCGTCACCACCGTGCCGTGGATGTGGCGATGCACCATCGTCACCACGTCATCCTTGATGCGGTAGCGATCCCCCTCGCCCTTGCCGCCGACGATCACTTCGGTGCCGACGGCGTCGGTGTCACCGGCGCTGAAGGTGTTGGCGCCGTGGGTCTGCTCGAAGGGGCGGCGGACGCGGTGGATCGCCACCTCCCACAGCTGGGAGGCGATCGCCTTGTGGACCTCGGGATCGTCGATGCCTTCCACGTGGGCCTTCAGATCGGCGCCGACCTGGAAGCTGCCCTCAAGGCGCCGATCGCCCTGCAGCCAGACGCAGCGGCCGCTGTAGCCGCCGAAGCCAGGCTCCCAGGTGTAGCGGTTCTCGTAAGCAGCGCGGAAGGTCTGGCGCAGATCGGTGCCGGGGGCGGGGGCTGCGTCCGTGACGGCAGAACCGGCTGAAGCAGTGGAGGCGACGGTCACGCGGTAGCTGGCGGCAGGGATCGCACCCTAAGAGTTCATCGCCACAACCTGGTCTGAGCCCGGTCCGCTGCCACGGCTGCTGTCCCGGGGCTCGTTGGCCGGGCCTCGCCGCTCCCCAGCGGCGGTGGGTTCAACGCCGGGGGGGCACCGCTCTCCTGACCATCAGCGGCCGCGTCAGCGACCAGCCGATGTTCCCTGTCGGGGGACCATGCGGCCAGGGGTCCTGGCGATTCCAGGCCAGGCCGGGATCCCGGCCCGAGAGCCCTTCACCAGGGCTGATGGATGTCCTGCAGGGCGGCCACCTCCACCTGCCCCTGCTGCTGCAGAGCGGCGATCGCTTCCACCGCCGCCCGGGCCGCCGCCAGGGTGGTGACCGTGGGCACGGCGTAGTCGAGCGCCGCCCGGCGCAGGTAGCGGTCGTCGTGCACCGCCTGGCGCCCGATCGGCGTGTTGACGATCAGCTGGATCAGGCCGGAGCGGATCGCGTCCTCGATGTTGGGCCGGCCCTCGTGGACCTTGAGCACCGATTCCACCGTCAGGCCCGCCGCCTTCAGCACCTGGGCGGTGCCGCTGGTGGCCATCAGGGCAAAACCCTCCTCGGCCAGGCGCCGCGCCACCGGGATCAGGGCGTCCTTGTCGCGATCGTGGGTGGAGAGGAACACCGTGCCACCGGTGGGCAGGGGCTCGCCGGCGGCCAGTTCGGCCTTGGCGTAGGCCAGACCGAAACCGGCGGCGATGCCCATCACCTCGCCGGTGGAGCGCATCTCCGGGCCCAGCAGGGTGTCGGCGCCGGGGAAACGCTTGAAGGGCAGCACCGCCTCCTTGACCGTCTGACGGGGCGGGACGGGCTCGCTGGTGAGGCCGAGCTCCACCAGGGTGCGGCCCGCCATCAGTTGGCTGGCGATCTTGGCCAGGGGCACGCCGGTGGCCTTGGCCACGAACGGCACCGTGCGGGAGGCGCGGGGATTGGCCTCAATGATGAACACCCGCTCGCCCAGTTCCGGATCCACCTGCACCGCGAATTGCAGGTTGATCAGGCCGCGCACCTCCAGGGCCAGGGCCAGGGCCTCGCTCCACTGGCGGATCGTCGCCAGGGCCGCCGGGCTGAGGGAGACGGAGGGCAAGGCGCAGGCCGAATCGCCCGAATGGATGCCGGCGGGCTCGATGTGCTCCATCAGCCCGCCGATGACGACGCGGCCTTCGCGGTCGCAGAGGGCATCGACATCCACCTCGATGGCGTTTTCCAGGTACTGATCGATCAGCACCGGATGGTCGGGCTCCACCTGCACCGCCTCGACCATGTAGCGGTTCAGCTCCTCCTCGTCGTAGACCACCTCCATGGCGCGCCCGCCGAGCACGTAGCTGGGCCGCACGACCACGGGGTAGCCCACCCGGTTGGCGATCACCCGGGCCTCCTGATCGCTGCGGGCCAGGCCGTTGCGGGGCTGGCGGATCTCCAGATGCCGCAGGATCGCCTCGAACTGTTCCCGATCTTCGGCTCGATCGATCGATTCCGGCGAGGTGCCCCAGATGCGGGTACCGGTGGCCTGGCCCCTGGGTGTGGCCAGCCAGTGCAGCAGGGGAATCGCCAGCTTCAGCGGCGTCTGGCCGCCGAACTGCACGATCACGCCTTCAGGTCGCTCGGCCTCGATCACATTGAGCACGTCCTCGAAGGTGAGCGGCTCGAAATAGAGGCGGTCGCTGGTGTCGTAGTCGGTGGAGACGGTTTCGGGATTGCTGTTCACCATCACCGTGGCGAAGCCTTCATGGCGCAGGGCGAAGGAGGCGTGGCAGCAGCAGTAATCGAACTCGATGCCCTGGCCGATGCGGTTGGGACCGCCGCCGAGGATCATCACCTTGCGGCGCTGCTCCGGCTGCACCTCATCCTCAGGGGCCAGCGTCTGCAGCGAACCGTCCTCGGCCAGCCGCTCCAGCGGCCGTTCGTAGGTGCCGTAGTGATACGGCGTGGTGGAGGCGAACTCGGCGGCGCAGGTGTCCACCGTCTTGTAGACGACATCGACGCCGAGGCCCTGGCGATGGCGCCGCACCTCCAGTTCATGGCTGCCGGTGGCCCAGCCGATCTGGCGATCGGAGAAACCGAGTTGCTTGAGCTCGAGCAGCTCGGCAGCCGCGAGCTGCTCAAGGGTGCGTCCGCTCAGCAGGCGCGCCTGGGCATGGATCAGCCGCCGCAACTTGGCCAGGAACCAGGGATCGATGGCGCTGAGCTGGTGGATCTCGGCGTCGCTGCGGCCGGCCACCATCGCGGCCCGCACCGCGAAGATGCGATCCGGGGACGGGGTGCGCAGCTGGCGATCCAGATCACCCGGCTCGCTCAGGACGTCGTCGCGATCACAGCCCCAGCCGGCGTGGCCCGTCTCCAGCGAACGCAGGGCCTTCTGGAAGGATTCCTCGAAGCAGCGGCCGATCGCCATCGCCTCCCCCACCGACTTCATCGAGGTGGTGAGCACGGCGGGGCTGCCGCGGAATTTCTCGAAGGCGAAGCGCGGCACCTTGGTGACGACGTAATCGATCGTCGGCTCGAAGCAGGCCGGCGTGGCGCCGGTGATGTCGTTGATGATCTCGTCGAGGGTGTAGCCCACCGCCAGGCGGGCGGCGATCTTGGCGATCGGGAAGCCGGTGGCCTTCGAGGCCAGGGCCGAGGAGCGCGACACGCGCGGATTCATCTCGATCACCACCACATCGCCATTGGCGGGGTTGATCGCGAACTGGATGTTGCTGCCGCCGGTGTCGACACCGATCTCGCGGATGATGGCGATCGACTGATCGCGCAGGCGCTGGTATTCGCGGTCGGTCAGGGTCTGGGCCGGAGCAACGGTGATCGAATCGCCCGTGTGCACCCCCATCGGGTCCAGGTTCTCGATGCTGCAGACGATCACGACGTTGTCGGCGGTGTCGCGCATCACCTCCAGCTCGAACTCCTTCCAGCCCAGCAACGACTGCTCGATCAGAATCTGGGAGACGGGGCTGGCCTCGAGGCCGCTCTTGCAGAAGGCCCGGAATTCCTCCGGGTTGTAGGCGATGCCACCGCCGGAGCCCCCCAGGGTGTAGGCCGGCCGGATGATGCGGGGATAGCTGGCGATCGTGTCGCCGACGCTCTCAGCCTCCTCCAGGGTGTTGGCGATGCCGGAAGGGCACACCGCCACGCCGATGCGGGCCATGGCCTCCTTGAACAGGAGCCGGTCTTCGGCCTTGCGGATCGCCTCGAGGTTGGCTCCGATCAGCTCGACCCCGAAGCGCTCCAGGGTGCCGTTCTCCGCCAGGGCCACCGCCAGATTCAGGGCCGTCTGGCCGCCCATGGTCGGCAGCAGGGCATCGGGCCGCTCGATCTCGATCACCCGGGCCACCACCTCGGGGGTGAGGGGCTCCAGGTAGGTGCGATCGGCCAGGTCCGGGTCCGTCATGATCGAGGCCGGGTTGGAGTTCACCAGCACCACCTCGTAGCCATCGGCCCTCAGGGCCTTGCAGGCCTGGGTGCCGGAGTAATCGAACTCACAGGCCTGACCGATCACGATCGGTCCTGAACCCAGCAGCAGGATGCGCCTGAGATCCGTGCGGCGGGGCATGAAGTTTCACTGGCCAAACAGGCCCAGCCTCTCACGGTGGGCGGTCATCGTCCCTGTCCCGGCTCCGACCGCCCACCGGCGTGATCGCTAATCTGAGTGAATACCCCGCTTCACGGCACACCCGGACGACCCCAGCGATGAGCGAACTCCAGCGCCTGAAGTGGCTGCTTCCCCCGGAAATGCAGAGCTGGGTGTTCGTGGAAGCCTCGGCCTCGGTCGATCCTCCCCTGATCACGCTCGAGGAGATCGGCCGCGATGAAATCGAGATCCAGGTGGATCTGGAGAAGTGGGATGCCCTGGCCCTCGATCACCGCAACCTGCTCTTCTGGCATGAGGTGGGCCGCATCCAGAACGACGCCGTGCCCCGGGACGGCTGGGAGATGGCCGCGCTGGCGATCGGTCTGGGCGGCGCCATCGGCGAACTGTGGGTGCAGGACGGCCTGCTGCTGCTGATGGCGATGGGCCTCTCCGGCTTCGCCGGCTACCGCCTCTACCTCAAGAACAACTCCGAAAAGCGCCTGCAGGATGCGGTGCAGGCGGATGAGCGGGCCATCGATCTGGCCTGCCGCTTCGGCTACAGCCTGCCCAATGCCTATAAGAGCCTCGGCGGCGCCCTCAAGGAGCTGGTCGAGCAGACCCGCAAGAAGCGCCGCCGCGCCTTCTACGAAGACCGGTTGGAGGCCCTGCGCAAGAGTGCCGGCAAGGCCCGGGCCGAGATGGCCCAGCAACAGGGCTCCCGCCAATCCGTGAGCAGTGAGAACGTCTATGGCTGATTCAGGTTTCTCGATCTCTCAACCAGGCCTGGGTGCTTCCGGCATGCCTGAATCCGCCATGGCGGAGGGCGAGTCCTCCGCGGCCGAGGCCCCGATCAGCGAGCGCTCCCCGGAGCGCCTCAGGGCCGATGCCGACAGCCGCGCCCTGGCCCTGCTGGCGGCCGAAGCCTGTGACGACCGCAAGGCCGTCGACATCCGCCTGATCCGGGTCGACGAGGTGTCATCGCTGACCGACTGGTTCGTGATCTGCAGCGGCCTCACCGATGTCCAGGTGCGGGCCATCGCCCGCTCCGTGGAGGACAGCCTGGAACTCGAGACCGGCCGCCTGCCGCTGCGGCGCGAAGGCCAGAGCGAAGGGCGCTGGGTCCTGCTCGATTTCGGCGAACTGATCGTGCACGTGCTCACGCCCCAGGAACGCAGTTACTACGACCTCGAATCCTTCTGGGGCCACGGCGAACAGGAGCGCTACATCAGCCCCGTGCAGGCCAGCCCGGCCGACCAGAGCGCCGCGCCCACCCCGAGCGCATGACGATCGAGGCGGCTGCCGGCGATCCCAATCAGGTGCAGGCCTCGATCCCATGCCCTGTGCCCCCGGAGCAACGTCCCCTGCGGGAATACGACCAGTTGCTGCGCTCCTGGTTCTTCGTCTGGCCCTCCGGCCAGCCCCGCGCGCTGTTCAGGCCGCTGCTGATCAGCTGGTTGCTCGCCCTGGGGCCAAGCCTGCTGGTGTCCAGCGGCAGCCTCAGCCTGCGCCATGATCCGCCGCGGCTGCTGCTGGCCGCGGCCGCGGCCGCCTTGCTGTTGCCCTTGTTTCTGCTGCTGCGCCAGTGGCTCGGCTGGAGCTACGTGCAGCGGCGCCTGGTGGCCATTGAGGTGGCCTACGAGGAATCCGGCTGGTACGACGGTCAGATCTGGGAAAAGCCCGTGGCCTGGCGTCAGCAGGATCTGCTGGTGGCCACCCACCAGGTGAATCCGGTGTTGCGGCGCCTGCGGCGGGTGATCCTGTTCACGGTGGCCCTGCTGCTGGCCGGTACGGGACTCTGCCAGGCTTTCTGAGCCCGAACGGCGCCAGCTCCCGATACCGCCATGGCCCAGACGACCCCCAGCTTCCCCGGTTCCGGCCGTCTGGTGATTCCACCGCTGGAGGTGAGGCTCCTGCGCAATGGCATCGTCGAATCCCAGCACCGGGTGCACGCGGTGGTCTGCGATCAGCGCGGGCGCGTGCTGATGCGCTCCGGCGACCCCCAGCAGCTGAGCTTCATCCGCTCGGCGCTCAAGCCTTTCCAGGCCACGGTCTTCGTCAGCAGTGGCGCCATGGAGAGGGGCGGCTGCGGCGATCGCGGCCTGGCCATCGCCTGTGCCTCCCATGCCGGTACCGCCGCCCATGCCCGGGAGGCCTTCCGTCTGCTGTGGGGGGCGGAACTGGACGCCGAGCGACTCCAGTGTCCGATCCCCCCAGGGGGCCACAGTCCCCTGGAGCACAACTGCTCGGGTAAGCATGCCGCCTTTCTGGCCACCTGCCGTCAGATGCACTGGCCGCTGGAGAGCTACCTGCAACTCGCTCACCCCCTGCAGCAGGAGGTGATCAAGCGGGTGGGTGAACTGCTGGGGCTGCCGGCGGCGGAGCTGGTCAGCGCCCGAGATGACTGCGGTGCGCCGACGTTGCAGCTGCAGCTGGCCCAGATGGCGCTGCTGTACGCCCATCTGGGTGCCAGCGCCCAGGCGGATCTCGAACAGATCAGCCGGGCGATGTTGGCCCATCCGGCCCTGATCGCCGGCCCGGGGCGTTTTGACACCGAGCTGATGCGCCTCGGCCACGGCCAGGTGCTCAGCAAGGGGGGCGCTGAGGGCATTCAGTGCCTCAGCCGCATCGGCGAAGGCCTGGGGGTGGCGATCAAGGTGGAAGACGGGGCCAGCCGCGCCAAACATGCCGTGGCCCTGCACCTGCTGGAGCAGCTGGACTGGCTCACCCCCGCCAGCCTCGAGGAGCTGCGCCAGCACCATCTCAGACCCGCCGATCATCTGCGGCTCGAT
This sequence comes from Synechococcaceae cyanobacterium, assembly GCA_947378425.1. GTDB lineage: Bacteria > Cyanobacteriota > Cyanobacteriia > PCC-6307 > Cyanobiaceae > Cyanobium. The sequence goes on from CANCJV010000019.1 coordinate 32,652, forward strand.
GTCCTCGGTGAACTGCGCTTCACCTGAACCCCATCTCCCTGGCGTCCGCCAGGGGGGGTGAAGGCCGGCTGGTACAGTAAGCGGGTCGACGCGGGGTAGAGCAGTCTGGTAGCTCGTCGGGCTCATAACCCGAAGGTCGCGAGTTCAAATCTCGCCCCCGCCACCAACTCCAGAGCTCCTCAACTATGAGGTGATCAGGCAACCCTCAGGTGAACAACCTGGGGGTTTCTTGTTATTGGGCTGCCGTGGCTGACGCCGCCATAGCGGCTCGCAGCTCCATGGTTCGATTGGGCGCTTCAGCCAGGGTGCCCTGGCCTGCGGAGGAGCTGGTCTGCGCAGGCTGCTCCCACTAGGAGAGGCCCGCCAACGGGGCCGAGCTCCGGGGGCCTGGCAACCGGCTGGGTTGGCCTGCCAGGGCCTGGGACTGATCGGGCCCGCCGGGCCAACGCCTGAGCCGGGTCGGCCGATAGCGTGCCATCCAAGCCGCCTGTCTGCCGTGGATGCCGCCAGCCTGAAGGACCTGTTTACCAAGCCCTACGGCGCGCCGGCACCGACGGAGGCCCAGTGGCGTGAAGCTTATGCCGAGAATGTGCACTTTCAGGACCCCACCCAGGAGCACAGCGGTCTGGCGGCCTACATCAAGGCCCAGGAGGGCCTACTCCAGCGCTGCGATGGGGTGTATCTGACGCCGGCGGCGATCGCAATCGAGGGCAACACGGCGTTTGTGGAGTGGGAGATGGGCATGAAGATCAAGGGTCTTCTGTTCATCTATCCCGGCACGACCCGCCTGAAGTTCAACGACGACGGCAAGATCTGCGACCATCGCGACTATTTCGATTTCGTCGGCCCCACCTTTGCGCCCGTACCGGTGCTGGGTGGGTTCGTGCGCTGGCTCTACGGCCGCTTCGTGGGCTGAGCCGGGTCCGCCGCTGCTGCTCAATTGAAACTCAGTTGAAGCTCAGCTTGCCTTTCGGCTTGTCGCAACGGGCCGCGCGCTCGCGCACATCGGTGCTTTCGTTGGCCACCAGCCGCTTGTCGCTGAACGGCAGTGGCGCCTCGGCCACCTCGCCGGGGCTGATGCCGTGGGATCAGTCCGCTGGACAGATGGCGGTGAAGCTGGCGAAACCACCGGTGCCGCCTTTCCAGCGCGGAAAGCCGATGGCGATCAGCGCCCCCGTCTATGGCACCTGATCGGGATTGGTGACCCCTTCGGCCTGCATGCAGCCGTTGTTCATCAGCCAGTCCTCGCCGATCAGGGTGGCCGTGGAGTCGGTGTCCAGGGGTTCATGGCCGTTCAGCAGGATCCGGCGCTCAAGATGCAACAGCTTCAGCGCCTCCAGTGTCACCCCGGAAATCTGCCGTCAGCCGGCTGGATCTGGGCAGGGTCGGCCCAGCGCTTCGACCAGTCCGAGCGCACCATGACGACGCTGCCTGCCGGGATCCGGCCGTGCCGACGCTCCCAGCTGCGCATATCGGCGGCGGAGAGCTGATCGTTGACGTTCGTGCTGACCTGGTCGGCGATCGAGATCACGGCCAGTTTGCGCAGGGCCAGTGTCGCCGGCAGCTCATCGATGGCCGGGAAGCAGGGATGCCAGTGGGCCGGAGGGTCGAGCTGGGTGCCGAACTGGTCCGTCGCCAGGGAATTGGCCGTGGTGACGAAGCCGCTTTTCTCGTAGGTCAGGACTCCGTAGTCGGCCTTGTCATCGAGGCGGCCGCTGCCGGGCCGAAACCGGGCGTCGGCGGAAAGCCCTTCCAGACCGGGGTATCGGGCGAGAGCACATGGGACAGGGACACGAAGCGCGCCCGTGCCATGGCCTCGTCCCAGACGCCCCACAGTCCGGCGGAGGCGGCTGGGCTGTGCTCGCGGCCGCCGGCCATCGCCGGCAGGGCGGCAGCTCCGGCGATGGCCACACTGGTGAGCCCCTGAGCCTCTGGCGACGTTCCATGGCGGCCTCCCGGGCTGTGGGGCCGGCCGCTGGAGGGTGCCGAGCCTGGATGGGGGCATCCTGGCGGATGTACTTGCCGTGGACGTTTCGATCAGGTGGATTGGCTGGATCAGAGCGGGAATGGGTCCGGATCCGGCCATGCAGGCGCAAGCCAGATCGCGGTCAGCGCTTAGGTTGCCAGGCGTCCATGAGGTGATCGTTTGGATCCCGACTTCCTCTCCCCCGCGGCGGTCAACACGGTCAAGCTGCCGGAAGCCGGTTGGATCGGCGACGTGCTGGGGACCACCATTGCCAGCCTCGAGATCCAGCCGATGGGACCGAGCCGGGGCTTCCAATCCACCACCTGGAAGCTGCATCTCACCTGTGAGCCCGCTGGCAGTGCTCCCGCCACGGTGGTGCTCAAGAGTGAGACCTCCAATCAGGCCTTCAATGAGCTCAGTCGGCTTCACAATGCCTTTGGCCGTGAAGTCGGCGTTTATACCCACTGTGTGCCGCGGCTGAAGAATCACCAACCGATCATCTATGCCAGCCAAGGCAGTGAGCCGTGTTGGTTGCTGATGGAGGATCTCACCCACCTGCGCGCCGGTGATCAGCTGCTGGGGCTCTCGCATGCGGAAACGCTGAGGAGCGTGCAGCGGATGGCCGCCCTGCATGCGGAGTTCTGGATGGATCCCCACCTCGAGCAACAGCCGTGGCTGCCGCTGCACAGCTTCTGGTTTCAGAATCCCAGGCCCGATCTGGTGGAGTCGTTTTTCCAGACCTACAGCGTTCGATTCGGCCCCAGGGTCACCCAGCTGGTGCGCGCGGTGCTGGAGCAGGGGCCGGCCATCGACGCGGCCCTCGAGCGGCGCCCCTGGACGCTGGTGCATGGGGATCTGCGCGCCGACAACCTGTTGTTCGACGGTCCGGAAGCCGTTCCGGAAGCCATCATCCTGGACTGGTCCTGGGCCTGCCGCAGCCTGGGCAGCATCGACCTGGCCTTTCTGATCGGCGGCAGTGCGCCCGTGGCCCAACGGCGTGGTCGCCATGAGGAGCTGCTGGGTGCCTGGCATCAGGAGCTGGTCGCCCGGGGAGTACGGGATTACCCGTTGGCCGAGGCGCGCCGCGATCAGCAACTGGCCGCCCTGCGCTGCATCACGGCGGGTGTGGCGATGCACGGCTTCCTGCAGGATCCCGACACCACGATCCGCACCGCCCTGTTCATGGATCAGGCCATCCAGCGCCACGCGGCCCTGGCTGAAGAACTGGAGGCCTGGGAAGCGCTGCCGGATTCGAGTGGCTTCACCGTTGTGTAAGACAATCGTTGTGCGGGGAGCTGGTTTCGATCAGGGAGCTGTCTTCGATCAGGACGTTCATTTCGATCAGGAAGTTGGCTTCAGGATGGGATGACCAGACGAATCCTGGGTGTTGAAACACCCTATTGGCGAACGTACAACGAGAACTCATCCACCGGTCTGTAGCCCATCCTGATGTAGGTGGAGTAACCGTCCGCCGTCGCATGCAGTGCGGTTCGCGTGATGCCCGTTTCCTGCGTCGCCTGGTCCAGGCAGCGGCGCATGACGAGTTCAGCGAGGCCTCGGCGGCGCTGGGCGGTCGCTGTGGCCACATAGGCGACGTAGAGGACGCCGGAGAGTGCCACGGCGAAGGCCGTCGCCACGGCATGGCCGTCCAGATACGCGTTGTACCCGTACAAGGGTGTGCGCCACAGGGATTCCGCCGCGACCGCTCCACGCATCCACTGGCACGAAATGGCGTAGGCATCGGCATTGAGATCCGCAAGGGCCTGCCGGCTCTCCTCGTCGTCGATGCGGCGCGTTTCCACCTCCGGCAGGGGCCGAACCGGTGGCATGAGCCGCTCCGTGACCATGCCGACGACGCTGAGTGCCCTGGTGAAACCAAGGTGTGACAGCGTCTCGGCGGCGCCAGCGCCCAGCCATTGCTGACTGCCAGCGAAGAACCACGGGCTGGATTCGCGATCGAAATAGGTCATCGCCGCTTCGGCGCGTGCCGCCAGATCCGCCTGGGAAGTGACGGGCTGGGTGAGCAGAGCTGCATTCATGATGAACCACGGATGGCGAGTGTTGGCGATGTGCACGCCCTCCATCGCGAGCGCCTCTCCAGTGGCACTGCAACCGGCATAAAGGGACCATGCGGCGCAGAACTGTTCGTGAGATTCCTTGACTTCCGCCTGCGTGATCATCGTTGATTTGTCTCCTCTGGGTGACGCCCTGGCTGGATAGAGCCTGGAGCGCCGATCAAAGCCTACGTTTCTGTCGCGGACTTGTGGTCGACGATGTTGAAACGGATACCCAGTTCGCTACAGAAAGCTTCTTGCTTGTCGAATAAGACAGTTTTCAGGATAACCAACAGGTCATATTATCCGCCTGGATGCTCCACCTTTTGGCCCATGCGTGTCGTTGGATTTAATCCGATCCATAGGACCCACTTGCCACCTTCAGGTCTTGTGCCAATACCAGACAGCGGCCGGACCTCAGCCTTTGAGATTGCGTCAACTGAGGAGCGGCCATGGGTGAGTCCCTCGAGACCTTCTGGTACTTCGATAAGACAACGCCGTGCTTTCTCTTGCGCACACGCAAGTGTGAAATTCAACTCTCGCATGTGCAACACTGAGTATTGTATCTACATGGCACAAATCAGTGCCTGCTCACTCCAGGCTTGCGCGACTACTGGCTAACCAAGCCATTTTCAGAGGAATCAAAGTGGCAAGGCAGTGCATTAGAACATACCCAGAAGACTGGAGGAAGCGTGGCTATTCAAATGGCTTGCAGCAAGACTCCCCGGCTGAAGTGCTAGGTGTGAGGACAGCTACTTGCCAGAGGGTCTGTCCAGAAGCTCGCGATAACCCTTAAGCAATTCATTGTATGTCGTGGCCATGACCTTTTGGTGCGCTTCATCTTGCTCGAGGAGATGAATCAGTCTTTGATCGAGCCTATCCTGCTGCTTGTCAACCGAGTAAATCAGCAGAAAAGCCCCAAGAAGTGCCGCAAATGATGGCACAACCAGAGAGGTATTGGCCAGTATCCACATCCATTCGGCACGACGCAAGGCCAGAGACGGCAGACTTTGACGTTGATTATTTTGGGCTTGGAGAGAATTAAACGTTTTTCTGATTGTAGAATCTGGTTTTAAAGTATACTCGGCAGATCCTTCCCATTCGCCAAAGGTTGCCAAGAAAGCCTCCGGGATGTATTGATCCAGGAAGAACTCGAAAGCCTCGTAGCTACCATCGAATAGTTTTGCAAGGAATTCTAGGCTCGATATGTCAACCCCAAAGACAAGACTGGAATACCGCCTGATTCTTGCCTTGAATAAGATTCTAGGGAGAAGTCGGGCGTAATCTTGTTCTTGTTGAGCATCACCGCGTAGCTTGCCTGAAGTATTTCTGAGAGTCTGCCCGCCATGTTCACTCGAATAATTTATTAGGAAGTGCTTAACAAGAAGAGCGTGGAGTTCAAGGCCAAATTTCTGTTCCAGCATCACCTCAAGCTGCCTCGTGGTCTTCTCTTTGACGTCGGCTACGCCATATCCGGAGGTTGCCCTGAGGTATGCCCAGAATTGCTCCCGCTTCGTTGACTCACCATTCGGTTCGTTGATTTCTTGTTGATTTTGACTCCCTTCCAGGAGATCAACCTTCACCTCGATGGATGCTAATTGCATGGTGTTTGACCGAATAAGATGATCTTTACCCTTGTCGCTATGTCATGGGCTAGTCCTGTAAATCACGCCATCAGTACGTTGGTCCATTCGTCAACAAGCCAGAGTGAAGCTGCGGATCTGAACCTGATCTCAGAGCTGGAAGCTGCTCAGGCTAATCGATGCAACGTTCACCATTAGCAGTGATTTACACATCTGAGTACCACAGCTTGATGCAGATCAGGATCTCATTAACCTCATGCTGGAATGCAAAGACCGATTCAAAGGATCCGGCGGGGTTGACTGTATAGCCATGTATCGTAGTCCAAAGATTCGTTGCCAATCTTGGTTCGTAGTTGCGCTGACTCGTAGGTTGAAAAGTATGGGAACGACAGGCTGAGTTGGCTCATCCTGAATTTCCATTCATTCATTTCAGTGAGTTTTCACTATGACCACCGCAGAATCCAATGTTCAGCGCAAAGCACAGATCTTTATTGGCGGAAAGGAATCTAATCGGGCGGTAAGGGTTCAGCATCCTGGTAAGCTGACGCCAGAAGATATCAAGGCAATCGACGAGATTCTGGTTAACAAGGTTATCAAGGATCTTACTGGTTGCTCGTGTCTCTCGGGAATCATTGACGTTATTTGGGAAAGAAACTTTGAGCGAGTTATCGATGTAAAGCTTGGTGCCCCTTTTAGAGGATGAAACCACTGGTTGGTCTCCTATACAATCCAGCGATTCCGGGGGTGCTTGATGCCATTGGCTCAAAAGTTGACCATATCGAAGTGGTGCCAGATCGGCTTTGGTTTGATAACGGCTTCGGTTCCCCCAATCGTTTCAGCTTGGCAACTGAGGCCATCCATGAGCTCAAGCGTTGCTGCGAAGGTCGCCAGGTGATCGGTCATGGCATTGGTCTGTCCTTGCCAAGCGCAATGCCTCTTGATGAGGCCTTGCTTCAACAAGTAGCCGACATTCATCAACTGTTGGATTTTAGTTGGTACAGTGAGCATCTCAGTATGTTCCTTGTACCAGGAAGATCGGTCCCGAACGCCCAGGCTGGCCTTGGCTTGCCCGTCCTCATGAATCAAGAAGTTCTGGGAATTATGGAAGCTAAGATTATTCGAATGAAAGAAGTTTTGATGACAGATATACTGCTTGAGAATCCAACGATATTCACTGAGGTTCCCGATCAGCAATTGACGGAACCCGAGTTATTTGGAGTATTGCATGCTAGAACCGGGAGCGGAGTGTTGCTTGATCTTCACAACCTCTATGCAAATACCATAAATTTGGGTATTTCAGCCCATGCTTACTTGCAGCAGCTCAACCCAGAACTCGTGTATGAGATCCACTTAGCGGGTGGGGATCGCTTGCATGGCTTTCATACGGACTCCCACTCACAGCTCACCCCCATGAAAGTTTGGGAATGGGCTTACGAGTGGATGCCACGTTTCAAGAACCTTAGAGCGATTACATTTGAGTATCATGAGTCATATCACTATCGCTTTGGCATTAACGGTATCTCTGAGGAGCTGGATCGCATGCATGCGTTGGCTGAGGAGTCTGTGAACTGCTTTGGTGGTTGAGTGAAAATCATGCTTATCGACTTTCAACGCGCTCTGGCTGATCTGACAGCTTCGCCAGAATTAACGCAGAAAATAAGGATCGACCCTATTGATCTTCGCGAACGATACGAGCTAGATGATCAAGAGTTTCATCAACTGGTCGCCATCGTTCAAAGTCCAGGCATGAGAGCCAACTGCATCCTCTACCGAGCCAATCGCCTAGCACCCATCGCTATCAACCTTCCAGAAACGTGCCGCCTGCTCGGTGATCGGCTTGAAGAATTAGTCTCCGAATACTGGCGCTCGCAACCGATCACAAATGTTCATTTTTTAGTGGAGACAGATTTGTTCTGTAAATTTCTTCATTCGCAAGAGATTCCTGGTAAGGCTGCCAGAGCACTTCGGAACGAATCCGCTCTGGTACAAGCCAAAATTAATTATAGCCGAATTGAAAGACGATGAAGCTGGCCTTGCCATCTGTTTCGATCAGTCTAGCCTGAGAGCCTTTTTATTGCTGAAGCTTCTTTTCACTTGTTGTTCCATAATCGTATTGCATTGATAGGCTTCAGGCCTGGCTCCGAGAATGATCCTTATGTCCATAGCTTGCTTCCCGCTATTTTCCAGTCCCAGCACCGTCATCTCCGAGAGGCTTGAGTGGTGGGGTGGTTGATGTACCTCAAGAAAAAGATTGTCTTTCAATCCTCAGAGGTATTCGTGATTGGATGCGTTGCACGTGCTTTGAGCTGGCTTGAATTCTTGCCATGGATGCTCAGTCCGCAACGTTGGGGTACTTAGAGGCGTCGTCTGGAACAAGCCTAGGGATGAGCAGGCCACTGATCTTCCCCTTCTTCTCTCCATACTCTCTGCCTGGCAGACAGGGACTGGGTTAGTCGGATCCGTGGGCGACTCCATGAGATGGCTGCAACACTACGTCAGAAAGCGAATGTGGCTCGATGCTCTATCTTAATTGCCCAGCTCACTCCGCGCAGGGCGGGCTGGGCGCATAGGCTGGTACGCATATACCAGTCTGGTCGTGTCGCGCAGTGCCATCCAGTTCCGCAAGGGCCTCTCCCTGCCTGAATTCCAGCGGCTCTACGGAGCCGAGGGGGCAATGCGAGGCTGCTCTGGAGAAGGCCCGCTGGCCTCATGGGTTCCGGTGTCCGCGTTGCCAAGGCCACGAGCATGGGCTGGTCTATGGCCGGTGGCTCAAGCGTTATCAGTGCCGTACCTGCGGCCATCAGGCCATCCTCACGGCCGGCACCGATCATGCAGGCCGCCAAGTTGCCGCTGACAGCCTGGTTGCTGGCTTTCTATCTGATTGGCCAGGCCAAAACCGGGATCTCCTCGCTGAAGCTCTGCCGTCACCTGGGCATCAACTACGCCACGGCCTGGCTGCTGCACAACAAGATCCTGCACGCAATGACTGAGCGGGAGGAGGCTTACCTGCTGCTGGGAAAGATCCAGATGGATGATGCCTACCTCGTCGGAGAACTGCAGGCCGGCAAGCCGGGTCGGGGATCAGAGGACAAGATTCCGATCGTCGCAGCCGTCTCCTTGAACGAGGCTGGCCATCCGATTCACGCCAGGATCACAGCCGGGAGCGGCTTCAGCTCAGAAGCGATCTCCGACTGGGCCAAACGCCACCTCGCGCCCGGCAGCCATGTTCTCTCTGATGGACTGGCTTGCTTTCGTGCCGTGACCACGGCCAACTACCACCACAAGGCTGTCGTCACCGGCGGTAAGCACCCCAACGATCTGCCGCAGTTCCGCTGGATCAACACCCTGCTGGGCAACCTCAAGACCAGCTTCAGCGGCACCTTCCACGCCTTCAACTTTGACAAGTACGCCAGGCGCTACCTAGGCGGCCACTGCTTCCGATTCAACCGTTGTTTCTCGATGGCTGGGATGACCGTATGGATCGCCAATGCGGTCTGCTGCTGCATGCTGCTCACAGAACTGGATCTCAGGGTCGCGGAGGATTATGGGTAATCACGTGCTCTATTGATTGATTGCTACAGCACGCGCTGTTTCCCAGGTGCCTGAGGGGCCTGTTGCTCATAACAAGCCAGGACTTGGGCAAGGACGAGATCAACCCATGGGTTGAAAGATGAAATGGCAGCCTACAGTTAAGAATAGATTTAGTCGCGATTGTGTGAGAAGATTCTGATTAGCGGGTTAGCCATAGGGCTTGGCCGCCAAGGTGATCATTTTTCGTCGTGTTGATATCAATATTGATGCCATGCACTGTGGCATCAATTGTTGATTGGATCATCTGAAAGCCCCGGATAGCCACGTCTGGTACAAAGCTTGGCGATTTCCAGTAATGTTGGCAGCTTAATGAATGAAAGAGCTGATCTCCGGTAAGCAATTCGTCAAAGCCTAAGTAGATGCCAGGGACATAGCCTACTGCGCTAACTTGTGCAAACCAATTATTGCAATAATCTATGATGTCGATGGCGGGTGTGCCAACGAGAACACCTTCAAGATCTAGCCAGATATTAATCCCAGCGGGTAGTCCTGCGAAGATTGCATTGTTTGCGGCGTGGTTGCCAGTCTGAGTTCCCTTGGATGCTGTAGGCACCCACCCCGGATTCCTGACATGTTGGACTGCCATGAGTGCTAGTCCTGAATCCAGAATATCATCCGCCTCCTTTCGGGTAAGGTCGCCATCATTCACTTCATCGTCTTTCGAAAAAAGAGAGAGATATCTAATGCAAAAGCTATATCCGTCAGCTTTGAAGTGATTGGCAACTGCTCTAGACACAATACTGCTTGTATCAAATCCTTTGGAGTTGGCCGGTGCTTTTCCGATTGCTCCCACAAGTGTAGCCATTTTGATGCTCATAGGGTGGTATACTCAATTGTTGTCCATGTTTTATGGCTCCGACAACTACGTGAACATATTTTTACACTCTTACAGCGATTGCCAGGCTCGGCCAAGCCTGCTTTGCATCCGGTCGTTTGCCGCTGGCTGCTGCCATGATGTCCAGCGTTGCCCTTGAGTTGCAGGCAGAAAATGTACAATGGACGCCAAAGTCCTTGCCAGTCTGTCCACTCGAGGGGTTGGTTGGATTGGCTTTCTAGAGGTGATTAAAGGTATCCACCCTAGGCTGCGATTGTAGATTATCATGAGCGCGGCTGGCTCACAGGCCAACCAAAGCAGTTTTTCTCCGCAAAGCTTCCAGCTGCACTTTCTATTGCGTCAAAATGAGTACTAGGGGGTCTCTATGTGGTCACAGAGGTCTGAATTAATCCTTCGGCATCTGAAGGGGCGACTAGCCGGATGCCGACTGATCGCCAAGCTTCCGCTTGGCATTCTCGATCATCATCGTTAAGGGACCTGATCTCTGTGGATAAATCTGGAGGATAAAGCGAATAAGATCATCAGGCGTGCAGGGCTTGGCATATCCACCATTCCATCCATGAAACTGCTCATGCACTTCTGCGCTGAGCGTGATGAGGTTGTCAACACTCTCGGCAAGATGCCTGTAATGCTGTTTGGAATAAAGATGATGAGCAACCAAGACAATCTTATCGTCTTTTACTCTTCTTTTCTCAGTTAGTAAGCAGGTCTTCTTGTCGCGTTGTTTGGCCAACTCACACGCCCTTGTAATTCTCGCCTGCCTCTGATCCTCGGCGCTGGCTAGCATCTTGATTGTCTTGTTACCAGTCATCTTGACTGCCTGGCACCATAGCTGCCGCTCCTTCGAGGTCAGCTTGCTACCAAGATCCTCGGCCATGCGGCTGACACCTCGTATTGAGTAGAAACGCTTGCCCTCTTCGTCAAGAAAGTCAACGTTTTGCCTCATCTTACTTGCGGCTTGCAGCTCCTGAAACGAACGATTCAGGCGAGCTGGGCTGGTACCAAGGATCTTGGTTGTATCGGGTTTTGAAAGGAAGTGGCGCTTAGATCTCAGAATCAGAGATGAACTATTCTGAACAATATGTGCTGCGACTAGTGATTCTCTGATGCGGGTCTTGTGTCTTGTCACAAACTCAAGAAAATTCTCCCAGAAAGAGCTTGGCTTAGTGGATCGGATATATTCAGCTATGGCGTGAGCTCCCCGGAGTGAAAATATCCTCTCACCCAGACTCTTGTTGACGAATATAAAGTGTTCCCCCTCTGCAAGCTCCCACAGATCGTCAGGATCTGAATCGAAGTGTGCCACAATCTCGTCAAGCTCGTCTTTTGATATCTCCAGGCACTTGGCCACAGCTACTTCTGTTAACGAAAAACCATTGTAGGCAACTTTGGACATAATCCTCAAGCCTCCGCGCTGATGCTGGCGTACATATTCCTGATGAGATCAAATATTTTAGCGTCTCCTGTCTCTTTGTTGTCAGGGTGATAAACTTTGCTTAGCTCATGGTAGGCATCTTTTTTGCCCTGGTGTGTAGCCGTAGCCGGATCAAGGCCGAAGACACGCCATGGCCTAAAATACTGAAAAATATTCACTCCCTTAATACAGCCATAGCCTGTCTGAAACTCCTCGCCCGGGAGATAGCCAACAAACTCTCTGTAGAGCGTCTTCCACCCTTCGGCACTAGTAAGAGGTGGGAGATCCATGCCTTCTGTCTCCATCAGAAAACGAGAACTCTTGCGGAGGATGGTAGCCGTGCGTTTTTCGCCAACTCCAAAATAGTCAAAGATGGCCGCTTTGATTTCAGCAGACTTCAATGCCTTTGTCTTAACTGGCTTAGATTCTTTCTTTTTATGATTTGTGATTGCAAAACGCGCAAACTCCTCAAGAGTCCCCTGATTAATCTCCTGAAGGCTGAGGATCCTGCGGATTTCAGTCAGAACAAATGAGTTGAGCTTGGCTGTTGTTACAGTGGTGTCCGTTGCAATAGAGGTCATAGGCACTACTCTTGTGATGTCGCATGTTTGCACTGTATATCACAATCTATTTAAACGGCCACAATCGTATCAATTTGGTTGCCAGGTCTGTAGGGCTGAAGGGGCAAGCATTTCAAGTGTGTACGCAAGCTGTGGAAGAGCCTGGAGGGGCTGTGCGCACAATTTAAGGGACTGTTGAGGTACTTTGATTCTGCTGAATGCTCATGATCAGCGGCTGGAAGATTATTGCTGTATTCAAAAGCCATCCATGCTCCCAACCCCTGCATCTTGATGATAAGCTGTTAACAATACTATCTTCTGAGGCGCGACACTTTCTGGGCCATATGATACATTGACAAATGCAAAAGGGGCATCTCGCCACCTCATTTCTCTAAGAAATATTGCCTTAGGTCTGCAAGCAAAGCATTCCTCGTGCGGTGATCAAGCGCTAGGCAGGAGGAGTGCGTCGTGAGAAGAGCTATGTACTGATCACGCGTCTAGGTCAAAGAGGTTTCGACAGGTGCTGTAACCAGGTTTCGGAACCTGCCAGAGTCAATCATCATTTGGCCAAGGCTAACCAGAATGTCTTCTTGTGTTTGCCTGACTTCCTGTCGGGCAAGAGATGGCGCATATAGTTGGTATACATCCAAAAGCGCCTTCTGCATTGCCTAGTAGGGCTGCAGCTCTTTGTTCCACAAGAGTGTAAAATAACCATCTTCTTTCAGTGTACGACTGACCTTCGCATGGCCAATTTCGGATGGGATCCAATGCATCGAGCTTGCCGCGAGAACGGCATCAATCGCTTCAGACTCCAAATCCCTTTCCTCAATGGGTTTGTTGATCACTTATGCCGATGAATGCGATTGGTAATTCATGTTTGCGTTTCGCAAAAGTCTTGATTGGGTTCAATGCAGACCATGTGACAGCCGAGTTCCGCTAAAGAGGCAGTTGCTGTTTCCGGGTCACTCCCAATTGCAAGAATTCTTGAGGACGAAGAAAGCGAGGCTGCGTTGAACGCCTTTCGAGCTAACGAGACCAAGGCCCCTTGTCAATAAAGTTATGCATGCATTGAGGTTGATCATCCGGTGCAGAGATTGCGATTTCGCGTGTAGAGGCAACCCGCAGTAGCCAAAGGCAATCCAAACACTATGGCCATCACTTTGGCGCCCCGGTTCGTGATCTTGAGATCTTGGCTGCGGTGGGAGAAGGAGTGAAATTATGGATGAGAATTCCAGCGGCGTGGTGCTGCTCACTCACTGACCGCCTTGGTGCGCATCGCCGCCTCCAGGCTCTTGATGTCTGCAGGCGATAACTGGGGCCGATCAAGCTTGAGCGTGAGCTTGTTGAGCGTTCCCGTGAACCGGAACGGCGGCTGGTAGTCGGCGTCGTTGACGCCGGTAAGAGTATCGGAGCCGATGTCGAAGCTCTCGTCCCACTGCAGGATCATCGGCAGGGTTTTGGCCATGGTTTTGGTGGCGACCACCTTCCCGTCCACCTTGAGGGTGCCGGTCCCAGGGCCGCCGACGCCGCTGAAGTTGTTGAAGGCCAGGGTGCCCGCCCCCTTGCCGTCGTAGACGAAATCGAACTCCACCTTGTGCTTGCCAGGAGAAAGCGGTTCAGCCCCCTCCCACTTGAGGCGCTCCAGATCCACCATGTTCCACAGCCATATCGGCTTGCCGTTCTTCAGGTAGAAGCCGTAGCCCCCGAAGCGGCCGCCCGAGGTGAGCAGCATGCCCTCGGCGCCACTGGCCGGCACAGTGATATCGGCGGTGACGGTATAGGAGGTGTTGAGCAACAAGGGCGAATCTCCCTGGGGCAGCCCCACCATCGGATGGGTGTAGGCGAACGTGTTGCGGCCGGCGGTGATGTTCGGCCGTGGCGCCACGATGCGCGCCGCCACCGAGGCATCAAGCGGGAACACCTGGTATTTCTTTGCTTCGCTGATGAAGGCCTGCTTGAGTTCTTTCACCTTCTGCGGGTTCTTCGCGGCCAGGTCGGTGGTCTGGCTGAAGTCACGGTTGAGGTCGTACAACTCCAGAACCTGGTTGTTGAGCGGATCCGGGTTGGCCGGGCCGAAGGCGTCCCAGGGGGCTCGGTTCACCTTGGTGCTCAGCAACCAGCCATCGTTGTACATCGCCCACTGGCCGAACATCTCGAAGTACTGGGTTTTGTGGCGCGAGGGCACCTTGGCGTTCTTGGAGTCAAAGGTGTAAAGGAAGCTGGTGCCTTCGATCGGTTTCTGGGGGATGCCATCCACCAACTCAGGCGCCCGCAGACCCGCGGCTTCGAGGATCGTCGGCACCACGTCGATGACATGAACGAACTGCTCACGTAAGCCGCCCTTGTCCTTGATGCGCGCCGGCCACGACACCACCATGTTCTGGTTCACGCCACCGAGCTTGGAGGCGTTCTGCTTGAACCAGCTGAAGGGGGTATCGAAAGCCCAGGACCAGCCTGCCGACATGTGGTTGTAGGTCTGATCGGTTCCCCACACGTCGTAGAACTTCATCTGAACTTCAACGGGCAGTTTGTTGAGGCCATTGAAGAAAGCCACCTCGTTGGGCGTGCCCAACGGTCCGCCTTCGGCGCTGGTGCCATTGTCGCCGTTGATGTAGATGATCAGCGTGTTGTCAAGCTTGCCAAGGTCTTCGAACTGCTGAATTACCCGGCCGATCTCAGCATCGCTGTAGGCGGCGTAGGCGGCAAACACCTCCACCTGGCGGATGAACAGTTTCTGGGCTTCCGGGCTCAACTTGTCCCAGGGGGTGATCAGCTCGGCGGGCCAGGGTTCCAGCTTGGCGTCCTTGCCAATCACGCCGAGTTTTTTCTGATTCGCGAAAATACGCTCCCTCAGTTTCTCGTAGCCGTCATCAAACAGGTGCATGGCGTGGATCTTGTCCACCCACTCCTGGGTGGGGTGGTGGGGCGCATGGGTGGCCCCGGGGGCGTACTTGATGAATAGCGGCTTGCTGGGGTTGGTCTGGTGCATCCGCGTCATGTAGTCGATGGCGTCATCGGCCATCGCCGTCACCAGATTCCAGCTGCCGGGAGCCTTGCCTTCGAAGGGATAGATCTGGGTGGTGTTGCGGAACAGGTTCGGCTGCCACTGGTTGGCGTCACCGCCCACGAAGCCGTAGAAGTATTCGAAGCCCATGCCGGTGGGCCACTGATCAAACGGCCCGCTCTGACTGGCCTGGAAGGCGGGCACGTTGTGGTCCTTGCCGAACCAGGCGGTGCTGTAGCCGTTGTCCTTGAGCAGGCGGCCGATCGTGGCCTTGTCGCGCTCGATGATGCTGTTGTACCCGGGGAAGCCCGTGGACTGTTCCGAGATCACCCCAAATCCTGCCGAGTGGTGGTTGCGGCCGGTGATCAGGGCGGCCCTAGTGGGGGAACACAGCGCCGTGGAGAACATGCGGTTGTAACGCAGTCCATTTCTGGCAACACGGTCCATCGCCGGCGTGGGGATCACGCCGCCAAAGGTGCTGGGCACGCCGAAACCGGCGTCGTCAGTGATGATCAGCAGCACGTTGGGGGCCGCTGGCGGAGGCACGATCCGGGGCGCCCACCAGGGCGTGGACTGCAGGGCCTCGTCCTTGATCGCACCGCCAAAGGGGGGAGCCGGGGCCGGTAGCTGGTTGCCGCTGAGCGTGGTGGTGGCATTGGCAGCTCCCGGCGTGCCGGTGATCGTCTGGGCCAACACGGGCGCCCAGCCCGCCTGCCAGCCCACCAGCAGGGTCACCAGGACCAGGGCCCCAAGGCGTCGCAGCAGGCCGGGGACTCCGCTCGCCCCGAACCAGCCGCGAATGTTCCGGACCAAGGTGAACAGAGTGTCGGAGTGGGGATCAGCCACGGACGGGGAGGGCGGTGGTGAGGGCGGAGAGGGTGCCGGTGGCGGCTGGGGCTGCAATGGGGGCAGCCAGGCGGAAGCCGATGTGGGAGGTGCCGGTATCGGGGCTCTGGGCCTCCCGGGCTGCCGGCCGGTAGCGGCTGCAGTAGTTCTCGGAACAGAGGAACGAGCCCCCCTTGATCACATGCTTGGCGACGCCCGGATCACGGGGATCGCCCGTCGCCGCTTCGCTGCTGACCATCGGATCGCTGCCATCGGCGAGGGGCCCGTGGCCCACGGCATACCAATCCTGGGTCCATTCCCAGACGTTGCCGGTCATGTCGAACAAGCCGTAACCGTTGACTCGGAAGGAACCGACGGGCGCAGTTCCTGAATAGCCATCTTCGGCAGTGTTGCTGCTTGGAAACAGGCCCTGCCAGGTGTTTGCACTGCGTGAGTTCCAGGTGTTGCCCCAGGCAAAGACGCGATCCTTCAGCCCCCCCCGGGCCGCGAATTCCCACTGGGCTTCGCTGGGCAGGGACCCACCGGCCCAGCGGGCGAAGACCTCGGCGTCCTCATAGGCCACCTGCACCACCGGGTGCTGGCCTCGCCCGGCCAGATCGCTGCCGGGACCCTCGGGATGGCGCCAGTCGGCCCCTGGAACCCAGTGCCACCAGCTGAGCTCCTCGATCGGCCCGCTTTCCGGCACGGGCTGGAACACCAGCGAACCAGGGGCACGCTCGCTGACCTTCAGATCAGGGAACTGTTCGACAGACAGGGGCCGTTCCGCCACCGTGACATAACCGGTGGCCGCCACGAAGGCCGCGAAACGGTCATTGCTGACCTCCGTGCGGTCCAGACAGAAGGGGCTGATCCGCAGGCTGCGAACCGGCTGTTCCTCAGGCAGCTGTGCCCCGGCGCCGATGCGGTAGCTGCCGCCGGGAACGAGGGCCATCCCCTCGGGGCAATCCGAGGGGATGGCCCCGGCAGGGGGTGGGACCAGAAGCAGGAGGCCCACTAGCAGGATGGTCCCAAGGAAGCGGAGATGGAAACGCAGCATCAACCGAATTGACACGCTTACCAGTCAACCTGAGGGAATCTCTGGAAGGGTGGTCAAAGAAAAACCGGTTCGTTACTGTTACGCGGACCAGTCCGCGATGAGCGTTCTGCTGCCCAATGCTCTTAAGAATTCTTGCCACGGGCATGGGTTGCCTGTTCCCCCTCCTGGGGCTCAGGGCATGGGCGGCCGAGACCGGAACGGTCCAGGCGCCTGAGGTCGAAGTGCCCGGACGGGCCTCCCTCCCCTCCAGCAGCCCACCCTTCTCTCCCCTCGCCCAGCAAAGCGAAGCGATCCCCGCGGAGCCCCTTGCCCCAGCGGCGGGGACAACGGAAGAATCCCCCTGGGCCGGCAGCCTTGAACTCTATGGATTCGCGCCACTCCGGGTCACCAACACCACCACGATCAACGGCTTCAGCGCCACGACCGATATGGGCCTGGGCTCCCTTCTGGAGCACCTCAGCGACATCTTCTATCTCCGCGGCAGCGTCGAATACAACCGGATCGGTTTACTCACCGATCTGAGCTACGTCGGGCTCGGGGCCGAACATTCCCGTCGCTTTGACTCCACCCGGGCCCTTCTGCCGGAACTCGATCGACCCAGGGCCCGCCGCACCGCAAGCGTGGGCCTCTCCGCCATCCAGGGCATCTATGACTTCGCTCTGCGCTACCGCTTCGGTGAGCGTGAGCGGCCGATCTCCCACAGCGGGGCGGTGACGGTGATTCCCTATGCCGGGATCAGGCTGCTCAACCTCGGACTGGACATCAACACCTCCTTTGAGGGGCCGCTGGTGCAGACCTCGGGCAGTTTCAGCTTCGGCAAGCCGATCGTGCAGCCTCTCCTCGGCTTGCAGGGGCAGGTCTTCCTCTCGCCCCGTCTGCGCCTCTTCGCCCGAGGGGATCTGGGGGGGTTCGGTGCCAACTACAACGTGGACATGTCGGGCAATGCCCAGGCGGGTGTGGGCTACGCCATCGGCAACTCCACTCAACTCGATCTCTCCTGGCGCTACCTCTATCTGCTCGGCGATAACGGCGCCTCGCGACCATCTGGCTACACCATCAATCAGAACGGGATTGAGATGGGTGTGAAGTTCTTCTTCTGATCCTGGGGCGTGTCTGTGGCCTCGGCCTTGTGGAGGACAGGTCTCACCGCCCGCCCGCCCCTGCCGAACGCTTGCCATCACCAGGCCACAGAAAGAAACCGCATTCATCGGCAACTTTATGGTGGTGGTTCTGATAAATGGTGATAGTGGGCGCTCAATTTGGAGATTTGATGCTACAGCGTGAAAGGATCAATCAATGCTGTAACTCGATTGCACCTGGACGCCAGGTTTTATTGAACCAGGGCTCCAACGGACCATACAGGCGCAGTAGCGTGAACCATCCCTTGCCAGGAATCGTCTGGACCCAGTTTTTCTCGAATCCAACAGGGGCCTTAGGACCAAACCAAACATCAACAGATCCATCGGCATTGGTTTTAATGCCCTTGTCCTGGCTGCTGACACTCGGGGCCTTCTGGTCTGTCTGCAGCATCGAACGCGTCTGGGTGTCATACACGATCACAGACCAGAAATCTGCCACTGGGATGTTGGGCGGGAGTCGCAGCCTGTAGGTTTTGCTGCCATCGAGGCGGGCGCCCTTTGAATCCAGCGACGCCCAGGGATACTGAGAGCCCTTGCCAACAATCTTTTCTTCCATGGCCGGCGTGACACCGGTTGCAAAGTAATAATAAAAGATGGAGCCATCAAGGTTAGCCACACCTGGGGAGACTTGGAATTTGTAACCACCAAAGAATGGCAGCCGCCAGGAACTATTGGGGTAGAAGTAAGCTTCTGGCTCGCGAATTTTGAGGGCAAGGGTTCGCGCAGTCACAGCACCGATGTTGGCGGCGTCCGAGAGGATCTTCTTCATGCGCTCGTCGGGGTTGAATGGCTTGCCCTTGACGATGCCGATCGAGGCGAATAGCCCCAACGTCGTCGGGTCAGAGCCGATGGGTGGTTCCTCCTGAATCACCTGGTTAAGCAGTGCCCAGAAGGAAAAGTCGCCGGGGGCAACAAAATTTGCCGGCACGGCAGAGGCATTGGCAAACTTGATCGCCGGCGGGTTGGCAGCAGCGGAAAGTTGGTAGATCTTCAGATTCGCCTTGACCGACTCGACAGCTGGCTTGGTGGAACCAGCCACCAGAAAGGAGCGGAAGAACAGCCAGTTGCCGTAGGTTTTTGGTTTGACAACTACATAGCCTTGAGGGATGGTGCCCTGATACCCGGGGGGCAGAAATAGGTACTTACCGCCAGCACCTTTATCGGCTCCCGTGATGCCGATGTCGACAACCCAGCGATACCAGAAGTCATTGACAGCACCCAGCACTTTGGGGGGTACTTCGAGCACCAAGGGACCCTTCTTGGTGTCAAGCCAAATGAAGCTGTACACCGTGTTGTCGTTGGCCGTGAGTTCCACCGTTCTGGAATCGACCAGGTTCTCCCAGATCACGTTAGTCGTGTTGACTGGGCCGAACTTGCGCAGCGATTCACGCATGCCGGCCTGATTCACGATCGGGATGGCGAGCAGGTAGGCCTGCAAGGCACGGGACCGATCCAGGTTGTCGTAGTTTTTGTCAATTGTGTCCGTCTTCGGGAAACCGTCGATGAGGTCTAACGTACCGATAGAAGTCTCGAGCCGGTCAGAAGTGGCCACCCCAGGTGCTATCGGCGTCGTCATCTTGAACGTCTGAGCCGAGGCAGAAGTGGCAAGATTCGTAACAAGAGCGGCCACTGCCAGGCCGCTGCGGAGTTGGCATGACGAACTCATTTCGACTGCTCCTGGCGCTGGGGGAAGATCTAAAGCTTATCTCAGGTTCTCCTGCCTACGGATGCCCCCCACAACGCTGCTATCACCAGGCCGCAGAGAGCCAAGGAGATCAACGACGATCATTGGGTGGCGGTTCAGGTGTATGGCATTGGTAGCCGATTTAACGCCTGCCCTACAGATCACCTGGTTCAAGGATGGTGACCTTGGCGATTCAAGACAGTTTCCTGTGGCCAATCTCCTCGTCATCATGGAATGCAAAGACATATTTTGGAAGTCCTCTTGTTCGAGGCCCCTGCATGATCCTGGCTGACGCTTAACTCTCAATCCAATGGACAGGACTTCCTCCATGACTTTATTCGCTTTGGCAGACGGCCAATTGCTCATGCAGAGAATGGAGGCGAGAATCTGATGCCAACTGGTTCCGATTCACTCTATTCAAGCCGTTCAGCGATCACGCGAAGGGCCAAGATCTCAGCCTTTGCCATCGCATTAGCAGAGGAACCTCCCCACGCAAGAATACCAGGCAGTTCGGGCAGCTCCGCGTTCCAATGACCATCTACCTCTTGTTCGCACTCCAGCGTGAAATCCATGTCTTCTTACAAGCAGATACCATTGTAGCCAGAATCAAGGTTCGGGTATATCCATTCCTTTTGCATAGCCCGGCGTCCACCACATAGATTCCGCTATCGATGCCATTACCCGCCACAGGTCACCGAAATAAAATGCCCAGCCAACTTCGGTGGATGGTGCCCATGGACGCTGCTAGATAACAGAACCAACTCCGCCCTTTGATGAGTTTTCTCTATTTGGGCCGGAAGATGGCATTCCAGTCGTGCTTCATGTCCACAACGAGCCAGCCCCTGTTGGGGGCTTGATTGAGGGCTTCGACCAGCTTGCCGGTGCTCTTCGTGTCGGCGTCATAGGCATATTCGCCTTCACTGTCGGTATGGTGGACGATGAGGCCGAAACTGGGGCGCGGGTTGTTGATCGTGGTGTACTGCAACATCGCAAGGTCGCCATCACTATTCCCGCAACATATAGTAGGTCGCCGGCCGATAAACTGATTAATTCCCACTGGCTTACCCTCCTTGTCGTTGACAAATAGATAGTCAAGAGATTTTATTAGCACCGGTCCGCTGTCGCGTAGCTCAAATGTCGTCCGCGCTGTCGAGCCGACAACCTGTTCCGGTGGTATGCCGTAGACACGCTCCACCCAGACACGCATGAAGTCCGCACCGCCACCGGAAACAATGAAGTTCTTGAAGCCATTGGCCTGCAGAAAGCGCAGCAGTTCCTGCATGGGTTGGTAGGTGAGTTCGTCATAGGGCCTGCCAAATCGCGGATGTCTGGCCGATCTGAGCCATGCCTCCACGGCCTCACTGAATTCGTCGGTCGTCATCCCAGCATGGGTGAGCGCCAAGATCTGCATCAGGCCATCGAAGTGTTCGCCTTCAAGGAGTTTTCTAAAGTCGCCTGCCAAGGCGGCTTGCACCATGGGATCCGATGCGAGCCTGGGCTCAGTGAGGATGCGTCGCTTCAGTTCGTCGAAGGCAAAGGCTGCTTGAAACGGCAACGGATTCTCCGGCCAGAGACAGCCGTCGTTATCGAACACGGCGATGCGTTCTGCCAGTGGCAAGAAGTCGGGTGATTCATCCTTAGTCACCTTGCCGATGTACGCGAGGATTGCCTGTTTTGCATGGCCATCGTTCCAGGAGGGCAGCGGATCGGCAGCAGTGGAGAGGTCGTAGAGCTTTCTCTGGGCGACACCGAAATCCCCCACGTGGTAGAGGCTCACGGATTCTGCCCGGAAGGTAAAGGCCTCGAATTCCTCAGCTTTCAGAGCGTCCACAAAGTCACGGGTACCGATGCCGACGCTGAGATGAGGGTGGTAGTTCACGCCTGTGCGGGATCCGACGAAGTCGTTCACATAGTCCACTGTCGGCTGGCTGATCGCCCCGCCGTCGGGGCGGGGTGCAAACGCCTCGCCTGTCCCCTTCTCCACAGCGAAGGGGGCGACGGCGTCGATGATCTTTTGCTGAAGTCGACGCAGCTCCGGGGTCGGTTTGATGACGATTCCCACCAACCCGAGACTCTTGTAGGCCAGGTCATAGAAGCCAGTCGCAGTGCTTTCCCATTTCATCGGCCGCTCTGTGCGCAGCACTCTGACCACTGCATTCGCGACTTCGTCCAGATCCACCGTTCGAACGTACCTTTGAAGAATGGTGATATGCGGCGCGTGGTTGGCATCGAGTGCGAAACCATCTGGATAGTCCTCTCGTAGCCGAGTGTTCACCGCCTCCGCCTTCTCAACCGTTGCAGCATCTGGATCAAGCAGTACGTCGATTGCGATCAAGGTCATTTGGCTTTTACCTTCCTGGTGGTTTATAGTACCTATGTTCGGCTAACGGTTCAGATCAGAAGCGGGACAGTGCTGCTTGTGATTGACTGAATCCTCAACTCCCGCCTGCTGTATCTGGATGTTCGATGCTGTGAAATAGCCCTCATCTGACCTTTTTAGCCTCGACGTGGCGAGCGAATCTGTCCAGGATAGCTTGCCATCCCTGCCGTTGCTGCTCACCCGAATTCGTTGATTCAGCATCGAAGCTCTCACGAACAGTCACCGACTCATCACTCTCAGCGAACTCCACTGCTACTTGCCGCTCGTCTTCTAAAACGAATTCGATGAGCTCGCAGGGGACGACTTTCGTGAAGGTGCCTTTGAGATCAAATCCCATGCTGCCATTTTTGGTCTCCATGCGGTATGAGAACTTTCCACCGGGGCTCAGGTCGATCTCTGCACTTGGGCAATGCCAGTCCTCCGAAGCCGCATTCCACTGCTGAATGTCAGCAGGTGAGGTCCACGCTTTCCACACTTCTTTGATGGGAGCAGCAACGTGGACCATGATGGTGATTCGCATGATTCTCCTTGGTTGTGACGTGCATTTACCGCTTGTTATCACCTAGCCGCTGAGAGTGCTTGGATCATGAATGGGATTGCTCGGTGGCGGCTCAGGTGAATGGTGATGTTAGATCTTAAAGTCAAGAGAATTCGCATCAAAAATTATTTCTGGAAGCGGTCTGTGGCTAATGTACTGTGAATTCAACAAGTTGGCACCCTGATGGGCCCCGACCATCATCGCTTTTAGCACTTTTCCTGATCGGGGCATGTGGTTCAACACCGATTAGCACAACATCATCCAAGCCTGCCACGGCTTTTGTAGCGACGGAACGTCCGGTATCTCCGGCTGAGCCAGGTTCCACCTTGCTGGTGGTAGGCAACACGATCCGCACGATCTCCTCGGCGCCCACTATCCCGCCGCCAGGGGAAGCGCTGACCCGGATCGCCGGTGCGGGACGTGTGCTGTTGCCGGGCCTGATCGATAATCACGTGCATGTGCTGATGAGTGCCAGCAGCCAGGCGGTCTGCTCGATCCCAAGGTGGAGCCGAAGTTGCTGTAGGGGAGGGCCACTGCGGAGGCGGGCAGGATGTTGCTGCGGGGCTTCACCAGTGTGCGCGACCTCGGCGGGCCGATGCTGGTCGATCGGCCGGCCATCGACCGGGTCAGCCTGCCGGGCCCCCGCATCTATCCCACTGGAGCGATGATCTCCCAGACTTCAGGCCATGGCGATTCACGACTCCCCCACGAGCGTTCAAGGCACTTCTTCGGGGAGGTGTCTCGCGGAGAGAAGCTGGGAGCCAACTTCATTGCCGATGGGTGCGATGAGGTGCTCACCGCCATCCGCGAAAACCTCCGGGCCGGCGCAAGCCAGATCAAGGTGATGGCCGGTGGCGGGGGGGCCACGGCCTACGACCCCCTCGACGTGACGCAGTACACCCTCTATGAGATGAAGGCCGCCGCAGAGGCGGCTGGCGACTGGGGCACCTATGTGACGGTGCACGCCTACACCCCGAGAGCGTTGCGGCGCGCCGTGGAGGCTGGCGTGAAGTGCATCGAGCAAGGCCAGTTGCTTGTATCAAGCCACGATGAAGCTGCTGGGGGAGCAAGGGATCTGGTTGAGCCTGCAGGCTCTCGACGAAGCTTCCCCCACGGCGCCGGAGAACGTGCGGCAGAAGAGGCACACTGTGGTGAAGGGAACCGACAACGCCTTCCGTTGGGCGAAACAGTTCAGAGTGAAACTCGCCTGGGGCACCGACTTCCTGTTCATGCCAGGCCAGAACGTGAAACAGAACTCCGATCTCATCAAGCTGAAGCGATGGATGACACCGGCTGAGGCCCTCAAGTTGGTGACCCATGACAACGCTCAGCTCTTGGCACTCTCAGGCCCCCGCAATCCCTATCCCGGCAAGCTAGGTGTCGTGGTACCCGGCGCCCTGGCTGATCTGATCCTGGTGGATGGCAACTCGCTGGAAAATTTCAGTCTGATTGCCGATCCTCAGAAGCTCTTCCTTGTGATCATGAAGGATTGACGCATTTACAAGAACAGCAGCGGGCCGCACACACCTTCATGAGTGGATCCAACGCTCATCATCCCCCGCCAGCTTACGCTCAAGAGGATGTCCATCTACCCTATGCCGGGTCGAGTAGATAATGATGCTGGAATGCGTGCCAGAGGCATAATCGGTCATTGTACCCAGATCTCAAGTTGCCCCCTAGGGACACGATAGCCCGGTTTAGAAAGGTCAATTAGATCGCTAATTCGGATATTCGTCTTTGCCTGGATAAACTTCTGTAAATTCTCGGCTGCCGCACGATCTGCAGGTCCTGAATAGCGAATACTAGCCCCACGAATCCCCTGAACTTGCTCGGTCCCTGGGGCCGAAACGTTCATTTCCTTCAAAGATCCCTGGATCTTCTTGGCAAGATCAGCTTGCTTTCCATATTGAATAAATACTAGCCTAATACCCTCCAGTGATTGGGGAGTTGCGGATGTAGGGGCTAGAGCTGCTAAGGCTCGCGAAATACTTGCACTTTCAGATACTTGCTCAGGAGTCTCAGCTGTCCCAGACACACTTGATCTAGCCTTGGTTTGTGCAGATTGCTCGAGGAATCCAAACTCCTTCTTGTAGTATGAAGGATCTGCCCTGTTGGACCTTGTGAGTATATGCTTGGCAACAGCCAGCTCCCTTGGTTGCTGATTATTCCCTTTGGCTTCTTCTATTGAGCTTCGTATAAGTAATACTGCAATCTGACTTACGGGATCATTGTCAGTATCTGGCTTGCATGCAAATAAATATAACCAGCATTTCTCTCTGACTTTAATGGCTTCGTTTAAGGCAACCAAGGATATATCTCTCTTGGAATCGCGCTCAGATAGTGTTGCTACCAATGACTGAATCAGCTGCCCCCGCTTCAGTGAGTCTGCGACGTTGCTTGCTGCCACTCCAATGACTATTGGAATCAGGCCAAGAACTAGGGACTTGAATAGTATATCGAACTTGTCCCAATTGTCTTTTGGCATGCTGCGGCCTCATACGCTTTCCAAAAGATAGTGAGTCTCTCGTCTGCGAGAGCATCTTCTTCATGTTGCGTTAACGATTAGGTTCTGTCGGTCAGTCCAACGCTTCCCATCACCTGGCCGCAAATAGCTTCTGGGCGCGGCAGGCAACATTTGGCGGCGGCACAGGTGGATGGCGATGTTGGGTTGGCTATTTGTTCGGTGAAGGTGGAAAGACATCTTACGTATGTTGTTTGCTCGCGACCATGGCTTGTTGCAGATTACTATAGCCCACGACCTCTAACTATGCCACTTAGCCCATTTTTCGGGAGACTGCCCCTCAGTGGCGCCAAGGAGTGCACGGCGGCACAGCAGAGAACTGGATGAGTTGAAAGACAGGCCCAACGAGGCCAGGCCCAAGGTTGCCGAGGCGGACATCACTCAGGCATCACTCAAACAAGGCATCACACGATGTAAATCAAGATATATGTAGCTCCATTTTGCAGGAGCCCTGAATAGCTACTCTAAAAATTTAGAGACTAGCGCTATGGGAGGAAGGATTACCCCAAAGGCTCCGAAGTCAACCGGCCTTTCACCGCAGAGATTGGCGATGATCTGCCTAGCCACTCTGAACGTATCGATTCAGACCCATGGTGCCTTGGCCGCTGAGAGCCATTCCTGTGCGATAGAATCCACATCCAAGATTAGCTCAATCGATCAAAGCCGTTGCCTGCTGCGGCCAGTTCTGAAAGGAGCTGTACTTGGGCCAGTGCGAACCACGTTGCCAGACACCCTGGGCAAGATTCTAGCAACGAGTTCAATGAGCATCAGTCGAGATCAGTATCGGCGTTATCTCAGTCTCAAGGGGATTTCCGAAGCAGAGATTGGAGGCTCTCTAGACAGTCCTGTTTCACAAGCCAACAACAATGCAGCACAGGGCGAGCCTGTGCGGTATTTCATCATCCACGACACCAGTACTCCCAACTATCTGGGAGCACCTTTCCCAGCTGACATTGACGCATCTTCGTGGGAAGGCAACCGTCTCAACCGTTGGCTCAAAGGTGAGCCTCTGGCCCATGTCTTCATTAGCCGAACAGGGGGATCGATAACCCCTATCGATTTTTCTCAGCCCTGGAGATCGACAGCCTACGAGTCGAAAGTGTGTGGTCTCCCATGCAAAGGGCTGTTCCTGGGTGTTGAGTTGGTTCAGCCTCGAAGAAGCGATCCGAGCGGTTCCGCAGAGAATGACATGCTCGCTCCGACCAACGGTTTCACTGAACCACAGCTTGAGAGATTGGCAGTGGTGTACATAGGCGCCAGTGTTCGCCGTGGAAAATGGCTGATCCCGGCATTTCATGCCGTACTTGATACTGACGTTCCTGGAGGACACGATGACCCACAGAATTTTGATCTGGAGCGTTGGGACAGGCAGCTGGCCAAGGTGATGGCGGCAGTTGCGGCAACCAAGGAAGTCAACTCTGGCTTCTCCTACCCTGCACCCGATCTCAACACCCTCAGTGCCAAGAATCTGTGGGCAACCTACTATCACATCTGGCCTGCCAAAGAACAGCCAGCAGGAATACCGCTGCTGGGAACTGACGGGCAGCCCATCAGCCCCCTGATTTCAGCGCTGGATTGGTGTAAGGGTGCCGTCGAAGGGACTCTGCAGATTAAATCAATCAATGGCGACAAAAAAACATACAATAACAGCGACAAGAATGGGCCATTGCAGGCGGACTGCAGGGGAATTCTGAAAATCAATACATCGTGGATCGATGCCACATCGCGAAGCCGCTTTGCGCTAGCCAACGGGGAATACGGAGATGGAGTCAAAAACTATCGCCTTGTACCTTTTCGAACCATCGCCGTCGATCCAACCTTCATCCCCTATGGCAGTGCTGTCTATATCCCGAGCTTTCGGGGACAATCTTTCAAACTTCCCAATGGAGTCACGACAGCCCATGATGGCTATTTCTTTGCAGCCGACACGGGAGGCGGCATCAAACAGAATCATATCGATGTTTTCATTGGCACAGACACAGTCAACCCCTTCCCGCAGCTCATTCTGAGCAATCCGTCGCCAACTTTCCCAGCATTTATCATCAACACCGAGGGCATCAAGGCTGCAATGGAAAAACTGCATCGTAAACAGCAATAACGTTCTTTGGTTATCAGGAAATAACCTCACCCAGCTAAACTGACATGAAGGACTCAGCAAAAAAAGATTCAAACGCAGAAAGCGCGGGAGTCAGTCGTTGGCTTCAAGTTCATGACGGCTGGCTCAAGCTGGCTCAGATCATCGTAATCCCGCTCACACTTGGCCTTGCTACGTTTTTTCTAACATATTGCAATAACCAAGAGCAGCAGCGCCTAGCAGAAGATAAACGCTTTGTTGAAATAATCGACAAGCTCGAGACCACGATCAATACGAATGGGGCACAGAGCATCAGTGTGGATGCCCATCCGGCAATAGGCCTAACGCAAAAGGGGATCCATGAACTGGATAGCAAAGCAAGAATTTACCTTGCGATGCTTGGAGCCAAGGAAAAACTGAGAATGTTGCTGTTTCTCTACAGTACTGGATTTGTAAAGCATAGTGTTGCCGATGCATCGACGTACCCAGGCACCATTGGCCTGTGCAGGTTGCAACCCTTGCCTCAGGCGACTTTGTATTGCAACATCACAAGTTCAGGCTTGCCGCTTGAGGGGCTAGATGCCTCCGGACAATCGCTGCGACAGATCAAACTTGTCTTCAGTTCGGCCAATGGTGCTGACTTCCATGACAGCGATCTGTATGGCGCAGAGCTGATGGGGACCAATCTTTTGAATGCCAACTTTAGCAGAGCTAACTTGAAGAGGGCGTACCTAATCAGCGCAGACCTGAGGAATGCCGACCTAAGAGGCAGTATTCTGTCAGGCGCGTATTTTCATTGCAGCCAACTGGCCAAGGCAGATTTCACAGATGCGCAATGGAGCAACGACAACCCACCCAAGTACAACCAACGCACCGACTTTGGTGGCAAATATCCCTGGGAAGGCACCAATCGCGCCCCGTGGACACTTGTTGATATCAAGAAGTTCAGGGATTGTCCATACAGTCCTAAGTCTGATTGAGGTGCATTTCAAGGGAGGTGCATATTCACGCTGGCGTCCCCTCAGAGGTGTAACTGCACCGGACCCACCCCGGCGTATCCGGGGTGGGGTTGTCCGATGTCCTTGTTCCGAGAACGACCTCAACCAGACGAACCATGCCCAGGACCCAGAGTTCCGCTGCCCAGCTGGCACCGCTACTGGATGGCATGAGCGCCGGGGGTTAGCTGATCCCTGAGCTGGCCCGCTACGGCATGTAGAAGCTGATCGAGCTGGAGGCAACGGCTGCGGTCAGTGCCGTCCGCCACGAACGCAGCGAGGAGCGGACCAACTACCTCAATGGCTACCTGCTGCGCCACCTGACCACCCAACGCTCAGCATCAGCGGCGGCGCTGTGCGCCGTCCGATGCATGCTGATGTTAGGCCTTCTCGTCGAGCTCCTTAAGTGTGATCCCATCTTTGGTCTTCCATTCTGTAAGTCCGTTAGCGCCGCCTCCATGCACAGTTGCGGCTGCAGCGCTCGGGCTGGAGAACTCAGCGTCCCTGGTGAAGACCAAGAAGCCGTCCTTCTCAATAAGGACGCCGTCTGCAATGAGCTTCTTGCGAAGGGTGACAACGAATGGGTGCCTCTGTTGTGCAGACGGACGGTCTTTCAGCACGGCTGTCGATCCACTGAACACAACGAAACCGTCAGGAGTGCGCTGTCCCCGAGCCTCCGCACCCTTGATGCGGCAGATGAGTTGGCTCTCCGGCTGGCCCGTTGCGGGAGCCTTCGTGATCGGTGTGAGAAGGTCTGATCCGAGGACGGGCTGTAGTTGACGAATACGGCCAAGGAATACCTCCATGTCTTCTCGATCAGACTCCGGAAGCTTTGAACCACCGGCCTGATTCTGCTCAATGGAGAAGCGGCCGACCTGAATAGCCTCGGCCAACAGGCGACTCTCTAAGTAGCGCACATGAGCTTTCGTGAGATTCTCATCCTTGCTAACGAACACGATCGCCGAGACCCAGAACTCTTTCCCTTTGTGCTGCTTAAGCCTGTCACGAATGACCTCTGCCTCCCCAATGTAGGCATGCGGCGCGTTCGTAGACGGATTGGTACCGGTAAGGACATATACGCCTGCCTTCTCGCACTCTTCACGTGCAACCAAACCGTCCAGCTCAGTACGGGGAGCGGCGAGGGCCTTGCCAGTCCAGTTTGAGATCTCCGCTGTGCGAAGCGCCTTCGCATCCCCGTGCGGCAGGAAGAGCTTGATAGTTGCTGATGTCACTTGAGCATCATAGGCCTAACGCCCCAGATCAGAAGCGGGCATGGGAATCTGGACTGAAATAGCAAACTAAGCTGCCCGTCTTCTGAACCTGGATGTTGGGCAGCATCGACCAAGAATAGAATTCCAAGTAATTCTTTAGATTGAGGCACGAATATGAAAACAGCGATCTGCCATAATTAGGATTACGAAGAAATCGACCATTCACGGGCGAATGGAGAATAGGCTTGCAGATAAGAGATCTCTGGGCTATTGTTAATCGAACTGAATTACTCTGACTTGGATGAGAATGTTGGAAGGCTGGGCATTCCCATTCTTAGAAGTAACTGAAATGCCTCTTTGCGACTAAATCCTAATCGGACTAATTCATCAAAGTAGTTGCGGCTAAAGGCGGCGAGTTGGGCCCCAGTCTTCGGTTCAGCTAAGAATTCGAACTGAATCTGCATCATTGACGTCATAAGAGCTCTCATCATTGGCAACATTCCTTCCATTATCTTCTCCATGCTTGGCTCTGGGTCTTTTTGCTGTTGTTGTTGAGACAACACAAGAGGAGCGGCGGCTGACGGAAGGATTGATGACTGGAATAAAGCCGTAAAAACAAGCAGAATATGCGCTATAGCAAGATTTGGCTTGAGTGCCTTCGGCTTCTCAATAAAAGAATTGCGAAGCGGATTCGTGGTCATTCCGATGTCAGCAAAATACAAGTATATCAAAATCCTGCGGAACTGCCAATCGCCCCTGTTTCGTCTGCTGTTGGTTGAACCCTCGGCATAATCGCCCAACGCTCCAGATCAGAAGCGGGCGAAGATCTCGGCATTTGAACCAATTCATGCTCCCGCCTTCTGCATCTGGATGTTATCCGGGTAGTGTTGTTATCTAGTGGATCGTCTTGCGCTTCTCCTGGCCCAAGGAACATACTCTGTTTCACCTTTCCACATCCCTCTTCGAGTTCTACGGCTGTATCTTCCTGTGTAGCCTGATAGCGCAAGAACGAACAACTCAACATACCATTGCGCAACCAGCCAAGTCTCAGGGACCACTTTGCGTCTGGAGATCGCCAGATATTGTTTAGGGTGAATCAGATCATTTCGCATCTTGTTTATTGCATCTGGGGTGTCCTTCCAGGCCTTTTTCCGCTTGGCGGTATGAGATGCCGCAAGCTCCTTTGGAATGGAGACTGGAATCTTCAGCATTGTAGCCGCTTCACGAATGTCATCGGCAGCGTTCGTCTTGCGTTTTCCTCCGAGATAACTCAATGATAAACGATGCAATGCTGCATGAGATAGAATTAGTCCTCCGTCAATACCATGGCTGGCCCCGCCCACATTGCTCTGGAGGTACCAATAGACTGCCTCTGAGCAGGCCTTGCCAAGCGAGCCAGATTCTGACAACCGATAAAAGGCAGGAATAAATTCAACTAATGAACTTCCGAGAGACTCGTCTAGCCAACTAAATCTTGCTCGCATTGCCATAGAGGCGGGTACGCTCCATTCACGAAGAAGTACATCGCCATTTCTGCTTCGACCGATGCACAGGCCAGCGAAGGTTGGCATGCCATTTGCAAACGCAAGTAAAGTCCGAAATGTGCAGAGAAATTCTTCGGCTTCAGAAAGAGAGAACAGTTTACCGTCTCTCCTTGTTGCAGTGACCAAGTGAGAAAGAGAATACCTACCGGCTCTACGTGACGACTTATTGCCTTGACTTGGCTCCTCTATCTGCTTGAAGGCAATCTTCCATTTTTCTGTTTCACTGCAAAGATCGGAAACAGAGAATTTATGAAAGTTGAATACGCTAATATCTAGGGAGAATAGCTTCTTCCGTTTGTTGGGATATAAGCGAATGCCTCTGCTGCTAAGCCTGAAGGTGGCCTTGACCTCACGAGCATTTGACGAAGGAGCCTCTTCGGTGTGGATATGGGTAGCATCAACTTGCCCGTGATCTCCAATAAGAAGACTTAGCTTTCTGGCCAATCCAATATGTGCAGCTGATGCATTACTAAAATCGCAATAAGCAATCAGACTTGCTGACTCGCCGAACTCAATAGCAACTCTGCTCTTGCCATGATATACCACACCATCACACAATAAATCCATGGAGCCCGAGTATAGTTCAATGTCTCGGCTCTCGTAAACGCTCATTTGCTGGGAATCTTTCACGAGGCTCACTGGAGAGTCAGGTCAGAATTGAGTATTCTGATTCTCATCGTCTGGACCGCATAACTTGTAATTGGACGGTTCCGCGAACCAAGCCCTTGGGGTCGCTCCTTTCCAGGAACCACAAAGAACTGATTGGGCAAGCACGTTGTTACCCCAGTTCCCACTTAGGCTCTCGGAGCAGTCTTGCTCAAGATAGCTGTGGTTCACGGGTCCGATAACCACCTGTTCGATTTGCTACACAATATCTGCTGGGCTGCGAACTCCGAGGGGGCCTCGGTTGAGTACATGGGTGTAGATCATGGTGGTGCTCACATCCTGGTGGCCAGGAGTTCCTGGATCGTGCGGATGTCCTGGCCCCGTTCGAGCAGATGCGTAGCAAATGAGTGGCGGAATGTATGACAGCTGGCTGCCTTGGTAACCCCGGCATCGGCAACGGCGTGTTTTACAGCCTTCTGCACCACGCTTGGATCGAGATGGTGTCGGCCCTGGGTGCCTGATTCCCTGTCGCGCCAGCGCTTCGGTTGGGGAAACACCCATTGCCAGGGCCATTCGCGGTCCGCATTCGGATACTTGCGAGCCAGGGCATACGGCATCAGCACGCGGCCCCACCCCGCTGCCAGATCGCTCTGATGCAACGGACGCACCTGCTGCAGATGCTCCTGCAGCCCAGGCACCAGTCTCTGCGGCAACAGCGTCAGTCGGTCCTTGCCGCCTTTGCCGTCGCGCACCGTCA